>NZ_LGXZ01000012.1 GCF_001238295.1 Ruegeria sp. 6PALISEP08
TTCCTCAGGCGCCCTTTTGCGATTTGGGGGACCCTTGGTCCCGTGGTTACATCTGCGCGCGCGAGATATTTGGTTCAAAGGGGAAAATCAAGCACATCCTGCCTGAAAAGCGAGCTAAGACGCCGGATTTTGAGTGAGTTCGACAGATTCCAGCGGCTGGATCAGGTCAGGCCGTCGGTCGAACCAGCCGTTTTCCTTGTGTTCTTCGGCCAGCCATTCTTCGACTCGGTCGGCAACTTTCAGTGCAAGACCGTCCATTTGCTCTTCTCTCGTGCGGGTGTGACCCGAGCCGGCCAGAGCACTTTCACCGGTTGTGTCTTCAAGAACCTGAAACTGTTTGCCCTTGGCCAGGAACTCTTTCTTGCGGACGTCGTAGACGTTCACCAGAACAATTGCCGTGCTTTTTGGATTATAGATCACGGGCACGCCGGGAGGGGCCAGCATATAGCCTTCAAGACTGATACCGATGTCATATTCCTGTGCGCCCACGTAGCGACCCAGACGAATGTCCACCGCGTTTTGAATGGCATCCTCCCACTCCTTTGGAGTGGCGTCCCGCGACACCGGTCCTTTTTTTGCTTTTTCAGCAAAAGCGTAATTCACGCGCAGTTTGAATTCCCCAAGGCTCTCGGGTTCTTCGTAAACCTGCGTCTGTGTACACGCGCCCATCAGGGCCAATCCGGTAATCAGGGTCAGAATTCGCAACATGTGTCTCTTCTCGATAGGCCTGTTTTACGGGATGTAGCGCACCGACACGGCCTGTGCAAAGTCGTATCGGCAGAAATTGACTGTTGTGGCCGCCAGATCACGAAAACTTATAGTCCCGTGGGAAGCCATAGGGCGGCTTTTTCCCGACGCTCGCGCGCTTGGCCAGCCACTGGGTCATATCCGCCTCGTGTCTAGTCTTGTCACCACCCATTGACCATTTCAGGCCCTCTTCCCAATTGAAGGTCGTAATATCCGACAACCCGCCATCCAGTTCCAGCGTGCCCTGTCGCCCCCGCGCCATGTTGTATTTCTGCAGTCGTACGCCCTTGCCGCGAGTCATCTCGGGCAGCTCTTCTGCCGGGAACACAAGGAACTTGCCGTTCTGAGACACCACGGCCACATGGTCCCCTGCAACCGGTTTGCAGATCATCGCCGTTTCGCCGCTTTTGACGTTCAGCACCTGTTTACCGTTGCGGGTCTGGGCCAGTACGTCATCCTCGGGCACCATGAAGCCATTGCCAGCATCTGACGCCACCAGCAGTTTGCGCCCCGGTTTGTGGATCAGGATGTCGATGATCTGCGCTTCGTTCGGCAGATCGACCATCAGACGCAGCGGCTCTCCCATGCCTCGCCCACCGGGCAGGTTCGCGGCGCTGAGCGTGTAGAATCGCCCGTTCGAGGCAAACACCAGCAAGCGGTCGGTAGTTTCCGCATGGAAGATGAAACGCGGGCCGTCGCCATCCTTGAATTTCAACTCGCGCTTCAGGTCGATATGGCCGGTCATGGCGCGAATCCAGCCCATCTGAGAGCAGACAACCGTGATCGGTTCTTTGTCGATCATCGCCTCAAGCGGCACTTCCTCGACCTGACCCGCCTCGGCAAATTGAGACCGACGCGCGCCGCCTTCGTAGTCTTTGCCAAAGGTCTTCTTGGTCTCTTTCAGCTGCTCTGCAATCTTGGCCCATTGCAGTCCTTCGTCGGCCAGAAGGTCTTCGAGGTTGGCGCGTTCCAGCATCAGCTCGTCGCGCTCACGCACCAGTTCCATCTCTTCCAGACGGCGCAGACTGCGCAGACGCATGTTAAGGATGGCGTCGACCTGAACCTCGGACAGCTCGCCCTCGCCCGGTTTGGGCGAGACATAGTCGGCCTCGCTGGTCGCGCGGACGTGGTCGATGCCCCAATCCTCGCGCATCAGCGCGGCCTTGGGGTCGTCGTCGTAGCGGATGATGTCGATCACACGGTCGAGGTTCAGGAAGGCAACGATAAAGCCCTCCAACACCTCCAAGCGATGGTCGATCTTGGCCATGCGATGACGCGATCGGCGCAGCAGCACCTCTTGCCGGTGATCAAGGAAGGCACGCAGAACTTCCTTCATCGAGCAGACCTTGGGCGTCACACCGTCGATCAGCACGTTCATGTTCAGGCTGAACCGCACCTCAAGGTCCGAGTTGCGATAGAGCATCCCCATCAGCACCTCGGGGTCCACGTTCTTGGAACGCGGCTCGAGGATCAGGCGGATGTCATCAGCAGATTCGTCCCGGACATCGGCGAGGATCGGGATTTTTTTGGTCTGGATCAGTTCCGCGATCTTTTCGATCAGCTTGGATTTCTGAACCTGATAGGGGATCTCGGTGACCACAATCTGCCACTGACCACGGCCCAGATCTTCGACCTCGAACTTACAGCGCAGGCGGAACGACCCGCGCCCGGTGCGATAAGCCTGCGCGATATTCTCAGACGGTTCGACAATGACACCGCCTGTGGGGAAATCCGGACCGGGGACGTAGTTCAACAGCGTATCGTCGCGCGCATCCGGCGTCTTGATCAGATGCAGACAGGCGTCGCAGAGTTCCGAGATATTGTGCGGCGGAATATTTGTCGCCATCCCTACCGCGATACCGCTGGACCCATTGGCCAGCAGGTTCGGAAACTGCGCAGGCAGCACGACCGGTTCGGTCAGTGTGCCGTCATAGTTGTCGCGGAAGTCGACGGCGTCTTCGTTCAGACCCTCAAGCAGCGCTTCGGCCACGATGGTCATCCGCGCTTCGGTGTAACGTGAGGCCGCCGGGTTATCGCCGTCGATATTGCCAAAGTTCCCCTGCCCGTCGACCAGCGGGTAACGGACGTTGAAATCCTGCGCCAGGCGCGCCATCGCGTCATAGATCGCAGCATCGCCGTGCGGGTGATAGTTACCCATCACGTCGCCCGAAATCTTGGCCGACTTACGAAATCCTCCGGTTGCACTTAGTCGCAGCTCTCTCATCGCATAGAGGATTCGCCGGTGAACCGGCTTCAAACCGTCACGCGCGTCGGGCAAGGCCCGGTGCATGATGGTGGACAGAGCATAGGTCAGATAGCGTTCGCCAATCGCGCGGCGGAGCGGTTCGGCTACCTCGCCCCCATTCTCAGGGGCCTCCATGTTGGGGTCGTCGATGGTATCGTTCATATATGATGTGATACGACGCAAGCGCGTCTTGGTAAAGCAAGCAGCAGGTATTTAGCTGGGGACAAGTCGCGCTTTTTGCAACAGGGGGAGACAGGTGGTTGTTTTCCCCCGTTTTTCGACTCATCGCTGAAAATATGGTAAGCTTTCATCAATTGAACTGCTGCCTTTTTATTGATGTTACGATTACCATTGGGGGATGGCCACAATGCGACTGTTGCTAGTTACCTTTGCCGCTCTTGGCTGGACCTTTTACGTGATGAGTGGAGGTCCCGAATTCGAACCGCGCGGCGTACGTGAAGCCGAACCAGAACGTGTTGTTGTTGCGCCGAAACCAGTCCGCCCTGTTATCGAAACCGCACCAGCGACGAGCCTGGTAACAAAAGCATCCATCCAGCCCGAACATGTACCCTTACCTTCATCCGAACCCACAGTGGAGCCGGATGAAGCCACGGCCCAACTGGGTGAGGAGGAAACCAAAGCACTGCTGTCGCAGGTCGCAGCAGGGCTGAGGGCGAATCCTTCGCTTTTTAGCGATGAAAACGTGACCCTGACCTTGGCTTCTCTGGAAGAAGGCGTGTCTTCGCTTGAACAGGTTGCGACCGATGCTGAATTGCCAACCGTTGACCTGCCCGCGCCCCTTGAAGCCCCAAAAGACATTCGCGAGATTTCGGGCACCCGCGTAAACTTGCGCGACGGCCCTGGGACCATCTACCCAATCATCGGCAAGGCTCGCATTGGCCAACAGGTCGAAGTCTTGAGCGAATCGGGCACAGGGTGGTTACGCCTACGCGTGTTGCCCGAGCAACAAGTTGGATGGATTTCGGCATCACTTGTCCGGAAAACAACAAACTGACGTCCGAGCATCATTGCCCTGCCACAAACCCCGCCATAGCTATGGGTGGGGTTCAGGTTCGGAAGGCTCATGCAGAAATCGATACTCATTACAGGATGCTCTTCTGGAATAGGCCTGGATGCAGCACACGGAATGCGTGCACGCGGCTGGCGTGTCTTTGCGTCCTGCCGTCAACAACGCGATTGCGATCGTTTGCGTGCGCAAGGCTTTGAAAGCCCCAGGATCGACTATACAGAAACCGAAAGCATCACGTCAGGATTATCATCTGTGCTTGAGGCCACGGGCGGTACTCTGGATGCCTTGTTCAACAACGGCGCCCATGGTCTGCCAGGGGCCGTTGAAGACGTTCCAACAGACGGATTGCGCCATATCTTTGAAACCAATGTCTTCGGATGGCATGAGCTGACACGCCAAGTGATTCCCGTCATGCGGGAACAGGGCCATGGCCGAATTGTTCAGTGTTCTTCGGTTCTGGGCCTTGTCGCCTTTCCCTGGCGCGGAGCCTATGTAGCCACCAAATACGCCATCGAGGGCTTGACCGATACGATGCGGTTGGAGTTGCGCGATACCGGGATTCACGTCGTCCTGATCGAACCTGGACCAATCACTTCGAAACTCAGGGAAAAAGCAATCCCGATGTTCGAAAGATTCATTGATTGGGAAAACTCGGCCCTACGTGCAAAATACGAAGCCTCGCTGTTGAAACGGCTCTATGAAAGCAACGGCCCAGATCGATTCGAGCTGCCCGCCTCGGCCGTGACTGACAAACTGGCTTACGCGGTAGAAGCCCGGCGCCCGAAGCCGCGCTATTACGTGACGACGCCGACCTACATCGCCGGCGTTCTGCGCCGAGTTTTGCCCACCAAGGCCACCGACCGCATACTGTCAGACATCTGAGACGAAATTTCCCGTTCGCTTTTTGACGCCCTGACGCTAGATGGGGCATAATCGAAAAAACCGGACGGTGATTTGTAATGGACCTTTTGATGGTCGTTCTGCTTTTGGCCATGGCGGCGGTTGTCGTTGTGTTGGCCTTAGGCATCGCGAATTTCGGCAAAGGCGGCATGGAAGCCGCAAAGAAAAGCAACAAGATGATGCGGCTGCGCATCCTCTTTCAGTTCATTGCCGTGGTGCTGATCGTGCTTTTCGTCTATCTGCGCGGACAAGGGGTGCAATAAATGGTCGTTCTCAACAAGATTTATACGCGCACGGGCGACGACGGCAAAACGGCCCTGGGCAATGGTGAACGCGTGGCCAAATACGCAGGCCGCGTTGCCGCCTATGGCACGGTGGATGAGTTGAACGCCTTTGTGGGCGTGGCCCGGTCTGAAGCCGAAGGTGAAGTCGACGCAGCATTGTCTCGCATTCAGAATGACCTGTTCGATTTGGGCGCGGATTTCTGCCGTCCCGATATGGATAAGGATGCCGAGGCCGACTATCCGCCCCTGCGCGTCGTACCTTCTCAGATCGACCGGCTCGAGGCCGAGATTGATGCAATGAACGAAGCGCTGGAACCGCTGCGCAGCTTCATCCTGCCCGGTGGCTCGCGTCTGGCCGCGCAACTGCACGTGTGCCGCACCGTATCGCGCCGGGCAGAACGTCTGGCCGTCGAACTGACGAATATAGAGCCCGTCAACGCCGTAGCTGTCAAATATCTCAACCGGCTGAGCGACTGGTTCTTTGTGGCCGCTCGTTGCGCAAACACCAACGGGAAAGACGACGTTTTGTGGGTTCCGGGCGCGAACCGCTGAAGGCGGCGCGGTGGCAAGTGGACACCGTAGCGACCGGAAAGGCGAAGCCCCAGCCAGAAGGCTGGGCGTGAACTGCTGACTACGAAATACCAATTCTGCGGGTAACAATCTTTCGCCTCAAAGCAAAAAAATTGCGAAACGCGACGTCCCGGCGGCATGACGTGACGATTTTGCTCTGTTGCGCCACTGCGGCAGGCGCTATCTAGTCCCTCGAGAGCATTGGTGGAGTCGCCTTCGCGGCTTACCGTTTTTTTGAGGAGAAAGCGCTACAATGAAGGTACTGGTGCCTGTCAAGCGCGTGATTGACTACAATGTGAAGGTCCGCGTGAAAGCGGACGGTAGCGGTGTTGATCTCGCCAATGTCAAAATGTCGATGAACCCGTTCGACGAGATTGCTGTTGAAGAGGCGATTCGCCTGAAAGAAGCAGGCAAGGCTGACGAAGTCGTTGCTGTTTCGATTGGTGTGAAGCAGGCGCAGGAAACCCTGCGCACCGCGCTGGCCATGGGTGCAGACCGCGCCATCCTGGTTGTTGCGGCTGACGACGTACACACTGATATCGAGCCTCTGGCCGTGGCCAAAATCCTGGCCAAAGTGGTTGAGGAAGAGCAGCCGGGCATCGTCCTGGCGGGCAAGCAGGCGATCGACAACGACATGAACGCCACTGGCCAGATGCTGTCGGCCCTGCTGGGTTGGTCGCAAGGCACCTTCGCGTCCGAGCTGGACATCGAAGGCGACGCTGCCCGGATCACCCGCGAGGTGGATGGCGGTCTGCAAACCATCAGCGTCAAGATGCCGACCATCGTGACCGTCGATCTGCGCCTGAACGAGCCGCGCTATGCGTCGCTGCCCAACATCATGAAGGCGAAGAAAAAGCCGCTGGACGAGAAAACCGCCGCCGATTACGGCGTCGACGTCACGCCGCGTCTGGAGATTGTCAAAACCGACGAACCCCCGGCGCGCGCTGCTGGTATCGTTGTCGGCTCGGTCGACGAGCTGGTCGAGAAACTCAAAGAAGCGGGGGCTGTGTAATGGCTGTACTTCTGCTTGCCGAAGTCAACAACGGTGAACTGGCGCTGGATGCGACCGCAAAGGCCGTGACCGCTGCGAAAGCACTGGGTGACATCACCGTTCTGGCCGCTGGTGGCTCTGCCGCCGCTGCTGGGGAAGCCGCCGCCAAGATCGATGGCGTGTCCAAGGTTCTGGTAGCCGAGGACGCATCGCTGGGTCACCGCCTGGCGGAATCAACCGCAGCCCTGATCGTAGGTCTGGCTGATGGGTACGAGCATATCGTTGCCCCTGCCACCACCGACGCCAAGAACGTGATGCCGCGCGTGGCCGCGCTGCTGGACGTCATGGTAATCTCGGATGCATCCGGCGTGGTCGATGGTTCGACCTTCGAGCGCCCGATCTACGCGGGCAACGCGGTTCAGACGGTGAAATCGAACGACGCCAAAAAGGTTGTCACCCTGCGTACCGCCAGCTTTGACGCAGCGGGTGAAGGTGGCTCGGCGGCGGTTGAAACCATCTCGGTCGGCGACAACCCGGGTCTATCGTCCTGGGTCGAGGACAAGGTCGCCGAAAGCGACCGTCCGGAACTGACCTCGGCCGGTGTTGTTGTCTCGGGCGGCCGTGGTGTCGGTTCGGAAGAGGACTTCAAACTGATCGAGGGTCTGGCCGACAAGCTGGGCGCTGCTGTAGGCGCATCACGCGCCGCTGTTGACTCGGGCTATGCTCCGAACGACTGGCAGGTAGGTCAGACCGGTAAGGTAGTTGCACCGGACCTGTATGTCGCTGTTGGCATCTCGGGCGCGATCCAGCACCTGGCCGGCATGAAGGACTCAAAGGTCATCGTGGCGATCAACAAAGACGAAGAAGCACCGATCTTCCAGGTCGCCGACTTCGGACTGGTTGCAGACCTGTTCCAGGCCGTGCCGGAACTCACCGAAAAACTCGGCTAAAGCCGAGATTTTTGACAACACATCTTCAAAGGCCCGCCAAAAGGCGGGCCTTTTCAGTTCAGGTCGCGCAAAACAGGTAACAGTTTCCCGGCAATCTCTCTGTGCGCAGACGGGCCGATCACATGCTCAGCCATCGGCTGTTGCAACGTCCCAAACAACACGTCCTCCAACGCGTCTGACTCCGCCGCCACGCGAACCGAGCATTCAACAACGCTGGTACAAAGGGGCCGAAGCTGTTCGATCATCGCGGCATCCGGTAAGACAGGATCGCTATGCATACCCGTCCGCCTCTGCACATGCAGCCAAAGCAGAATGACCGGCGGCTTTATGCGGCGTATCAATTCTGAACAAGCGCGCAACCAAGCGTCTCGCAACTCTTGCGCGACAATTTCGAAACGGGCGTCTTGGTTAGTGCGCAGCCGATCCAACAGATGCCGCACGAAATGGACTTCCGTGAAATCGACCTCCGGATATAGTTGTACCAGATCGTGCGAGGGCTCCAAGAAACGATCATTGCGGCGCGGATGCACCCGGTAGAACCGGTTCGACTGGCACGGCAGATCGGGTGCCTGCAATACGCAAATCTCTGACGCTTTTACCAGCTTCAACAGTGCCGGATCCCCCAGCATGGCCTCAACACCACAAAAAAGGCTGCCGAAATTGATGCAGGCAGCTTCAACCGTTTCCCAAGCTCGGCTGGAAACGGATGCTCCACAAACCGGCCAAAGGTTTCCTCTCCCCCCAGGCAGGCCACATATGGCTTGCCCAATTCACCCGGTGGGCCCCTAAACCACAACTTGGATCCCATGTATTGACAGGCGGCCTCTCCTCCGCCGCCAGATTGATGAAAGCTCATATCAAGCCCCCCATTTTCTCACCCGGTTGCCATCTTGCGGCCTCAGGTGTTGAGAAAACCCTAATGCGCGCATTTGAAGCGAAATTGACAGGTTCGATCCCCTTGCCGCCTGCCCCGCTCTGCCGATACTGTCGCGATAACCTTCAGGGCAGAGGCAGCTGGACATGGAAATACAATCGATCGGAGTAATTGGCGCGGGTCAGATGGGCAATGGGATTGCCCATGTTCTGGCATTGGCGGGATACGAGGTCTTGCTGAACGATGTCAGCCAGGACGCGCTGAATAACGCCGTGACTATTATCGAAGGCAACATGGCGCGCCAAGCCTCTCGCGGCAAGATCAGCGACGACGACATGCAGGCCGCCTTGGAACGGATCGCGACTACGTTGGAACTGCCCCGTATTGGTCAGACCGATCTGGTCATCGAGGCCGCGACAGAGCGGGAGACAATCAAACAGGCAATCTTCGAAGACCTGCAACCACATCTGCTGCCACATACGATTTTGACGTCGAACACATCGTCCATTTCAATCACACGCCTGGCCAGCCGCACCGACCGGCCAGAGCGGTTCATGGGCTTTCACTTCATGAACCCGGTGCCTGTCATGCAACTGGTGGAACTGATCCGCGGCATTGCCACCGACGAAGAAACCTTCAGCGCCTGTAAGGTCGTGGTCGATCGCCTTGGTAAAACGGCCGCCAGCGCCGAAGATTTCCCGGCCTTCATCGTCAACCGGATCCTGATGCCGATGATCAATGAGGCCGTTTATACGCTGTATGAAGGCGTCGGAAGCGTACAGTCCATCGACCAATCGATGAAGCTGGGCGCGAATCATCCCATGGGGCCGCTGGAGCTGGCGGATTTCATCGGACTGGACACCTGCTTGGCAATCATGAACGTCTTGCATGATGGGCTGGCCGATACCAAGTACCGCCCCTGTCCGCTGCTGACGAAATATGTCGAGGCTGGCTGGTTGGGCCGCAAGACCGAACGTGGATTCTATGACTATCGCGGTGAGATTCCGGTTCCGACCCGGTAGTTCGGGGGCCAGCCCCCAACCCGGGATAATTAGCCCGAAAGAGCGCTGATCAGGGTTTGCTTGATTTCACCAGACCCATGGTGTGGTTTCTGAGCCAGGTCATGAAACCACGCGGGTCGCGCTCTAGCAGTTCCATGTCCTGATCTGAGATCGGATCGCCGATGACTGGCGACTGCGGTTTATTGCAGGACCGGACGATCTCATGCAGCAGCAGACCCTGTCGCAGGATCGGCGACAATTTGTTGGCGATCTGGTACGAGCGCGAGTTTCTGCCCGGGAAGAAAATCGGCACCACCTGCGCGCCCGAGCGGCGGATCATCTTGGCCGTGAACACGTTCCATTCCCGCTCGATAGCAGGGCCAAACCAGCTGTCCGAAGACATCACCACACCCGACGGAAACAGGGCCACTACACCGCCGTTCTTCAGGTGTTCCATGGCCTTACCACGCATCTCCAGCATTTTGGCCTGTGCCTCGGGGTCGTGCGGGAATGGCACCGGGATCATGAAAGATGTCGCGGCCTCATCAAGACCGGTCAGGACCGAGCGGGTCAGAATACGATAATCGCTGCGCACCTGTCCGATCAGCTCAGCCAGGATCATACCGTCGACCATACCGTGCGGATGGTTGGCAACAACCACGACAGGGCCGGTTTTGGGAATGCGGGCAATCTGTTCTTGCGGTGTGGTCAGGTCGATTCCCATAGTTTTGAGGGCACCACCCCAAAACCGCTGGCCGCGATAGTATTCGTTCTTTCTTTCGAACTTGTTGACCATGCGCAGAATGGTCAGCTTACCAGTGCACCATTCGATGGCCCGAATGGCGGTCGAAGTCCAGGCATCGTCAAACGAGTTCGCATAGGTCAGAGTTCTACGGTCGTAGATCTCGCCCTGATCTGCGGTCCCATCCACCACCGGGCTTGTCTTGGTCTCGTGCGTCGTTTCCGCCAATTCCTGGTCTTCCCGTTCTTCCTGTCCCGGCGGGGTGGCTTTAGAACCCCTCTCCGAACTTGTCGTTCACAAGCGTTTCCAGAGCTTCTGCCAATGCCTCAGCATCCGGCCCGGACGTCTCGACGTCAATAGTTGTTCCGCGCGATGCTGCCAACATCAAAAGACCCATGATACTGTCGCCTGAGGCAGAAAGTCCGTCTTTTGACACCTCGGCATGGGCATCAAACCCTTCCACGACTTCGACCAGCTTAGCCGAGGCGCGGGCGTGCAGGCCCTTTTCATTGATAATTTTAAAGCTTCGGTTGGTCATAGTCGTCAATCCGGTTTCATTCCAATGTCACATTTTGTGCATTTATGTATTTCCGTCCAGCCTCCATGGCCTGACGCACGGCATCGCCGATGGGCAGGTGGCGGCTTTTGGCCAATTTGATCAGCATAGGCAGGTTCGCACCATAAAGTATCCGCCGATCCTGGGGGGTGCAGGCCCTTAGGCTGAGATTCGACGGGCTTCCTCCAAACAGATCTGTGACGACAACAACCCCATCCCCCATGTCTACGCTGTCGGCGGCTTGGCAGATCTCGGCCTGTTTTTCATCGCGGTCGTGCTCGGCTTCGATGGCGATAGCCACCAGACCGGGTTGCTGCCCGACCACATGCTGAGTAGCAGCCAGGTATTCCCGGGCCAATCCCCCATGCGCAACGATCACGATTCCGATCAATCCGACCTCACATTCAACGTCCGGCGTTCCATCTCGCGATGTCTAATTGCCACTTGCTGACCGCCCTCTGCAAGGGCATTTGCGACTGCTTCTGCCATTGCAACAGATCTGTGTTGCCCTCCGGTACACCCAAAGGCCACAGACAAATGCGCTTTGCCTTCGGCCCGAAATGCGGGCATCAACAAGGTCAGCAAATCCATCACGCGGTCAAAAAACGGCAAATAGGTTGTGTCCGATTGCACATAGTGCGCGACGTCCGGGTGTCGACCATCTGCCGCACGCAGTTCTGGGCGCCAATAGGGATTGGCAAGGAACCGGCAATCGAACACCATATCCAGCCCGCGCGGCAGCCCGCGCTTATACGAGAAGGATTCGATCGAGACCGCAAGGTGCCGCCCGCCTTTGGGGGCAAACCAGGTCTCGACCTCTTCGCGCAAATGATGGACGTTCAGAAGACTGGTATCGATCAGCGTATCTGCAATCTCGCGGATCGGGGTCAACAGTTCTTTTTCGCGCTGGATGCCGGTTTCGGGGCCAGCATTTCTTGCGACCGGGTGACGGCGGCGGGTTTCCGAAAACCGACGCAGCAGGACGTCATCGCTGCAATCCAGATACAAAACGGTCAGATCCACGTGCGCCATCCGGCCCAGCTTTTCGGCAAGCTCAATAAATCCGATTGTCGAGAAGTCCCGATTGCGGGCATCAACGCCCAGCGCCATCGGACGGTCGCTGTCTGCACTATCGAGCAGACGCAGTAGCAGCCCCATCGGCAGGTTATCAATGGCCTCAAAGCCAAGATCTTCCAGCACATGGATAGCGGTGGACCGACCTGCCCCCGAAGGGCCAGTGACCAATACGATCCTCCGTTGTGAAGTCATGTTGTCGGCCATTCCGGATTTACACGCCCATCTCTTAGCAACTGCATCAACGCTGCAGCCAAATTGGGGACACCCGCACCCCGAAGCAAGGGAACAGTTTGCCTCAGGACCTGAACGGTGACCTGTTCGGGCAAGCGCTTTGGTTCGCTTTGATCCAGATCCACCACATAATCCAATGGTACCGCCCCGGTCGTCCGGGCCATGAGCAGGCCGATATGACGCGCCTCGATCAAGCCACGGATTTGCGGGACAGCGGATGCGAAGATCTGATCGCCGCGCATTTCAAGGGTCACGCGGTCATCTGCAACAAGCTCTGCGCCATAGGCCATCATCTGCAAAATCAGCCCGGATTTCCCCGTGCCTGAAGCTCCGATAGCCAACATCCCTCGTCCGGCAACAGACACGCAGGAGGCGTGAATACACGCCTTGTCCCGGTCTTTGGCGTCTGACAGCAAAGCGGCTTGCATCGGTTAAACGGGCAACCCCACCACAAAGCGCGCACCCAGCGGATCCGAAGTGATATCGGCCTCGGTCGGGCGGATGTTCTCGGCCCAGATCACACCGCCATGTGCCTCGACGATCTGCTTCGAGATCGCAAGCCCAAGGCCCGAGTTGTTACCGAAATGCTCTGCCGGACGTTGCGAATAGAACCGCTTGAACACTTTGGTCAGTGCCTGCTCGGGGATGCCCGGGCCGGTGTCTTCGACCACGACAAGCACGCGGTTGTCGCGCTGGCGAACCCAGACGCGAATGGCGTCGTTTTCCTCGCAAAAGGATATGGCGTTGGTAATGAGGTTCACGAAAACCTGCGCCAGCCGGGCTTCGAGGCCGTCAATGATGATCGGCTCAGGCGGCAGGTCGGTGATGTAATCGATGCCTTTGGATCGGGCATCTTCACCCAAGTACTGACCCAGATTGCCCAGCAATTTAAGCAGATCAAAGGGCTGCTCTTCTTCCTTGACCAATTCCGCATCCAGACGCGACGCGTTCGAAATATCGCTGACCAGACGGTCCAGACGCCGGACATCATGTTCAATCACGTCCAGCAACTTGTCTTTTTGGTCCTCACGCTTGACCATGCGCAGCGTACCAACGGCAGATTGCAGGCTGGCCAGCGGATTTTTGATTTCATGCGCAACGTCAGCGGCAAACTGTTCGTTTGCGTCTATCCGATTATAGAGCGCAGTCACCATACCGCGCAGGGCGCGGCTGAGCCGTCCAATCTCGTCAGGGCGCGCACTGAGGTCCGGAATGCGGATGCGACCGGGATTGACCCCTGTGCCCCGGTCCTTGCCCATTTCAGCCGCCGCCGCCAGATCCGCCAGCGGGTTGGCGATGGTCGAGGCGAGCACAAGGCTCAGGCCCACAGAAACCAGCAGGGCCACCACGAACATCTGAAGGATGCGTTCCTGTTCGCGGCGCGCAAGCGCGTCGATCTCACCTGCCGGGCCTGTGATGGCAACTGCTCCGGCAAAGCTATTTTCGGATATGATTGGGGCAGCGGCAACGATCACCGTTTCACCAGCCTCGTCCGAAACCGCCTGAACCTGCGCTTGTCCCGCAAGCGCCTGCGGAATGATTGCCTGCACGCGCTGCGCCAATGTCGGGGATTCTGCTTCGGTCGACCAATTAAACAGTTTGGACAAACCGATCCAAACCGCGTTCAACGTGTCGCTGATTACAGTACTGCCGGTCTGCAAGTCAGAATCAGAGCGTAGTAGAACCGGCATTTCGGATGCCTGCGGCGCTCCACGTGTCCAACCGATCAATGTACCACTTGCGTCGTAAACAAAAACTTCACCGCCTTCGGGCAACGTCAGCCCTGAAAGCGTATCTTTGACGTCCAAGCTTCCAGCATTTTGGGGCGTGCTTTGAGCACCTTGGCGAAGCTGGGTTTCAAAGACGTTGCTGACCAGCTGCGCATCGCCCAGCAGATTGCGTGCGGTCTGCTGCACCTTCTCTTTCCGCGAATCGTCCAGATAGAGCAGCCCAGTGACCAGAATGACCAGGGCGATCAGGTTGAAGGTGATGATCTTGCGCGCCAAGGGTGAGCCGCGCAGAGAATACAGGCTTCTCCGGGACCTCTTCTCCCTAAGCTCGGCGGAATCGGAATCTTGGGGGATGACCCAATCATCCCCGAGAACGACATCGCCGTCGCGCATTTCTGTGGCTTCTTCAGTGTCGCGCACGAGAGCCCATTACCTCTTGCAGTCGTCGCGCCTATTCTTCGTTGTACCGGTAACCGATCCCATACAGGGTTTCGATTGCCGAAAACTCGGGGTCGGCCGCGCGCATCTTCTTGCGTAGGCGTTTAATGTGGCTGTCGATTGTTCGGTCGTCCACATAAACTTGATCGTCATAGGCCACATCCATCAGTTGATCGCGGCTTTTGACAAAGCCAGGACGCTGGGCAAGCGCCTGCAGCAGAAGGAACTCGGTCACGGTCAGGGACACATCATTCCCTCTCCAGCTGACCGCATGGCGCAGCGGGTCCATTCGCAAGTCGCCGCGCTCCATAACCTTTGTATCATTACTGTTGGCTGCAACCGCATCACCGGTTGTCGCCTCTTGCCGACGCAGCAATGCCCGGATGCGTTCCACCAGCAACCGTTGCGAAAAAGGCTTTTTCACATAGTCGTCTGCGCCCATACGCAGGCCCAGAACTTCGTCGATTTCATCATCTTTCGACGTCAGGAAGATCACCGGCATCTGCGTTTTCTGACGCAGCCGCTGCAGCAGATCCATGCCATCCATGCGCGGCATCTTGATATCGAGCACGGCCATGTCCGGCAGCTTTTTGTTGAACGCATCCAACGCGGCCTGGCCATCATTATAAGTTTCAACCTCGAAACCTTCGGCTTCGAGCGTCATGGATACGGACGTCAGAATGTTTCTGTCGTCATCCACCAGTGCAATCTTTGACATCGGGCTCACCCCTATTCCTGCTCACTCACGCAATAATTCGCTTATTTGTAAGGCATTGTTGGCGGTTTTAAGACGCCGAATCAATCCGTAACCTCGAATCGTGCCTTTGTTGCGGCAGGTCTGCGGCATATTTGCCTTGATGCCCGCAAAAATCTGCCTGCATTTCGAACATTGAAATTGTGATGGCGCTAAACTCGGACTTGGTTGCGCTAACTGCGTCAACCCGCCTGTTCATGCCCCAAACGACCGTGATAAGAGGCGCCCAGCCGCCGGTTTTCCGGCTCACTGCCCCAATGGCGCTTCCGGGTCACACCCCGTGCGCCGCCACAGGAGAAGACACACATGACATCTGGACGGGTTAACCCGCAATTCCGCCTCGAAGATCAGGGCATCGAGGGTCTGGGCAATGTCTATTATAACTTCATGGAACCGGCGCTGATCGAAGAAGCGCTGAAGCGCGGCGAAGGTACACTTGGCAATGGTGGCGCATTTCTGGTCACGACCGGCAAATTCACCGGTCGTTCGCCCAAGGACAAGCACGTCGTCAAAACCGACAGTGTCGTCGATACCATCTGGTGGGAAAACAACGCCGAGATGAGCCCCGAAGGCTTTGACGCGCTGTACGAAGACATGCTGACCCATATGAAAGGTCGCGACTATTTCGTGCAGGACCTTGTCGGTGGCGCAGACCCAGCATACGCAATCAATGTGCGAATGGTCACAGAGCTGGCCTGGCACAACCTGTTCATCCGCCACTTGCTGCGCAGACCAGATCGTGAGGATCTGGACGAGTTCACCGCAGACTTCACCGTCATCAACTGCCCCAGCTTTCAGGCCGACCCGGCAAAACACGGCTGCCGCAGTGAAACGGTGATTGCCCTGAACTTCGATCGCAAGCTGATCCTGATCGGTGGCACAGAATATGCTGGTGAAAACAAGAAGTCCGTTTTCACTTTGCTGAACTACATGCTGCCCGAAAAAGGCGTGATGCCGATGCACTGCTCGGCCAACCACGCCGTTGGCAACCCGGTCGACACCGCCGTGTTCTTCGGCCTGTCTGGCACCGGCAAGACCACCCTGTCCGCCGACCCGTCACGCGTGTTGATCGGTGATGACGAACATGGCTGGTCGGATCGCGGTACCTTCAACTTCGAAGGTGGGTGCTATGCCAAGACGATTAACCTGAACGCCGAGGCCGAGCCCGAAATCTATGCAACCACCAGCAAGTTCGGCACCGTGATCGAAAACATGGTCTTCGATCCCGAAACAAAAGAGCTGGATTTCGACGACGATTCGCTGACCGCGAACATGCGTTGCGCCTACCCGCTGGAGTACATTTCCAATGCCTCCAGCAGCGCCTTGGGGGGGCATCCCAAGAACATCATCATGCTGACCTGCGATGCATTTGGTGTTCTACCGCCGATCGCGCGGCTGACCCCGGCGCAGGCGATGTATCACTTCCTATCAGGCTTTACCTCGAAGGTTGCTGGGACCGAACGCGGCGTCACCGAACCGCAACCTACCTTCTCGACCTGCTTTGGCGCACCGTTCATGCCGCGTAGGCCGGAAGAATACGGCAACCTGCTGCGTGACAAGATCGCCCAGCACGGCGCGACCTGCTGGCTGGTGAATACCGGCTGGACAGGTGGTGCTTATGGCGTGGGCAGCCGGATGCCGATCCGGGCCACTCGTGCCCTGCTGACCGCCGCACTGGAAGGTTCGCTGCGTGATGCCGAGTTCCGCAAGGATGCAAATTTCGGCTTTGACGTACCAGTCTCTGTACCGGGTGTTGCCGAGGTTCTGCTGGACCCACGCCGGACCTGGGACGATCAGGCCGCGTTCGACAAGCAGGCCGAGAAACTGGTTAAGATGTTTGCTGAGAATTTTGAGCAATACCTGCCGTTCATTGACGACGACATCAAAGCTGTCGCAATTGGCTGACAAGGCGTTGGAAAAGAAAACAGGGGGCCTGTGGGCCCCTTTTTCGATGCCGACGACATTTAGTATTATCAACTAGTGGTTGTATGTAACGAAAAGCACATACAAGTTCGTTGTGTCAAATTGCGATCTAAGGTACCTGTACGTATCGAAGAAACGAAAAAGCCCGGCACATCAGCGCCGGGCGTTGACTGAAAGAACTTTGGGGCTGCTCATATGCGCACACTCACAGCGCTGGATTGAGCAACCTAATCAGGTACCTAGTGTAGGTAAATGGGGATGAGTGTCAACATGGGACCTGCTGATCAGCATTATGGTCAGCGTGGCGCGTATCGTCGCAGAAGGGCGGCAATTGGCACAGGAAATTGTAGGTAAGAACATGACGGAAATCTCGAAGCTCACCGAACTTCGCAAACTGATGCAAAGCATGGAGAGGACGCTGGGTCTGGAAAAACTATCTCCGGTTGAGCGCGATATTTATTACGCCGCCGAAGAGCTTTCCAAATCCGACCAGGAAGTGCGCACGTTTGGTTTGATCGAGCATACTCTGGTCCAAAGCGTGTCACGCCCGACCTTTTTTCGCGCTCTGAAATCGCTGGTGAAAAAAGGGTATCTTTCGCAGAGCGGCAGCGCAAACCGGGGACGGTACATCGTTCATGCACCCAGATGACGCCAGTCAGACACGCGAGGTGCGATGATCGCGCTGCGTGCCTGGGCGATTGAAACGGCAGCGGCCTCGTTGGCCTATGTGGCGGCGTCCGCCCTGACTTTCACCGTTCTGATGCCTCTTCAGAACTTGTATTTTCCGGAATATCCAAGCCGGGCGAGCCTGCTGTTTCTTCCGCATGGTGTGCGGGTTCTCTGTGCATGGCTTTTAGGATGGCGTGCAATCTTTGCCCTATTGCCGGGCGTGTTCATCGTCTTCGCTTATCTGGGGGGCTCGGACGTATTCCTGCCCAGCCGTCTGCTGGCCATTGCCATTGCAGTCACAACGGTTCCGGCAGTGTTCTATTTGTTCAAGGCTGTGGGATGGGATCTGTTCCCGCGCCCTGATCGGAAACCCTGCTGGATTTGCGTCATGGGTGTGGGCGTCATTACATCCGTTCTCGTTTCGGCACTGACCAATTTGGTCTTTGGCAGCGCAACGGTCGAATACATTGCCTTTCTCATCGGAGATATCTCTGGCCTATTCTTTCTGATGCTGGGGCTTTATTTCGCGTTCCGCTTTGTCGACAAGCACCCGGGTTAAGGCATCAGCCCATCAACCCGCGTCGCAGCAGGTTCAAACCAGCCACCAACAACACAAACAGGGTCGCCTTGCGAAAACTGGCCTGATCGATTCGGTCCTGCAGCTTGGTACCGACCCACATCCCCGCCAAAGCGGGAAGGATCAGTATGGCGGAAAACGGAAGTGTTTCTGCCCGCAAGATGCCGGACCCCAGATGAGCGGCAAGCAACAGCACCGCCCCAAGCCCATAAATAACACCTTGAATACGGATCTGTTCCTTTTTGGGCGTGTTCAAGGCCATCAGATAAGCAACTGTTGGCGGCCCCCAAACACCTGACATACCGCCAGCAAAACCTGCCACCCCCCCAATAGCAGCCTCAATTCTGACCGATGGTTGGTTCAGAACAAGCCGGACCCCCAGCACCTGGAACAAACAGAATACCGATACCATGCCACCGATCAGAAGCAGCGAGACGGAACCAGGCATCATTGTGACAAGTTGCGCGCTCAGGACCAACATGAGGCCACCGACGATCAGGAACACCCGAAAGCTCAGGATCGAGGAATAGGCGGCCGCTGCGCCACCGCGCAGGGCTTGAAGTCCATTTGTCACAAGTGTTGGCAAAATAAGCCCCGCCAGGGTCAGCTCCGGGGTAAGAAAGGAATTCAGCCCTGACACCATAACCATGGGCATGGCGAACCCAACGATGCCCTTGATCCATCCGGCGGCAAACGCAACGGCCATGGCAAACATCAGGTCTTGCGGAGAAAGAATGGAAAACAAGGTCATTCCCTCTAGATACCATCTGGAATTTCTTCTGCATTGCAAAAATGATCGAGTAATATTTGAACTTTTTCGCTGCGTAATAAGTATTTTTGTTGCGCTGCACGTGCAGCATGATATGACCAGACGACCGAGGAAAGGACGCGATTCATGGCCCACGACGGACAGGATATGACCGAGATGACAACTGCTGCAGTTTTGCCCGATCTTCTGGATTTGACCCGGACCGCCGTGCCAGCGGTTGACGCGGTGTTCGAAAAAGCCCGCGAGTCGGTGCGTGGCATGGTCACTGCGGATGGTCGCGTTTCCGGCGCATTGATCGAGGCGAACCAGACTGCCGCGCATGGTCTGGCTTGGCTGGCCACCTACGCTCAGTCACTGCAACAGATGCAACGCTGGGCCGAAGCTCTGCAAGCCGATGGTAAATTCGGCGAGGTCGAACAGCTGTTGCACCAGATCGCTTTTGGCGAATATCTGCATCAGGTCGCCGGCGGCATTCCGATGAACCAGGGCGAAGTTGTACGCCTTCAGGATATGGGCCTTGGCTGGGACGCGCTGTCGGGCTTTCAATCGACTGAAGTGCAGACCTTGATGGCGCAGGCCAACTCTCAGGCTGCGCGCAGCCGTTTGGTCGAATTGATGCAGGATCAGGCTGGCGCCACAATGTTCGGCACCTCGGGGTTGGACGAAGAACTTGAGATGATCCGCGACCAATTCCGCCGCTATGCACAGGAAAAGGTCGAACCATACGCCCATGAATGGCACCTGAAAGATGAACTTATCCCACTGGAGATCATCGAAGAACTGGCCGAAATGGGCGTTTTTGGCCTGACCATCCCCGAAGAATTTGGCGGGTTCGGCCTGTCCAAAGCCTCTATGTGCGTGGTGTCAGAAGAGCTGTCGCGCGGCTATATCGGTGTTGGATCGCTGGGTACGCGGTCCGAAATTGCGGCCGAGTTGATCATTGCCGGTGGCACGGACGAGCAGAAAGCCAATTGGCTGCCAAAACTGGCCAGCGCCGAAATCCTGCCCACTGCCGTGTTCACCGAGCCCAACACCGGGTCGGACCTTGGCAGCCTGCGCACGCGCGCTGTGAAGGATGAAAACGGTGATTACCAGATCACCGGCAACAAGACGTGGATCACCCACGCCGCACGCACCCACGTCATGACCCTGCTGGCGCGGACAAACCCGGACAGCACCGACCACCGCGGCCTGTCGATGTTCCTCGCCGAAAAGACCCCGGGCACCGACGAGAACCCTTTCCCAACCCCCGGCATGACTGGCGGTGAGATTGAAGTTCTGGGCTATCGCGGCATGAAGGAATACGAACTGGGCTTTGATGGCTTCCAGGTCAAAGGTGAAAACCTGCTGGGTGGTGAAGAAGGCAAAGGGTTCAAGCAGTTGATGGAAACCTTCGAATCCGCCCGCATCCAGACCGCCGCCCGCGCCATTGGCGTGGCGCAAAGCGCGCTGGATATTGCCATGCAATACGCGATCGACCGCAAACAGTTCGGCAAATCGCTGATCAACTTCCCGCGCGTCTCGGGTAAGTTGGCGATGATGGCGGTTGAGATCATGATTGCACGTCAGCTGACCTATTTCAGCGCGTGGGAGAAAGACCACGGCCAGCGCTGTGACCTGGAAGCCGGTATGGCCAAGTTGCTGGGCGCCCGAGTGGCCTGGGCCGCTGCCGATAACGGGCTGCAGATTCACGGCGGCAACGGTTTTGCGCTGGAATACAAAATCAGCCGCGTTCTGTGTGACGCGCGCATCTTAAATATTTTCGAAGGGGCTGCTGAGATTCAGGCGCAGGTCATCGCACGCCGGCTGCTTGGGTAACTTTTGTCAGCACCCCGTTTCCCCAACTGGCCCGGCCATTGCGCCGGGTCTTTTTCTTGGCTTGGTGGCTTTGCACACACAACCGCCGACAGAATTTCAGCGCGTAGAAAACGGGATACATCCGGCGCACGTCCGCTTTAAGGCGCTCGGCTGTGCAAACTTCCCCTTTGCATCCGTTTTGAACCCCGGTAGAGCACCCAGCGAAACAGGCCCCGGCCGAGGAATGGTGAGCATAAAATGACCCGACAAATTTTTGCGCTTTGGGCGACCCTTGCTGCACTTGTGCTGGGCGGTTGCGCCGTCAGTCAGCCGACCACCACCCAAAGCGATATCGAAGCGCTGGCACAAGCCATCCAGTCGCTCGGGCCCGAGGTTGATCCCGTCGAAGCGCAAAAGGCTGCCACGATCTCCTACACCTACTCCCAACAGTTGGCGCGGGAATGGAACATCACAGACCCAGCTATCATTCACAACGCCAAGATCGCCAACGGCTTTCGCGAGTTTGGCCTGTGCAATGATTGGGCGCAGGCCATGACCGCGCGTCTGCGGCAGGAAAGCTTCCGTACGCTCGATCTGCATTGGGTCACGTCGCCGCCGACGCAGTTCCGTATCATCCATCATTCGGCGTTGATCAGCGCGAAGGGGGATTCGATGTATGACGGCATCATCCTGGACCCGTGGCGGAACAGTGGGGCGCTGTACTGGGCGCCCGTGCGCGAGGATACGAAATACAACTGGAGGCCACGCCTTGAGGTGCGGCAGGAATTGCTGAGCGGCGCAATCCCCTATTGAGGTTTTCGCGACACCCCGAATGGATTAAGACCCTGAAATGATCCGCCTGATCCTGACCCTGCCTCTGCTGGCCCTGTTCCAATGCGAACAGGACGAAACCGTCTCCGCCTATGGCGCAGCTGGGCAGACATGGGTGTTGCAGGAAATTGATGGGCGACCCTATGAGGCCAGCGCCCTGTTGCGCTTTCCAGAAGAGGGTAAGATTGCAGGAAATGCCCCCTGCAACAGCTATGGCGGCACTCTGAACGCGCCCTACCCTTGGTTTGAGATAAAAGACCTGAACGCCACGCGGGCTGCATGTGCAGGGCTTGAGGCCGAAGGGTTTTATTTCGCCGCCCTCTTGGTCATGACCCAGTCCGAAGTATCCGGCGACGTGCTGATCCTGCGCAATGAGAACGGGAATGAGATGGTGTTCACAGCCGCCGAGTGACCTGATCCACGAACCGCGCCCGCGCCTCGGGCAGCGGATTATGCCCCAGCGACGGGGCGACTCGGTTTTCAAGAAAATAACCGGTCGTGCGCAGGGCGTCCGTGATCTCGGTGTCCGGCGCGGTGCCTTCCCCGCGCAAGCAGGGCGGCAAGGGCAACAGCTTGTCCGCCCATTCCCCGGCCCCGTTCGTACTGACGGCGCGGCCCGTTTTGGGTGAAACGTAAACCAACCCTTCTGTCACACCGGTCACGGCGCAAACGGTCAGGTCAAGACCAAAGCCCAGCTCATCCAGCAACGCGATTTCCCAACGCAGATAAGCCAGTGGCCAGATCTCATCCTGCCCCAGCAGGTCCATCAACTGTTCGGTTCTCTTGTAAAGGGCCGGATGCGGTTCGCGTTCGGGCAGGCAAAAGGACAACAACGCCACAACGGCATTGAGCCCGGACAAGGCCAATCGCCCTGAAAATGCCGCCGCCGCGCGGGACCGCAAGGGCTCGACTTGAAAGGTGCCGAGATGCTCTTCCAATCGCGCCCGCCACAGCACATCCAATTGCGCACCAGGTTGTAGAATGGGCGCGACCTTGCGGCTGGTCCCGCCGCGCACCACTCCGGCGTGACGTCCGTGAACCTCGGTAAAGACTTCGATTATCGCCGCCGTTTCACCATGGCGCCGAGAAGTCAGGAGTATGCCGTGATCGCGCCAGTCCAAAACTCAGCCCTGTTGCTGCTTGGGTTGAACCGCAGCAAATCCCATGCAGTGTTCGGGCGCAAGAGTAGAACCTGTACTGCCCCTATCGCTCAGGGCTTTTTTCAGAAACAGCCATAGTTTTGTGACTTCCTGCCAGCCACCTTGTGCGCATGCGCGCGCCGCCCCAACTGCGCTTCAAACGAAGGGGCCGCGCTATGATCGATGACGAACCGCAACCTGTTGCTTATTACGAAGAACGCAACATCTGGACTCATGATCCAACGGAAGCTGACATACATGTCTATGAGACATTTGCCTCGTCCGTTGTCGATCTGGTGCAGGTGCTGGACGACAATAAACTTATGCTATCAAGGGATGTTTACGCCCGGTTGTTCTCAGCATTGCTTCAGATTTCCAGAGTGTTGGGTGAGTACGAAGACGGGTGGAACGGAGAGCACAACGCGTGACCCAAGGCCGTGAGACTGGTGCGGGATCGCACTTATCGCCTTTTTGTTTTTAAGGCCCTGCAGGATATCGCATTCTCACCGCCCCACAAGTGGTTCAATTACGTCCCCAGAGAACTGCCTAACAAGCCTTAAGGCCGCTGCACTAACTATGAATCAGGAAGCAGTCGGTCCAAGGTCTTATCGAAACCCCGCCAATTGCCGAGTTTTATCATCGCAGCAAACTCAAAAAAAAAACGCATTGCTCGATTCCAGTTTTGACACTAATGTTCCCTTTATGTTCTTTGTGGAGGTCTCTAATAATGTCTCTTAACTACGTGATGATCGGTTCAAATGATGTCGCCAAAGCCCGCACTTATTACGATGCGGTGGTGCCGAAAATAGGTGGGAAAGTCGTCGCCGAGTATATGCCGCACGCGGTATGCTATGAGCTGCGCGGTGGCGGATGCATGTGGGTCGCAACTCCATTCGATAAAGAACTTGCAACGATCGGAAATGGCAACATGGTCGGTCTGCTATGCCAAAGCGAAGATGAAGTACGAGATGCACACGCGACCGCTCTGGCCAATGGTGGCTCAAACGAAGGTGACCCGGATGATCGTCCCCAATATGGTCCGAACTTCTTTGGCGCCTATGCTCGTGACCCAGATGGGAACAAGATGAGCTTTGTCTATTTTGGCGACGCGGGTTGATGGCGTCGTATATGATTTGCGAGCTCGGTGGCGGGAACGAATCTGGAGCCTCCCTGGCCTCGGAACGTCACTCCAGCATGGATCAGAAAACCGCTGACCATCAGCAGGTTCAGTACCATCAAGATGCCATTGCCCACATAGACCTGCAACTTTCATAGCACCGGCTTATAGACAAACCATAGCACGGACAGCCCAGCACACAGAGATTGGGACAGCAACGATTGACCTTGGCGTGTTCAGAATGGGTGAACTAGCGCGTGACCAGCTGCGAAAGCGTCGCAGAGAGGCCAAGTTGCGGTTTTTCCAGTTTCTCAGAACGTGTTTCAGCCACGAAAACACCCCATCACCGTACTTGGTCTCGAAGGCAGATCAGCCCCAACTTGCCAAAAACAACATCCCAAAAAGTCGCTTTGATGCCGGTATCAAAGGCCCATCAAAGGTCATTCCAACCCCTCTTCACCCAGCATATGCCGTCCTTGCCGGTCCTCAACCTCAAGCACCCAGAGATCAGGGTCAAAGCTGCGTTGTTTGGTGATCGCGGTGTCCACATCTGCCTCGGGGCCGCTGGAAAGTTCGATCCATTTGCGTTCACCGCTCATCAGGTCAAAGCTGCGTTGGAAAGCGACGGCCTGCCCATCCAGCGTATTGAGCTTGACCAGAACGGCCCCTGCAGTGTCGTCACCATGGGCCACAACAAAGGCCGGGATCTCCTGAAACCGGAGCCGCGCCAGATAGGCGTGGACCCAGAATTCAGCCGTCAGGCGCGTCATGCGTTGCCGTCTTTGAAATCCAGGCCCATTTCCGAATAGCGCTCGGATTCTTCCAGCCAGTTGGGCCGGACTTTCACTTGCAGGAACAGGTGGATCTTACGGTCCAGGAACTCTTCCAACTCGGCCCGTGCGGCCTGACTGACGGCCTTGATGGTCTCACCCTTTTTGCCAAGCACGATGCCTTTGTGGCCGTCGCGCATAACATAGATGACCTGATCGATTTTGGCAGAGCCATCTTTGCGCTCTTCCCAATTTTCAGTCTCGACGGTCAATTGATACGGTAATTCCTGATGCAGGCGCAGAGTCAGCTTTTCGCGCGTCATTTCAGCCGCGATCATGCGCAAAGGCAGGTCAGCAATCTGATCTTCAGGATACAGCCACGGACCTTCGGGCAATTCCGCGGCGAGCCACTTGCGCAGATCATCAACGCCGTGGCCTTTTTCAGCCGAGATCATAAAGGTTTCGGCAAAAGGATAGCGCGCGTTCAACTCGCTGGTCAGCGCCAGCAGCTTTTCGGACGGTACCTTGTCGATCTTGTTAATCGCCAGAGCGATTGTGCGGCCCTGTCCGATCTCTTCCAGACCTTCGAGGATGCGTTCAACCCCTTCAGTGATGCCACGATGCGCCTCGACCATAAGCACAACAACATCCGCATCTGCTGCCCCGCCCCAGGCGGCGGCGACCATGGCGCGGTCCAGACGGCGGCGGGGTTTGAACAGGCCCGGCGTGTCCACGAACACCAGCTGCGCGTCGCCCTCCATCGCCACACCTCGGATGCGGGTGCGTGTGGTTTGCACCTTATGCGTCACGATCGAGACCTTGGCCCCGACCATGCGGTTCAGAAGGGTGGATTTGCCTGCGTTTGGCTCTCCGATCAGGGCGATAAATCCGGCGCGTGTGGTCATGTGTCCTGCGATCCTGTTTGCAAGTGCGCACCCCTACAGCAGAAAGGTCCGGCGGGCCAGAGGGATTTGTCGCATTGCAGCCATGCACGCAGGGTGGCAGGACGGACGCAGACGCCAAGCCATTCCCAGCCCGGCATCAGATCCGTTCAGTGAGGTCTTCATGAAACGTCGCGAGTTTCTTCTTGGAAGCAGTGCCGCCGCAGGCGTCGTAGGGTTGGGAGGGTTGTCTCTGGCCGCAGGCAACGATGCGCAGGATCTGGTGCTGCAATCCGCCAACTATCGGTTGCGCGATCAGCTGACCACGGGGATGGTCAGCCTATCCCCTGATGCGCCGCCACCGGTTCTGTACGGACGACAAGGCGAGGCAATGCGTCTGACGGTGCGCAATACCCTGCCCGATTACACCGCAATGCACTGGCATGGGCTGCGCATTGCCAACAAGATGGACGGGGTGCCTTATCTGACCCAGATGCCCATCGGTGAGGGTGAGAGCTTTGCCTATGAATTTACACCTCCGGATGCGGGGACACACTGGTATCACCCCCATTGTATGACGATGGATCAGATGGCCCATGGGCTGACCGGTGTGATGGTGATTGCCGAGCCGGAAGACCCCGGTTTCGAGAGCGAGCAGGTGATCAATCTGCGCGATTTCAGGCTGGACGAGGAGGGCGCATTTCTACCCGCATATACCGCGCGTAGAGCTGCGCGAGCGGGCACATTTGGCAATGTTCAAACCGCGAACTGGCGGACAGAGGCGGTATATGATCACGCGGCAGGCACCCTTGTGCGATTGCGCGTCGTCAATACGGACACAACCCGCATCTACAGGCTGCATCTTGAAGGAGCCCTGGCCCGGATCATTGCGTGGGACGGGCATCCAGTTGAGGTTGATCTCGCCTTACCCACCGCCGACGAACCGCTTTTGCTTGGCCCAGGTCAGCGGGTGGATTTTGCTATGCGAATGCCAGAGGATGAAGGGCAATCGGCGGCGTTGATGGCCAAATTCCCAGGACAAAAGCATCGCGCAATGGCGCGTTTGCGGGCGACCGGTCAATCCGCGTCACGCGATCTGAAGGAATTGCGCCCGTTGCGTACCAACCCTGTTCTGCGCCCTAATCTGGACCAAGCCGAGATGCATGAATTCGTGTTCGGCTGGACACCCGAAGGTGGTGCGCCCAATGACGGGTTCTGCGGGTCGCTGGGCTACAGTTTCTGGTCCATTAACCGCACGCCGTGGCCCGGGGATGCAGCACAGGGAACCGGACCGCTGGCCGTGCTGGAACAGGGTAAGAGTTATGTTCTGCGATTGCGTAATGAGTCTCCGAATCTGCACCCGATCCACCTGCACGGGCTTGCTTTTGTCCCGCTAAAGTCAAACCTGCGCAAGCTGCCACCGTTGGTGTCCGATACGGTGCTTTTGTTAAAAGACGAGATCATTGATATCGCGCTGGTTGCCGACAATCCCGGCGACTGGGCGTTTCATTGCCATGTGATCGAGCATCAGAAAACCGGGCTGGCTGGGTTCATCCGGGTGGTCTGACCTTAGCCCAACGCTGACATGTCCAATGCCAGAACGTGGTTCGGATAAGCTTGGTCTGCGATACGGAAATGCGTGATGCCAACCTGCCGGAACCCCTTAGACAGATAGAAATCTATGGCAGCAGTGTTCTCGGAATTGGTCGTCAGCCAAATCTCAGTCCGGCCTTTATCCCGACAATAGTCAATCGCCACCTGCAACAGAGCGGAACCGATGCCCTTTCCATGATGGCGCGGCTGCACGTAAAACGTCACGATCTCAAGATCGGACAGCCCGTCAACGGGTGCAATGCTACCTTCTGACAACCGTATATAACCATCAATACCGTCCCGGTTTTCCGAGACCACCAAAAGGTCCGCCCCGTCGTCGATAAGCGCTTCAAACCGTGCTGTTGTGAATTCGCTCAGTGCAAATTCAGCGAAGAACGAACTCACGCCCTGCCGCAGATAGGTACCGATCCAGACTTCGATCGACAAAGCCGCCAAACTGGCGGCATCTGCCTTCTGGGCTGGTCTGAGCTTCATGTCCTTAGGATGAACCGGTCGGGCTCAACTGCTCTAGCAGAGCCTTCGCCGCTGCCTGTTCGGCCTGACGTTTGGATCCGGCGGTGGCCTGCGCCTCGGCACCGTCCTGAAGGCGTGCCGCGATGGTGAAGATCGGCGCGTGGTCGGGGCCACTGCGTTTGACCTCAATATAAGAGGGCGGCTTTTGCCCACGGGCCTGTGCCCATTCCTGCAGCGCGGTTTTAGCGTCGCGGGCGTCGGCCTCGACCGTGTGGACACGGTCCCCCCAAAGGGCGAGGATAACATCGCGGGCGGCCTCGAACCCGGCATCGCGGTAGATGGCGGCGATCACGGCCTCCATCGCGTCGCCCAGCAGGGCCTGTTTGCGGCGGCCGCCTGACAGCATCTCGGACCGCCCCAGTTTCAGCACCGCGCCCAGATCGATCTGGCGGGCCACGTCAGCGCAGGCCTCTTTGCGGACCAGCGCGTTGAACCGAGGGGCCAGTTGGCCTTCGGATGCCTTTTTGTCGGCCTCAAGCAGCGCGGTGGCCATGACAAGGCCCAGTACGCGGTCGCCGAGAAATTCGAGCCGCTGATTGTCGGGTCGGGTGGTCGACGAGACCGAGCCATGGGTCAGCGCGCGCACCAGCAGTTCGGGGTTGGCGAACTCATACCCCAAACGCTGCTGGAACGCCTTTATTTCAGCCGAAAGCTTCAATTGACCGCCTTGAAGAACCGATCTCCGCGCCAGGTCCAGAAGAACAGCATCGACCGGCCCGCGGACGAGAACATGATCCGGTCGGCCCGACCGATCAGGTTTTCATAAGGCACATAACCCACGCCACCGGCGGATTGCGGCAGGCGGCTGTCACTGGAATTGTCGCGGTTGTCACCCATGAAGAAATAGTGGCCTTCGGGCACAGTATAGATGCCTGTATTGTCCGATCTCTGATTGCCAATGTTCAACACGTCATAAGACACACCGTTGGGCAGGGTTTCGATCAGGCGCGACTTTTCGCAGGTACCGCCAATGCCGACGGGGCCGTTTTCACAGCGCGGGCGCAGGCGCTGTGGCCCTTGCGGCTCGGCGATTTCTGTGAACACACCGTCAGGCTGCTGGGTAACCGGAGTGCCATTCAGGATGATCTGACCGTCGCGAACCTGGATACGATCGCCCGGCAGACCGATCAGTCGCTTGATATAGTCGCGTCCGGTGACCGGATGGCGAAAGACGATGACATCGCCACGTTCGGGATCACCGCCCCAGATACGGGTATTGTCTTCGCCCTGCATCCAGCCACAGATATCTTCGGCATCCACATTCAGACCAACGCTGGGAATAATCAGGCTGGGACAGGATGCGTAGGAATAGCCATAAGCCATCTTGTTGACGAAGAGGAAATCACCGATCAGCAGCGTCTGCTTCATCGAGCCCGAGGGGATCCAGAACGGTTGAAAGAAGAGGGTGCGGAACACGCCGGCAATCAACAGGGCGTAGACGATGGTTTTGATCGTCTCCCAGACGGGATTTCCGGTCTTGGCTTCCTCGGCCATACTGCTCTCTCCAGTTCTTTGCTTGGCTTCGCTGCTACATGCGGGGGGGATGGAGGCAAGTCAAGGC
This sequence comes from Ruegeria sp. 6PALISEP08, assembly GCF_001238295.1. Classification (GTDB taxonomy): domain Bacteria; phylum Pseudomonadota; class Alphaproteobacteria; order Rhodobacterales; family Rhodobacteraceae; genus Ruegeria. Next base: position 29,282 of record NZ_LGXZ01000012.1, read on the forward strand.
TGCGTGGCGTGATCTTGAAGCGGACGCGCCTCGATCACTACAAAGGCCTGCGCCCAGGGGTGATCATCGGTCAGGGTGACGTGAATGATCGCCTCGTGCCCTTCGGGGGTCATTTCCTTCAGGCGTTCGGCGGCCCATCCGGTGACATGCATCACAGGTTGGCCGGTGCGCAGATTGGTGACGGCCATGTCCTTCCACGAAATGCCCATGCGCAAACCGGTGCCCAGCGCCTTGGAACACGCCTCTTTCGCGGCCCAGCGTTTGGCATAGGTGCCCGCGGTATCGGCACGTCGGTCTGCCTTGCGCTGCTCTGTCTCGGTGAAGACACGGTTGCGGAACCGGTCGCCGAAACGGTCGAGCGTGCCCTGAATGCGGTCGATATTTGCGAGGTCTGTGCCGATGCCGAGGATCATGTTTCTTGCTCTTTTTTTCGTAAGTGCATGCTGTACCCCCGGCCAACTCCAACGACAAAAGCGCAACGACACAGAATCAAGGAAACACCAAAACTTATTAAGAGCTCACAGCACAGTTGTGTAAAATGCTCGGGCGGATGCCAACGTCGGGGAGAGTCTGTCAGGACTTTGAAAACAACTAAGGCAAGTACTGCGAGAAAAGTGGTCAGAACCATTTTGCGAGCGAGTATCCAGCTCTTTACTGGCGGGCCGCATTGGAAACCTCTCCGACCTGTATCAAAACCATACAGCAAAGCAGCCACCGCAAGCGAAAGAACGAATGGGGAAAGCCTTGTCGGCCATTCAAACAAAAAAATCCTCTTGCCATTTGCCATGCTAAAAGCCGCGTAGTTCATGAGCACAATGCCCACAAACAAAGGGCGATGTAATCCAACCTGTTTATCTTTCGAAAACAAATAGTTCACTCAAAAACCCTTAAGACTATCTTGTTTAAGTCAACCGCACCGTCAATATCTTGTAACTCGCCACACCGAAGAACCCCGCAAAGGCAAAATCGAACCAACGGCGGGCGCGGCGGTAGGTGCGGACCATGCGCTCGGATGAAAACAGGTAGGCGTAACCGATGAAGATCAGTAGCGATCCCGCATAGAGCATGGCGAAATAGCCCAGCAGCATCGACAGGCTGGCATCATTGGGTGCGACGATGGCATAGATCGAGCCCCAGCTGAGGATTGCTTTGGGGTTGGTCAGGTGAATTGCCGCGCCTTTGGCGAAGATCGTCGGCAGAGAACCAGTGACCGGTTTGCCCAATGCGACCTCGTCCGAGGTCATCGCGCGGCGCAGAGCCTTGAGAGCCAGCCAGCCCAGATAGGCCACACCGACATAGCGGATCACTTCGAACACCCAGACATTGGCCAGCATGATCGCCGACAGGCCAAGTGCTGCGGCAATGCCCCAAGCGGCGGACCCGGCACAGATGCCCAGCGCGAAGACCAGACCGGCGCGGCGGCCTTCGTTCATGGCGGTTCCGGCAATGCCCATCGTGGCAGGCCCCGGAGAGCCGCCAGCCATCAGCCAGGCCAGCCAGATGGCGATAAAGCCGGGCGTGATCACGCGCGGGCCTCGTCCATCAGGCGGCGCATTTCCTGAATGGCGGGGGTGAGACCCAGAAAGATTGACTCACCGATCAGGAAGTGGCCGATATTCAGTTCTTTCACCTCAGGGAAAGCCGCAACCGGCTTAACCGTGTCATAGGTCAGGCCGTGGCCTGCATGGACCTCAAGCCCCAGCGAATGGGCAAACGCTGACATCTGACGCAGCGATTCAAGCTCTTGCGCGGCATCGTCCATGCGCCCCTCTGCGTGGGCGTCGCAATAGGCACCGGTGTGCAATTCGATCACTTCGGCACCAATGCGATGCGCCGCCTCGATCTGACGCTGATCAGCGGCGATGAAGATCGATACGCGGCAGCCGACATCCCGAAGTGGCGCGATGAAATGCGCCAGCTTGTTTTCCTCGCGCGCGACTTCAAGTCCGCCTTCGGTGGTGCGTTCCTCGCGCTTTTCGGGGACAATACAGACAGCGTGCGGTTTATGGCGCAGGGCGATTTTCTGCATCTCGTCCGTAGCTGCCATCTCAAAGTTGAGCGGCACCGACAGAACCTCCATCAGCCCGTCGATATCGGTGTCCGATATATGGCGACGGTCTTCGCGCAAGTGGGCGGTGATGCCGTCGGCGCCTGCCTCTTCCGCCAGTTTGGCGGCGCGAAGCGGATCGGGATAAGCCCCACCCCGCGCATTGCGTACGGTGGCGACGTGATCGATGTTCACACCCAGACGCAAGTGGTTCTCAGACATCACTCGATTCCTTTTGTAGACTTTTCGGCCGAGCCTAGTGGCTTTGACAGGGGAACGGCAGCCGTTTCTTCGGCCAAACGTTTGATTTGATCAAACTTCGCCTTGATCCTGGCGCGACGGCGCTGTTGGTAGGTGCGGATCAGCGGCAGGCTGAGATAATAGCAGAGCACACCTGCCACGATGCCGGGAATGATACCGCCGATCATATAGGGGTAGAAGACGTCATCGTAGAACTGTGCTAACCCGTGCCAGTCGGCCACGCGATCCGTGAACAACGCCAGAAAATTGTTCTTGAGGTCACCGATAGCGTTAGCAAATTTGCCCATCAGGCCCTGCGTGTCACCTTCTTCGTATTCAGTGCCCAACAGGAAATGCCCGGTCTGAAGACAGATCACCCCAATCGGCACATAAGTCAAAGGGTTGCCGAAAAACGTGCCGCTAAGTGCGGCCAGAAGATTGCCCTTGAACAGCCTGGCGCCGATTGCAGCGACCAGAAAATGCAGCCCGTAAAACGGTGTGAACGCGGCAAAAACGCCTGCCCCGATGCCGCGCGCGATCCTGTCTGGAGTGTCAGGCAGCCGCCGGACCCGGTGTTTCACGTAATGAAAGGCGCGGGTCCACCCGCCACGCGGATAGACGAAATCCGATGCGACCTGAACAGGAGAGCGTCGGTCTCGGCGCTTGAATACCACGCGTGTTCACCCCTTCTCAGCCAGCTGCAACCGCGGATTTGGCCTGATCCCGATACCTTTCGACCGCCGCGACGTCGCTTTCCGCCTCGAGCATCAGCATAAGCGAATGCAACTGTTCAAGGTCGCGCAGTTCGACATTGATCAGCAGACGGTAAAAATCCGGTTTGCGGTCAACAAATTCCAAGTTCGAGATATTGGCCTTTTTCTCGCCGATCAATGTGCAAATACGCCCCAGAACCCCGGCGTCATTGCCAATAGTCAGATCCAGCGTCGCGCTATAGACGGCTGGGTGGGTACCCGAATGCCAGTGCAAATCGACCCAGCGCTCGGGTTCGCCTTCAAACTCGCTCAGCCGGTCGCAATCGATGGCGTGCACCACCACGCCCTTGCCACGGTAGGTGATGCCAACGATCCGCTCTCCCGGCAGAGGCTGGCAACACGGCGCGCGATCGAATTTCTGCCCCGGTTCAAGGCCGATGACGGCACGACGCAGCGGAATGGCATCACCGTCATCTTTGGCCAGTTCGGGATAGACGGCCTGAACCACCTCATGCGCCGTCAGTTCAGCGCTGCCCAGACGGGCCAGCAATTCGTGCCGATCTTTCAGACGCAGGTGTTTGGCTGCAGTGTCGAGCGTCTTTTCAGTGGCCTTGCGCCCAACGTGCTCAAAGCCTGAACGCGCCAGTTCCTTGCCCAGTTTAATGAACCGCTCCCGGTCGACCTCGCGCAGGGCGCGACGGATGGCGGTGCGGGCCTTGCCGGTGACGGCGATCTCAAGCCATGTGACCTGCGGCGTCTGACCGTCTGCAGTGATGATGTCAACCGACTGGCCGTTCTTCAGCCGCGTCCAAAGCGGCACACGGATGCCGTCCACCTTGGCCCCAACACAGGCATGGCCGATCCGGGTGTGGATTGCATAGGCGAAATCGATCGGTGTCGCCCCGCGCGGCAGTTTCACCACATCGCCCTTGGGCGTGAAGCAGAACACCTGGTCGGAATACATCTCCAATTTGACGGCCTCGAGGAAGTCTTCGTGATCTTCCTCATTGTCGAACTGCTCGGTCAGGTTGGAAATCCACTTGGCCGGGTCAACGGCAAACGGGTTCTCGGTACGTACACCGTCGCGATAAGACCAGTGCGCAGCAACGCCGGTTTCAGCCACGTCGTGCATCTGGCGGGTGCGGATCTGAACCTCGACCCTTTTACCGTCACGCCCCGACACCGTGGTATGAATCGAACGGTAGCCGTTCGACTTCGGCTGACTGATGTAATCCTTGAACCGCCCCGGTACCGCGCGCCAGCGCTGATGGATCGCACCAAGTGTGCGATAGCAGTCCTCTTCGGTCTGGGTGATGATGCGAAAGCCGTAAATATCGGACAGGCGCGAGAAGCCCTGATCCTTTTCCTGCATCTTTCGCCAGATCGAATAGGGTTTCTTGGCGCGGCCAAAGACCTCGGCATCGATCCCCGCCTTTTCCAGCTCGTGCCGCATATCGCCGGTGATCCGATGGATCACGTCACCGGTTTCGCGTTGCAGCGTGATGAAACGCCGGATGATCGATTGGCGGCCTTCGGGGTTCAGGACACGGAAAGCGAGGTCTTCCAACTCTTCGCGCATCCATTGCATACCCATCCGGCCCGCAAGTGGCGCATAGATGTCCATCGTCTCGCGCGCTTTAACCACCTGCTTTTCTGGGCGCATTGCCTTGATCGTGCGCATGTTATGCAGACGGTCTGCCAACTTGACCAAAATGACTCGCAGGTCCTTGGACATGGCCATGAACAGCTTGCGGAAATTTTCAGCCTGCTTGGTCTCACGGCTGGACAGTTGCAGGTTGGTCAGCTTGGTAACACCGTCAACCAGCTTGGCGACTTCATCCCCAAACAGCTCGGCCACCTTGCCATAATTGGCTTTGGTGTCTTCGATCGTGTCGTGAAGCAGCGCCGTAATGATAGTCGCATCATCCAGACGCTGTTCTGTCAGGATGGCGGCAACGGCAACGGGATGGGTAAAATAGGGCTCGCCGGAATGTCGGACCTGCCCCTCATGCATCTGCTGACCGAATTCATAGGCCAGTGTGATACGTTCAGCATTCGTCTTGGGATTGTAGTTGCGGACCAGCGCAATCAGGTCGTCAGCAGAAATCATCCGGTCCGCACCTTCGCTTTTAGGGCTTACCCCTGTCCCTGGGCCTCCATCAGAGCGCGCAGGAGTTTTTCTTCTGACATGTCGTCCATGGCAGGTTTGTCCGATTCGGCACCCATCAGCAGTGCCATCTGATCTTCTTCCGGCTCATCGACCTCGATCTGGGTCTGGTTGGCCTCGATCAGGCGCTCGCGCAGTTCATCCGCGCTTTGGGTTTCGTCGGCGATTTCGCGCAGGGACACGACAGGGTTCTTGTCGTTGTCGCGGTCAACAGTAATCGCAGCACCGGCGGATACCTCGCGCGCCCGATGGGCGGCAAGCATCACCAGTTCGAACCGGTTTGGAACCTTGTCTACGCAATCTTCAACCGTCACGCGGGCCATGAGGCGCTCTCCGTTTCTGAATCCATGTCAGGAAGGGGCTTATCTAAGCGCGAATCCGCGCCTTGACAAGCAGGAAATGCTGCATTTGCAAGGATCACAGTGGCGTGACCGCTGCAACTTCGTCCGCAGGCAGATCGGCGACCATCTGTGAAACCGTGCGATCCAGAACCGGATGACGCCAGTCAGGGACGATATCGGCCATGGGCACAAGTACAAATGCGCGGTCCTGAAGGCGCGGATGCGGCAGGATCAGTTGATCCGGGGCCTTTTGCTGCTGCGCCTCAGGTGACAGGGTCAGCCAGTGATCGAACAGCGCACGATCCGGCAACACCTGATCGCTAAAACACACAAGATCGAGGTCCAGTGTCCGCATTCCCCAACGCTGCACCCGTTCGCGCCCGAACTCATGTTCAACCGCGTGCAGGCCGCGCAAAAGCTCGGCAGGAGACTGCTCGGTGGCGATCAGAGCCGCAGCATTCACGTAATCCGGGCCCGCGCCTGCGGGAAAGCAAGGTGTCGCGAAAAACCTACTGACTGCGCGAATCACCAGATCCTGACGCGAAATGGCGTCAAGAGCACTCCGAAGGGTGACGGCAGGCCCATTTCCTCTCAAGTTGAGATTTGCACCCAGTGCAATAACGGCATTTGACAAAGAATTGCTCATCCAGCACCCTACATTCGACGCATTGCATACTTGCGATAACTGCCAAAAGTTCTAATTATAGCATGATCAGAACGCGCCAATTTATCACTCACTCACTCACTTAACGGCGCGATCTGGATTATACCGAAAGGGACTATTTATGTTTTATAAAGACGAACGGCTAGCGCTGTTCATCGACGGCTCGAATCTTTATGCTGCGGCAAAAGCACTCGGTTTCGACATAGACTACAAACTTCTGCGGCAGGAATTCATGCGCCGTGGCAAGTTGCTTCGGGCCTTCTATTACACAGCGCTCCTGGAAAACGACGAATATTCGCCGATCCGTCCATTGGTTGACTGGCTGCATTACAACGGCTTCACCATGGTCACGAAACCGGCCAAGGAATATACCGACAGCATGGGGCGTCGGAAAGTCAAAGGGAACATGGATATCGAGCTTACTGTCGATGCCATGGAACTTGCGCCACGTGTGGATCATATCGTGCTATTCTCGGGCGATGGGGATTTCCGCCCGCTGATTGCCAGCCTGCAACGTCAGGGCGTACGTGTGTCTGTCGTGTCGACCATCCGCAGCCAGCCTCCGATGATCTCGGACGAGCTGCGCCGACAGGCGGACAACTTCATCGAACTGGAAGATCTGCGCGACGTGATCGGCCGCCCGCCACGTGAAATGCCGGCCGAGCCGCGCAACGTCGCGATGGCCAGCAACAGCTGATCCGAAATACGCATTACTGATGGGGTAAAATTTGCGCGGTCAGGACCGAAGTCCTGGCCGCGCTTCCTTAACTATGTACAGGTGCTGAAACATCTCTTGGCTAGCATCGATTCGTGTCAGTTGAATGACGATCTCCTGTCTGGACCAAGGCCAGGAAAAGACTTACCTGTGCCTCAAGGAGACACCCAATGACACAGCCACCGCTGACACTTTACCTTGCAGCCCCCCGGGGTTTCTGCGCCGGTGTGGATCGCGCCATCAAGATCGTGGAAATGGCCCTGCAGAAATGGGGGGCTCCGGTCTATGTGCGCCACGAGATCGTGCATAACAAATTTGTCGTCGACGGGCTGCGGGCCAAGGGTGCTGTCTTTGTCGAGGAACTGCATGAATGCCCAGATGATCGTCCGGTGATTTTTTCCGCCCATGGCGTGCCGAAATCGGTCCCTGCCGAGGCCGCTAAACGCGAGATGATCTATGTGGATGCAACCTGCCCGCTGGTCTCGAAAGTGCACATCGAGGCACAGCGCCATGCAGATGCGGGGTTGCAGATGATCATGATCGGCCACAAGGGCCATCCCGAGACCGTTGGAACCATGGGACAGCTACCCGAGGGCGATGTGTTGCTGGTCGAAACCGTCGAGGATGTGGCCTCGGTTGACGTGCGTAACCCCGAAAAACTCGCCTTTGTTACTCAGACAACCCTGTCAGTTGATGACACCAAAGACATCATAGCTGCGCTTCAGGCCCGGTTCCCGGCCATTGTCGGACCACACAAAGAAGACATCTGCTATGCCACCACGAACCGGCAAGAGGCCGTCAAGGCCGTGGCTCCCAAGGCGGACGCCCTGCTGGTTGTAGGGGCGCCGAACTCGTCGAACTCCCGCCGTCTGGTCGAAGTCGCCTCACGCGAGGGCTGCGAATATGCGCAGCTGGTGCAGCGCGCCTCCGAGATCGACTGGCGCGCGCTGGAGGGTATCTCATCCGTGGCCGTCACTGCGGGCGCATCGGCCCCCGAGCTTTTGGTGAACGAGGTGATCGACGCGTTCCGCGCACATTACGATGTCACCGTCGAACTGGTTGAGACAGCCGTCGAAAACGTCGAGTTCAAAGTCCCCCGTGTCCTGAGGCAACCGGTGTGATCGGAGTACCAAAGGCACCGCTCTATCTGGGGCTGGCGGGGTTGATTCCCTTTGTCTGGGGCGCATTGACCTATCTGAACGGCGACCTGAACGCCTGGGGTGCGCAGAACCTTGGCGCGCGATTTGTGGGACCGTACGTGCAGCTGTTCTATGGCTCGGTCATCCTGAGTTTTATGTCCGGTGTTCTTTGGGGTTTTGCCACCAAGACTTCGGGCAGCAAGGCAGGTCTGTGTTACACCCTGTCTGTCCTACCCGCGCTTTGGGCCTTTTTCATGACAGGTGGCGGGCCGGTTCAGGCAGGCACGAACCTGATGTACGGGTTTGCCGGTTTGCTGGTGCTGGATGCCCTGTTTTCTTATTGGCGGCTGACACCGGTCTGGTGGATGCGGTTGCGCATCCTGCTGACCGCCGTCGTTGTCGCCAGCCTTGCCGTCGGAGTTTACTTATGACCGACAAACGCACGATCAACGCCTATACCCCTAGGGTGGCCGAATATCTGAACATCCCGTTGCCCCCCGAACAGCTCGAGGCGCGTCAGGAATTTGCCGATGCAGTCTGTGCGGGTGGTTATGTGCTGGATCTGGGGTCCGGGCCCGGGTCAGACAGCGGTTTCCTGATGCGCCAGGGTCTAAAGGTAAGGGCGCTGGACGCGACGCCTGCCTTTGTGGACCATGCCCGTGAGAACGGAGTAGACGCGCATCTCGGCACGTTTGATGACGTGACCGAGACCTCGGTCTATGACGGTGTCTATGCCAGCTTTTCGCTGCTGCACGCGCCGCGCGCAGATTTCCCGCGCCACCTGAAGGCGATCCACAACGCCCTAAAGCCCGAAGGCCAGTTGTTTCTGGGCATGAAGCTGGGCACTGGTGAACACAGGGACGAACTGGATCGCTATTATACATATTATACCGAGGCCGAGATCGAAGGCGCTCTGACCCAGGCTGGGTTCACGATTGACCGCAGCGTCAAGGGGATGGGCAAGGGTCTGGCCGGGTCTTATGACGGATTTATATTGGTGTTTGCTCATGCCTGATTTGTTTGCCTATACCGATGGTGCCTGTTCCGGCAATCCCGGCCCCGGAGGCTGGGGCGCGCTGCTGCGCGCGATGGACGGGGACACCGTTCTAAAAGAACGTGAGCTGAACGGGGGCGAGGCCGAGACAACCAACAACCGGATGGAACTGCTGGCCGCCATAAGCGCGCTGGAGGCGCTGGAGCGCTCGTCGACGATCACCATCGTGACCGACAGCGCGTATGTGAAGAACGGCGTCACCGGCTGGATCTTTGGCTGGAAGCGGAACGGTTGGAAAACTTCGAACAAGAAACCGGTCAAGAACGTCGATCTGTGGCAACGTCTGGACGAAGCGCAAGAACGGCATGATGTGACCTGGGAGTGGGTCAAGGGACATGCGGGCCACCCCGAGAACGAAAAGGCCGATGAGTTGGCCCGCGCAGGCATGGCGCCGTTCAGACCCAAGAAGGCGCAGGCGTGACCTCGCTATCCTTGCTGGATTACGCCTCGGTCCTGATCTTTGCGCTGACCGGGGCTTTGGTGGCCAGCCGCGCCCAGCTGGATCTGGTCGGGTTTGCTTTCATGGCCTGTCTGACCGCAGTCGGAGGCGGTACAGTGCGTGATCTGTTGTTGGACCGGCACCCTATCTTCTGGGTCGGCCAACCGGACTACATACTGATCGCCGTTGCCGCCGCGGTTCTGGTGTTCTTTACCGCACATTTGATGGAAAGCCGTTACAACTGGCTGGTTTGGCTGGACAGTTTTGCACTGTCGGTTGCCGTTGCTGCCGGAACAGGCGCTGCTTTTTCTCTGGATCAATCCGGTATCATTGTCGTGCTGATGGGGGTGACAACCGGATGTCTGGGCGGGCTGATGCGCGATGTGGTCTGCAACGAGGTGCCACTGGTGCTGAAACAGGGTGAGCTTTATGTCTCTTGCGCATTTACTGGCGCGCTGACGGCGGTGTTGGCTGTCCATTTTGGGACAGAACCTGCGCTTGCACTGGCTCTCTGCGCGTTGGTCTGCTGGGCGTTGCGAGCCGGATCATTGGTATTTGGCTGGCAATTGCCCGTCTACAAAAGCCGCCCACCGCGCAACTAAGTCTGTCGGTGGACGTCAAAGCACTGTGCTGATACCCCTTTGGAAAGCGCAGCCCGGAGGCCAACGTGACCTTTAGACTTACATCCATTGCCGCCTGTCTGGCCCTGCTCGCCTCGTGCGGGCAATACTACACACCTGTCAGTTTTGTGGCGCAGGGCGACCAGATCATTGCCTCGGGCACAATTGATGAAACGACGCTATCCGCTTTTGAGGAGGCCATCTCTGAAAACCCCGAAGCCCGAACACTGGTCCTGCAGTACATCGAAGGATCCGTCGACGATGACGCCAATGTCATCTTCAGCCGCGCGGTGCGCAGGGCCGGTTTCGATACAATCGTGCCCTCAAACGGTCTGGTCGCCAGCGGAGGTACCGACCTTTTCCTGGCCGGAAAGCGCCGCGTGTTGCAACCGGGGGCCTGTGTCGGCGTTCACAGTTGGGCCGGATCTGGGCTGGTGGCCACCGAATTGCCCAAGGATGACCCGGAACATGACCGATACCTGGACTATTTCAAAGACATAGGCGTGGATGAGGAATTTTATTGGTACACGCTTTATGCTGCCCCGGCCGACAGTATGCACTGGATGACCGCCGCCGAGGCGAACCGCTACGAGATGACCACTAGAGGTGCCCTGGCACTTAGCTCGGCCACGGAGTGCGACGCGCGATAAATCAGCGTGTCATCAAGCGCGCACCGATTTCCTTAACGAATTTCGCGGCCACCATCGCGGTCATACCATAAGGGTCGCGATGCGGATTCAATTCGACAATATCTGCCCCGACCAATTGACCTTCGAACCGGTGGATCAGGTTGATAACTTCGCGCGTGCTCAGCCCGCCAGGTTCGTGATGCGAGACGCCCGGGGCAAAGGCCGGGTCCAGCGCATCCAGATCCAGTGACAGGTAAACTGGGCCATCAAAGGAAATCTGCAGGTCGGGGCTCCAGTTGCGCATATCGATCACCTGGACCCCGAACTTGTCAGCCTGTTCGCGCTGATGCGCGTTCATGGTACGGATGCCGACCTGCACCAGCCGCTTGATCGGGCAGTTTTCCATCACGCGCGCAAAGGGGCAGCCATGGCCCAACGGGCCGATATCCTGTTCGTCGTACAGATCGGGGTGGCTGTCGATATGCAGGATATTCAACCTTTCGTACTTCTCCGCATGGGCCTTGATCAATGGATAGGCCACGGAATGGTCGCCGCCCAGCGACAACAGGCGTGCACCGGTTGCGATACGCTTGGCAGCTTCGGCTTCGATCCGGTCAATCGGCTCCTGACCGCGCATCTCAAAAACATCCAAGTCGCCGGTATCTCGGAATCTCTCGGTCGCGCCCAAGTCGGTGCCATCCTCGGCGGTCAGGTTGGCGGCACCGGAATGTAACGCTTCGCGAATGCGTCCAGGGGCGAAGGCAGGGCCTTGCAGGAACGAGGAATGCAGGTCCAGCGGAACGCCCATCAGAGCAACGTCACCCGGTTTCAGATCGTGCGGCATCGACAGCCTCCCTTGTCGTTGAACGCGATCTGGCCGGAGAGTTGGCGCAAGGTCAAGGCGTTAACGGCGCAGATAGGTCTGCCAGATCCAGATCACCAGCAATGCCCCAAGGACCGCCCCTACAAACCCTGACAGCCAGCCCATGACGGTTAGCAGAAACCGAAGCAGAAGCCCTCCGATCAACGCCCCCACGATGCCGATCAGCATGGTCGTCGCGATATCCGCCTCGATCCGCATCAAACGGGTGGCGAGGAACCCTGCCGCAGCACCGATGATGATCAACACAACGATGGGCATCTCATTTCCTCCAATGGGTCGGAACGATAATCAGGGCACCAACGGACGATATCACCGCATCCAGACCTGGCGGGCCAAAGCTGATCCCGAACATGATACGCACGAAATAGAACAGGAACGCCCCGCCCACACAGATGATGATGGATTGCAAATAGCCGTTACGGGTAAAACCGGTCTGTTCGGACAGGTATCCGACAATCCCGGCGATCACGACGGTGCCCATCATCACCATGAACATATGGCTTTACTCCGAAGACAGCCGAGTGCCGGTGGGTATTGCCCAGCCCCGTAGGAAGGTTTCCCTATCCTGCGCGCCTTTGCCTGCCCTTTGCAAGCGCAGCAGTTCGACAGCACCCTGCCCACAGGCCACGTACAGATCATCATTCAGAACCTCCCCCGGAGCGCCCTGCCCGTCCACCAAACGCGACGCCAGCAGTTTGATGCGTTCACCATCCATCTCGGTCCATGCCCCGGGAAAGGGTGACAGGCCCCGGATTTGCCTGTCGACGTCGACCGCCCGACGTGTCCAGTCGACGCGGGCTTCGGATTTGTCGATCTTGGAGGCGTAGGTCACGCCGTCCTCAGGCTGAGGTTCGGGCGTGAGATCCTGTAGCTTAGAAAGCGCATCGACGATCAGCGCCGCCCCCATGGTTGAGAGCCGGTCATGCAGTTGCGCGGTTGTTTCCTCTGGTTCAATCGCTGTCGCCTGCCGCAGCAGAACCGGGCCTGTATCCAGACCAGCCTCCATCTGCATGATGCAAATGCCTGTCTCGGTATCGCCGGACATGATCGCCCGATGAATCGGCGCAGCCCCGCGCCAGCGCGGCAGAAGGCTGGCATGGATGTTCAGGCAACCCTGCTTGGGCGCATCCAGAACGGGTTGTGGCAGGATCAGGCCATAGGCCACAACCACGGCCACATCCGCATTCAACGCGGCAAAGGCATCCTGCTCCTCGGCTGATCTCAACGAAACCGGATGGCGGACGCGCAAGTCCAGAGCCTCGGCCCGGGCGTGAACGGGCGTTGGGCGGTCTTTCTTGCCGCGACCGGCGGGGCGTGGGGGTTGGCAATAGACGGCGGCAATCTCATGCCCGGCCTCGACCAGTGCATCCAGAACCGGCACCGAGAAATCCGGGGTTCCCATGAAGACAACGCGCATCTTTACCCCTGCTTTTTTGCTTTGCGCAGCAGCATGTCACGTTTGACCTTGCTGAGCCGGTCGAAAAACATCCGTCCGTTCAGATGATCGATCTGATGCTGCACGCTGGTGGCGTCTATGCCAACAAAATCTCGGCGATCCACCATGCCCTGCTCATTCAGGAACTTCACCGTTACTGCGCGCGGTCGTTTGATCTTGGCCGACACGCCGGGCAGGTTTGGACTGGCTTCTTCGTGTTCGCGCAGCTCGATCGAGCTGTGCAGGATTTCCGGGTTGGCCAGACGTACGGCCTTACCCCGTTCGGCCGACCCATCGACCACAGCCAAGCGCAACATCACGCCGATCTGCGGCGCAGCTAGACCAACGCCGGGCATCGCATCCATCGTGTCGATCATGTCATCCCAGATGGCCCGGATCGCATCAGTGATTTCAACCACCTCATCCGCTTTGGTGCGCAGGCGTTTGTCGGGCCATGGCAGGCAGGGGCGGACGGTCATGTCCGGGTCCGTTCGCGTTTCAGCTTTTGCATCTTGCGGGTAATCATCTGCCGTTTCAGCGGCTTGAGATAGTCGATGAACAGCTTGCCGTTCAAATGGTCGATCTCATGCTGCACACAAGTCGCCCAAAGCCCGTCAAAGGTTTCCTGCTGAAGCTTGCCGTTCTGATCCATCCAAGTGACATCGACCACCTTGGGGCGGGTCACTTCGGCATATTGATCGGGGATGGACAAGCAGCCTTCTTCGTAAACACTGGTTTCATCCGAAGACGCAACGACCTCGGGGTTGAACATGATCAGGGGGCGCGGTGTCTCGCCCTCTTCCTTGACGCAATCAATCACGATCAGCCGGTCCAGCACACCGATCTGAGGCGCGGCCAGGCCGACGCCGGGCGCATCATACATGGTTTCCAGCATGTCGTCGGCCAGTTTGCGCAGCTCGTCCGTAAGGTCGTCAACGGGCGCGCAGACCTTCTTCAGGCGGGGGTCGGGATGGATCAGGATATTGCGTTTCATGAGGCTGATTTAGGCCATCCCGCCCCGCGCCGCAACGCCCCCCTTGCACCTGCCCGATTTGCGATTAGCTTTCGACCAACAGAACGGAGCAGACATGACTTTCAACGACCTGATCGACCGCCGGGGCACCAACAGTTCAAAATGGGACAAGATGGAGACGCTGTATGGTGTCTCACCCGAGGATGGGCTGGCCATGTGGACGGCCGATTCCGATTACCAAACAGCGCCTTGCGTGATCGACGCGGTGCGCAAAGCGGCAGATCTTGGCGTGTTCGGCTATTCCTGGATGCACCCGGATTATCTGGCTGCGGTCCAGTGGTGGATGAAAGCTCGCCACGACTGGGAGATCGACACCGATTGGATTTTGACGACCCAAGGCTTGGGCAACGCAATTGCGCTGTCACTGGATGTCTGGACTAAGCCGGGCGATGGCATCGTGATCTTCACCCCGGTTTATCATGAGTTTGCCCACAAGGTGAACAAATCGGGCCGCAAAGTCGTGGAATGCCCGCTAGTGCGTGAAGGCGACAGCTATGGCCTTGATCTGGAGGACGCTCAGTCGCGTTTGGATGGGTCCGAGACGATGCTGCTGTGGTGTTCGCCGCAGAATCCGTCGGGTCGGGTTTGGACGCCGGAGGAGCTGCGCGCCGTGGCCGCGTTTGCCGAACGCAACGGCTTGATCTTAGTGTCGGACGAAATTCACCACGATCTGGTCTATGCCGGCACCAAATTTGTGCCGATGGATGTTGCGGCCCCGGATGCACGACCCTGGACTGTGACGCTGACCGCTGCGTCAAAGACATTCAACATCGCCGGGCAACGCACCGGCAACATGATCATTCCTGATCCCAAGCTGCGCGCGACCATGAAGCATCGGTTGCAGACGCTGGACTACGACCCTAGCGCACTGGGTGTGGCGATGATCACTGCCGCCTACAGCCCCGAGGGCGCCGAATGGGTGGATGCCCAGATCGCACATCTGGAGGGCAATCGCCGTCTGTTCGATCAGACCATTGCTGAAATTCCGGGCCTGTGGTCGATGCCGTTGCAATCGACTTATCTGGCCTGGGTCGATTTCTCGGGCACTGGCATGCATCATGACGAGTTTGTCCGCCGCCTGCGCGAGGATGCGCGGATTGCGACCTCGCCAGGTCCTGGTTTTGGCGCTGGTGGAGAGACGTTCGAACGGTTTAATCTCGCAACGCAACGGGCGCGGGTCGAGGAAGCTTGCGCGCGATTGAAACGAGCCTTCGAGGATCTGCAATAAGACATGCGGCGGTTGGAGCTGATATGTCTCATTCTGTTGACACTAGGTGCCGGCTGGTTTGGCTGGCACCGCTATGGCCCGCGCTCGCCGGCCCGTCCGCTGGCGCCCGAAGCCACACGCATTGACCATATCCTGATTGAGAAATCCGCCCGCCGCCTGACTGCCTCGCTGGACGGGGCAGTGGTGATGCAGGCCGGCATTTCGTTAGGTTTTGCCCCGGACGGAGCCAAGCAGATTGAAGGGGACGGAAAAACCCCTGTCGGGCTTTATGAAATTAATCGACGCAACCCGAACAGCGCCTTTCACCTGTCACTAGGAATAGACTATCCCCAACCCGATGACATTAAACGCGCACGTCTGAAGGGTGAGGACCCCGGAGGAGACATCTTCATCCATGGGCAACCAAACGGTGTGGTCGGTGTTACCCTGCCCGGAGACTGGACATTGGGCTGTATTGCACTGTCGAATGCCGAAATGGCGCAGCTTTGGAGCCTGACAGAAACCGGCACGGCCGTCGAAATCCGGCCCTAATCCTCGTGCCCCAATAGGGCAATCGGTGCATCCGGCGCGCGATAGAAATCGAGCGGAGCCTTGTCATGGGCTGCGGTGCTGCGTTTGAATTCATACCGCATTTCACCACCTTCGTCCTCATCCGCGACGATCAGGCATTGGTAAAGATGGTTTGCCCCATCATAAATATCGACCAGCCCGCGCAGACGCGGGGTGGTTTGGGCCTCAACCGTAAATCCATCTTTCCACAATTTAAGAATTTTGTATGTATTGTTGCCCATTTCCGCCCGCAAACGGCTGGCTTTCTTCATGGTGGCGATTCGGGCCGCGTCCAACTCGGCGCGTATTTCCTTTGAAACATAGGTACTCATTAATCCGTTCCCCCGCTTATGAGTTCTATTGTGCGGGAAGAGTTGTAAAAATCCAGTGAACCGCATCACAGATCACGTTCTATCCGAAGTCTGTTGCACAGAAATCCCGACCCCGACTGTGCGACAATGCAGAGCTCTTGCGCGAGTGTTCGGATAGGAAGATGCCGGGCATGGGCCTATCTTTGGCGAAACGCTTTTGCGGAGGAAAAGAAATGGGCCTGCTGGTCGACGGAAAATGGCACGACACCTGGTATGACACCAAATCCACGGGCGGGGCGTTCAAACGCAGCGCCGCGCTGTTTCGCAACTGGCTGACCGCCGATGGCAGTGCAGGGCCGTCAGGCAAGGGCGGGTTCAAAGCGGAAGCCGGGCGCTATCACCTCTATGTCAGCTACGCCTGCCCCTGGGCACATCGCACACTGATCTTTCGCGAATTGAAAGGGCTGAGCGATCTGATCTCGGTCTCGGTCGTGCATCCAGACATGCTGGACAAAGGCTGGACCTTTGAAGCCGACAATCATGGTGCCGCCGGTGACGACCTGTATGGCTTGGATTATGCCCATCAGATCTACTCCAGGGCCGATCCTTCTTATTCTGGTCGCGTCACGGTGCCGATCCTGTGGGACAAACAGCACGAGACAATCGTTTCGAACGAAAGCTCGGAAATCATCCGCATGTTCAATTCCGCCTTCAACGGGATTACCGGCAATACCGACGATTACTGGCCCAAAGCGATGCGGGACGAGATCGAAGAGGTCAATGCGCGCATCTATTCAAACCTCAATAACGGTGTCTACAAGTCCGGCTTTGCCACCTCGCAAGCGGCATATGACGCCGCTGTGGGCCCGCTGTTCGACACATTGGACTGGCTGGAAGACCGTTTGTCCCGCAACCGCTATCTGATGGGGGACCGGATCACCGAGGCCGACTGGAGGCTTTTCACAACTCTGGTCCGCTTCGACCCAGTGTATCACCTGCATTTCAAGTGCAACAAGCGGCGACTGGTCGATTATCCGAACCTATGGGCCCATACGCGTGAGCTGTACCAGTGGCCGGGTGTCGCGCAGACGGTGAACATGAACCACATCGTGCGCCATTATCACTACAGCCACGACAGCATCAATCCGCATCGAATTATTCCGGTGAACCCGGTGCTGGATTATGCAGAGCCGCATGGCCGCGATCAGCGACCTGCAGCGTAATGCTCGACCATCGCCGCCAGATCCTCTGGCGGCGTTTCACTTTGTACATAAGCGCAGGCATTCGGGCTGTGGGCAAAGATCGACCCATCCGAGAAGAAGGAGGTGTTGGTGACAAAGATCACCCGCGCCTCGGGGCGGCGATAGCTGGCGAAATCGGCCACGGCCAAAGCGCTGCCGGTTTCCAAAACCAGATCCAGCACGATGATTTCGAAATCCGTGCCATACAGCGCCAGAATGGCGGCCTCCTGCGTCTCGACCAGCGTGACCTCGGCGCCTTGCCTTTCCAGATGCCTTTTCCAGACCCGACCAAGATCGGGATTACTCTCAACAATCAGAACTTTCATTTGCAACAACCTCGGCACTTGATATGGTGATTGGTGCCGACCCCCGTGGTCCGTGATCTCGTTATTTCCTTAACAAAGTGTTAACAGCGGCCCCACAGCTCCGTGAACTGGCGGATTTGCTTGTGTAAGAGGCAAAAATCCGCTTGAAACGCGCAAAAATCGGTCATTTCCCGCAGAGAGAGCAAATGAGCACATTGGATCACGGTCTGGACCCACGCGCGGCGCGCGACCACGGTGGAGGGCTGGACAGGGCGATTGTCAGGTATGGTGGTCAACGCTCCGACTGGATCGATCTGTCGACCGGCATCAACCCGCATCCTTACGAGGTTTCTGGGCTAACTGCCGGTGATTGGGCTGAACTGCCGGATCACGGGGCCTTTGAACGACTTTCAGATGCCGCACGCCAGTTCTGGAATGTGCCGGAGGGCGCGGCGATCCTGCCCGCACCGGGCGCATCGGCCATCATCGCACGCATTCCCGCGCTTGCCACGACAGGCGCCGTGCAGATCACGCCGCCCACCTATAACGAACACGCCGCCGCCTTTTCGGCACAGGGTTGGACCGTTCAAGCTAATTCACCCGGAGATGCCCGCGTAATCGTGCATCCGAACAATCCCGACGGTCGTATCTGGAAGGAAAGCGATGTTTCTGCCCCGCTGACCGTGATTGACGAAAGCTTTTGCGACGTCATGCCGGACGTGTCCTTGATCCATCTGGCAGACCGCCCCGGCGTTATCGTGCTGAAGAGCTTTGGCAAGTTCTGGGGACTGGCCGGGATGCGTTTGGGCTTTGCAATCGGGCGGCCAGAGATGATCAACCGGCTGAACGATCTGACGGGCCCGTGGTCTGTGTCTGGCCCTGCCCTGAGGGTTGGAACACAGGCCCTGGCGGACAATGGCTGGGCAAACAATACACGTGCGCGATTGGATGATGAGGCCGCCCTGTTGGACGCTCTGGTGACTGCCAAGGGGGCAAGGGTCATCGGTGGCACCAGCCTGTTCCGGCTTTATCAGGTTGACGACGCCGCTGGATGGCAGAATCGACTGGCACAAAGCCATATCTGGAGCCGCGTCTTTCCTTATTCAACCACCTATCTGCGTCTCGGGCTGCCGCCTGCGGACGGGTGGGATCGGCTGGAGACCGCGCTGTGAGCCTTGGCCTGATGCTGGTTTGCGCCATGTGTCTGGACGCAGCGCTGGGAGAGCCCGACTGGCTCTGGTCGCGCGTCAAACACCCGGCTGTGATGATCGGCAATCTGATCGGCTGGCTGGATAAACGTTTGAACCATGGGGCCGGACGTCGGTTGAAAGGGGTGGGTGTGCTTGCCCTGCTGGTCTGCGGTGCATGGGGGCTGGGCTGGGCGCTGTCTCTGCTGGGGCCGGTTGTCGAGGTCCTGCTCTGTGCGATCCTGCTGGCCCAGAAATCGCTGGTTGCACATGTGCGTGCGGTGGGTGACGGGCTGCTGACCTCATTGGCCGAAGGGCGGGCACAGGTGGCCATGATCGTCTCACGCGATACGCGGGACATGACCGAGGCGCAGGTGGCGCGCTCGGCCATCGAAAGCGCGGCGGAAAACCTCAGCGACGGGGTCATTGCGCCTGCTTTCTGGTTTCTGGTCGCCGGATTGCCCGGGCTGCTTGTCTACAAAGCCGTGAATACCGCCGACAGCATGATCGGTTATCGCAATGAAAAGTACCGCGCGTTTGGCTGGGCCTCGGCCCGGTTCGACGACCTGCTGAACCTGATCCCTGCCCGCCTGACCTGTGTGCTGATCGTGGCGCTCTCGGGCCAGCGGTCGCGCTGGCGCGAAATTGTAGGGGATGCGCGCCGCCATATCTCGCCCAATGCAGGCTGGCCCGAGGCCGCCATGGCCCGCGCGCTGAACGTCGCCCTTGCCGGACCGCGCAGCTATGACGGGCAGGTCAGGGATCTGGCCTGGGTCAACGGCGATGCGCCGCACGACATCGGCGCGGCGGAAGTTTTCCGCGCATGTCACATGTTGTGGTGCGTTTGGGGGCTTGCGCTTGGGCTCGTGTCAGTGTCGGTTGGGGTCAAACTGATTTTCTGACGGGTCCCTTCATGCGATTTCTTTCTGGTCTGATCGCCGCAGCTCTGTTTGCCTCTCCTGCTCTGGCCCAATGTGGTGGCGGGTTCAATTCGTTCGTTAAGGGGTTAAAAGCCGAGGCTGTGCAGCAGGGTTTTGATAAATCCACCGTGAACGCGTTTTTCAATGGCGTGCAGCAGGACAATGCCGTGCTGAAGGCGGACCGTGCGCAGGGGGTGTACCAGAAACCGTTCATCGAATTTTCACGCCTTCTAATCACGAGAAATCGGATCGAACGTGGGCAGGCAATGTCGCGCGAACACGACGTTGTGTTTGACCGGATCGAGCGCGAGTATGGCATCTCGCGCGGGGTGCTGCTGGCTTTTTGGGCGTTTGAAACAGACTATGGTGCGTTTCAGGGGAACTACAACACCCGCAACGCGCTGGTGACGTTGGCGCATGACTGCCGCAGGCCCGAACTGTTCCGCCCGCAAATATTTGCTGCCATCGAACTGTATCAGAACGGTGATTTCGACCCTGCCCGTACAACGGGCGCATGGGCCGGAGAGATTGGCATGGTCCAGA
Source organism: Ruegeria sp. 6PALISEP08 (assembly GCF_001238295.1). GTDB lineage: Bacteria > Pseudomonadota > Alphaproteobacteria > Rhodobacterales > Rhodobacteraceae > Ruegeria. Next base: position 49,685 of record NZ_LGXZ01000012.1, read on the forward strand.
TGCTGCCCCGTGACATTCTGGAAAACGGGGTCGACGGAGATGGTGACGGGCATGTTCGCCTGAAAACCTCGGCCACTGATGCGCTGATGTCCGGGGCCAAGATGCTGTCGCATCTGGGTTGGCGTGCGGGCGAGCCGTGGCTGCAAGAGGTCACAGTGCCCGCACAAATGGATTGGTCCCTGTCTGGCCCCGGCAAACCACGCTCGGTGGCTGATTGGCAAGCCATGGGCATACAGGCCCGCAGCGGGTCGCTGGCCAATCTGCCAGCCTCATTGATCCTGCCACAGGGACGCAACGGGCCAGCGTTCCTAGCCTATCCCAATTTCGACGTTTATTTCGAGTGGAACCAAAGCTTTGTCTACGTTGTGACAGCCGCCTATTTCGGCACACGGCTTGAAGGCGCGCAGATCTATGATGCAGGCAATCCGGCGCAAGGTTTGAACGGCGCACAAATGAAGCAGCTACAAAGCAAGTTGCAGGCCAAGGGCTATGATGTCGGCAAAGTCGACGGCATTCTGGGAGCTGGAACGCGGGCCGCTGTGCAGGCGGAACAGCAACGCTTGGGCCTGCCTGCAGACGCGTGGCCGACAGTTGAATTGTTGAACCGCCTTTAGACGGCTTTAACTGTCTTCAAACACAGGACGTGGCACCCCGGTCTTATCCAAGGCAACAAAGACGAAATCCGCATCCGTTACCTTTTGGCCATTGTCGGATTGTCTGGGACGCGCCCAGACATCCACATGAACGCGTATGGATGTGCGTCCGACATGGACCAGCGTTGCATAGAGCGTCACTTCGTCCCCAACCTTGACCGGTTGCAAGAACTGCATCGCCTCGACGGAAACGGTCGCCGATCGTCCCTGCGCCACACGCGCCGCCATATTGCCTGCAGCCAGATCCATTTGCGACATCAGCCATCCGCCAAAAATGTCACCCGCCGGATTGGTGTCGGCGGGCATCGCAATCGTTCGAATGACCAGAACACCTTTGTCTTGCTGACGACCATGCGATCCGCGTTGTTTTCCCAGAGCGAGGCGTTTGTCGTAGTCTTCTGTCACAGGTTATATCCCCTCATGGGCCTTTGGCTGGAAAGATCGTCCGCACAATCTGACAAGTTTTTTCGTCAAAATGAAGAGAGTCCCTGTTTTGTGCTTTGTCTTTGGACCGCGCTGACACACCGGTTTACTCGGGCCGAACCGGATACCGATCGCCTTTCTCGTCGATTAAGATCAGCCTCTCGCCGCTGTGCACATACAGATCACATCGGCTGAACCCATTTCGATAAGCGATGCAGACGCTGCCGTCCTCGGCAATGGAATAGGTCCCAAAAGCCGAGTCTCCGCTGGCATAAGTGAAGGAATAGGCCCCTCCAGCCGAGAATTTGGCCTGACCGTCATCGTAGAAGGTGAACGTTTGGCCCGCCAAAGCGTCGAGTTCCGATGATGTCAGGGGAACATCCCCGGATTTGACAGACCAGTCTGTGGCAAAGGCCGGGCTGGCAGCGATTAGGGCGGGGATCAGAAAACGCGTCATGTTCCCAAGTTAGCGTGATACGGCCGCAACCGTCATAAACTTGCAGTGAGCGGTCAGGCGACCATCTGCTCGGCTTTCTTCAGATCAACCGAAACCAATTGGCTGACGCCCTGTTCCTGCATGGTCACGCCGAAAAGCCGGTCCATCCGCGCCATCGTGACTGCATGGTGGGTGATGATCAGGAAGCGCGTATCGGTCTGGCGGCACATCTCATCCAGTAGGTCACAAAACCGCGTGACGTTGGCGTCGTCCAGCGGCGCGTCGACCTCGTCCAGCACGCAGATCGGCGCGGGATTTGCCAGGAACACACCAAAGATCAGCGCGGTCGCGGTCAGGGTCTGTTCTCCACCCGACAACAGGCTGAGGGTCGACAGTTTCTTGCCCGGCGGTTGGCACATGATCTCAAGGCCTGCATCCAGCGGATCGTCGCTTTCGACCATGACCAGATTGGCCTCACCACCGCCGAAGAGATGCTTGAACAGCATCGCGAAATTCGAGTTCACCTGTTCAAACGCGGTCAGCAACCTCTCGCGCCCTTCGCGGTTGAGGCTGGCAATGCCGCTGCGCAGGGCCTTGATGGCCTCTTCCAGATCTGCTTTTTCGCTGCTGAGCGTGTCGAACTCTTCCTGAACTTCTTTACTGTCTTCCTCAGCCCGCAGGTTCACCGCGCCCATTGCGTCACGTTGGCGCTTGTGGCGGTTCACCTCTGATTCCAGTACATCCGCAGCAGGCATCTGGTCGGGGTTCACGTCCAACTGGTTCAGCAGCTGGTTCGGGGTCAGCTGTTGATCTTCAGCGATCCGTTCCGCTGCAGCGACGACGCTTTCTTTGGCCGCATCACAGCGTGCTTCAGCCGCCGCGCGGGTTTCACGCGCTTCCGAGGCCAAACGTTCAGCCTCACGTTCAGCCAGAACAATCTCTCGCTGCTGGGTCTCAGCCTCGGCCAGCTTGTCAGCAGCCTCTGCCCGACGCGTTTCAGCCGCTTCGATCAGTTCGTTCAACTCTTCCCGCGCTTCGGCGATTTCTGCGGGCGCTGCCATGGCTTCGGTCAGTTCTTCTTCCGAGCTTTCCTTGCGCTCGGCCAATTCCGAAATCCGCTTTTCTGCAGTTTCCAATCGGTGCCGCCATCCGCTGAGGTCTTTTGTGACCTCCTGCGAACGGCGAGTGCGTGCGTCCCCCTCACGACGCAGCTCATCATGGGTCGAACGGTGGGTCAGCATTGTGATCCGCGCCGCTTCGACGGTTTGTTTGATGTCTTCGACCTCGGCACGGGCGCTGTCGAGTTCACCTAAACCGCTCAATGCACCCTCAGCTTCGCGCAATTGCGCGCGGGCCGCCATGGCGTCTTCCTTGTGGCGATCCACGGTGAGAGTCAGGGTTTCCAGCCTTCCCTGCGCCAGATTGCGATCCGCTTCGGCCCGGCTGAGCAGACGCGCGGTTTCAGCCATGCGCTGATCAGCAGCACGGCGAGCTTCACGCGCCCGACGGTCGGCCTCGGTCACATCTGCCAATTGGCGCGACAGCGCCTCATGCGCAGCGCGGGCACCATCTGCTTGCGCCTCGGTGCGTGTCAATTCCTGCTTCAGCGTTTCCAGTTTGTTGAGCTGCTCCAACCGCAGCGCTGCTGCGCTTGGGGCATCTTCGGCCCATGCGCGGAAGCCGTCCCAACGCCACAGATCACCCGAGCGGGACACCAGCCGTTGACCCGGTTTCAGCGCCGCCTGCAGGCGTGCACCCTGATCCGCATCCACAAGGCCAATCTGAGCAATCCGACGGCTGAGACGATCCGGGCCAGATACATGTAGCGCCAGCGGTTCGACCCCATCCGGCAACTGCTGATCACTGTCATAACCCGCCACCTGCACCCAACCGGAGGGGCCATCGCCCTCGACCAGCGGCGCACGCAGATCATCGGCCAAGGCCGCGCCCAGGGCTTTTTCAAAGCCCGGCTCTACGCGCAGCAGATCCAGCACTTGGCCACCTTCGGCGGTGTCACGTTCCACCAGCTTGGCCAGGGCAGTGGTTTCGGCACGGATCGCTCCAAGTTCGCCTTCAGCCTCAGAACGCTGCGCACGCGCTTCGGCCTCGCGCGCTTGCGTTTCGTTGCGCAGCTCGTCGGCGGCAGCCAGGGCCTCGTCAGCGGCTTCAGCTGCTTCGCGCGCTTCTTCCTCGCCCTCCTGCGCGGCTTCAAACGCCTCGCTGGAGCGGGTCAGGGCCGTTTTGGCCTCATCCACTGCGTGCCGTGCTTTTTCCTCTTCGCCCTCGGACCGGGCCAAAGTCTTGCGACTGTCTTCGACCAAACGTTGCGCCGATTGGTGCCGGGCAACAAGGCGGGCCATATCTTCGGTCTGTTGCGACAGGTGGTCTTCGCGGTCCTGCAGGATCGAGGCCGCTTCGCGCGCGATTTCTGCCGCTTCGGCCACTTTCTCATCATGACCTTCGGCTGCCTTGGTCAGCTCGCGCGCTTCCCATTCCAGACGCTCGATCATCTGACCCGCGTCGCGGTTCAGACCGGTTTCGCGCTCAATATCGTTGCCAAGCTGCTGAATACGGTTGGTCAGTGTCTCAATGGTCTGCCGCGCGCGGGTTTCTTGATCCGAAAGCTGATCGCGCTGCACCTGCTGACGTTGTAGAACAGCCGCAGCAATGGCCTCTTCTTCGCGCAAAGGTGGCAGGGCTTCTTCGATCTCGGACCGTTTGGCGGCGGCCGCTCGGGCTTCAGCCTCGGCGCGGGAGGCTTCGGTGATCCGTTCGCGCAGCTTTTCTTCAGCCTGCTGGCGGGCCATATCAGCTTCTTTCCAGCGCCGATACAGCAGCATCCCTTCGGCCTGCCGCAGTTGTTCGCCAATCTCGCGATAGCGCGCGGCCTGACGCGCCTGACGGGCCAATTGAGCCAATTGCCCACCGAGCTGTTCCAGAACATCATCGACGCGGGTCAGGTTGGCCTCGGTCCCTTTCAGCTTCAACTCGGCTTCATGGCGGCGCTGATAGAGGCCCGAGATCCCGGCGGCTTCTTCCAGAATACGGCGGCGGGCGCGGGGTTTGGCGTTGATCAGCTCGGCAATGCGGTTCTGTCCCACCAGTGCGGGCGAATGTGCCCCGGTCGAGGCATCGGCAAACAGCATCTGCACATCTCGGGCTCGCACATCCTTGCCATTGGTCTTGTAGGCGCTGCCGACATCACGGGTGATGCGGCGGACGATCTCCAACTGATCACTGTCGTTGAAACCTGACGGGGCGAGACGTTCCGAGTTGTCCAAGGTCAGGACCACCTCGGCAAAGTTGCGTGCAGGCCGGGTGGCAGCACCGGCAAAGATGACATCTTCCATCGCGCCGCCACGCATGGATTTGGGGCGGTTTTCACCCATCACCCAACGCAGTGCTTCCAGAAGGTTGGACTTGCCACAGCCATTTGGACCAACCACTCCGGTCAGCCCGTCCGCGATGATCAAATCGGTCGGGTCCACGAAGCTTTTGAAGCCGGTCAGTTTAAGTTTGCTGAAACGCAATGGCTGCTCTTGGTATGATTCCTATGGTTAAGAAGTCTGCGCAACCATGGGTACAAGTGTCAACGTGATTGCGCAGGATGTGGCATATTGGGTCGAGTTATCCACAATATCTTGGCAAAACCACGCGCAAGACCGGGTATCTCAGTAGGGCGTACACTCGAACACCTGATAGTCATAGCCGCTGGTATAACCGTAATCGACACATTGATACGGGCGGAGGATGAGAGCGCCGAAAATCAGCTTTTCCCCCAATTCGCGATCGCACCCCAGCACCCCGACAGTGACCGCCGCATCGCCCAATACGTCCAGAAGCGGACAGCCCGACACGTGCTCCATCGCCAACGCGGCCCGGTCGCGGATCGGGCCCAGGCGCGGGGCGTATTGAGCGTTCACACGGACGGCCTCGGCCAGTTCATTGCGGACCCGCACGTCAAAGACGCTGCCATTCACCGCGACACGTGTTGCCGGCAGGTCGCGGAAGTAAGGCGTGCCGCCTGAACAAGCGGTAAGGAACAGAAAGGCAAACACTCGGGTCATGCCGCATTTCTAGCGGCAATATGGTTAACGAAACCTTTCCCAATTCAGGCCCGCAAGACTTCTCCCAAACGACGAATACCTTCGCGGATTGTCGCTTCGTCAGAATTTGAAAAACTGAGTCGAATGGTATTGGTGCCGCTGCCATCCGGGAAGAATGCTTGCCCCGGTACAAAGGCCACTTTCACCGTATCCAGAGCTCGCGCCAACAGGTCAGACCCATTGGTCCCTGCGGGCAGCGTGACCCAGATGAACATGCCGCCTTCGGGCCGCGTCCACTCGACCCCCTCGGGCATATGCTGTTCCAACGCGTCCAGCATCACATCGCGACGGGCCTTGTAGACCGCACGCACTTTGGGAATATGTGTGTCAAAACACGTTTGTGCCACCTGATGTACGGCCATTTGATTGATGGTCGCCGAATGAAGATCCGCCGCCTGTTTCAACAAAACCATCTGAGAGATGATCGGTTTGGAGGCCACAACCCAGCCCATGCGCAGCCCCGGCGACAGGGTTTTTGAGAAACTGCCGCAATAGATTGTCCGGCAGCTTTCGATAGACCCTTTACGATCGAGCTCCAGGGACAGGATCGGTGGAATCGGATCACCATCATAGCGCAACGCCTGATAGGCCCCGTCCTCGATTATGACGCAGTCCAGTTCTTCTGCCAAATCCAACAAAGCATCCCTGCCCTGCCGATCCAGAGTTTCGCCGGTTGGATTGGCAAAATCCGCCGACAGATAAGCGAACTTCACAGTGCCATCCCCTGCTGCTGCTATGTATTCTTCGGCTCCGTTGTTGCCATTCAGCCGATCAAATCGGGGCTCGTAGGCATTGAACGCTGCAAGTGCACCCAGATAGGTTGGCCATCCGACCAAGGCCGTATCACCAGGAGACAGGAATAGCTTGCCCAGATAATCCAACGCCTGCTGCGACCCCGATGTGATCAGGATGTTGTCAATGTCACACTCTACTCCGATTTGACGCATGTGCTGCACCAGCCATTCTCGCAACGGGACATAGCCCTCGCTCACCGAATATTGCAGCGCCTGCGCCTGTGTCTCTGGTCCCAGTGCTGCTTGGAATGCCTGTGCGAACGCGTCAGCTGGAAACAAAGCAGGGTCCGGGATGCCACCGGCAAAAGAAATGATACCGGGCTGATCGAGCAGTTTCAGCAGCTCTCGGATTTCTGATGCCTTCATCCGGGAAGTTCGGGTGGCAAACAATGAGTGTTGAGACATGAGGCTCCTCCGATCTCAATTCAGGGCAGCCTATGGGTATACATCTTAAAGTCAATAATGCTGACCTATTATTTCAATCGATGTGAACTGGCGTTCTTGAACGCATTGCGCACCCGTGGTCAAATGAGTTGACCAATTCCGGAACGAAGATGCCCTTTCACAAAGTCGAAACCGAAAAACTCTCGCTTGCCGTCGTTCGCCAGATCGAACTTCTGATCCTGCGTGGCATCCTGCGCCCCGGTGAACGCCTGCCATCCGAACGCGAGTTGGCCGAGCGGATGGGGGTGTCGCGCCCGTCGTTGCGCGATGCGATATCCGAACTTCAGGCGCAGGGGTTGCTGGCCGCAAAGGCCGGATCAGGAATCTATGTAGCCGAGGTACTGGGATCTGCCTTTTCCCCGGCGCTGATCCGATTGTTTGGCAGTCATGACGAAGCGGTATTTGACTACCTGTCCTTTCGTCGCGACATGGAGGGGTTGGCCGCAGAACGGGCCGCACGGCTGGGATCAGACAGCGACCTGAAGGTGGTTCAGGCGGTCTTTGACAAGATGCAGGCGGCGCATGACAGGAACGCGGCGCATGACGAGGCGCAACTGGACGCCGAATTCCACATGGCCATCATCGAGGCCAGCCACAACGTCGTCATGCTGCACATGATGCGCTCGATGTATGATCTGCTGATACAGGGCGTGTTCTATAACCGACAGACCATGTTCCAACAGCGCGCCACGCGCGAGGCCATTCTGGACCAGCATCGGGCGATCAATGGCGCGCTTCAGGCGCGCGATCCTTCGGCTGCACGCAACGCAATTGAACAGCATCTGGACTTTGTTGAACGCAGCATGGCGGATCAACGAAAGGCCGAACGTAATGAAGCCATCGCACAACAGCGGCTGGCCCACGAAACCGAACACGACTGACAAGCGCCAACCGCCATTCAGGGCTTTTGCTGCTGCTCGGTCACGCGACGCTTCATTTCGTCATAGTCAACCTGCGTCAGGCTGTCGTGGCCAAAGCGCTTTTTCAGCTTTCGGCGATGCCATTTTCCAGGCCACGCAAACTTGTCCAATGTCGTGAAAACATAGATGTCGCCGGTCAGGTGAACCTTTCGCATTCCCAGTTCAGAGGCCATGAAATCAAGGCACTGTTCCGAGGAAAAGCTGATATGCTGTCCGGTTTCAAAGACCCAATACCACCAGTCCCGTGAGGGTATGGCGTTTGGATCGAAGCATGTGGCCGAAAAGAACAAAGTGTCAAAACCGAACCGGGCGCGCGCCTCTTTGATTTGTGAAAGTGGGTTGGGCAGGTGCTCCAACACTTCGAAGGCGGTGGCAACAGAATAGGAACCGTTATCCGCTTCGAACCCACGCGCAACCAGATTATCGGCAAAGGGGTCGGACCAATGGAAATGAAGCCCGATATCACGCAGGCCACGCACGAGCAGCCCGTAGCCACCTCCAATGTCGATGCCACGAGCCTCGGCAAGGCCATTTGCGCGCATGGCAAGTGACACACCGCGAATATTGTTCAGGTTGCGCGCAAGAATTCCGGTGTCTGTCAGGGCGATGGCATCGCTATAAGCTTCGTTCAGCCAGGTGGGAGAATCCACCCAGATAAACCCGCAACTTTTGTCCAGAAAGTACCGCGCCGGGTGACAGCCGATTACATCGGCCTCAAACAGAAACTCACCTTTTTCACCAGTCAGAGGGGAATGAGACATTTGTTAGGCCGCCCCTGCTTCTCTAGGCAGTAAATTAGATGGAAATGGCGCGCCGCTGCCTTCTCCCAAATGATGATCAGGGGCCAATGTTGTCAGCGCCGGATCGATGAACAATCTTGCGCCACGGTCCCGAAGCTGTTTGTGCAGCATCACATGTTCGCACACCTGCTGACCTTTTTCGTCCCGGCAAGAATAGCGCAAGCCCCTGAGCGCGCGGGTCTTATACAAGCCGGCGCCTCCAAAAGCGCTATCAACCGGGATAAGCGGCGTTTCGGCCGGAATATGGAACTGGCGGTCAAAGACCGCTGACTTCAGCAAACTATGGCGCCATTTGCGACGCCCGAACAATGGTCTGCGCGTGCTCTGAATGCGCTGCCAGACGTCTTCATCACACCAACCGGAGCAGCGCAAGGCATGGATGTCATAATATGCAGGCTTGGAATTGCCGAAGACACCCTCCCACAAAGGGGCAACCCTTTGCGCCGCTGACAGAACCGCCTGAACATCCAGACAGACGTTCGGGCCATCCAGATCCAGCACCAGGGTAAGATCGAGATCGATGTCTTTCTCTTCCAATCTGTTGAGTACGGCATTTCTTGCGGCTGTGATGCGCTCAATCCGATCAGGTACACGAGAAGCGAGCCCATCCAGTTGAATGATATCGACGTGCTGACTTCGATCAGCGTAATCGAATAACACACGGTCCGTATCGTCCGTGTTGTCATTGGTCGCAATGGTGGCTGAATACCGGCTCAACTGGGCCGACAGATTTTCCATCCTGTTGATCGTATCGATCAGCGCCAAGCCGCCGTTTCTGACCACGCCAATAATATTCATCGAAACTGGGTCGCCCGACACGGTCTGTCTTTCCCTGAACTGTAACGCTCTTCGCGGAGTTTACCTGCCAACCTGATCCCCGACGGTTGGTAGGATTCGGAGTGTGAACAACAAAAAAGCAGAACTGCTCAAGAAACAAAAGACCCGAAAGCCACTGGCCTTCGGGTCGTCTGCATCACTTTTCTGTAAGGGGCATCCCTCAGTGCAGCTTGGTGCCCACATCTGCAATCGACGCGTCGATCAGTTTGTTTGCCTGTGCCGCGGTCATCTGCTTGGCCAATACGGAACCTGCAGCAGCAACCGCAACCGAAACGGCCTGATCACGTACTTCTTTCACAGCAGATGCTTCAGCCGAAGCGATCTGGTCCTGAGCCGCAGCCAGACGACGTTCGATCGACTTTTCAAGGTCAACCTTCGCTTGATCAGCTGCCAGAACCGCGTCTTGCTTGGCCGCCGCAACGATGGCGTCAGCCTGAGTCTGCACCTCGCGCTGCTTGCGCTCGTACGAGGCCAGCAGGCTGCGTGCTTCTTCGTGCAGGGCACGGGCTTCGTCGAGCTCTGACTTGATGCCTTCGGCCCGGTTGTCCAGAGCGCCGCCGATCATCCCGGGGACCTTGAAATAGAACAGGACCGCGATGAAGACGATAAAGCCCAGAAGAACAACAAAGTCTGTGTTGCCAAGCGAGATAAACGGCCCCTTGGCGGCAAGCGCCGGGCTGGCTGCGCCAAATGTCAGGATAAGGGCAAGAGTGTTCCGCATGTCACTTATCCTTTCGTCTGCGTATCTACGGCACTGGAAATGGCATCCGCTTCCGCTTCGCCGCCCAGAGCTGTAACCAGTTCGGCCGCCGTGTCTTTGGCAACCACTTGAATGCTTTCCAGCGCACCGGCACGGATTTCGACAATTGCCTTTTCCGATTCAGCCGCCTTTGCAGCGATTTCCGCATCCGCCTTGGCAATCGCGTCGTCCAGTCCAGCCTGGATTTCGGCGCGTGCTTCGGCAGCGATACGCTGCGCTTCGGCACGGGCATCGGCCAGCGCCTTGTTATAGGCTTCTTCAGCCTCGACCGCCTTGGCCTTCAGATCTTCGGCCGCAGCCAGGTCATTTGTAATGGTCCCCTGACGTTCAGCCAGGATTGCCGCAATGCGTGGCAGAGCCACTCGGGACAAGACCAGAAAGATGACGACCAGCGTAATGACCAGCCAGAAGATCTGGTTGGGGAACCAATCGAAGCAGAGCTGCGGCATCCCGATGGCAGAGCCATAGGAGTCAACGCACGAGCCAGCTACCTCTTCTGTAAGGGGTTCAGTCGCCATGATGTCCTCCGTCGGAACGTTGTCTTTACAACAGGTGGGCCGCTATGGCTTGGGCCCACCCGCGCGTAAGGATCAGGTTCCGCAGATTAGACGGCGAACATCAGCAGCAGCGAGACCAGGAATGCGAAGATCCCCAGGGCTTCTGCGAATGCGATACCAATAAACAGGGTTGCGGTCTGCGAAGCAGCCGCCGAAGGGTTGCGAAGGGCTCCGGCCAGGAAGTTTCCTGCTACGTTGCCCACACCGATTGCGGCTGCGCCGGAACCGATTGCTGCCAGGCCTGCGCCGATGTGTGCGAGATCGCCTTCCATGATGTTTCTCCTTACGAATTGGAAGTTTCGATGTTTGGGTATCGGACCTTAGTGCGACGGATGCAGCGCATCTTTCAGATAAACACAGGTCAGAATGGTGAAAACGTAGGCCTGGATGAAGGCCACAAGGACCTCAAGACCGTACATTGCGGTGATCGCCAGAACCGACACGGGCGAGATCACGGCAACCGCGGCGAATCCCGCGAAAACCTTGATAACCGCGTGGCCAGCCATGACGTTACCAGCAAGACGAATAGAGTGGCTGACAGGACGTACGAAGTACGAGATCAGCTCGATGATCGCCAGGATCGGACGCAGCGCCAAGGGTGCGCTGGAGACCCAGAACAGGCCCAGGAAGGCCGCGCCGTTCTTGACGAAGCCCAGGATGGTTACCGTCAGGAACACGGCCAGTGCCAGCGGGATGGTGACTGCGAAATGCGACGTCGTGGTGAACGAGGTCGGGATCAGGCCCAGGAAGTTCGCGCAGACGATGAACATGAACAAGGTCATGACATACGGGAAGAACTTGACGCCTTCCTTGCCGCAGATATCTTCCAGCATCTTGTAGACGAAACCGTAGGTAAGTTCCGCAATCGACTGCATGCGGGTCGGAACGATTGCTCGTTTCGACGTGGGCAGCACCAGCAGAGCCACAACGGCAGCAATTGCCAGGAACAACCACAGGGTCACGTTGGTGACTGTGAACATGCCCACCGCACCGTCGCCGAACAACGGCTTGACGATGAATTGGTCCATCGGGTGAAAAACCAGGCTGCTGCCTTCTGCTGCGGTGGTCTCAGTCGCCACGTTCAGTCCCTCTCGTCCTTTTCGGCCGCGTCAGCTGCCGTTTGCTTCGCCTGAGCTTCCTGTGCGCTGCGGAGCATAACCTTCACGCCCGCGACAAGACCCAGCAATGTGAACAGCACCAGAAATATCGGGATTGTCCCGAGCAGGCTGTCCAGCCCGTATCCGATGCCAAATCCGATCCCCAGACCGGATACCATTTCGATGACCATCCTCCAGGCAAGCTCGCCCCCGGACACGTCAGCATCCGCACGCGGCTTAGGCGCTTTGGCCTTTTTCGCCGCGTCGATCTTGGCCTCAAGCTGCGCCATACGCTGCTTTTGGTCGTCATCGGTCACGGGCGTTTCCCTCGTACAGTCTTGGGCATGGTGCTAAGGGGACAGAAGCCCAGAGTCAACGGGCTTGCGCGCCTTGATTGCCGCACCTTAAGTATATGTTTTTACATTATATTTTTAGCATCCACTTGACTCATGGGTATATCACACCCGAGCGCCGGTCCAAAAATGCGTCCAAACCTCATATTCAACCAAAGAGTTGATTATCCCCCTCAACAGGTTGCCCGCGAAGACCGGCTGTTTCATCCAGCAACCAGCCACGAAAGGCCTGAACAGACTTCCTGCGGACTGCGCCCGCTCCAAGAACCAACCGGAATCCCCCGTCCCTAAAGCCGATCGGAAAGCACCGGATCAGCCGCCCCGCATTGAGATCCATAAGCATACAATCTGCGGACCCCAGAAAGATGCCCTGACCATACAACGTCGCCTCCATCGCCAGCCCCGTCATGGTCTTCCAGCCACCGATACGGCGTTCGGGCATTTCAATTCCAGCCAATTCCGCCCAACGCCGCCAGGTTTCGGCCGGTCGATCGCGATAAAGACGATAGTTCAGGATTTGCGCGGGGTTGCTCCAACCTTCGGGCCGCAGGGTTGGCGCGGCATAGGGATATACCGGCGCGTCGCTGATCAGGTCTGACGGTATGTCCAATTCACCACGATGCGCAAAGCGAACGGCCAGATCCGCGTCGTGACGGTCAACGTCGGCCAAAGCCTGCGAGGCCTCCAGCCGCAACTCAACACCCGGGAAGGCGTTGTAAAAACCGGACAACCGGGGGACGAGGTATTTCTGTGCAAACAACGGCTCACAGCTGATCGTGATGGTTCCTTCGGGCCGCTGGCGCACCAGTTCGGTGGCTTCGGCAATCTCGTCGAGCGCCGCCATGACCCTGATCAGCAAACCGCGCCCTTCCAGCGTCAGCTCAACGCCGCGCGGCAGGTCCCGGAACAGAGCGACACCCAGCCGATCCTCGAGACCTCGCACATGTCGGCTGATCGCAGAATGGCTGACATTCAGCTCATCCGCGGCACGGCTGAAACTTTCGTGCCGTCCCGCAGCTTCGAACGCTTTCAGAGCATTAAGAGGAGGTAATATGCGGGCCATTCCAATTATGTGCTTTTTTGTAACGTATTGAGTCAAGTAATTGATTTTGAATTTCCCTACAGATCAGCTCATTTTCCCAATGAAATTAGAGGATAAGGAGTACGTAATGGAACAGATTCAGAAGAAATGGAAATTTAATTTACGTCTGATTTTTAAACCACTTCGATGTTTTTCACTTCTAAACCGTAAACGGCGCGCCAGGGCGACGCCTTTGCCAGCAACTGCGCGCATGGCCCGGGATATCGGCCTGATTGAAAGTGATGTGGATCGATTGCGGATGCACTTGCCTTTTGACAGACTCCACCATCCGATGCTGTAACGCCCTTTCCGCGCGCACGCCAAGCGGCTATGAAAGCGTGATGAACGATCCGCTCGACACAGTCTTTGCAGCCCTCGCCGACCCCACGCGCCGTGCTATCCTGGCAATGCTGCTGGAGGATGACATGGCCGTGACTGATGTGGCCGAGCCATTCGACATGTCACTGGCTGCGATTTCCAAGCATCTGGTCATTCTGACGAAAGCCGGGTTGATCAGTCAGGAGAAACGCGGGCGGGTGAAATGGTGCAAGCTGGAACCTGACGCACTGCGCGCCGCATCAGTTTGGATGCAGGGGTTCGGTCAGTTCGAACCCGTTAATCTGGATGCGTTCGAGCGTTTTCTGGAAGTTGAGCTTCCGGCCTCGGACGAAGCCTAGCGCACCACAAAGACCGACATGCTGGCATGTTTGGCCAGATACCCGGCGTGGCTGGAGAATATGTAGTCCGTAATCCGGGGGGCATGGGTTCCCGCAATGATCAAATCAGCCCCCATCTCTTCCGCTGCGCGGGTCAGGTCGCCGTCCACTTCGGCGGCAACGTCGACCGAGTGAATCTTGCGGATGGCAACTTTGGTCCCACTATCGGCGGCAAGCTTTTCGGTGAACACCGCCAAATCCCTGTCGATTTCGGCTTCGGTTTCCGTGGATTCACCCATATGGGCTCCGGTCACGCTGACCAGAGTGATTTTAGCCCCCTGCCATTTCGCCACTTCCGCAGCGATATCAGCAGCTTTGCGGACCTCGGGCGGCAGATGCCGATCTATCGGCAGCATAATATGCTTGAACATAACCTCCTCCTCTCACTTTCTTTGCAGTGTATTGGAGAGGCAAATCTCAAGCCTTGATCTGGCTCAAGCAACTTCCGCATTCGGAATGCATTCGAAAACCTAGGCGGCTTAAAGCGCAGGTTCGGCGTTATTCCGCAGTTGTGCTCATCTGCACGGCACGCGGTGCTTCCTCTTTCAGCAGCATCAGCAAAGCGATGACGGTCAGCACCACCCCACCCAGGATCAAACCCGTGGGTACAGCTTTGCCCAGCGCGATTTCCCACAAGATCACCCAACTTGGCACCAGATAGGTATAAGCCATCACCTTCGCCGAGGGCAGCCGCAAAGACGAGAACTGCACCAGCACAAAACTGGCAGCCGTTGCAAAAAACGAAATATAAAGCAAACCAATCCAGACAATGGCCGGAAGCGCGGCCCAGTCTGTAGCCCTCAGATCATACCAACCAAACACTGTCAGCAAAAGACATCCGGCAAGCAAGGTACCAAAGGTGAAGACCACAGCGGGCTCTCCACGATTCAGTTTACGTACCATCGGAGTATAAATCGCATGGGCGACACAGCCCCAGAAATAGATGACCTCTCCGCGCCCGATCTCAAAGGCGCGAAACACCTGCCAATCGGCTCGAAAGATTACCCACAACGCCCCCACTGCCCCAATGGTCAAAGCCAGCGCCATACGCGGGGTGGTGATCTGACGCAACAGAACCCATCCTGCGAGGGCCGAGACGACAGGTGTCAGCGTGAAGACTGCGGCGGCACTGACCGGTGGCGCGGTTTGCAGACCATAGAACATCAGCACGAAGTAGGTGGCGAACAACCCGCCCAACACAAGATAGCGCCAGGGGGCCTGCGCCGCAGCGCGCGGCAATCCGGTTGTGGCCAGAGCGGCGACACCAATCACCACCGCCGCAATGGCAAACCGCACCGCATTGAGCGCCGCCGGGGCAATCTCGTTCGCAATCATCGACCCAAGCGAAAAACTGCCCGCAACGAGGGCAGAAAAAGCCAGCATGGCCAGATGGCCACGGGCCTGAGGGGTCATGATTGCCAGCCTTTGGCCTGTGCTTTCAAAAAAGTCAGGAACGCCTGCACCTTGGTCGTTCGATGCAGATCCACATGCGTCACCAGCCACAGGTTGCCGAACCATTCTGGCAGCGGCTCCATCACTTCGACAAGATTGTCATGGCGGGTTGCTTCCCATCGGGACATGAATCCAATACCGGCGCCGGCCAAAACGGCCTCGCGCATACAGAAGTTGTTGGTGCAGCGAAAGGTAATGCGGTCAGTAGGCACCGTCGCGCGCAGCCACCGGGTGAACGGTGCCCGGCTGCCTTCATCATCAGAGCTGACAAATTGGTGCCTCGCGAAATCTTCGGTGCCCGACGGTTTACCAAACCGTTCGACATATGCAGTGCTGGCATACAGGCCGACCTCTTCTTGCCTGAAGGGCTGAACGACGTTGTCTGGCTGATCCGGTGCCGACCCGGCGCGGATTGCTACGTGCGCTTCGCCATATTCCAGCCGGAACAGCCGGTCTCCGGTTAGGTAACGCACTATCAGATCCGGATGCATCTCTTGAAACGCGGTGAGCGTTGGCACCACCAGAGGTGCAATCGAGCCCAGCGACGTCACGACCAACTCGCCCGAAACATCGTCACCCCGACCCTTCATTCGGCCCACAAGCTGATTGAACTGGTCTTCAGTGGCCTGGGCCACACGCAACAAATCGTCACCCGCTTCGGTCGGCGTGTACCCGCGCGCGTGACGCTGGAACAGTTTGACCCCCAACCGCGCCTCGATAGCGTCGATATGGCGGATCACTGTGGCGTGGTGCACCCCCAGAACCTCGGCGGCACCACTTACCGTCCCCATGCGGGCCACCTGATAGGCGGTTCTCACCTCATCCCAATTGTCCATGGCAATGTCGTCACTGTGCAATTTCCAACAATAACTGTTGATGTATCCGAGTTTTGTTCACCAGTGCAACATTCATATTGGAAGCAGGACAAGATTTCCCTGACCCAAAGGACCCAATCAATGACCAATACTATCCTTCATATCGACTCATCCGCCCGCCGCGTGGACTCGACCACGCGCGATCTGTCAGAGCGTGTGATCAAGCAACTGGGCGCAGAACGCATCATCCGGCGTGATCTTTCCACCCCACTTCCAATGCTGACCGAAGATTGGATCGCTGCCAACTTCACACCAGTGGAACAGCGCGACGAAGTACAACGCGACCGGCTCGCCCTGTCAGACCAGCTGGTGGCCGAATTGCAGGACGCCGACACCATCGTCATTGGCCTGCCTATCTACAACTTCTCGGTTCCGGCCGCTTTCAAGGCCTGGATCGACCTTGTTGCACGCGCCGGTCTGACTTTTTCCTATACCGAAAACGGTCCCAAAGGTCTGTTGGAAGGTAAACGCGCCATTCTGGCTATCGCTTCGGGCGGTGTCCCTGTCGGGTCCGAGGCGGATTTCGCCACCAACTACGCGCGCCACGTTCTGGGCTTTATCGGCATCCATGACGTGGACGTCATCGCTGCCGATCAGATGGCCGTGAACCCCGATGCAGCGTTGCAAAGCGCCCATAAGGCTGTAGCTGAGCTTGCAGCCTGATCCCCTCTGGTCAATGAGCCCGGAAACGTCCAGTCTGCCATTCAGTATGACAGGCAGACTGGATGGGCACATGAAGAAAATCGGCATTCTGGGCGGTGTGGGCTGGGCCTCGACCGTCGACTATTACAGGGCGATTGCCGAAGGAGCCGGGCGTTATTTCGCGGAACGCGGCCATGGCTCTCCTTTGCCGATCCCTCCGATGACGATCGAATCTGTCACACAGGCCAAGACGCGCGCCTTGCGCGGTGTCGCCGGAGATGAGGCAAGCTGGGCGGGTTTTGATGCCGTATTCCGTGATGCACTGCTGACGTTGGAGCGTGCAGGCTGCGACTTCGGCATCATCGCGTCCAACACACCGCACGCACGGCTCCACGCGATCCGGCTGGGTGTTTCCATGCCCATCCTCAGCATCTTTGATGCAACCGCCGACGCCACGGCAGGAACTGGCGCGTCCGAGGCTCTGGTCCTGGGCACAACCGTTACGATGCAGGCCACCAACTATGCGGATCGTCTGGCCGCCGAGGGCATCACTGCAAATGAGCGGCTGCCAGAGCCCGAGATATCCGAGATGCAGGCCATGATCGACAGCGACTTCTACGGTGGCGCATCCGACACCGCGCGCGCGCGATTGCTGGCCTTTTGCAACAAACACGCCAGTCCGGGAACCGCGATCCTTCTGGCCTGTACCGAGCTGCCACTGGCTTTTCCGAACAATCTGGACGACCCGGTGTTCGAGGCTGACGGGCACATGTTCGTCAACCCGTCTGCCGCGCATGTCGCCGCCGCGCTGAAAGAGGCGCTTGAGTGATCAGGGCAGCCAGGTGATTTTGCAATCGATGCGATCAAAGAAAGCCATCATGTCGGTCTGTTTCAGGACGACAGTGCGGTCATTGACTAGCGGGTGCATGTAAATCACCTCGGCCTGTCGGGCCGCCGCGTCCATGAAGAACCGCACATCATTCTGAACCCCGTTGATCATCGCCAAAGGGCTGACCGCGCCGGGTCGAATGCCGAGGTTCTCTAGCAGCCTGTCCGCCGAGCCGAAGGACAGATTGCCAATTCCCAACTCAGCACCCAGCGCCTTAAGGTCGATCTCGCGGCTTTGCTCAAGTGTCACCAGATAGTTGCGCTTTTTCTTGTCGCGCAGATACAGGTTCTTGACCCGCAACGCATTCTCGCCCGGCACCGTGAATTGACCTTCGACGGACTTGGCATCCTCGACCGTACGCAGGGGCCCATGAGTATGCATACGATAGGCCAACCCCCACTCGTCCAGTTGCGCCAGCAATGCGTCGGAACTCAGCGGTAGTGTGTCCTGATAGGCGGATGAAGCGTCCATCCCGATCTCCTTGCGCAGAATTTCCTGCGCTGTGCCACAGAACGGACGCGCCCGCAATCAGCCGAATTACAGTTAAGAGCATTGGCCATTCCAAACCATAGATTCAAAGTGTACGCAGTTGACTCTGACGGCCATTCCGCCTAAAGCCCGGTCCAAACATCCGGAAGCGTCTGATCTTCCGGTCCCTTGAGTCGTTCAGGGATCGCCCCCCACCAGCGAGTTTCGCCCGTGGGGGCAATGCCATTTGGCATTACCCCCACGTCTAATTCAGTGGGAGGGGGCAATTGTGTACTCAACCGGTGGTTCCTACTTAGGAAGCGCCTAGTCAAAACCGGCGAAGGAGGCCGAAGGCATGTTTGAAAATCTATCCGAACGCCTCTCTGGCGTCTTTGATCGGCTGACGAAACAGGGTGCCCTGTCCGAGGAAGACGTCAAAACCGCCCTGCGCGAGGTTCGCGTTGCCCTGTTAGAGGCGGATGTTTCGCTGCCGGTGGCGCGCGAATTCGTCAAGAAAGTTCAGGAACAGGCAACCGGTCAGGCCGTCACCAAGTCGATCACACCCGGCCAGCAGGTCGTCAAGATCGTACATGACGCGCTGGTCGATACGCTGCGCGGCGAGGAAGACCCCGGCGCGCTGAAGATCGACAACCCGCCCGCCCCGATCCTGATGGTCGGTCTGCAGGGATCGGGTAAGACGACCACGACAGGTAAGCTCGCCAAGCGCCTGAAAGAGAAAGAGGGCAAGAAGGTTCTGATGGCCTCGCTCGACGTCTATCGCCCGGCGGCGATGGATCAGTTGGCGGTTTTGGGTACTCAGGTCGGCGTCGATACTTTGCCCATCGTTCCCGGCCAGTCGCCGGTCGACATCGCCAAGCGTGCCAAGCAGCAGGCAACGCTGGGTGGCTATGACGTCTACATGCTCGATACCGCGGGCCGTCTGCACATCGACGAAGTGCTGATGAACGAGGTCGAGCAGGTTCGCAACGTAGTTGACCCGCGCGAGACCCTGTTGGTTGTCGACGGCCTGACCGGTCAGGTCGCTGTTGAGGTGGCCGAGGAATTTGACGCCAAGGTTGGCATCTCGGGCGTGGTCCTGACCCGTATGGACGGTGACGGGCGCGGCGGTGCGGCGCTGTCGATGCGCGCAGTCACCGGCAAGCCGATCCGCTTTGTGGGTCTGGGTGAGAAGATGGACGCGCTCGAAACCTTCGAGCCGGACCGGATCGCTGGTCGTATTCTGGGTATGGGCGACATTGTTGCCCTGGTCGAAAAGGCCCAGGAAACGATGGAGATGGAACAGACCGAGCGCATGATGAAGCGCATGGTCAAAGGTCAGTTCAACATGAACGACCTGAAAATGCAGCTGGAACAGATGATCCAGATGGGCGGCATGCAAGGCATGATGGGCATGATGCCGGGTATGGGCAAGATGGCCAAGCAGATGGATCAGGCGGGGCTTGACGACAAGATCCTGCGCCAGCAGATCGCCCTGATCCAGTCCATGACCAAACGCGAACGCGCCAACCCGCAGCTGTTGCAGGCGAGCCGTAAAAAGCGGATCGCGGCAGGCTCGGGCATGGAGGTCAGCGACCTCAACAAGCTGCTCAAGATGCACCGGCAGATGTCGGACATGATGAAGAAGATGGGCAAGATGGGCAAAGGCAAGATGCTGAAACAGGCCATGAAGGGCATGTTTGGCAAAGGCGGCCCCTCGCCCGAAGACATGGCAGCAGGCATGGACCCCAAAGCGCTGGAACAGGCGGCCAAGGCGATGGGCGGCAAGATGCCCGGCGGCATGCCCGGCATGGGTGGCGGCATGGGTCTGCCCCCCGGGCTGAGCGGGTTTGGCAAAAAGAAGTAAATGACTACCCACGCGCTTCATATCCCTCAGCTTGAGACCGAACGCCTTATCCTGCGTGCTCCGTCCGAGGCTGATCTTGACGCAGACACCGCGTTCTTCGCCAGTGATGCTGCGAAGTATGTCGGCGGTCAGATGCGCCGGGATGAGGTGTGGCGCGTGATTGCCGCTCTGCTGGGTCACTGGACTCTGCGCGGCTACGGGTATTGGAGCGTCGATGAAAAAGACACCGGCACCTATGTTGGTCGTGTCGGACTCTGGTGCCCCGAAGGATGGCCCGAACCCGAAGTCGGCTGGACGCTGCTGAACCATGCCACCGGCAGAGGATATGCCACCGAAGCCGGGTTTGCGGCACGCAGCTATGCCTATGATGTTCTGGGTTGGGACACCGCGATCTCGCTGATCGATCCTGACAATCACGCCAGCATCGCCGTTGCCAAGCGTTTGGGCGCACAGTTCGAATACAACTACGAGCACCCCAAATATGGGATCTCGGAAATCTGGCGACACCCTGCCCCGGCAGATCTGGTGAACGGTGGAATGGAGGCCTACGCATGACCTCGTTCACTATCCCCACTGTCGAAACCGAGCGTCTGATCCTGCGCGCACCGCACCAGGACGACCTGCCCGCGATGACCGCGTTCTTTGCGACCGAGCGCAGCCACATGGTTGGTGGTCCGAAAGATGAGCTGGGAAGCTGGGACTCACTGGTCAAACGACTGGGTCATTGGGCACTCAATGGTTTTGGCCTTTGGCATCTGACCGAGAAATCGCGCGGCGTGTTCGTCGGTTGGGCAGGCATCATCTTTGCTCCGGGCTGGGATGAACCGGAACTGGGCTGGACCCTGATGGAGCAAGCCGAAGGCAAAGGTCTGGGATTTGAGGCCGCAGAAGCTGCGCGCGACTATGCGGCCCGTCATCAAGGCCTGAATGGCGTGATGTCCTACATCGCCCAAGCTAATGACCGCTCGCGCGCCTTGGCCGAGCGTCTTGGCGCGACCTATGAGCGCGAAGCCGAGCTGCTGGGTAAAAAAGCCCAGATCTGGCGGCACCCGCAAATCGATTTGTCTGAACCCGCTTTGACCACCGAAAGGACTGGCCAATGACCAACCCCGTGACACAGGCTGCCACGCTGTTGAAAGAGCATCGCGAAAGCATCGACCGACTGGACGCGATTCTTGTCTATACGCTGGGCGAGCGGTTCAAGCACACTCAGGCCGTTGGCAAACTCAAGGCTGAACACGACCTTCCCCCGTCCGATCCCTCGCGCGAAGCGGCGCAGATCGCACGGCTCGAAGACCTGGCGAAAGAGGCCGATCTGGACCCCGATTTCGCCAAGGCTTTCCTGAACTTCATCATTCAGGAAGTCATCCGACACCACAAGAAACACCAGAATTGACCGGGCAATTCCCGGCACACGCCATCTAAAGGAGATACCACCATGGCAATGAAAATTCGT
The DNA here is from genome assembly GCF_001238295.1 of Ruegeria sp. 6PALISEP08. Classification (GTDB taxonomy): domain Bacteria; phylum Pseudomonadota; class Alphaproteobacteria; order Rhodobacterales; family Rhodobacteraceae; genus Ruegeria. The sequence continues at coordinate 71,308 of NZ_LGXZ01000012.1, forward strand.
CTCGCCCGCGGCGGCTCGAAAAAGCGTCCCTTCTATCGCATCGTGGCAGCCGACAGCCGCATGCCCCGCGACGGCCGTTTCATCGAGAAACTGGGCACCTACAACCCGCTGCTGCCGAAAGACAGCGAAGAGCGCGTGAAAATGGACATGGAGCGCATTCAGTACTGGCTGGATCAGGGCGCTCAGCCTACCGACCGTATCGCACGTATGCTGGAAGCAGCCGGCAGCCGTGACAAGGCCGAGCGCAACAACCCCAACAAGGGTACCCCGGGCAAGAAAGCTCAGGAGCGCGCGGAAGAGAAAGCGGCAAAGGCAGCTGAAGCTGCCGCTGCACCGGCTGAAGAAGCGGCTGCAGAAGAATAAGCAGGCGGGCGCGTGCGGAATCAAACCTTTACTGACGATTTTCGCACGCAGTTCGAGCTGTTGTTGCGGCTCCGGCGTGATGTGCGCCGGTTCCGCACCGACGCGATAGACGAGGCAGTGCTGGCGCGCTGCCTCGACGCATTTCGACTGGCCCCTTCGGTGGGGCTCAGCGAACCCTGGCGCGTGATCCGCGTCGAAAGCGACGCGGCACGGGCCGCAGCGTTGAAGAATTTTCAAACCGCCAATACCGAAGCTCTGGCGGGGTATTCCGGCGACAAGGCGCAGCTATACAGCCGCCTGAAATTGTCCGGGATGCAGGAAGCCCCTGTACAACTGGCCGTGTTCTGCGATGACAGCACCGACAAGGGCATGGGGCTGGGTGCAGGCACGATGCCCGAGATGCGGCGTTATTCCGTTGTGTCTGCCATAACCCTGTTCTGGCTGGCCTTGCGGGCCGAAGGGTTGGGTTTAGGTTGGGTATCTATTCTGGATCCCGAACAGATGATGCGCGATCTGAAGGCGCCGGAAGACTGGCGTTTGATCGGATATTTCTGTGTCGGCTGGCCCGAGCGGGTCTCGGACACGCCGGAACTTGAACAAGTCGGTTGGGAAAACCGGGCTGACGGTCTGAAAATCGAAACACGGTAAGGCCACATGTTCGGATTGATACGACTTCCCATTCTGCTGCTGATCGCCTTTATTGTTGGCGTGTTCTTCGAACGCAGCAATCAACGCGAAGCCTGCGAGGGGCTTGGGGAATGGAGAAACGGAATTTGTTTGACGACGGGCGCTTCCAATGAGTGATCTGATCTGCGTCGGCAGTGTTGCAGGATCTTACGGCGTACGCGGCGAAGTGCGCCTGAAAAGCTTTTGCGCCGTTCCCGAAGAAATCGAAGCGTATTCGCCGCTGACCGATGAGGCGGGTAAGGAACGCTATCCGGTTGTTCTGACACGCGCGATAAAGAACGGGTTTGCGGCCCGTCTGGGTGGGGTCGAAACAAAGGAAGAGGCCGATGCGCTGAACGGTCTGCGCCTGTTTGCACGGCGCGATCAGTTGCCGTCCTTGCCTGATGATGAGTTTTATCACACCGACCTGATCGGACTTGACGTTTATGACACCGGCGGCACGCTGCTGGGCAAGGTCAAATCCGTGCAAAATCACGGCGCGGCGGATTTGCTGGAACTGCATGGGCCAGGTTTGAAATCCACGGTTCTGCTGCCCTTTACGCTGCAAGTGATACCCACTGTAGATCTGGAGCAAGGCCGCATCGTGGCCGACCCGCCCGAAGGTCTGATCTGATGCGTCGGGTCTTGCTGCATCTGGGTTTGCACAAGACCGGCATGGCCGCCGCACAATCGTTTTTGCATGAAAACCGCGAGTTGATCTGGCCCCGTTACTCGCTGGTTCTTCCCTATAAAACGCGCAAGTTGGGGCTGAGCGAAGCGGCCACGCGCCATTCGATCTATCGTCTGGACGCAACGCTGGCAGGGTTTGGCGGGCAGATGAGCGAATTCCTTGATGGTCTGGATTTCGGAGCTCGTCGCGGGTTGATCGTGAGCGAAGAGAATTTTCTGGGCCTTCGCCCCAGCAGAAACAAAAGCGAAGGTTATGGGGCGGCACCGGAACTGGCAGAGACTCTGGTCAGCGTATTGCGCCGCCGTCTGCTGGGGCAGGAAGTCGAATTCACAATCTACCTGTCTTTGCGCCAGCAGGATCAATGGTTGCGCAGCCTTTGGGCCCATGATCTGCAGCATTCCCGCCTTGTTCAGGATCTGGACGCCTACTGCAACGCCCTTGCCCATCTGCCGCCGCTGCAGGACACGGTGGACAGGATCAGGGACCGGCTGCCTTCAGTCACCGTACGGACCGGGTGGATGGAAGAGGTTCAGAACCATAAGTTTGGTTCAGCTGCGCCTTTGGCGGAGTTCCTGGATCTGCCGCCCGAGAAAACAGCGCAGCTTGTTGGGCCCACGCGGACAAGCCCCAGGTTTTCTGCCGATACACTGGAAGAAATGCTGGTGCTGAACCGTTCATCGCTGGACGAAGGCGCAATGATCACCCAGAAGAAGGCTCTGATTCAAACCGCGCAGAACGAACTGGCCCGCTAGATATGACAGAAAAACCCAGCAAGTCCCATGGTCGCAAGGCGATCCGGCCCACCTTGAAGCCGCGTGAACTGATGACCCCGACCCCGGATCTGCATGGGGTCTGGAAAGCCAAGATCATTACGCTGTTTCCCAACGCCTTTCCCGGTGTGCTGGGCGAGAGCCTGACCGGCAAAGCGTTGCAGGAGGGGTTGTGGCAGCTGGAGACCGTGGATCTGCGGCCGTTCGGCGCCGGCAAGCACCGCAATGTTGATGACACGCCCGCTGGCGGTGGTGCGGGAATGGTGTTGCGTGCAGATGTTCTTGGCGATGCGATTGAACATACCATGGCTGATGTGCGCGGCAACTGGCCGCTGATCTACCTCAGCCCGCGCGGACGACGCATGGATCAGCGCATGATGCAGAACCTTGCCCGCTGTGACGGGATGACCTTGTTGTGTGGCCGGTTCGAAGGTGTGGACGAGCGCGTGCTGGAACATTACGGCGCGCAGGAAGTGTCACTGGGCGATTTCGTGATGACCGGCGGGGAAATCGCCGCGCAGGCCCTGATCGATGCAACGGTACGCCTGCTTCCCGGAGTATTGGGCAATCAGGCGTCGACCGAAGAGGAAAGCTTTTCCTCGGGCCTGCTGGAACACCCCCAATACACCCGTCCTGCAGATTGGAAGGGCCGTTCGATTCCCGAGGTTCTGATGTCAGGCCATCACGGCCGCATCGCGGAATGGCGCCAGAAGATGGCCGAAGATCTGACGCGTGAACGTCGCCCGGACATCTGGGCGGAATATCTGAAAACATCTGCCGAAAGCGCAGACTAAAGACGCGGTATGTGGCCGACATGCCGCAGGTTAAATGTTTGTCAGAATGCCATTTGAAGTTGTTTGTACCTCATTTTACTCACGTTTAAGTCCCATACAATTTTTGGGTAATTAAGAGTGAGACTAACAACATTATGAAGAAGTTATTGCTTGGCGCTTTGTTGGTTGCCTCGGCCTGCACCACCAAACCCCTCGGGACGTCTATTCCTACGCAAGCCGGACATAATTTGCACTCGGCGCGGGTCGCAGTCGATTCCTGCTCTCAAGAAGCGGATGAAGGCGGAAACAGCGCCGTCATTGGGGGCTATGCGACCAATATCCTTCTTTGGGGAATTATTGTCGGACCCGCCGTTACCGTTCCGATTCAGGACCAGTTGCGCGTACAGGGCGAAATCGATCAAGTGGACCGGTGCCTCCGCGAGCGCGGGTTTGAACGCCGCGAGCTGAGTGCAGGCGAGTCGTTCTGGCTGCGCAACGCGTACGGTGAAGAACGCGAACGACGACTGGGCCATCTGGTGACGGGCGGTACTATCGAGACCTACGGAACACCTAACACCTAATTCCCAGACTTCCAGCTGGCCCAAGCTTCCGGAGTTCCGTTGAACGTGTTGATGTCCACCCTGCCCTGAACACCCGGTACCAGCCCGGTGCCGGTGTATTGCCAGAACCGCCAGACAGTGCGCGGATAGACTTGGCGCGGGTGGCCGGCGACCGACCTCAGCCAGAATTCGGTCTTGGGCAAGCGTCCGATATCCGTGTCTGCGAAAAAGTCCACAGTAGTATAGACGATTGGACGTCGGCCATAGTGCCGTTCCAGAATGTCCAGGAACCGCTGCGCCTCGGCCCGAACGGTTCTGCCATCGGGCCGCAGCGTGCAGGTTTTGGAATGCGGCGTCCATTCCATATCCAGAACATGCGGTAGGTCTGCCCCTTTCGGAACGTTCTGGATGAACCAACGGGCCTGTTCACGGGCGGACCGGCAGAAATAATAATAGTGATAGGCCCCCCAAGGCACGCCTGCCGCCTGCGCGCTACGTCGATGTTCGTCGAACATCGGGTCGGCCACATCACCGCCTTCCGTCGCTTTCATGAATGCAAAGCTCACACCCGATGCTTTGGCCGTGCGCCAGTCTATCGGTCCCTGCCAGCGTGAGATGTCCAGCCCGTGGATCGGATACAATCCGGGATGGCGCCCCTCCCATTCATGTGGATCTGCGTCGCCAAAGTCAGGGTAGATTACGGACGGTGCAGTCCTGTCCACGCCCGGTGTGGATTCTACGACCTGCGGTTTCGGGCCACCGCGCCCGCAAGACATAAGCACAGCAGCCGTTATGGCCAGCATGAACGTAATTCGCATCATTGGATCCTGCCTGAAATTTCTGCTCTTTTAATTCCCCTTAGAATGCCTGATCTGACCATCATGACAACGGTGCAATTTCGGAAAGGCGGATTCCCACCGCCATGCCCCACAATTTGCACTTGATCCCAGCGCCCAATCCCCGTACACGACCGCAATCCGGTGCCGCATCCTGCGACTCCGGTGTTTTGGTTTGCATCGTGGCGTGACGCTCAGCTTTCTTCGGCCGGGACGTGTCAGATCTGACCAGACCCAAGGAACAGTCGATCTGATCTCTGGCGGGCTGCATGCAGGACCCGGTGAAGACCAAGAGCTCTCAGGCCGCGCCCAAACTTCGTGGACCAACCACGAGCAGATAGGAGTACCTGCGATGGACCTGATCGCACAGCTTGAGGCGGAACAGATTGCCGCCCTGGGGAAAGACATCCCCGACTTCAAAGCCGGTGACACCATCCGTGTCGGCTATAAGGTGACCGAAGGGTCGCGCACCCGTGTGCAGAACTACGAAGGCGTCTGCATCGCGCGCAACAACGGCACTGGCATTGCCGGCTCGTTCACCGTTCGCAAGATTTCGTTTGGCGAAGGCGTGGAGCGTGTGTTCCCGCTGTATTCGACCAACATCGACAGCATCACTGTTGTCCGCCGTGGCCGCGTTCGTCGCGCCAAACTGTACTATCTGCGCACCCGTCGCGGTAAGTCCGCGCGTATCGCGGAAGTCACCAACTACAAGCCCAAGGCTGGCGCCGAAGCGTAAGGAACGGAAAGATGAAAAAAGACATCCATCCCGATTATCACGTCATCGACGTCAAAATGACCGATGGCACCGTAGTTCAGATGAAATCCACCTGGGGCGCCGAAGGCGATCAGCTGGCTCTGGAAATCGACCCCTCTGTGCATCCGGCATGGACCGGTGGCTCGTCGCGCCTGATGGACGCCGGCGGCCGCGTGTCGAAGTTCAAAAAGAAATACGAAGGTCTGGGCTTCTAAGCCTGACTGGTATGAAATGCGAAAGGCCGCCCTTTGGGGCGGCCTTTTTTCTTGCCTGCGTTGTGTCCGGAATTATCCGAAGACGTAGAAGCAAAGCTTGTTGCCATCTGGATCCCGCACATAAGCACCATAGAACCGGTCCGGTACGCGCTGCCCGGGTTCGCCTTCGTCCGTCGCGCCAAGGCTGATCGCCTTGTCATACATTGTGGTGACAGCCTCTTTGGTGTCGGCGGCGAAAGACACCATATTGCCATTCCCTGACGCGCAGTCATTGCCATCATAAGGCTCGCAAACGGCCAGCATCGGTGCCGCCGGATTATTGCCGATAAAGGCAATGCGACCCGCGTCGATCAGAACCTGTGCGCCTTTATCCTCGAACAGCGAAGTATAGAATGTCTTGGCGGCGTCCATGTTGGAAACGCCGATGGTTACATATCCGATCATATGTGAGCCCTTTTGAATACTGCGTGATATCCGGGGCATAGTCTGTCAGGCTCCCGAGGGTTACAAGTCACGAAACCGGCATCGGTCGGGTGTCAGATCCAGTAGGACAGCGCCACCGGCAACACCAGTATTGTCGTCAGTGTCGAGACCAGAATAAAGCCCGCCACATCAGGCCCGTATTCCGGCACATGCTGATCGATGAAGAGATAGGTCGCCACCGACGACGGCATTAGGCAACACAGGATTACAGCACCCCGTTCCGGTCCTGTAAATCCGAACAACCAGATCAATGCGCTGGCAATGACAACAGCCATCACCAAATGAAAAAGCGTCAACAGGATCGACCGTCCCAGACTATTCACCTGCAATGTAGCCAGGGTGTGGCCCAACGTCAGCAGCATCAGTGGGATCGACAGCCCGCCCAGTATATCAAACGACTTCGAAATCGGCTGTGGCAGGCTGGTTCCCGTCGCCATCAGTATCAGCGAAAGCGCCACGGCATAAATGATCGGGGATGTGGCCAGTTTCTTGGGTGAAAACTCTCCGGCTGGAATCCACATGCCCACGGTGAAGATGCTAATCAGCACAACCACCACAAACGCCATGGTATAAGCCATGCCCGCGTCGCCCAAAGCCAGCAGAGTGATCGGCAAACCGATATTGCCGACATTTCCATGCATCAACGGCGTCAGAAACGCCCTGACCGGCAGGCGCATGACCTTGAGTGCGACAAACCCCAACACGCCAAACCCTGCCACTGCCAACGCGGCCGCAGTCATCACATCCAGAAAGGTGCCAACGGCAAGTTTGGTGGTCGAAAGATGCGAAATGATCAGCGTTGGATAACCAACTTTTGAGACGATGCCACCGATCACCTTGTTGTCGAATGGGGCGTGAATCAGCGCAAGGCCATAGCCGATCCCGGCGCAGATCAGAACCGGCAAAACCACGTTCAAAACGTTCAGGAACAAGTGTTCCAAGCCACATTCTCCCTGCCAGACCCGCATATGGACTGTGAATCAGGGCCGATACATTGGCAAGTGCCCGTCTGTAACCTGCGCACCACGCAGGGTTTTCCGATTTAGGGTCTGATATTGCCAGAAACCGCCGCTTGAGGTTCTTTTCTTCCAAGGCGACACAACATATAGTGGGAACCAACAACGTGTAGTTAAGCACGGCGGGACTTGGGAATACAAGCATGGCACATATCATTGTGGTCGGGAACGAAAAGGGTGGCGCAGGCAAATCGACCGTGTCGATGCACGTGGCGACCGCACTGGCCCGATTGGGACACAAGGTCAGCACGCTGGATCTGGACCTGCGGCAACGCAGTCTGGGACGCTATTTTGAGAACAGAAACAACTTCCTCAAAAGCTCGGACCTGACCCTGCCCGGCCCACGCCATCACGACCTGCCCGAGATCGACGCCGCCACGCTGAAGCCGGGCGAGAACATCTATGACCACCGCCTGTCCGCCGCCGTTTCGCAGTTGGAGAGCGACAGCGACTTCATTCTGATCGACTGCCCGGGCTCTCACACCCGGCTCAGCCAGGTGGCACATTCGCTGGCCGATACGCTGATCACGCCGCTGAACGACAGTTTCATCGACTTTGACCTGCTGGCGCGGATTGACTCAAAGGGCGAGAAAATCCTCGGCCCGTCGGTCTATTCCGAGATGGTCTGGAACGCGCGGCAGTTGCGCGCACAAGCCGGGCTGAAGCCCATTGACTGGGTTGTGGTTCGTAACCGGGTAGGCACGCAGCGGATGGTCAACAAGGAAAAGATGCAGCGCGCCATCGAGATGCTGTCGCAGCGCATCGGTTTTCGCGTCGCTTCGGGCTTTTCCGAACGGGTCATCTTCCGTGAGCTGTTCCCCCGCGGTCTGACCCTGCTGGACCTCAAGGATATCGGCGTCAAGCAGCTAAACATCTCGAATATCGCCGCCCGTCAAGAGCTGCGCGACATGATGAAAGAGCTGAACCTTCCGGGTGTTGAGATCGATTTTTGACCGGCTGTCTTGGCTGCCGCTTTGCGGACAGAGCCACCATTCTTCTACGTGCCAGTTTACGCTCTTTTGTTGCCTTCCGTGCCGAATTCAATACCGGACTTCAACTGGCGACTAGTGGAATAACTGAGCGTTTTGGAAGGCCAAGAGTTTCAGCCCGAAGGAGCGTCAGTGACAGCGTCGACATTTCCCTGAAATTCGTCGGTTGAATTGCCGTGTGGATAGGGTTGGTCGGGGATTGGGCAATCCAGAAATCTGCATAGAGGTTCTCACCCGCTACCAAGCTCATAAGTCAGAAGTCTGTCTCTCCCGAACTCTGCTTGAACATCCAAAATATTCTTTTCGTAAACAGAAATCATATGATCTCGGTCGGCGATATTACCGCCGAACACTCTTTCGGCGATTAACTTAATCCCAATTGAGTCGGCGTCTTCGCTATTCCGCAATATCGGTAATATCGTCTTATCCATGCTTTCGTACCATGCGTCGGCATCGCGTTCGGAGAGGATGATCTTCGCTTTCGGGAAGTGTGCGCTCAATTCTCTCCAAAAATAGGCGCCAGGCCAGTCAACGGTTGCATTATATATATTCGGCGAAGACCTGATCCCAATCTGGTGTGTCCCCTCCGGCGGCGGAGCGCCAAACCGCTACTCGCTCAGGATAGGGCAGCACTTCGAACATATGGTAGCAAGGTCCCAACCCCAAAATTTCAATAGCCTTCTTAAGCGACTCGGTGCCTGTGCGACCGAATCCTGCGCCAATAACTGAAAGTGGCAAATGAATCTCCTAAGAATTTAGTTCTGTCTGAATGTGATTGGCTAACAATAAGCCCAACATTTTGTCTACTGTCACCAATATGTGCAAGTTTGGAGATTGACAGTTTGATTTGATGTCTGCTTCGGGCTCACACCGGTCATTGGTCGAAATCCGCACTAAGGTCGACCATCCAGGCAAACCAATCGCTGACGTCCGGCGGGACCAGGACATTCCGCCAAGTCTTTCAACTTCGGAATAGCCTCAGTTTCAATCAGTTACTGATGGTCCTCCCGGACTGTATACCGTGAATAACTCTTTCGGTTCGTGCACACCGCGCAGCATGTAGCGACCGACCGAGACGAGCTCTTGCGCGCAGGGCGACGCGGCGCGGGCGACATCGTCCGAGATCAGGATTCTCTGACCCAGCGACCGGTGCATTCCGGCAATGCGGGCGGCCTGGTTGACGGCCGGACCGATCACCGTGAAGTCCAGCCGCGTCTTGGACCCGATATTGCCGTAGAGAATCTCGCCCGAGTGAAGCGCCAATGTGAAGTTCGCAACCGGCAAGCCTTCGGCCTGACGTTTGGTGTTCAAGTCATCCATGCGGGCTTGGAGAAGGGGTACGGCGCCGAGCGCGGCGTGGGCGTCCTCGTCTATCTCACCGACGTCGAACATCGCCATCAGCCCGTCGCCCATGAATTTCAGGATGTTACCGCCCCTGTCATGCACCACACCGACGGCCACGGCCAGATAATCATTCAGCATGTCGATGATCTCGTTCCCCGGCAGGTCCTCGGACAAGGTAGTGAAACCTTCGAGGTCAAAATTCCAGATCACTGCATCGATTTGCTGCAAGGACCCGCGCCGGATCTCACCCGAAAGAACCCGGCGGCCGGCATCGCGGCCGAGGTAAACCCGCATCAAATCCTTTGTCAGGTTCTGGTTCTTGGCGGATTTGAGCGCCAGTCCCAGATGCGGCAGCACGCTGTTGATCCGGCTCAGGTCATTATCTTCGAAACCAGTGGGGGCATCGCTGGTCCAGGACATCAAGACGCCATCGCCAATCTTTTTAGACCCCTTTAGGGAAACCGAGCCTGCTCCTTCGTAGGAAAGCCCGGTCGCATAATAGTCGGTTGCTCCGATTTCACGCAGGTCATTCAGCAATGGAAAACGACTTGGTTCGTTCTGCTCTACCAATTTGACCCGAATCTCGTCCAGATCCTCATGCAGCAGGGCATAAAGCGGGCTTTGTTGCCAGACTTCGCTGGGCGTATCCGTGTTTTCGAATCTCTCGGATTCTCCACCCGAACCGTTATACCAGCTATAGCCGGTTCCACCGTAGACAGGGTGCAGGGCCGATTGCGCCGCGTGAAATCTCATCAACGGAATACCCATATCCACGAGGCTGGTACAAAAACCTTCGAGCAATTCTTCCTGCCCAGCACCCTCAAGCCCCTTATCGACCAGCCAGTTGATCAGGTCATTGGTCGAGGATGAAGCAGGTTCAAATGACGTCATTCTAAAATCCGTATCAAGCATGGGATACATCTGGGGCCGGCATGGCCCAATTACCAGTGGTCAATCCAGTCCGGCCAACCGCTGCAGCATGTGTCGCAGCAGCGCAGCCTCTTCCTCATTAAACAAGCTTGATAGTCTGGCGTCGTAATTTGCGGCCACATTGCGTAAGTCACGATACACTGTTTGTCCCGCCGGTGTCAGCGCCAGCCATTCCGCCCGCCGATCGGCCTCATCCCGGGTACGTTTCAGGTACCTGCGTTGCTCCAACTTGGCGACCGCCCGGCTGATTTTGGTTTTGTGCATTTTGGCGCGTTCACCGATATCCTTGGCGGTCATCTCGCCAAAAAGCCCAAGATGGAACAGCACCCGCCATTCGGTTCTGAGCATCCCGTAACGGCCTTTATAGACGCTCTGAAACTCCAATGATGCCCGCTCTGACGCCTGGTTCAAGAGGAAGGGCAGAAAATTTTGCAGATCAAAGTCATCATTTTTTTCGGATTGTACGTGTGACATGCTTGTTAGTTACAAAATCAACTATTACTCGACAAGCAGCAAACGGAGGAAAACACCATGAATCGTCCGAGTAATCCGCACATGCTGACACAGGCTGCAACGCCGGTCGGCACACATGCCGGTTATATGCCCGGCTTTGGAAACGACTTTGAAACCGAAGCCCTGCCCGACGCCCTTCCGCAGGGGATGAACAGCCCGCAGCGGTGCAACTACGGCCTTTACGGAGAGCAGTTGAGCGGTACCGCCTTTACCGCGAACCCGCCCGAGCGCACCTGGTGCTATCGCATTCGCCCATCCGTAAAGCATTCACATCGCTACGAAAAAATCGATCTCCCGTATTGGAAGTCCGCCCCGTGCATCGACCCTGATGTGATCAGCCTGGGCCAGTATCGCTGGGATCCCGTCCCGCATTCCGATGAAGGTCTGAACTGGATGACCGGGATGCGGACCATGACGACTGCGGGGGATGTAAACACGCAGGTAGGCATGGCCTGCCATATCTATCTGGCCACGGAATCTATGATCGATGACTATTTCTTCTCGGCCGATTCCGAGCTTCTGGTTGTTCCACAGGAAGGCCGGCTGCGCTTTGCGACCGAGCTGGGCATCATCGATCTGGAACCCAAGGACATCGCGATCATTCCACGCGGCCTGCTGTACCGGGTTGAGGTTCTGGAAGGCCCTGCACGGGGTTTTGTCTGCGAAAACTACGGGCAAAAGTTCGAACTGCCGGGCCGTGGGCCGATTGGTGCAAACTGCATGGCCAACCCGCGCGATTTCAAGGCACCGGTGGCGGCGTTCGAGGACCGCGAGGTACCCTCGACCGTGACAATCAAATGGTGCGGTCAGTTCCACACCACCAAGATCGGTCACAGCCCTCTGGATGTGGTCGCGTGGCACGGCAACTATGCGCCCTACAAATATGACCTGCGCAATTACTGCCCGGTTGGCGCGATTCTTTTCGACCATCCCGACCCGTCGATCTTCACGGTTCTGACAGCTCCGTCTGGGCAGCCCGGCACGGCCAATATCGACTTTGTTCTGTTCCGCGAACGCTGGATGGTGATGGAAGACACGTTCCGCCCGCCGTGGTATCACAAGAACATCATGTCCGAGCTGATGGGTAACATCTACGGCCAGTACGACGCGAAACCGCAGGGCTTCGTGCCCGGTGGCACCAGTCTGCACAACATGATGATCCCGCATGGACCCGACAGGGAGGCCTTCGACAAGGCGTCATACTCCAACCTGGGGCCGGACAAGCTGGACAAGACAATGTCGTTCATGTTCGAAACCCGCTTCCCCCAGCACCTGACCCCGTTTGCCGCCAAAGAAGCACCGCTTCAGGACGACTATATCGACTGCTGGACATCGCTTGAAAAGAAGTTCGACGGAACGCCGGGTAAGAAATGAACTTGGACCTCTGGTTCACCTATGTGGCAACTGTCCTGTTTCTGATGAGCACACCGGGACCCAGCCAATTGCTGATGTTGTCAAACTCGGCGACCAACGGGCTTCGGCGCGGGCTGTTCACAGCTGCCGGAGATCTGACGGCGAACTTTCTGCAGATGCTGGCGGCGGGGCTTGGCCTGGCCGCTCTGATCGCTACATCCGCAACTGCGTTGACCGTCATCAAATGGCTTGGTGTCGCCTATCTGGTTTACCTTGGGGTCAAACAAATCCTGAAGGCGCGCGTGTCTGCCACGCAGACCGCGCCAAAAGCCAGCCGCAAGGCGCTTTGGTTGCAAGGTTTCATAACTTCTGCCGCTAATCCAAAGGCCGTGGTCTTTTTTGCAGCGCTGTTTCCGCTGTTCCTCGATGGAACGCTGCCTTTCTGGCCTCAATTTGCCATTCTATCGGTGACCTATCTGGTCATGGACGGGATATTGCTGACTGCATATGGCGGCAGCGCAAGTTGGCTGGCCCGCCACTTGCAAGGCCCGGCAAAGCTGTGGCTAGATCGAATTGGCGGCAGCTTCATGATCCTGGCTGCTATCTTGTTGGGTCTGAAATCCCTTCGCTCCTCAACTTAACCAATAAAACAGGGACATCGTATGCCTCTAATGACATCCTGGGTGACGTCGGCCAATGGCGCGACACATCCGTTCCCACTGAACAATCTGCCTTATGGCGTATTCTCGACCCAGGGCGATGATCCCCGATGTGGCGTGGCCATTGGCGACATGATCCTCGACGTCACCACCGCCGAAGCCGAAGGGTTGATCACCCTAAGCGATGAGCCACTGTTCGACATGCCCTTCTGGAACCCCCTCATGGAGGAAGGCCCAGCCGTCTGGACCGCCCTGCGCCAGCGGTTGATCAGCCTGCTGGCCGAAGACTCGGAAGAGCAGAGCAAGGTTGAACCGCTGCTTGTCAAACAAGACGACGCCGAGATGCACCTGCCGTTCGCGGTCAGTGAATACACCGATTTCTACGCCGGTCGAAACCATGCTTTCAACGTGGGCACCATGTTCCGCGGACCGGATAACGCATTGCCACCGAACTGGCTGCATATTCCAATCGGTTACAACGGCCGCGCGTCGTCGGTTGTTGTGTCGGGCACAGATATTCGCCGCCCGTGGGGTCAGCTGAAGTCGCCTGACCAAGACCTGCCCGCTTTCCTGCCCAGCCGCCGTTTTGACATCGAGCTTGAAATGGGAGCAATCGTTGGCACCCCTTCGGATGGCCCGATCACGGTGCAGGAAGCCGACGACAACATTTTCGGCTACGTCCTTCTGAACGACTGGTCCGCACGTGACATTCAAGCCTGGGAATACCAGCCGCTAGGTCCCTTCCAGGCCAAGGCCACAGCAACCTCGATCAGCCCCTGGATCGTGACCAAAGCCGCACTCGAACCTTTCCGCTGTGACACGCCCGCCCGAGAGTTTGAGCTGCTGGATCACCTGAAAGACTGCGGCCCGATGCTTTATGACATCGATCTCGCCATCACCATGGCCCCCGAAGGTCAGTCGTCGACCACCATCGCCAACACCAATTACAACCAGATGTATTACTCGGCAGCACAGCAGCTGGCGCATCATTCGACATCGGGTTGTCCCATGAACACCGGAGATCTGTTGGGGTCTGGCACCATCTCGGGCCCGACCAAGCCAGAACGCGGGTCGCTGCTGGAACTGAGCTGGGGCGGAAAGGAACCGCTGACGCTCGGCACTGGCGAAACCCGCAGTTTCATTGAAGACGGTGATACCCTGACTCTGACCGGCAACGCTAAAGGTGACGGCTACACAATCGGCTTCGGCGACTGCGGTGGCACAGTTTTGCCCGCTCTTGAAAACCCCTATTCACGATAAGGAACCCACCATGGTCAAAGCATTCGCGTCCCAGGGGGACATGTCGGAAAAGAAAATCTCATTCACCGAAGTAGGCGAAGGTCTCTATGCCTTTACCGCCGAGGGCGACCCGAACTCGGGCGTCATCATCGGGGATGACAGCGTGATGATCGTGGAAGCTCAGGCGACCCCGCGTTTGGCGAACAAGGTGATCGAATGCGTCCGGTCGGTCACGGACAAACCGATCACCCATGTGGCCCTGACCCATTACCACGCCGTTCGCGTTCTGGGTGCAAGCGCGTTTGGCGCGCAACAGATCCTGATGTCGGACATGGCGCGCGCCATGGTCGTGGAACGCGGGCAAGAGGACTGGGACAGCGAATTCCAACGCTTTCCGCGCCTGTTCGAAGGGCACGAGAGCATCCCCGGCCTGACCTGGCCCACCACCACGTTCAGCGATACGATGACCGTTTATCTGGGCAACCGCCGGATCGACCTGATGCATCTGGGCCGCGCGCACACCGCCGGTGATATCGTAATTCATGTGCCGGATCAGAACGTGATGTTCACGGGTGACATCGTCGAATACCACTCGGCCTGCTATTGCGGCGACGGGCATTTCAGCGACTGGGGCGACACGCTGGACGAAATCAAGTGGTTTGATGTGGACGCCATCGCCCCAGGGCGCGGCGACGCACTGGTCGGCAAGGATATGGTCAATGCCGCCATTGAAAATACACGCGATTTCGTCAGCAGCACCTACCGCCCGGCCGCCAAGGTGGCGGCACGCGGTGGCAGCCTGAAAGAAGCCTGGGACGCCGTGCGCGCCGAATGCGACCCCAAATTTGCTGACTACGCGATCTACGAACACTGCCTGCCGTTCAACGTGGCACGCGCCTATGACGAGGCGCGCGGCATCGACACGCCCCGCATTTGGACCGCCCAACGCGACCTTGAAATGTGGGAGGCCCTGCAAGGCTGACAAAAAACGGCCGAGTTTGATCCAGATCGTTTTTTGCGGCGGGATTCGATGAAACCATAAGCCAAGGCCTCCGGCGCCTGTCGCCGGGGGACAGGATATGCAGCACATTGGTGCATTTGCTTGGGGGGAGCCCATGAACAAGATCTTTGAAACACCGCTTTACGGCTATGAACGCAGCCCGGATCAGGACAACCCAACGCCCGTCAGGCGCAAGGTCATCGTGATTGGTGCCGGTCCGGTTGGTTTGGCCGCAGCCATTGATCTGGCCCAACAAGGGATCGAAGTTGTGGTTCTGGACGAGAACGACAAGGTCAGCTTCGGCAGCCGCGCCATCTGTTTTTCTCAACGCACTTTGGAAATTGCTGACCGCCTGGGATGTGGGCGCCGATTGGTCGACAAAGGCGTATTGTGGGACCGTGGCAAGGTCTTTTTCGATGATCGTCAAGTCTATGACTTCAACCTGCAACCGGATGAGGGCTATGCCAACCCGGCCTTCATCAACCTGCAGCAATACCACTTTGAAGATTACTTCGTTCAACGGGTTCGCGAGTTGCAGGCAGAAGGTGCCCCGATCGAGATTCGCGGGCGTAACAAGGTTGATGCAATCGGGACTCACGAGGATCACGTTCGGCTGGAGGTCGAATCCCCCGAAGGCCCCTATACGGTTGAGGCCGAGTGGTTGCTCGCCTGCGACGGAGCCACCTCACCCACCCGGCGGATGCTGGGCATCGATTTCGAAGGGCGTGTATTCGAAGACAACTTCCTGATCGCGGATGTGATCATGGATGCGGATTTCCCCTCGGAACGCTGGTTCTGGTTCGATCCGCCATTCAATCGCGGGCAATCCGCGTTGTTGCACAAACAGCCCGACAATGTCTGGCGCATCGACCTGCAACTGGGTTGGGACATCGACAAGGAACGCGAAAAGCGCCCCGAGAATGTGATCCCGCGCCTCAAGGCGATGTTGGGCGACGACGTAGAGTTTCAACTGGAATGGGTTTCGATTTATACCTTCCAGTGTCGACGCATGGAAAGCTTCCGCAAAGGCCGTGTTCTGTTTGCTGGTGACAGCGCACATCAGGTCAGCCCCTTTGGCGCGCGCGGGGCGAATTCCGGCCTGCAAGACACTGACAACCTGTGCTGGAAGCTGAAGCTGGTACTGGATGGCAAAGCCCCCGAAAGCCTGCTGGACAGCTACAACACGGAACGTGTGCACGGGGCCGACGAGAATATTCAGAAATCCAGCCGATCCACCGATTTCATCACTCCAAAATCCGAGATGTCGCGGGTCATGCGGGATGCGGTTCTGGACTTGAGCGAACAGTACGAGTTCGCCCGCCCTCTGGTAAACTCGGGCCGGTTGAGTCAGCCCTGCACATATGACGGGTCCTCGCTGAACTCAGCCGATGCGCTGGACGGCCCGGCCTGCACACGCCCGGGATCGGCCTGCCCGGACGCACCGCTGGGCGATGAATTCCTGCTGCCCAAGCTGGCAGGCAAGTTCACCTTGCTGACCATCGATGCCGATGCCCCTGACACGCTGGAAGAGGATGGGGTTGAGGTCACGCGGCTGGCACTGTCAGTCAAAGACGACCTGACGCTGGCTCTCAAACGCCGTTACTTGGGTGATGCAACCAGCGCAGTGTATCTGATCCGCCCGGATCAACACGTGGCAGCACGACGGGACAGCTATCAAGAAAACAGTTTCCGTCATGCAATCCGCAGAGCCTGTGGTAAGGAGTAAGCGCAATGTCAGACCTGATCCTAACCCCCAATCTCGACAATGCCGATGATTTTTACGCCAACCTTCTGGCCGCTCATGAAGGGCTCGAAAAACCCGACAGCGACGCGCTGAACGCCAGACTGGTGTTGGTTCTGGCCAATCACATCGGCGACGGTACGGTGTTATCAGACGCCATTCGCGCAGCCGCTTTGAGCAAAAATTGACGGGACTCAGTGTGAGCAAAACCGTTCTTTTTGACTATTGGCGGTCCTCGGCCAGCTATCGGGTGCGGATCGCCCTGAATCTGGCCGGAATCGACTATGACGCAGTTGTTGTCGATCTGGTGGGTGGCGAACACAGAGGTGATGAACATATCGCGCGAAATCCACAAGGCTTTGTGCCAGTTCTGGATATCGATGGGCTACGACTGACGCAGTCCTTGGCAATCCTCGACTATCTGGACCGCACGCGCCAGCTAAACCTATTGCCCGAAGACGCGGCAGAGCGCGCGCGTGTGCAGGCGCTGGCATATGCGATTGCGGTGGACATTCACCCGGTCTGCAACCTGTCTGTTGCTCGTCACGCGACGTCCCTAAGCAAAGATGCAACCGATATGCCCGGCGGGTGGATGCGGCACTTCATCCGGCCTGGCTTGCAGGCCTTCGAGACCATGTTGGGCGAGTTCGAACAAGCGCCCTACTGTGTTGGTAAGCGACCTAGTCTTGCGGACATCTGCCTGATCCCGCAAGTCTACAACGCGCGACGCTGGCAGGTTGATCTGTCGGACATGCCCCGCCTTCTTGGGGTCGAGGCGGACTGCGCCGATCATCCGGCCTTTGTCGCGGCGCATCCTGACGCGCACGTGCCCCAATAACGTCGCACAGTCTCTGTGTGCCTGTGCGACTAGGCGTCCAGCCTGATCGGTCATAGCTTTGTTCCATCAATGCAAAGAGGTTTCCATGCCCGAGATCACTGGCTACCACGCCCATGTTTATTTCGATGCCGATACACGGGATACGGCGCAACAGGTCTGTGACGAGGCTGCACGGCTGTTTCCGGTTCAGATGGGGCGTATGCATACCCGCAACGTCGGCCCCCACCCGCGCTGGAGCTGCCAGCTTGGCTTTGCTGCTGGTGCGTTTGATCAGGTCATGCCATGGCTGATGCTGAACCGGCAAGGCCTGACTGTTTTCACCCACCCTGAAACCGGTGAGCATCTGGAAGATCACCGTGACCGGGCAATCTGGATGGGTGAGATGCTGGATCTGGACCTCTCGATCTTCGACAAGCTTTAACCCAGCGCCCGCGCCTGATCCCGCAGAACAAATTTCTGCACCTTGCCAGTCGATGTTTTCGGCAAAGTGCCGAACACCACGCTCTTGGGCACTTTGAAATGGGCCATGTTGTCCCGACAGAACGCAATCAGCTCTGCTTCGGTCGCAGTAGCATCGGGCTTAAGCTCAACAAAGGCACATGGGGTTTCGCCCCACTTCTCATCAGGGCGTGCAACCACAGCTGCCTCCATCACCGCCGGGTGTTTGTAAAGGATACCCTCCACTTCGACAGACGAAATATTCTCGCCGCCTGAGATGATGATGTCCTTTGAACGGTCCTTCAGCGCGATATAGCCGTCAGGGTGCATGACACCCAGATCACCGGATGCAAACCAGCCTCCTTTAAAGGCATCATCTGTGGCATCGGGGTTCTTGAGATACCCTTTCATCACCACGTTACCTTGCATAAAGATCTCACCCATGGTCTCGCCATCCGACGGCACGGGTTCCATGGTATCGGGATCAGCCACCATCAGGCCAGACAGTGCCGTATACCGAACGCCCTGGCGCACCTTCAGAGCAGCGCGGTCTTCCGGCCCTTTCTCATTCCATTCGTCTTTCCAGGCGCAAACAACTGAAGGCCCATAGGTCTCGGTCAGGCCATAGACGTGGGTGACCTCGACGCCCATCGCCTCCATCGCTTCGATCACAGCGGCAGGCGGCGGGGCACCTGCCGTCATCACCTTGATCTGGTGATCGAAGTCTTTCAGTTCATCCGGCGCATGGGCCAGCATGTTCAAAACGATGGGCGCACCGCAGAAATGGGTGACTTTCTCATCGCGGAATGCCGCATAGATCGGCTCGGCCCGTACAGCGCGCAAACACACAGACACGCCTGCATTGGCTGCCATGGCCCAAGGGAAGCACCAGCCGTTGCAATGGAACATCGGCAGAGTCCACAGATAAACCGAGTGTTTGGGCATGTCCCAATCCAGCAAATCTGACTGCGCGTTCAGGGTGGCGCCACGGTGATGATACACAACCCCTTTCGGGTTTCCTGTGGTGCCCGAAGTATAATTCAGCGTAATTGCGTCCCACTCATCCTCTGGCAGAGACCATTTGAATTCCGGGGCGCCCTCGTCCAGCAGGGCATCGTACGTCAGGCTGCCCAGCTTTTCACCGCCCTCAAAGCCGGGGTCTTCAATGTCTATGATCAGGATATCATGGTCGACCTGCTCCAACGCGTCTTTCACGACGCCAGAGAATTCCGGATCAACCAGCAGCGCTTTAGACTCGGCGTGCTTTAGGATGAAGGCAACAATCGGTGCATCCAGGCGCGTGTTGATGGCGTTCAGAATTGCGCCAGACATTGGTACGCCAAAATGCGCCTCATACATTTCGGGAATGTTTGCTGCGATAATTGAAACGGTATCGCCTTTCCCGATGCCTCGCGCGCTCAACGCGCCTGCCAAACGTCGGCACCGGGCATAGGTTTCAGCCCAGGAATACCGACGGACCCCGTACACCACCGAAGGGTAATCCGGATAGACCTGAGCCGTTCGTTCAAGGAAGGTCAGCGGCGACAAAGGCGTGTAGTTGGCCCGGCTTTTATCCAAATGACGCTCGTAGATGTTTGTGGCTGTCATCCGCTGATCCTCCCAAATCACAGTCTGCGCGACTTGAGCATAAACTTGGTGCCCTGACAAATCCGTAGTAATACGATTGCTTCTGGCAATACGGGATGATGTGATCTGGCCCTACTTACAGAGGGCCTTTCGCGGTGATCTGAAGCATCTTAAACAATGGCTGGGGATGGCCTAACCATATCCCCAAAAAGCACATCTTAGTGAAAGGACTTGTCATGGACGGCACGTTCAACGAAAACGATCTTTCCCGCGTGGTCGAGGCCGACCGCGCCCATATCTGGCACCACCTGCTGCAGCATAAACCCTTTGAAACCAATGATCCGCGCATCATCGTTGAAGGCAAAGGCATGCGTGTCTGGGACCAGAAGGGCAAAGAGCACCTGGACGCTGTTTCCGGCGGTGTCTGGACCGTGAACGTTGGTTATGGCCGCGAATCGATCTGCAAGGCTGTTTATGACCAGTTGATGAAACTGTGCTATTTCGCCAATACCGCAGGTTCGATCCCCGGTTCCATCTTCGCCGAAAAGCTGATCGACAAGATGCCCGGCATGAGCCGCGTCTACTACACCAACTCGGGGAGCGAAGCGAACGAGAAGGTGTTCAAGATGGTTCGTCAGATCGCGCATAAGCGCTATGGCGGCAAGAAAACCAAAATCCTGTACCGCGACCGCGACTACCACGGCTCGACTCTGGCGACCATGTCGGCGGGTGGTCAGGACGAGCGTACCGCGCAATACGGCCCCTTCGCGCCCGATTTCATCCGCGTGCCGCACTGCATGGAATACCGAAAGCATGAACTGGACGGTGCACCGGTCGAAAACTTCGGTGAATGGGCCGCTGATCAGATCGAAGAGGTCATCCTGCGGGAAGGTCCCGAAACCGTTGGTGCCCTGTGCCTTGAGCCCGTGACCGCCGGCGGCGGCGTCATCGAAGCGCCCGAAGGGTACTGGCAGCGCGTGCAGGAGATTTGCAAGAAATACGACGTCCTGCTGCATATCGACGAGGTTGTCTGCGGTGTTGGTCGGACCGGCACGTGGTTCGGATATCAGCAGTACGGCATCAAGCCCGACTTCGTGACAATGGCCAAGGGCGTCGCCTCGGGTTATGCCGCAATTGCGGTGATGGTAACGACCGAGGAAGTCTTTGACATGTTCAAGGACGATGCGTCGGATCCGTTGAACTATTTCCGCGACATCTCGACCTTTGGCGGCTGCACCGCTGGTCCGGCTGCAGCCATCGAGAACATGCGCATCATCGAAGATGAGAACCTGCTGGGCAACTGCACCGACATGGGCGACCGCATGATGGGCAACCTGCAGGCGTTGATGGAAAAGCACAAAGTCATTGGCGATGTGCGCGGCAAGGGTCTGTTCCTGGGCGCTGAACTTGTCACCGACCGAGAGACCAAAGATCCGGTGGACGAAAAGCGGGTTCAGGCCGTTGTTGCCGATTGTATGGCGCAAGGTGTGATCATCGGCGCCACCAACCGGTCGATCCCCAGCCGCAACAACACCCTGTGCTTCTCTCCCGCGCTGATCGCAACGTCAGATGACATCGACCAGATCACCGACGCGGTCGATGGCGCGTTGGGGCGTGTGTTTGGGTAACCCGGTCAGACACCAAAAATGCTAAACCGGCGCCCGAAGCGCCGGTTTTTTTTAAACTTCTACTACGCGGACTAAGCGGACACACTGCCATACCAATAAAAAGCCTGTCGTAATCACTGAGAAGAGTGCACGGTAGAACCTAATTGACTTGCTTGCGGAGGTTCAAACATCATGAAGCGATTGATTTCAGCGGGTTCGCTGGCATTGGCACTGGTCATACCCGCCCACGCGAGCGAAGAAAGCAAAACGTGGGAGGCCTCAAACGAGGCTAAGCAGTTTGTTAAAGAAACCATCGTGTTGGGGATGATCGCCAGTCCCTATGGAACCGGATGGACAGAACATGAACAACTCCATACCTATTTTCAGCGGGCTCGTGACAATGGGATCACAGGGCATGAGATGACACTCTCTGCGGCCGACATGACGTTTGAAACACTCCTAGAGCAGCACTATCACTACCGCGCCGCGATGGCGCAGCAACCCGAAAACTATCAGATCGTGAATGAGACACGCGACATCGAGGCGGCGCATATCCAGGGCAAAACCGCCGTCATCTGGAACAGCCAGACCGCCACAATCCTGAACGGCGATCTGAAGAAGATGGCGCTGCTCAAGGACATGGGCATAAAGAGCATGATCCTCGCCTACAACGACATTTTTCGGACAGGGTCGGGTCAACTGGCCGCGCAAAACGGACGCGATATCGGCCTCACGGCTTGGGGGGAGTCGGTCATCGACGAAATGGTGCGGTTCGGCATTCTGCTTGATCTTAGCCACACCGGATCGAAGACTGCCGATGATGCCATGGACTACATGGACGAAAACTACCCAGGCGTGCCCTATGTCTACACCCATTCTATTCCTGCAGGGCTGTATGCAAATGAATCGAACGCGACCCCACAGGGTTGCTATCGGAACATTCCGGACGACGAAGCAATTAGGGCTGCAAACTCCGGTGGCTATGTGTCACCAACTTTCACTGAATGGATGATGGATGGGGTGTGGCCAGAAGACATTTCGCCGAAACAAGCGGCCGACATGATCGACTACTACGTAAAGCTTATTGGGGTCGATCATGTTGGAATAGCATCGGACGACATGTTCTCAACTGAGCTTGTCGTTGATTTCGCCACAGCAAATGCCGACTTGTACAACGATGGCGGCTACATGATCGATGCCTTTAATCGCGGCGCGACCGGCAATGGCGAACTGGCCAAGATTCTCGCCGCGATTACTGACGATCTGTGGGCACGTGGCTACACGAACGAAGACCTTGCCAAGATCTATGGGGGGAACAAAATGCGGGTTTTTGCACAGGTCTGGGAAGGCAAGCCACCCGACGTATTTTTGCAGGAGTATCCCGAGCGCTTGCGGATGCGAGGCGAAATGGAAGAGTTGTTCTTCTCGCGCTAGTTGTCCTAAAAACGAGCACACGCGGAGTTACTCCCATCGCCTAATTAATTGACCGGTCTGGGCTCTCAGCCGACATTCTCTACCCAGAAAACAAAAAAGGCCGTTCCTTTCGGAACGGCCCTTCTTTCACTGTCTCTCCAAGAGAGGATCAGGCAGCCAGAGCGGCCTGAGCTTTGGCGACGATCGCGCCGAACGCTTCCGGTTCGTGCACGGCCAGGTCGGCCAGAACTTTGCGGTCCACTTCAATACCGGCCAGGTTCAGGCCGTTGATGAAACGGGAATAGCTCAGTGCCTCGTCATGCGAACGGACGGCAGCGTTGATACGCTGGATCCACAGCGCACGGAAATTGCGCTTGCGGTTCTTACGGTCGCGGGTTGCATACTGGTTGGCCTTGTCGACGGCCTGACGGGCAACCTTAAAGGTGCTCTTGCGGCGGCCATAGTAACCTTTGGCGGCCTTAATGACCTTCTTGTGACGGGCGTGAGTTACGGTTCCACCTTTAACGCGGGACATGTCTTAATCTCCTCTTAGCGGTCGTAGGGCATGTAGCCCTTGACGATCTTGGCGTCGGGGGCGGACAGGGTGGTGGAGCCACGGGCGTCGCGGATGAATTTCTTGGTCCGCTTGATCATGCCGTGCCGTTTACCGGCCTGGCCTGCCATGACCTTACCGGTCGCAGTCACCTTAAAGCGCTTCTTGGCGCTCGACTTTGTCTTCATCTTAGGCATTTCCGTCTCCTTTTCCGGGTTCGGTTTCAAACGCGACTCGGCATGCCATCTCGGCCGGTCACGCGATCAGAAGCGCCATTTACGCAAGTTCCGTCATACTGGCAAGGGGGATTCGACCAGAATTTGCGCTTTGTGCGCGGCTGGCCTGGCACCGGGGCGGCACTCGCCGCCCCGGTGGATTGGTTTAATGCTCGAACTTGCGGATTTCTCCACTTTTCAATCGCTCGGCATAAGACGCCAGTTCCTGACGCACGACTTTCATCAGGAAGTAGAGGGCAAAAACGTTCACCACAGCCATCGCAAAGATCGCCGCATCCGAGAAGTCGATGACCGGACCAAGGTTGGCTGCCGCACCGATAACCACGAAGACGCAGAAGATGATCTTGAAAACCAGCTCTTTGGTGTGGCCTTCACCGAACAGGTAGGTCCAGGCTTTTAGGCCATAGTAAGACCAGCTTATCATGGTTGAGAAGGCAAACAGAACCACGGCAATCGCAAGGATGAAGGGGAACCAGTTGAACGCGCTGCCGAAAGCGGCAGAGGTCAGGCTGACACCGGTGTTGCCGTCAACGGTGGCAATGGCGTTACCCGCCTCGTTCAGCATGTAGTTGCCGGTTTCCGGGTCCACAATCAGTTGCTGGGTTATAATGATCACCAGCGCTGTCATGGTGCAGATCACGACGGTGTCGATGAACGGCTCCAGCAGCGACACGAACCCTTCCGTGATCGGCTCTTTAGTCCGCACGGCCGAGTGGGCAATCGCAGCAGAACCAACGCCCGCTTCGTTCGAAAATGCAGCCCGGCGGAAGCCCTGGATCAGCGCGCCGACCATGCCGCCCGCAACGCCGAGGCCAGTAAAGGCACCCGCGAAGATCTGACCAAAGGCCCAGCCGATCTGATCTGCATGCATGATGATGATAACCAGCGCCGCCAATACATACATCACCCCCATGAACGGCACGACCTTCTCAGTCACCCGTGCGATGGATTTCAGACCGCCTACGATCACCGCAAACACAATCACGGCAAAGACCAGACCCGTGATCCAGCCAGGATAGTCACCCACAATGCCCGCGATCTGCTGATGCGCCTGATTGGCCTGGAACATATTGCCCCCACCCAGCGCGCCAAGGATACAGAAGATCGAGAACAGAACCGCGAGGATCTTGCCACCCGGCAGGCCCAACTCGTCGAACCCTTTGGACATGTAATACATCGGGCCACCGGATACGGTGCCGTCATCGTATTCATTTCGGTATTTCACGCCCAGCGTACATTCCGTGAATTTCGACGCCATGCCCAGCAGGCCCGCGACGATCATCCAGAAGGTCGCGCCCGGACCACCGATGCCGACTGCAACCGCCACACCGGCGATATTCCCCAGACCAACCGTGCCGGACAGCGCCGTGGCCAGAGCCTGAAAGTGGCTGACCTCACCGGCATCGTTTGGATCAGAATAGTCGCCTTTGACAAGGCTGATCGAGTGTCCAAAGAAGCGGAACTGAACAAACGCGAAATACAGCGTGAAAACTGTGGCCGCGACCACCAGCCACCCCACAATCCACGGAAAGCCAGTTCCCGGGAAAGGGGCAAAGATAAAGCTGACGAAGGGTCCGGTTGCATCAGCGAAAGCCTGATTGATCTTGTCATCCAGGCCCGGAGCCTCTTGCGCGGAAGCGGCGGTGGCCATTAAGGCGGCAAGCGCCGCAAGGTACAGGTGTTGTAGCGTTTTCATTCTTCTGCCCACCTCAATTTACAACTGTGACCGGAACTTCAGCGTGCATCACAAGATTTTGCGTTGAACTGCCGAAGATTCGTTTCTTGATCCCGTCTGCCGAAGCCCGGCCCACAACGATCTGAGAACCGCCGTTTTCGACCGTGATGGTGTTCAGGGTTTCTGCCACATCACCATGTCGCACGACGCCTCGCGCCTCGAAACCAGCCGCCTTGAGGGCATCGACGGCGGGCGTCACGACGCGTGACGTTGCCAGATCGACCTCTTCCTCGCGCCGCTTGTGACGCAAGGCATTTTCCTCCGGTGTCTGAAATGTGTAAGGGGACCATTCAATCACATAAGCGACCAGCAATTCGCAGGATCCGATTAGCTTTGCCAGATCTTTGGCAAAAGCAATCGCGCGTTCACCGGTCTCTGTCCCGTCGAGTCCTATGACAATCTTTGTTGTCATCTTGTTCCTCCATTATTGTTGTTAAGTCCGGGGCCCGTGCCCCCGGCAGGACAGCCGGAACTTGGAACTTTGGCTGAGACTGCCCTTAGGTCATTTATTAGAAAATTCTACTCATGAATGAAGACTATTGTGGCAAATTCACCAACACCGGTCAAATTTCGCTTATTAATCAAGTTTTTCACCCGGCTCGAAAAAGAAAACGGCTGCTTCTGAAGCAGCCGTTTTCTACGTTCCGATGTCGCCTTGAGCCCAAATTATTCAGGGTCGGTGCTGTAAATCAGGCGTTCGTCACAGGGGGCAACCCGCAGAATGTTGGTAGTGCCGGGGACATTGAACGGAACACCGGCGGTGACCACGATCTGATCCGATTCAGACGCAAAACCGCCCGCCCGCGCGGCACGCGCTGCGTTCACCACCGCGCCTTTGAACCGCTGCAGTTCGGGCGTCATCACACAGTTGCACCCCCAGCTCAGACACAACCGACGCGCCGTGCCACGTTGCGAGGTCATGGCAATGATCGGCACACCAGGACGTTCACGCGCAGTCAGCGAGGCAGTTGTGCCGCTCTGGGTGAAACAGCAGATGGCCTTGATGTCGGTCTTTTCCGCTATTTCACGGGCCGCTGCGACGATGCCATCGGCCACGGTGCTGCCCTTGGCAGTACGCGAGGCGGCGATGATCTGGGTGTAGGTCGGATCGGCCTCAACCTCGATGGCGACCTTGTTCATGGTTTGCACGGCTTCGATTGGATAGGCACCTGCCGCCGATTCCGCGCTGAGCATGATGGCGTCCGTGCCTTCATAGATCGCAGTGGCCACATCCGACACTTCGGCGCGGGTGGGCATCGGGCTTTCGATCATGCTTTCCAACATCTGGGTCGCGACGATAACCGGTTTGGCGGCACCACGGCACCTGCGGACCAGCCGTTTCTGGATTGGCGGTACGGCGGATACGGGCAGTTCCACACCCAGATCGCCCCGCGCTACCATGATCCCATCTGACGCGTCGAGAATATCCTCAAATGCCTCAACCGCGGCGGGCTTTTCGATCTTCGACAGGATCGCAGCACGGCCATCAGCCAAAGCCCGAGCTTCAAACACATCCTTTGCGCGCTGCACAAAGCTCAGCGCCAACCAGTCGACGCCCAACTGGCAGACAAACTCAAGATCATCGCGATCCTTCGCCGAAAGCGCCGCCAGCGGCAGCACCACATCCGGCACATTCACGCCCTTGCGGTTAGAGATCGTACCTCCCACATCAACCTTGCAATTGGCGAAATCCTGTCCGCAATCCTGTACGGTCAGACGTATCTTTCCGTCATTCACCAGAAGACGTGCGCCTTGCTCAAGTGCTGCAAAAATCTCGGGGTGCGGAAGGCAGACCCGATTGATGTCGCCGGCAGCAGGGTCAAGGTCGAGGCGGAATGCCGCGCCTTCTTCCAACTCTTCCGCCTCATTGGCAAAAACGCCAACGCGCAGCTTGGGCCCCTGAAGGTCAGCCAGAATGGCAATCGGGCTGTCGAGGTCTTTTTCAACCTGCCGAATGATCTTGTGCCGTTCGCGAATCTCATCATGGCTGCCGTGGCTCATGTTCAAACGGAACACATCCGCACCAGCCTCGTGCAGGGCACGAATGGTTTCATAATCACTGGACGCCGGTCCCAGCGTCGCCACGATTTTTACATTTCTCAGGCGTCGCATCAGTCCTGCTCTCCTCACGTCGTCTTAGTTGCAGTTAGGGTGCAGTAAAATGTTACCGCAAACATTAGCTCAGTGCTTATTGCCCAATTCCCTTTTCAAAGCAACTGCCCTACACCTGCGACAAACTAGATGACAGGCTCATGACATACACCCCGTTTTTCGTTCACGGCGCGGATCGCCCGTCCCGTTGGCTGATCACATGCGACCACGCAACCAATACTGTACCCCCTGAGGTGAACGGAGGCGACCTTGGCCTGCCACGCGAAGACATGGAGCGCCACATCGCCTATGATGTCGGTGCCTATGAGGTGTCAAAACATTTGGGCGAGATCCTGAACGCGCCAGTAATTGCCGCAAATTTCTCGCGTTTGGTGATCGATCCCAACCGCGGTGAAGACGACCCGACATTGTTGATGAAGCTTTATGACGGCTCAATCATCCCCGGCAACCGCCATGCGGACGCAGCTGAACGCGAGCGTCGCCTGAACATGTGTTACCGCCCCTATCACGAGGCGCTGGCTCGGATGGCCGCATTGCCGCACGCTGTGATCGTTTCGATGCATTCCTTCACCCGCCAGCTGCGCGGACGTGACCCGCGCCCCTGGCACATAGGTGTCTTGCACACCCCAGACGAGAGGTTCGCGCGCGCCCTGATCGACCGGCTTCAGGCCGAGGACGATATGTGCGTAGGCGTCAACGAACCCTACACCGGCGTTCTGCCGGGCGACGCGATTGACAAGCACTGCACCGCGTTCGGGCGTCCCAACGCCCTGATCGAACTGCGCAATGATCTGATCGCGGATCACGCGGGGCAAAGGGAATGGGCCGAAAGATTGGCCCGTATCCTGCAGGGCGCATTGGAAACCAGCGACCTTTAACCGCAAGTCCGGCACAGGCTTTCCACACTTCACGCCATTGTGAGCGCAGCCCTCAACCCCCATATAATATGGGAAAGGGGATCATCGTGACACATGACTTTCTGACGACGTTTTTTGGCTGGATGGCTGCGCTCAATATCGCGGTTCTTCTGTTCACCACCGTGATGGTCCTGCTGTTGCAGGATTGGATCGCGGGCATTCACGGCAGGATGTTTCAGATGGAGCGTCCCGATGTGAAACGTGCCTATTTCAGATATCTTGCCAACTACAAGATCCTGACACTGATCTTTTGTGTCGTACCTTGGTTGGCCTTGAAACTGATGTGAGCAAGTTCGGATCGCAAGTCTGATTGTTGTAACAGGACAGCGGGATTGTTAGGTCAGACACAGCACACAAAGCCACCCGGAGCCGCATCATGGACAAGCAAACCGAAATCGAACTTCAGGCCGCCGCGTTTCGTCGGTTGCAAAAGCACCTGATGGAAGACCGCACAGACGTCCAGAACATCGATATGATGAATCTGACCGGGTTCTGCCGAAACTGCCTTTCGCGCTGGTATCAGGAAGCCGCCAATGACAAAGGCATCGAGATGGGCAAGGACGAAGCCCGCGAGGTTTTTTACGGCATGACCATGGATGAATGGAAAGCCAATTATCAGACCGACGCCAGCCCCGAAAAACAGGCAGCCTTCAAGGTTGCGTTCGAAGAGAATGTAACGAAAAAGGGTTAAGTTCGAAACGAAGAAGGCCCGCCAAATCGGCGGGCCTATTCTTTAGACTGCAGCTTTGCGGCTTTCGTCCAGATAAATTTCGCGAAGGCGTTTGGCGATCGGCCCTGGCGTGCCATCACCCAACGCGACCCCGTCAATCTCGACCACCGGCATCACAAAAGCACTGGCCGAGGTTGTGAATGCCTCATCCGCCTCTTTGGCTTCGTCGATGGTGAACAGACGCTCTTCGATTTCCATCTGCGCTTCCGCTGCCATGCGCAGAACAGCCTTACGCGTGATCCCATGCAGGATGTCGTTCGACAGCGGTCGGGTGATGATCTTGCCGTTCTTGACGAAGTAGGCGTTGTTGCTGGTGCCCTCGGTCACATAACCGTCTTCGACCAGCCAAGCGTCATCGCAACCTGCTTTCTTTGCCATCATCTTGCCCATTGATGGGTAGAGCAGCTGCACGGTTTTGATATCGCGGCGGCCCCAGCGGATATCTTCGATCGAGATGATCTTGGCACCTTTCTGGGCAGCCGGACTATCAGCCAGACCAGGTTTGTTCTGCGTAAACAAAACAAGGCTCGGATCGGTATCTGCCGAGGGGAATACGAAATCCCGGTCGCCATCGCTGCCGCGCGAGACTTGCAGGTAAACGAGACCCTCTTCGATGCCGTTCAGCTCAACCAGCCTACGATGGATTTCCAGCAACTCATCCTTGGTGCATGGCTCGGCCATCTCCAACTCGTCCAGCGATCGCCTGAGACGTACTGCATGGCCTTCGAAATCAATCAGCTTGCCGTCCAGTACACTGGTCACTTCGTAAACCGCGTCTGCGAACAGAAAACCTCGATCAAAGATCGACACCTTGGCCTCTGCCTCGGGCAGGTATTCGCCATTTACGTATACGGTTCGGGTCATGTTTGTCTCCTCAACCCCAGAGCGCGGACACCGGTGGGTGCACTCCGGCATCGTCAAAAATCAGCGGGGTATCACGGTCTTCGGCCAACAAAAGCGGGCCGTCAAGGTCCGTTACCATCGCACCTTGCGCCAGCAATGTCGCGGGGGCCATGGCAAGCGAACTGCCGACCATGCAACCCACCATGACGTCATAGCCTTCGGCAATCGCGGCAGTGCGCAGTTCCAGCGCCTCGGTCAAGCCCCCCGTCTTGTCAAGCTTGATGTTGATGACATCATATTTGCCCTTCAGCTTGGGCAGGCTGTTGCGGTCATGGCAGGATTCATCAGCACAGACCGGGACCGGGCGATCCATTCCGATCAGCGCATCGTCATCTCCGGCCGGTAGGGGCTGCTCGACCAGGGCCACGCCCAGGCGCACCAGATGCGGCGCAAGATCGGCATAAACTTCGGCCGTCCACCCTTCGTTCGCGTCCACAATGATCTTGGAGTTCGGAGCGCCCGCGCGTACGGCCTCAAGCCGTGGCATATCGTCAGGCGTACCCAGTTTGATCTTCAACAGCGGACGATGCGCGTTCTCAGCCGCCTGAGCTTGCATCGCCTCTGGCATATCCAACGACAGGGTGTACGCGGTGATCTCTGGGCCTGGCACCGGCAGACCGGCCAAGTCCCAGGCACGTTTGCCAGCGCGCTTGCTCTCCAGATCCCACAGGGCACAATCCATGGCGTTTCGGGCCGCACCCGCTGGCAATAGATTCATCAGCGACTGTCGAGTGAACTCTGCAGGCAAACCCGCAATCTCGGCCTCAACCGACTCGAGCGTTTCGTCATAGCGCGCATAGGGAACGCATTCGCCCCAGCCCTGATGGGTTCCGTCCGACACCCGTACCGTCAGCACCTTTGCTTCAGTCCGCGACCCGCGCGAGATGGTGAACACCTGCGCCAGCCGAAACACATCGCGAGAGACCTCTATCTGCACGCACCCGCCCCTTCATCTTTTCCCAAATACTCCCGCCGGAGGCGGATGAGCCCGCCACCGGCACGTGTCTCAGATCACATCGCGGCCAGCGCGTCCACCAGCTTGCCGGACCCAAAGCGGAACGGGTCGGTTGCAGGCAGACCCATGTCGGCTTCAATCGTGGCCAAATAGGCGATCGCGTCTTCTTCGGACATATGCTGCGTGTTGACCGAAACGCCAACAACCTGACAATCCGGGTTCGCTACCTTGGCAAGCGCAAGCGCGGTGTCGTGAAGTGTCTCCAAAGATGGCTGCTGATAGGTCGGCAAACCACGCATGTGTTCGCGAGTCGGTTCGTGACTGAGGATCAGGGCGTCCGGCTGGCCGCCGTGGATCAGTGCCATCGTCACGCCGGAATAGGACACGTGGAACAGCGAACCCTGCCCTTCGATCAGGTCCCAGTGGTCGTCATCATTGTCGGGTGTCAGCCATTCGATCGAACCGGCCATGAAGTCGGCAATGACCGCGTCAAGCGGCACACCATCGCCAGTGATCAGGATACCCGTCTGACCGGTCGCCCGGAAGGTCGACTTCATACCACGCTTGCGCATTTCGGCATCCATCGCCATGGCGGTGTACATCTTGCCCACCGAACAATCGGTACCCACAGCCAAACAACGCTTGCCCTTACGCTTTTTGCCGTTGGCAATCGGGTAATCCACTTCGGGCACGCGTACGTCGTGCAGCTTTTGACCGGTTGCTTCGGCCACGGCTACCAGATCGGGCTCATCGCGCAGCAAGTTGTGCAGACCCGAAGCCAGGTCAAATCCTTCCTCCAGCGCCATGACCAGAACCTTTTTCCATTCCTGGCTGATCACACCACCACGGTTGGCCACACCGATCACGAGCGTTTTGGCGCCGGCCTCTTTCGCCTCGGTCAGGGTCATGTCGGTCAGACCCAGGTCGGCCTTGCAGTCATCCATCCGGTATTGGCCCACGGCGTTTTCCGGGCGCCAATCCTTGATGCCCACAGCCACTTTGGCCGCCAATTGGTCGGGCGCATCGCCCAGAAACAGCAGGTACGGTGTCTCGATCATTGCGGTCACTCCTTTGATTCCGGCCTAAGCTAGAGAAGCAGCAAAACGAACGTTTCGCGTTTTGATCCGCCCAACACGATTAACGCGCGACGTTTTTGCGCGTACTTACGCCATGGCGCAAATTTATTCGAAGTTTTCAAAGTGATTAAACTTTAATCACCCCTTCCCAGTTAACCTAAAGTTCCATTCTGCAGCCGCATTGCCGCAGATGCACAATCGCTCTTGCGCTGCGACACGCAATTTAATACCTCATTGAGCAGGAAAATCGTAATTTCATTACCCACACGAGGTCCAGATGAGCTTCCGCATCCAACCCGCTGCACCAGCACGCCCCAATCGTTGTCAGCTTTTTGGCCCGGGGTCGAACACCAAACTGTTCCCCAAAATGGCCGCCTCGGCTGCGGATGTCATCAACCTTGATCTTGAAGACTCGGTCGCACCCTCGGACAAGGACGTAGCACGCGCCAATGTCATCGAGGCACTGAACACCGTGGACTGGGGCAACAAATACATGTCCGTCCGGATCAACGGGCTGGATACCCCATACTGGTACCGCGATGTTGTCGACGTGATGGAACAGGCAGGCGACCGTCTGGATCAGATCATGATTCCCAAAGTCGGTTGCGCGGCGGATGTCTATGCGGTGGACGCTCTGGTCACCGCCATTGAACGCGCCAAGGGCCGGACCAAACCGATCAGCTTCGAAGTCATTATCGAATCCGCTGCCGGTATCGCGCATGTGGAAGAGATCGCAGCCTCCTCACCCCGTTTGCAGGCCATGAGCCTTGGGGCCGCAGATTTTGCTGCCTCGATGGGAATGCAGACCACGGGCATCGGCGGCACGCAGGAAAACTATTACATGCTGCGCGAGGGCGAGAAACACTGGTCCGATCCATGGCACTGGGCGCAGGCGGCCATTGTGGCGGCGTGCCGCACGCATGGTGTGTTGCCGGTGGATGGACCTTTCGGCGATTTCAGCGACGACGAAGGCTATATCGCTCAGGCCAAACGGTCTGCAACTTTGGGCATGGTCGGCAAATGGGCGATCCATCCCAAGCAGATCGCGCTGGCCAATCAGGTATTCACCCCGTCGGACGAAGCCGTTTCCGAGGCCCGCGAAATTCTAGCGGCAATGGAACAGGCCAAGGCAAATGGTGAAGGCGCGACCGTCTATAAAGGGCGTTTGGTCGATATTGCCTCAATCAAGCAAGCCGAAGTTATTGTGGCGCAGGCCGAACTGATTGCGGCGGGCAGCTAAGTCACAAAAAAGGGCGCTCAATCGAGCGCCCTCATGTAGTCAATTCAACGACCAAAGGCCTCGTTGGGCGTCCATGTGACACGGTCACCCTTCTTTCCTGACTTCATCATCAGGCATGAAGTTCCCAGTTTTTGGAAATAGACGATCTTCAATGGATACCAGCCCGCTTTGGGCACTTCTACTTCGGTGCGTTGATTGGCTTCACAGCCTTGAATGCTTGTTACGCGGCCAATCTGTTGGCCACCAACCCAAGCCTCGATCCCGTCATTCGACCACGTTTCCAACTCGTAAACCCCCGCCGAGTCGAACTTCATATACCCCGTCACCTCGGCAGCAACATTGTAAGCCTGGTCGAACGTCATGACGTCTTCGCCCTTGCTGGTGTCCCTGTAATCCAACCCCCGCAACGGCTTTCCGGGCTTCGCTTGAGACAGCAGGCTTTTTGCCTCGCTCAGATCTCGGATCTTTTTGTGTTGGTTGCCTGTACCATAATACTTCACATTCAACCCTGCCTTTGGACTGGGTTGTGGACTGGCGGGTTGCAGTTTCAGCGGGGCAGTCAAAGCAGCCCCGGCAACAAGCGACATGGCTACTGCGGTCGCCACTGTTCGAACAAGTTTCATCGGTATCTCCCTGTTTGCGTGCCATTATGGCTGGGCGTATCCCCTGGCAACGTCATTACCATGACACTAGGCCCTGAATTTTTTCCCTGCAAGAGAGTGAAACTTCACAATTTCGGCCGCTACGCCCTCAAGTCCTTGGGCGATCCCATAACAACGTAGGAGGTGATTGATGTGACATGTGGCAGCGTTCCCAGCACCTCGGTATGGAATGTTTTGTAGGACGGCAGGTTCGCACATTCGACCCGAAGCAGGTATTCGATTGTACCGGTGATATTGTGGCACTCGACCACTTCGGGGGCTTGTTGCAGGGCCCGTTCAAACCCCTCTTGCGCGGCCTTGGTGTGTTCACCAAGGCCAACACCGATATAAGCAACAAAACCCACACCCATAGCGGCTGGATCCAAAACGGCCCGATAGCCGGTGATCACCCCAGCCCTTTCAAGCTCTTGCACGCGGCGCAAGCAGGCCGAGGGCGACAGACCGATCCGTTCGGCCAATTCCAGGTTACTGATGCGCCCGTCGCGTGTTAATTCCCGCAATATCTGGCGGTTTATCTGATCCTCTTTCGTCATAAGTTGTGAATTTACTGGAATCACGCACAAATAAGCAATTTCATTTTCATGGTCACGGTCAATACTGCGCGCCATGACCTATGATATCCTGATGGCCCTGATCGTCTTTGCCTTCGTGACCTCGATCACACCAGGGCCCAACAACCTGATGCTGATGGCATCAGGTGCAAATTTCGGTTTTCGGCGCTCGATCCCGCATATGTTGGGCATTGGTTTGGGATTCACGATCATGGTGCTGCTGGTCGGCGCAGGGTTGGTGCAGGTTTTTGACCGATACCCGGTCAGCTATACCGCACTGAAAATCGTATCGGTGGCATATCTGCTGTATCTGGCGTGGAAGATCGCCCATGCCGCACCTGCCAAAAGATCCGAGGCGTCAGGCATCCCCATGACATTCCTGCAAGCGGCCGCCTTTCAATGGGTGAATCCCAAGGCCTGGGCCATGGCCCTGACCGCTACGACGGCCTATGCACCTAACCAGACGTTGCACGCGATCCTGCTGGTGGCGCTTGTCTTTGGGGCGGTCAATCTGCCTTCGGTCAGCACCTGGACTGTCCTTGGACAGCAGATGGCGCGCGTGCTGACAAACCCGCGCCGGTTGGTTGCGTTCAACTGGACAATGGCCGCGCTGCTACTTGCCTCGCTTTATCCAGTGCTTTGGCCCCATTGAGCAAAGTCCAATCGGATGTGATCCGAATCTGGATACAGTCCGCCCTGCACAATCAGCACAATGACATGTTCACAAGCACTTAGGTTCAACGCTGCCTTACGTCCTGCCCCGTGATTTCAAACCGAGGATGCTAAAACAGGCGAAAAGAACGGCGGCCACGCAGACAATCGAAGGCCCTGCAGGGGTATCGAAAACGTAAGCCGCCCTCAATCCCGCAACGGCGGAGAACGCCCCGATCCCAGCGGCAATTAAGGCCATCGATTCCGGCGAGCGCGCCAGATTGCGCGCTGCGGCAGCCGGAATGATCAGCATCGCCGCGATCAGCAACACGCCCACAACCTTGATCGCGACCGCCACGGTAACAGCCAAGGATAAGGTCAGGATCAATTGCTCTCGCTTGGGATCAAAACCGCTGGCATAAGCCAGTTCCTCGTTCAGAGTGGCCGTCAACAGCTGTGACCAACGCCACGTGATCAGCGCAACGACCAGCGCGGCACCGCCCCAGATCACGAGCAGATCCGAGCGTGAGACCGCCAAAATATCCCCGAACAGATAGGCCATCAGATCAATGCGCACACCGGACAGGAACGAAACAGCGACCAATCCAAACGCCAAGGCAGAATGCGCCAGAACGCCCAACAGTGTATCCATCGCATAGCCGCGACCGGCCAACAGTGTAACGGTCAACGCCATGATCAGCGCCACGGCCAGCGCGCCGGTGAATATCGACATCTGAAAGGTCAGCGACAGTGCCACACCCAAGATCGCGGCATGTGCGGTCGCATCCCCAAAATACGCCATACGCCGCCACACGACGAAACACCCAAGGGGGGCGGCTGCAAAAGCCACGCCGACACCGGCGAGCGTCGCACGAGTCATAAAATCATCAAGCATTATTCAGCCGCTTCCTTGGAGGAGTGATCATGATCGTGATTGTGGTCATGTTCGTGCCGGTAAAGCGCCAGCGCGCCGCCCGTGCCTGTTCCGAACAACGCCCGGTATTCCGGTGCCGAAGCCACAACCGCAGGAGAGCCCTCGCAACAGACATGCCCATTGAGGCATATCACCCTGTCCGAGGAGCTCATGACCACGTGCAATTCGTGGCTGATCATCAGAATGGCGCATCCGGTTTCACGGCGCACCGCCTCAATCTGCTGATAGAAACTGGCTGACCCGCGTTGATCGAGCCCCTGGGTTGCCTCATCCAGCAACAGAATGTCAGGCCGGTTGATCAACGCCCGCGCCAGCAGCACCCTTTGGAATTGTCCACCGGACAACTGCGACATCTGGCGGTACAACAGATCCGGCACGCCCGCAGTTTCCAGCGCCGCAACACATTGCTTGCGCGACACGCGGTCGGTCAGGCGCATGAACCGTTCGACGGAAATGGGCAGCGTCGGGTCGACATGCAGCTTCTGCGGCACATATCCGATTTTCAGATCTGGCTTCAGGGACACTTGCCCCGCAGACGGCCGGGTCGCACCTATGATGGCGCGCAGCAGGCTTGTCTTGCCCGATCCGTTGGGACCAACGATGGTGACAATCTCACCCGGTTCGACGGCCATGTCCACACGGCTCAGCACGGTATGCGCGCCATAGCGCACGCTAAGGTTCTCAACAGTGATCAAGGTCATCTTTATGCCTTTTCGGTGCAGTCGGGGCAGAGACCCTCGGCCTCTACAACTGTTCGTTCGATCTCGAAACCTGCCGCGCGCGCGGCAGCGCCCAGAGCACCTTTGGCCGGAGAGGATTGCGCCTCGGCCACGGCATCGCATTTTCTACAGATCATGAAGGCCGGAGAATGCGACTGGCCCGGGTGCGAGCAGGCAACAAACGCGTTCAACCGCTCGATCTTGTGAACAAACCCGTTCTGCACCAGAAATTCCAACGCGCGATAGGCAACGGGCGGCTGTGAACCAAATCCTTCAGCGCGCAACTGATCCAGAATTGCGTAAGCGCCAAGCGCCCGGTGTTCCTGCAGCAACATCTCAAGAACCTTGCGCCGCACTGGCGTCAGGCGCAGCCCTTCCGCGCTGCACTGGGCTTCGACAGAGGTCAGCGCCGTCTCGACGCAGGTCTGATGGTCATGTTCCTGAAACCCTACCGGAGCGGTGTCTTCCACCGACGCAGGGCGTGCATCACTTGTCATGTTATTTCATATCATGTATTGCCACTCGCAACGTTATAAAATCACACAGAGGGTCTGATGTCCAGAAAGCTTCTTCCATTGTCGATCACGGCTGCATTGATGGGCGCAACGGCCCTTGCGGACGCTCCGAATGTCGCGACTGACATTGGACCGATCCATTCGTTGGTCACACGCGTCATGGTCGGTGTTGGAACCCCGGACCTAATCGTTGCTCCGGGTGCGTCGCCGCATGAATACAACCTGCGTCCTTCCGAGGCCGCAGCGTTGCAGAACGCCGATCTGGTGTTCTGGATGGGAAAGGACCTGACACCGTGGATGGAGAGTGCAATCGAAACATTAGCCGAAGGTGCAGCTGTCATACCCCTGCTGGAAGCTGATGACACTGTGCTTCTTGATTTTCGTGAAAACGCAGTGTTCGAGGCACATGATCATGGGGACGAAAACGAACCTGACCATGAAGACAAAGATGACAAGGATCACGACCACGGCGACGATCACGCCAAAGAGGACGATATCGATCACGAGGAACACGCCGATCACGATCAGCATGACGACCATGATCACGAAGAACACGCGGACCATGATGGGCATGATGATCACGACGAAAATGACCACGATGAGCACGCCCATGGCGACCATGACCCACATGCCTGGCTGTCACCGGAAAATGCCGAAATCTGGCTGAATGTGATCGCGGCGCAGTTGTCCTCGGCTGACCCTGACAACGCAGGCGCTTATTTTGCCAATGCCGCAGCCGCGCGCGAGGAAATGGCCGCACTGTCTGCGGAAGTCGCCGAAACGCTGGACCCTGTGCGCGGCGGCAACTTCATCGTGTTTCACGACGCCTACCAATACTTTGAGGATGCCTTCGACTTCCCCGCCTCAGGCGCAATTTCGATCGCCGATGCATCCGATCCCAGCCCCGCGCGCATTGCCGAGATCCAAGCACGTATCCGCGACGAAGGCATCGATTGCGTTCTGACAGAGCCCCAGTTCAATCCCGGCATCGTCGAGAGCGTCATGGGGGGCGTGGAGGCAAAGACCGGTGTAATTGACCCGCTTGGGTCCGATCTGGAACCCGGCGCGGACCTCTATCCGAATCTCATTCGCAACCTTGCTAAATCTCTGGCCGAGTGCCTCTGACCCAACTTTCCCAGCCCGATCATGAACACGTCATCGGTCGGGCTGAAGGCCAGCTTGGCGTAACATTTGCCAAGGAATTCGCGTCACTCCGCAATCCAGCCAGGACGTCGAAACGCTTGTAATCGAGGCGCATAAAACGCCACGCTCTCAAATTCAGCCTTGTTTTCAACCGCGCCTTATAATCACGGTCGCACCGGTCTGACCTCAGAAAAATCTGGCGCAATCATTATCATCTGCGAAAGCGTCGGCCTCGGCACCTCACCTGCCCCGGAAATCATCCGATGCGGGACGCTGGTTGCCGACGCGAGAGCCTGTTGCAAAGGGATACCCACTTGTTGCGACAGAAGCTGCACTGCCTTGGTTAAGGACAAATCGGCCCCAGCCAGTGTGCCGTCTTCCAGGGTTAACCTGCCGTTCTCCCGATGGATCGGACGGCCTTCCAATCGAAACTCTGTCAACGAAGTGCCGGCAACCGCCATCGCGTCGCTGACAAGAAAAACCTGCCCCGGCCCGCGCTTGGCTGTCCAGGCGATCCGTATTGTCTCGGGATGAACGTGAATGCCGTCCGCGATTAACCCCGCCGACATCGATCCGCAGGAAAACGCCGCTCCGACCAGCCCAGGTTCGCGGCTGCCAAGTTGGCTCATCGCATTGAATAGATGCGTGACACAGCTTGCACCAGCATTTGCGTAAGCCATGCAAGTCTCGAAGGACGCGTCGGTATGCCCCAATGACACGATCACTCCGGCACGGCTCAACGCTTCGACCTGTTCCACAGTCGTGCTTTCTGGCGCAAGTGTGACCATCAAAGCGGGCAGATCTTTTGCCGCTTTGGTAATTTCGTCCAGATCAGATCGTTGCATCGGGCGGATCAGAGCCGCATCATGCGCCCCTTTGCGCCGTTCAGACAAATGCGGGCCTTCCAGGTGCAGACCTGCGATCCCGGAAACTCCGGATCGAACGGCCTCTACCGCCGCGTCGATTGCGGCTCGGGTTTTCTCGGCTGTATCCGTGATCAGGGTCGGCAGGATACGAGTTGCACCCAGCCCGCGATGGGCGTCAGCGATCCTTGTCAAGGTTTCAACGGATGGATCGTCGTTGAACATCACACCACCGCCGCCGTTGACCTGCAAATCGACATAGCCGGGGCTGAGAATGTTTCCCGACAAATTCTCGATCAGGTCCTCACCCGTCAACTGATCTTCGGGCACCAACGTGTCCATCACCCCGTTTCTGAAGCGCGCGGCGTATCCATCGCGCAATTCAGTGCCATCAAAGATCGGGCCGCCTGCAAAGGTGATCGAAGCCTCGGTCATACCGTTTCCGTCACTTTCTTCAGATGACGCGGTGTGTCGGGGTCAACCCCGCGTTGCGTAGCAACTTTCTCTACCATTCCATAAAACGACGCGATTGTTGGTATGGGATCCGTCATCCAATGCGACGTCCGGACATGCGGCAGCACCGTTGCGTGTTTCACGCGGCTGGTTGTGGCAAATACATCGGCCCCTTTCGAGGCAAGCTCGTCTGCGACCTCGGCCAGATTGGTTTCTGCAGCGTCCCCGGATGCCAATGCAAGTACTGGAAAACCCTGATCAACAATGGAAACCGGACCGTGCAGAACCTCAGCCGACGAATAGCTTTCCGCGTGAATCTGGCAGGTCTCCTTGAATTTCAAAGCAGCTTCATTCGAGATTGCCAAAGTCATGCCCCGCCCCAAAGTAAACAGCGAGCGACCATCAACCGCATCCGCCACGGCGCTCCAGTCGCAGGCAATGGCTGCTGACAGGCTGTCCGGCAGACCATGGATTGCGCGCAACAAATGATCGTCCCGTTTCACCTGCGCGATCAGCCATAGCCCCGTAACCAAAGAGGTCACGAATGTCTTGGTCGCGGCCACGCTCAGTTCAGGGCCCGCATGAATTGGCAGCGTCGCCGTTGCGGCCTCAGCCAGGTCTGAGGCCGTGTTGTTCGTAATCGCAACTGAATAAGCGCCTCCGGACGTAATCGACTGCGTTAGTTTTACGATGTCCGGGCTTTGACCGGATTGCGAGACCGAGATGCAGATCGCGTCGTCGCAGCGCATGTCGACACCGTAGATAGATTTGACCGATGGCCCAACCGATGCCATCGGCAAACCAAGCAGCAACTCAGACGCGTACTTCAAGTAGCTGCAGGCGTGATCCGAAGACCCCCGCGCCACCGAGATCAGGAACCGCGGATCACGGGCCCGGATTTCGTCGGCGGTTTGCGTAATCAAATCTGCGCCCGCGGTTAGCAGGCGGTCGACGGCGTCGGGTATCTCGTTGATTTCCCGCCGCATTTGAGTGGTTTTGTCAGACATGTTCCCAGGCTTTCAGTTTGACAGGCGCAGCTCAGCCACAAAGTCGTAGGCATCGCCGCGATAGATTGACCGGGTCAATTCAGCGACCCGCCCGCTTTCCAGATAAGACGTACGTTGAATGCGAAGCCCGGCTGTGCCCTCCGCAACATCGAGAAGCTCTGCCTCGGGTGCTTCAAGGTTGATGGCCGAGATTTTCTGGATCGCACGCACCGGTCGGAAGCCCGTTCGTTCAAGAACCGAATAAAGTGACCCCGTCACTTCGGTGGGGTTCGGCAGAATATCAAGCGGAAGAGCTGCCCTTTCCAACGCCATCGGTCGCCCTCCCGCCTCGCGCAGGCGGTGGATTCGTGCGACCTGTTCGTTGGCCGATAATCCTAAAGCCATCATTTCCTCTGGTGATGGTAGAAAAATCCCACGCTCCAGCCACGATGAGGTCGTTTTGAGACCGCGCCGCTCCATGTCTTCGGTGAACGATGTCAAATGGGACAAGGACTGTTCGACTTTCGCCACGGGCTCCCGAACAAAGGAACCGGACCCCTGCCGTTGTTCGATTGCGCCTTTGCGCACCAGTTCCTGTATCGCCTTACGCACAGTCACGCGCGAAAGGTCTGTTAACTCGGCGATCTCTCTTTCGGGTGGCAATGAACTATTGGGGGGTAGGATGCCATCCTCAATCCCTTGCTCAAGACGTTGACGAAGCTGCACGTAGCGCGGGCCTGAACTTTGCCCCAACCATCCTTCCGGCCGCAGGAAATCAACTACATTCATGTTCAATTTCCTTCTGATACGCACGCGCCAAGGCGAGTGCACCGGACAATGGATCGCCCGCAGGCTGGCTCAGAACAGACTGCATATCCAATGGCAGATACGGCGCGTAACAAGGGCCAATGCCGCCGGTCAAGCAAATCGGCGTCCCCTCGCCCCAACCCATTCTTTTCATCATCTCGACAAGATAGTCCGCACCATCTTGCAGGATGGAAATCGCCGGTTCATCGTTCTGATCGGAGAGCTCAGTTACCAAAGGGGCAAGCGCCCCAAACTCAGACGGGGTCATCTCAGAGGCTGCTCGTACAACTCCGGCAGCTCCGCCATATCGGGACAATAGACTTCGCGCCAATTGCGAAGGGCCAGTCACCCCATCCACATATTCCAACGCTCTGGACAGCGAGCGCTTACCCACCCATTGCGCCGAAGCCTGATCGCCCAGAACCGACCCCCAGCCACCGACAAACCTCATCGATTCGCCCTTTTGCATCGCGACAAACGAACCCGTCCCACAATGGGCAACAAACCCGTCCTTGGCGCCCAACGCCCCCCGTAAGGACGCAGGCCGGTCATCTTCGATCTTCACATTCCGAAACGGCAAAGCTGCGGCAAGTTTTTTTGCAATCGCGTCACCCGTAATGCCGGCCAACCCCAGATAAGAAGGCGCTTGCTCGAACTCGGCAAGAGAATAACCAGACTGCACTGAAAGAGCCTCCAGACCGTGCCGCAATTCGATACAGGCGGCTTCAAAATCAGTGGACACGTTGGTCGCGCCAACCTCGATCTTGTGCGTCGCGCCCTCGCCACAGCGAACGGCAAGGCGGCAACGCGTTCCTCCCCCATCGGCAGCCAGAATCAGAGAACTTGATGATTGAGTCATGCAGATACCTTTATAATACCTTTTCACCTATTAGAAGTCCTAAATATTACCAAACCGCCGACATTATCGCTTAAATCGCTCAAAATACGGCTCGCAATAAAATGGTAGACTAATGGTATTCAAAAGGTATGATATCCGAGACTCTTGGGGGAGAATCACTTGAACACGCCAGCGACGGAACAACTGCATCAGGACGCGAACGGGCTAGATACCCGTCCACTGAAGGAAGTGGCCGATCTGTTGGCGCAATCGCAAGTGTCGGCGGCAAAGGCCGCACTTGACGCCCTTGGACCAATTTGCAGCGGAGCAACCGCCATGGCCGCCACCATCCGAGCGGGCGGCAAACTTCGATATCTTGCGGCAGGATCTTCCGGACTCATGGCAGCATCAGATGCGCTTGAGCTCGGCGGTACGTTTTCAATCCCTTCCGAACAAATCCGTATTCATATGGCGGGCGGATTGCCAACCAAGGCAGAAATGCCCGGCGACGTAGAGGACGCGAGTGATGGGCTGCCGCATGAACTGGCAAACATGCAGGTCAATGATACGTTGATCGCCGTCTCAGCCAGCGGCACGACCCCCTATACGATTGCAGCCGCAGAATTGGCCCGCGACAGGGGAACGCCCGTTATCGGGATCGCGAATAACGCAGGGTCGCGCCTGTTGCAGTTAGCGGATCATGCCGTGTTGCTATCCACCCCTCCTGAGCTGATTTCGGGCTCGACCCGGATGGGTGCCGGCACTGCCCAGAAAATTGCGCTCAATATGCTGTCAACTCTGATGGCCGTGGAACTTGGCCACATTCAGGATGGCATGATGATCAATCTGCGCGCCGACAACGACAAACTGCGCGCACGAGCCAACAGCATCGTGTGCCAACTGGCCGGCGTAACACCCGAGTCCGCCGAAACGGCTTTGCAGATGGCGAAAGGCAATCTCAAATGCGCAACGCTCGTCGCTGCGGGTGCCAAATCGGCAGAGGACGCACATACGCTGCTCGACGAAACCTGTGGTCACCTACGACCTGCGATGAACCTACTGAAACAAAAAAACAAAACTATCAACCTGGGAGAAAACCAATGAAACGCAAAGTTCTGAGCCTGGCTCTGATAAGCACGGCGCTGGTGACAAGCGCCTATGCGCAAGAAGCCACGTTGACAATCGAAAGCTGGCGCAACGATGATCTGGCCCTCTGGCAGGACAAGATCATCCCGGCGTTCGAGGCCGAACATCCGGATATCAAACTTGTCTTTTCTCCTTTTGCACCAACGGAATATGACGCGGCCCTGAATGCCAAGTTAGAGGCTGGCTCTGCTGGCGACATTATCACTTGTCGCCCGTTTGACCGATCGTTGGGGCTTTACGACGGCGGACATTTGTCGGACCTTTCTGATCTGGAAGCGATGTTAAACTTCTCGGACGTGGCCAAAGCGGCGTGGCAGACAGATGACGGATCGGCAACATTTTGTGTGCCGATGGCATCCGTGATTCACGGCTTCATCTACAACAAAGACGCCTTTGATGAACTGGGCATCGACGTCCCGAGCACTGAGGCTGAGTTCTTTGCTGCCTTGGGCAAGATCAAGGAAGACGGCACCTATATTCCAATGGCGATGGGCACCAACGACCAGTGGGAAGCCGCCACGATGGGCTATAACAACATCGGTCCGAACTACTGGAAAGGTGAAGAAGGTCGCCTCGCGCTGATCGAAGGGTCGCAAAAGCTGACGGATGAACAATGGGTGGCACCATATGAGACACTCGCAAAATGGAGTGAGTACCTAGGTGACGGGTATGAGGCCCAGACATATCCCGACAGCCAGAACCTGTTCACTCTTGGCCGCGCAGCGATCTATCCGGCGGGTAGCTGGGAGATTTCAGGCTTCAACACTCAGGCTGATTTTGAAATGGGCGCTTTCAAACCGCCAGTTCGGAATGCGGGCGACACCTGCTATATCTCGGACCACACGGATATCGGCATCGGTATGAATGCGGCTACTGAAAACCCCGAGGCAGCAAGGACATTCCTAGCATGGGTTGCGTCGCCTGAATTCGCCAAGATATTTGGCAACGCCCTGCCCGGTTTCTTCCCGTTGTCCAACACCCCGGTTGAGTTGGAAGATCCGCTTGCGAAGGAATTTGTAAGTTGGCGTGAAGACTGCGAAACAACGATCCGTTCGACCTATCAAATATTGTCGCGCGGCGAACCGAACCTTGAGTTGGAAACATGGAACGCGTCGGCCAATGTTGTCAGGGGCGCGGAAAGCCCTGAGGAAGCCGGTCAGCGCCTGCAGGACGGGCTGGCCAACTGGTACGCCCCGCATCAGTAAAGCCTGAGCTACTCACACCGGATGCGGCCCGCGTCGCGTCCGGCACCCTATCCCCGGAGATTCCCATGCAGACCCGCCGCATACGCTGGCACATCGCCGTTTTCCTTGCCCCTGCGGTTCTGGTCTACACGGCGGTGATGATCTTCCCTTTGTTCAACACGCTCCGCCTCGCACTGTTCACCGAGGTCGATCAGGCGCGCGTTTATGTG
The DNA here is from genome assembly GCF_001238295.1 of Ruegeria sp. 6PALISEP08. Lineage (GTDB taxonomy): Bacteria > Pseudomonadota > Alphaproteobacteria > Rhodobacterales > Rhodobacteraceae > Ruegeria. Next base: position 116,225 of record NZ_LGXZ01000012.1, read on the forward strand.
GGTTTAGAAAATTTTCGCACCCTGTTTTTCGACCCTATCTGGTCCGAACAGTTCTGGAACGCTTTGGGCAACAACTTCTGGTTCTTCCTGATCCACATGCTGGTACAGAACCCCATCGGCATTGCCCTGGCTGCGATCCTATCGCATCCCCGCTTGCGGTTCGCAGCACTTTACCGGTCGGCGATTTTCATACCCACAATCCTGAGTTTTGTGATCGTCGGGTTTGCCTGGAAACTGATCTTGTCACCACTCTGGGGTATCGCACCCTCGATGCTGGATGCCATTGGTCTGAAATCACTGTTTGCGCCGTGGTTGGGTAAAGAAGAATATGCGCTTACTACACTGGCACTTGTTTCGGTTTGGCAATTCGTCGGCATCCCGATGATGTTGATCTATGCCGCCCTGCTGTCGATCCCCGAGGAAATCCTTGAGGCCGGAGAAATCGACGGGATCACCGGGGCTTCCGCCTTCTGGAAGATCAAACTGCCGCTGATCCTGCCGTCGATCGGCATCATCTCGATCCTGACATTCGTGGGTAATTTCAATGCGTTCGACCTGATTTACGTGTCTCAGGGGGCACTGGCAGGGCCGGATTTCTCGACCGACATCCTTGGCACGTTCATGTACCGCACCTTCTTTGGCTTCCAACTGCAACTGGGTGATCCACATATGGGATCCGCCATCGCAGGGGCCATGTTCGCGATCATCCTCGTGGGGGTCTGCATCTACCTCTTCGGCATCCAGACCCGGATGCGCCGGTATCAGTTGTGAGGGCACTGCAATGAACAAAGCACGCTCAAACCCGCTGAACACGGCGGCCATGCATGGGGCGCTGATCCTCTATACGTTGATCGCCCTGTTCCCGGTCTTCGTCATCATCATCAACAGTTTCAAAACCCGCCGCGCCATCTTTCGCGAGCCCCTCGCCCTGCCCGATGCCGAGAGCTTTTCGCTGATCGGCTACCAGACCGTGATGAAACAAGGGGACTTCTTCCTTTATTTCCAGAACTCGCTGATCGTCACTGTGGTGTCACTGACTTTCATACTGCTGTTCGGTGCGATGGCCGCCTTCGCGCTCAGCGAATACCGGTTCAAGGGCAACCTGCTGATGGGCCTCTATCTGGCGCTTGGGATCATGATCCCGATCCGCATCGGCACTGTCGCCATACTGGATTTGATGGTGGCCACGGGTCTGGTGAACACGCTTTGGGCCTTGATCTTTGTCTACACAGCACAGGGGCTGCCGCTGGCCGTCTTTATCCTGTCCGAGTTCATGCGACAGGTCTCGGACGACCTGAAGGATGCGGGTCGGATCGATGGGTTGTCGGAATACACAATCTTCTTCCGTCTGGTCTTGCCCCTTGTCCGCCCAGCCATGGCAACAGTTGCCGTGTTCAACATGATCCCCATCTGGAACGACCTCTGGTTCCCGTTGATCCTGGCACCTGCGGAAGAAACCAAAACCCTGACGCTGGGCAGCCAGGTTTTCATTGGCCAATTCGTGACCGACTGGAATGCGGTTCTGTCTGCGCTCAGCATGGCGATCTTGCCGGTGCTGGTGCTCTACGTCATCTTCTCGCGCCAACTGATCCGCGGCATCACTTCAGGAGCTGTCAAATGACCCGAGTTCTGATTGCCGGCCTTGGCAATATGGGCCTGAGCCACGCGCTGGCGCATCACCACCATCCAGACGCGCAGATCGTGGGGCTGGTGAACCGGTCCGGCCGTGTGGATCACCCCGAACTGTCATCCTATCCCGCCTATTCGGATTTTCAGGCTGCTCTGGCCGCGACACGGCCGGATCTCGTGATTGTCGCCACCTATTCCGACAGCCACGCCGATTATGCCTGCGCCGCGATGGAGGCAGGCGCGCATGTGTTCGTTGAAAAACCGCTGGCGACCACTGTGGCCGATGCCAAACGTGTTGCCGACAAAGCCGCCCGGACCAATCGCAAGCTGGTGATCGGCTACATCCTGCGCCATCACCCTTCTTGGATGCGCCTGATCTCGGAAGCCCGCGACCTTGGCGGACCTTATGTGTTCCGCCTGAACCTGAACCAGCAAAGCAGCGGGGCCGAGTGGGAAACGCATAAGGCGCTGATGCAGACCACTTCTCCTATCGTTGATTGCGGCGTGCATTACGTCGATGTGATGTGCCAGATCACCGACTCGGATCCGGTGCGTGTGCACGGCATGGGCCTGCGCCTGAGCGATGAGATCGCTGAAGACATGTATAACTACGGCCAGTTTCAGGTGGTTTTTGAGGATGGCTCGGTCGGCTGGTACGAGGCCGGTTGGGGGCCGATGATGTCTGAGACCGCGTTTTTCGTTAAAGACATCGTGTCCCCCAACGGGTCGGTTTCGATCACCGATGGCAATACGGGCGCATCCGCAGATATCGACGGCCATACCAAGGTTGGCGGCCTCCTGGTCCACCGCCCTGAGGGCGACCAGATAATCGAGATGCCGGATGAACCCGGCCATCAGGAACTCTGCGACGCCGAACAAGCCTATATGCTGCGCGCCATCGCCGAGGATATTGACCTGACCCGCCACATGAACGACGCCGTGCAATCGCTGGCCATCTGCCTGGCTGCGGATGAAAGCATCCGCACCGGTCAACCCATTTCGCTGAAAGAGGCTCGCACATGACTGCCCTGACGCTTACGAACGTGAACAAATCCTTCGGCTCCGTCGAGGTTCTGAATGATATCAATATCGAAGTGGACGAAGGTGAATTTGTCGTCTTCGTCGGACCCTCGGGTTGCGGCAAGTCGACCCTTTTGCGCGTAATCGCGGGGCTTGAAGATGTGTCATCGGGCGAAGTGCGCATTGGTGGCGAACTGATGAACCTCATTCCGCCTTCCAAACGCGGCATCGCGATGGTGTTCCAGAGCTACGCGCTTTACCCGCACCTGAATGTGCGTAAGAACATGTCACTGGCGTTGAAACAGGAAGGTCAGAGCAAGCAGGTCATCGAAGAGCGCGTCGCCAAGGCCAGCAAGATGCTTAATCTGGAGCCTTACATCGACCGCTACCCTTCGGAATTGTCCGGCGGTCAGCGCCAACGTGTCGCCATCGGTCGCGCGATTGTTCGTGAACCCAAATTGTTCCTGTTCGACGAACCCCTGTCCAATCTGGACGCAGCTCTGCGTATGAACACGCGGCTAGAAATCGCGAATTTGCATCAGCAGCTTGATGCTTCAATGATTTATGTGACTCATGACCAAACCGAAGCAATGACGTTAGCTGACAAGATCGTCGTACTGCGCGACGGGCACGTTGAACAGGTCGGCACCCCGATGGAGCTGTACAACAATCCAGCCAATCAGTTTGTCGCAGGCTTCCTTGGCGCGCCATCGATGAATTTCTTCCCCGCCAGTCTGATCGGCGAAAGCACAGATGTTACGACGGGAATCCGCCCCGAGGATTTGTTTCTGTCCGATGACGGGCCTGTCGCTGCCGACGTCACCCATATCGAGCATCTGGGTGGCGATACCAATATTATCGCAAGGATGCAGGACCATCAGATCACTGCGCGCCTGTTTGGCCAGCATCAGCTTGATGTGGGTCGAACTGTCCGGTTCGGGTTTTCGCTGGACCGGGTCTTTCGCTTTGACCCACAGGGCAAGCGCTTGGATAACGCTTAAACAGCATAATCACAGCATCCAGACCAACAGAACCATCGTTCAAGGATCATTCGAACTTTAGCGGCCGGTAGCACAGGAAAGTTGGGAGAGAACCCAAAGCGGTAAAGCTAGACATTTGCTTGGGCCTCGATCCCGCACGCGGATTAGGGCCAAACAGTTGATTGTCTAAGATTTTCTCAGTTAAATTCACAAAATGATATGCATAAATGATTTGACTGTTAAGATGGCTCTATGAATTCACTAACCAGAATAACCCGAGGGATAGGCGTTGCCTTAAAAGATGGCAGGGTAAAGGGCCTTCTTGCCTTCACAACCGGTATGATCTTATGGGCGTCGGTGTTTTACCACTATGTCGAAGGCTGGAGCTGGCTCGATTCCATCTACTTTTCTGTCGTGACCATTTCGACGGTGGGCTTCGGCGACTTTTCTCCTGAAACTGCGGCAGGGAAGGTCTTTACGATGGTGTATATCATTGTGGGCCTCGGCGTCTTCGTGACTGCGGCGACCACTGTGGCGGACACAATCCTGTCGCAGGATGATGACAAAAAGCAAAAATAGGCCCCAAAGAACAAAACCGAAAACGGTTAGTGCGCAGACGGCCTTTGTCTGAGCGGCCTGAACCGCAGCCCGAATTCATGAGAGTCTTCAAGCTGCTACCTGTCTCCAAATTTTAAAAAAATATACATATTATGTTTTTTGAGTGTAATATTCAAAAAAACAATTAGCGGAGGGACGGAATGGAAAAGACTCAGGACGCCAAGATTGTCGACCTCGCAATACGATTGCTCTTTCTCGGATTATTCCTCTACAGCGCGCTGGTCATGATTGCTCCGCTTGCCAGCGTGGTCATCTGGGCCACGATACTCTGCGTCGCTCTCTATCCGGTTTTCGATTGGCTGCAGTCCAAGCTGGGCGGGCGGAAGAAACTTGCCGCAACGATCCTGGTTTTGCTGGGTCTTGTTCTGACCCTAGGACCGGTGGCAACGGCGGTATCTGGCGCTGCAGAGCTTGGTTCAGGGTTTGCCGAACAGGCCGACAAGGGCGAGCTGAAAATCCCCCCGGCACCCGAGGGCCTGAAGGAGTTACCGTTGGTAGGCGAAAAAATTGCCGATGTTTGGGGAATGTTTGAACGGAACCTGGATGGGGCACTTGCCAAGTACGGAGCGCAGATCCTTGAGATTACCAAGTCCCTTTTCGGCAAGGTTCTGGGAATCGGAATTGGCCTTCTCGGCTTGGCTTTGTCCGTGTTGATCATGGGTGCCCTGTTCAGCCCCGGACCAAATCTGGTTCAAGGTTTGCAACGTTTTGCCAACCGTGTCTTTGCACCACGTGGCGGTGAGTTCGTTACGCTTGCAGGCGCTACGATCCGAAACGTGACAAAAGGCGTAATCGGTGTGGCGGCCATTCAGGCGGTCGTCGTTTGGCTATTGTTAGTGCTGTTCGGAATCAACTCGGCCGCGACGCTGGCTTTTATCTGCCTGATACTTTCGATTATCCAGATTGGCCCCGGTTTGGTTCTTCTGCCGGTGATCATCTACGCATGGAGTACAATGTCTGGCGGCACGGCTTTGATCTTCACCATACTGGCCGTTCCTGTCACCATAATGGACAGTTTCCTGCGTCCGGTGTTCATCTCAAAAGGTCTTGAGACACCTATGCTTGTGATCCTCATCGGTGTTCTTGGGGGCATGATGGCCTATGGCCTGATCGGCATATTCATGGGACCGGTTCTGTTCGCTGTTTTCTATGAGCTGTTCAAAGTCTGGATCGACGCCTCACCCGATGCCGAAGACGCCGCTGAAGGAGCGGCAAAATGAGAAAGACAATTTGGACAACGCTGGCCATCATTCTGGTCTTTCTTGTCTGGTACCTAGTTGCCGATCGGAAAACACCGTTCACCGGAAACGCCAGAGTGAAGGCCGTCGCGACCCAAATCGTCCCGCAGGTCACAGGAACAGTGACCGAAGTCCTTGTTGAAAACGGTCAGGTCGTCTCGGCTGGTGATGTACTGGTTCGAATTGATTCCAGGCCCTATGAGATTGAACGTGACAAGGCGGAAGCCGATCTTGAGGCGGCCACGCAGGAAGTGGGCGCATCCTCGGCAGAGGTGAGTGCAGCGCAGGCCAAACTGGCAAGGGCGCAAAGTGATCTCGACACAATGCGCATTCAATCCGAACGTGTGTTTGCACTTGAAAAGAAAGGGTTGATTGCCGTCTCAAAGGCCGATGACGCACGCGGAAAACTGGCGGAGTCGGAGGCGAATTTTGAGAATGCCAAGGCGGATCTGGAAAAAGCCAAACAAAGGCTGGGTGATGACGGTATCGAAAACCCCAAAATCCAGCGCGCATTGGCCGCTTTGGCAGATGCAGAGCTGAACATTGAATGGACGGAACTGCGTGCTCCGGCGACGGGTGTCATATCCAATCTGTTGATCGCCCCCGGCACCTATGCCCGGTCTGGCCAAGACCTTTTGACGTTTTTGGATGCAACGGACGTCTGGATTGAGGCGTACTTTACCGAGAACAACCTCGGCCGGGCTTCGGTAGGATCGCCAGTTGACGTCGTGCTGGACATGCATCCGGGCAAGATTGTTCCAGGCGTGATCGAGAGCTTCAGCGCAGCCGTCTCGCTAAGCGGCGGTGATGAACCGGGCCAGTTGGCAAGTCCACCAAGCACCAAAGGCTTTCTGCGCGAACCAGAACGGTTTCCCGTGCGGATTGTGCTGCCAGGGTACGAAGCGGGAAGCACCGAAGATGATCTTCGCTTCCAACTCAACGGGCAGGCCGATGTGATCATGTATCTGAGCGACAACTCGTTCCTGAACATGGTCGGTCGGACCTATATCCGTCTGGTTTCAATCCTGTCTTATGCGTACTGAGGACCGGAACTCTGTTATTCGACTTGCGCTGGGTGTGACCAGCGTCTTCGCCCTGGGCCTGTTATTAGGGTGGCCGCTTGCCGTGGTTGGGGCGGTATTCACTGCCCTGTTCCTTCAGGCACCCGCTGCATTGCCCTTGGCAGCATTCGCCAAGCTGTTCGTCTTTTCGATCGGATTGATGTTCGTTTCCTTCTTTTTGTCGTCGGTTTTTGCGCCATATCCCGTGGTGTTCCTCATATTGGTGGCCATAGGGATAATCCTGTCATTCACATGGTCGGTTTCAGGGGCAGGAGTTTTACCCGGTGTCATAGCCCTCATGGGTGCGTTGATGATTCCAAACCTTGTATTGCAGTCGCAGGATTTGGCATTGGTGCTTGTGTTCTGGATTCCTTTAAACCTGCTATTTGCAGGGTTCGTGTCGACGCTGATGTTTGTGGTGGTACCAGCCGAACCTCAGACTGCCGCTCAGAAGAAAGCCCAGGCGTCTTCGGAATTTGACCCCCATCGCCGGATCGTCAGAATGTCGCTCGTCACGGTTCCGTTTGCTATGGCGTTTTTCATCTCAGGCGCGTCAGCCTTGCTAGTTCTGTTCTTCGTCGCGCTTCTAAGCCAACAACTTGCTGCGATGCCGTCCATGGGCAAAACGGTCGCCAAGGCCATGCTAACGGCAAACCTGCTGGGCGCGGCGGTGTCGATCCTTTGCTATGAAATAAACGTCATCGCGCCAGTTATTCTAACACCCATTCTGTTGTGTTTGTTCTTCTGCTTCACCCTCGGAACGCTCGGGAAATCGCAAATCCCACTCGCTGCCGCAGCTGGCTCGGCGTTAACGACAATGCTGATCGTATATGGCGGTTCGATTTCACCATTTTCGGATGAAGCCGACGTCAAAAGTATCACTCGTGTGTTGCAGGTCGCTGGTGCCGCTTTCTTCGTGATTGCCGCGTATATCGTGGTGGATGAATTCTGGCCTGAGAAAAACCAACCCTTAACAGAGTAAGCTTCATCGCATGGCAGGATTTGCTGCTAAGCGGAAGCTTTCCATGTTGCCGAGGACACCTACCCTTACACGATTTGAGCCGCCGCATTGGGCGGCTATTGGGGTGATCTGGGAATGGTACCTTCTGATCGCGCTATGTTTTTCGTCCGTGTCCGTGAAATCCCAAAGTCCCGACGGACCCACGTTTTTGGTGTCGAAACGCCCGAAGGGGCCGAGATGCGGTTAGCCGATCGCGCGTACACCATACCAATCTGGCCTAAACCGGCAGAGTGAATTGCGGACACTGAGTGCTGACGTCAGAATCCGCTTATGCGCTCGATGAGCCAGTACATCGACACCGAACCGATGCCGTAAGCGGTCAGTGCGGTCGCCCCTCGACCCGTCGGAAGAGCGATCATTCGCCAGATCCCCAAGAGAAGCGCCAGCGCAGCGATAAAACTCAACTGACCGGCTTCGACGCCAATGTTGAAGGCAAGCAAGGCCGCAGGAATATCGTCTGAAGGTAATCCAATTTCGGCCAAAGCCCCGGCAAAACCGAGACCATGCAAAAGCCCAAACCCGAAACAAACGATCCAGGGTTTTTGCTTTGAAAGCCGGAACCGGCCTTCTCCGCCTTTGACAATCTCCATCGCCAGAAAAACGATGGATAGTGCAATGACGGCCTCAACCGGCGGGCCGGGAACGTTCAAAACGCCAAAGGTTGCCAGCGCCAAGGTTATTGAATGCGCAAGTGTGAAGGCCGTTACAGCCCCCACCAATCTCCACGGATCACGAACCAGAATAAACAGCGCGAAGACAAACAGAAGGTGATCCCAGCCTTCCAGTATGTGCTCAAACCCCAACTGGAAATAGGCGATAAAAACGGACCACGTTGTCTGTTCGGAGGGTATGTTTTGAACGGTCGCGTCTGGGGTAAATAAAAGCGTGGTAGGATCAGCCTCTAGCGGGTGCAAACGTACCAATACATCGTTCTTTTGGGTCTCCAAGCCCTCAATCTCAATGGGTTGGCCCGCGATATCCGCGCGGCACTCTACGACCCAGGATGAAACCCATGCTCGGCTGTCGGAAACCGGATTTGGTCCGCGTGCCGGAGCGCAGCCATCTGGCAATATCGCATCGATCGCCATCGGTTGACCATTTACATCGGGTTTTCGCCAATGAACGCTCCACGTGCCCGGCCCGATTTGGCGAATTTCCAGATATCCCGGATCAAGCGCGTGCGCATAGGCGTTACCTCCGGGCCACGCGAACAGCAGCGCAAAAAGTAAGAAAATCAACACTCTCATTTGGCCGGGCCTGCAAGCTCGGGCGCCATAATCTGATAGCTGTCGGCAAGAGATTCATATTGTGCCTGCGCCAGATCTTCGCTCATAACGCGCCGCCAATCCCGCAGTACGGCATCGTGAATATCTGCCAATGGAGGCGTTTGACTAAGCTCAACTGCGTTCACACGAACAAGATGGACCCCGTAACCCGACTGAACCGGCCCAACCCACCGACCTGTTTCAACCTCTGCGAAACGCGTGGAAAATCCTGCACCAAAGACCGAGTCGATTACTTTGGTCGCGGTCAACGGCATCGAAGCGGGCAGCAGAGTGGAGCCCGCCACATCAAATGGGTCTTGCTCTTCGCGCAAAGCGGTCAGAGCCTTCTCAATTTCGACTTCGCTTGCCTCTTCACCCAAAAAGACTTGCGTGAACGCCACCTTTTCGGATGTTGCATAGCGTTCAGGGTTTTGTTGGAGAAAGGCTTCCAAGTCTTCGTCTTCCGGAACAACTGATGTCGCAATCGCTTCAGTCAGAAAATCCATCTTTTGGCTCAGTCGTGTCCTGATCAAGGTATCCCCGCGATCAAGACCAAGTTTTCTCGCCTCTCTGACCAAAACCTCTTCACGAATGGACGCATCGATCAAAGCTTTTAGCTCGGTATCGTTTGGCGGGCGTTTCCACCGTGCTTCGAACTGAATAGCCAACAGCGCGACATCATCTTCGTCGATTACTATCGTCTCGAGGTTTTCGACAACCTCATCATCCGGCGCGACAATATGAAACCAAATAAAAATTGCCGCTCCAATCAAGAAGAAATGGAACAGAGGTTCTTTCAGTACTCGCATGAAGTCTCCTGCGTAAAACGTTCTCTGGTTCTACGTACAGATGCTGGCATTATCGGTTTGGGTTAGGCAAGAAAATGGACGCTTTGCGCGTTGCAGAAAAATTGCACAGCGGCCGAGGTAGCGGTCACTACCCCGGCCTGCAGCTTCGTGAAAACCCGGGTCACTCGGCTGGTGTGTACCAAATCGGTGACGAATACGCGCGTTCCTGATGTGTAAGAACCGCATCCTCGGGCAAGTCGATGCCATATTTCAGCTTATCATACAGGATCCAACGCGGCGTTGGGATTTCCAGGGCGCGGACGTAGTAAAACGCGCGCGAATTTGGATCGAAATCCGGATCTGACCACACGGTTATCAGTTCGGCCGTTCCAATTGTGTTGGTCCAGCTAGCGGTGTCAATGTCCACGGTGTTTCCAACCGAAGGGACCTTGCCGTTTTGATCAACCTCACGGTTATCCGACCACGCGACGTCATAAACTTTCTCCTGCAAGGCACCTTCGGAATCGAGCCACCCCTTGATCACTTGCACACGATCCAGGTTGGCACCGACCGGATCGCGCAGAGCTGCGATCAGGAAGCCGGGCGCACCGTCACCCTCGCGTGGGCGCAGGTCCGAGCCCATTGGAACACCTTTGGTATAGCCTACATTGGCAAGGAAGCGGGTTTCCATGTCCGAGTCATTGAAATCCCACCCGCCAAAGAACCGCAGACCGATCCTTGGTCCGGTCGTTGCATAAGTTTCGCGGCGCTTGAACGCTTCAAAGATCGCGGCGCGCGTATTCTCGGTAGCCCAGACAGCCGTGTATCCAGACGCGACAAGGAGGTCGCCGGGAATTTCGCCAAGTTCATTTGCAATGAAAGGATGCTCGATCCGTGAAGCCGAAGGTTCGACACTGACCGACTTTCCAAAGAAGTTGTCTTCCTCGGCAGTGGCCAAAGACGTATGGCTGTCCGTCGCGCCGCCCATACCGAACTTATAGGGGTTCACGCCGAACTTTTCTTCCAGCATCAATCCGCGTTTCAGCGCCTCGCGGGCGTATTCGCCAGCCAGCATGTCATCGGTCTTCAACTCGGTGATATCAAGATTGCCGACGTCCCAGTTTTCGTAATCCGCAAATTCGTCATCAGGACTCAGGAATGGGTGTGCTTCGCCGTCGCCCTTGATCTGCGTGACCTCATAGTGGGGCTCCCACTTCGCGCGGGCCGCCACGTATTCCTCGTCAACTTTGCCGCCGTGATACGTGTCTTCGGTAGGGAACATCCATCCATTCGACAAGTTGCCGTTATGGGCAAAGGCAACGGCGCGTCCCCCTGTTTTCTCCTGATACTCTTCAAGCCAAGCATAAAGCGATTTTGGGTCTGTATTGCCGTAGGGAGGTTGGGTGACCGGAGGCACCATCTGCAAGGCCCGGATCGGCCCGTCACGCAGCATGACATTCCGGTGCAGGTTAAAACCCTTGGGGACCGAGGTCCACTCGAACCCGATGAACGCTGTAAAATTACCCGGATCATTGTGTCTCTCGGCTGCCAGAACGATGTGCTCCCAAGTGAAGGCAAAAGCGTCGGCGCCAGGGCTGTAAGACTCAAGAAGAATTTCCGGCAGGGTCATTTGCGAAAAGTTGGTGATGATATCAAAGGCGGTTTTTCCCGCCTCCTCGCCGCCCGCTTTGTATCCTTCGTACCATTCCAAACCTTTGGGATCAGAAATAACACCGGGCTTGCCGGCCTGTAGATCCGGGGCAAACCCCATCAGGTCAGTATGATCGGTAAGAACCATCCAATCCAATGGTCGGGCCAGCCTTACTGCTTGACCGGTGGACGAAATGACCTGCTCACCCTTTGCAAAGCGCCACGCTTCATCCGGCAGCAAAGTATTCCCAAACGCACCGGCGTCCAGCGAAAGCCCGGTGTGCAAGTGTGTGTCGCCCCAAAGTGGACGTTCCGGGAAGGTGCGCTGCGCGTAGGGGGAATACGGTTGATCGGAAAACAAACCTTCAGCTGCCTGTTGGCTCGGAACGGCGTCGGCCAGACCATTTGTTGGTGCCAGTAGCAGCGATAGAATACAGACAGAAATTCGATTCATAGTGCCCCTCAAATGCAAAATTTTATCGCGAAATCGCGGAGACTTTAGCGGATCTTTTATATTCGATTTTGTTTATATCACACCTGACCTGCCCGTGTTAATTGATTTGTTCGCCCTGTCTTTTTCAGTGCCAACCATCAAAGGTTGGAAGATGTAGATCACATGCTGCTGAGAAGCCTCAGAGCCGGAAACAAGCATTTCGTTGCGGGCTTGGTTTGGCCAGCAGAAAGATTGGACAATCAAAGTTGTCAATAGTTACCGGAAATTCCAAAACCACTCTACTCAGACGGTAAATCAGTTCCCAAAACGATGCTGATCATAAACTGAGTTGCAGGGTCTGTTTCTTCCAAAGCGGCCAAAGCCTCAAACTGTTGGTGCAGAGCCGTTTGGCCCCACCCTCGTGTTCCAGCAGCGATTTGGATGGCTAAATCACTGTTTTTCTGAAGCGCCTCAGACAATGTTTGTACAGCTTTTGGCCTTAACGTCGGCTGCGTTGAACCGGCCTCGGTTAAAGCCCGGATCAGTGATTTCCTGTCTTCTGACGTCATTTTCGGGTCTTGAAGTGCGACACCAATTGCGCTGATCGCAGTTTCTTTATCTGCTTCTATGCCGGCAATTGCCCACTCGTAGTTATTGAAACCGCCTGACTTCAAGGAATTAGTGAAGCGAGAGCGCACAATTGAGCGCGCTTGTGGATCAGTTTGTAACCCGAGCAGCCGAATTGCGGCCGACCTGTATGCAAAGCGCTTCAAGTCATTCAGCTCATCCAAAATTTGGCTGGTAGAGGATTTGCCACCTATCGGACGCACAAGTGCATACGGCGCGTGACCGATTTCGACCAGGGCCATGTTATGCAGTGATTGATCCGGGTGCCACAAATACTCAGCAAAGAACAAAACCCGCTCGGGGCTGTCCGTTTCTCCATAGGCCCACAGTCGGCCGGTGGTTTGAAGCCTATCCAGAAACTCGCGTCTTTCCGGGTTCATGATGAATATACGTCGCCAGCGTCTTGAAAACCCACGCCCAGCGCTGTCCTTGTAGGTCGGTCCATAGGTCAGCAGGACGGCTCGCGTTGTATCCGATCGAAATGCCCTGCGCGTAACGCTATCAATCAAGAAAGGAATCTCAGGTACGGCATTGAGCCGTTCGCTACCCCCTTTGAGAATCTTTTTCGCCTTATATCTGAATGGGTTCTCTGATGCCGGGCCGGCCAATACGATGACATCCGCGGACAGTATGTGATCCGCAATGGATGCGTCCGGCAGTTCAGTACAAACCACACAGGCGTACGAAGCACGGGGTGTCATTAGCCCGAGTACGCATAGTACAACTGCAAAAAATCTCTTCATTTTCGACCAATCACACATGACTGTCACAAGTGGGAAACGTCACCGACTTTCGAATGATATCACAAAAACTGAATGTGGAATATCGTTGGTGTCTTCAGCGTTTCATGTCAATCGCTGGACTTTGTTAACCCAATGGATTGCCTTTTGCGGCCATGTCTCTCTGCAACAGAGACGTTAACAACCGAGCAAAGATTTCGGTTAAAAGGTATCCTTAGAAAGCCACGCTTTGATATCTTTCTTCCGAGCGCCTCTGTATTCTGCGTTTTTAAGATGCTCTTTCGAGATGTCACTTTTTTTCAGAACCTTCAGGCTCCTTTTTTCTTCTAGGTCCAAACGCAGGCGATCTTGTGATCTTCATCAGATTCAGCACCCATAATTACACCCTGCATTTAGGTTCAGG
>NZ_LGXZ01000013.1 GCF_001238295.1 Ruegeria sp. 6PALISEP08
GAGGTTAGGTACCAGCAGTTCTACGATGCGAGCAAACCCAGTAGTTTTTTTGACCCGGCCTGTAGCAAGGTCTGAAACTGGATCAAACTCTGCAAATCATGACGCTGCGTCGGCGCGTGCACAGACAACGTGGCCACCAACCTTTCGTTTTCATCCAAAACCGGAACAGCTACGGCTGCCATTCCTGACATGAACTCCTCATCATCGGTTGAATATCCAATTTGCGCGATCTGAAAGATTTCAGCGCGCAGGGCCTCGGGGTCAGTTATTGTTTTTTCTGTATTCGCCGTTAACGCCCGTGCGGAAAGAAACCCGTCCAAAGTGTTTCGACGCAGGGTGGAAAGATACATCTTTCCACTTGCCGTACAATGAAAAGGAACTTGCGATCCGATCGGCAATTGAATTCTCAAAGGCCATTTCGTTTCTACCCGGTCCAGATAGATCATGCCTTCGCGGTCCGGGATAGCCAAATTGCAGGTTTCACCTATTTCATCGGCGATCCCGCGCAGGATTGCGAGACGGGCCGTTCGCAGATGCTCTGACGAAACCGTGTTCACCGAAAGCTGCCGCAAGCGGGGACCGGGACCATAGGATCGGCCATCCATGTCACGTTGCAGGAACCCTTCGGTCTCGGCAGTTTGAAGCAGACGATGGATCGTTGGTTTCGCCAGACCCAAAGACTCGATCAGGTCAGACGGTTTGACCGCAACGCCGCGCTTTGCGACCTCTTCCAGGATAAGCAGCAAACGAAGATTTGTCGGTATTTGTGTCTCTTTACACGATGTGTCCGCGTTTGCCATTTCGCTACATTCTAATTGTTTGGCAGCAGTATCAAGGCCAGATCAGGTACCAGAGAGACCAAAATCCAGACAGACAGCAACGCTGCAAGGTAAGGCACCGTATAGCGCAATAGTCTAAAATATGGCACACCAGTCACGCCCGATGCGACATAAAGGTTCAGGCCGTATGGTGGAGTAATGAAACCTATTGACGCACCAACAAGGAAGATCACCGAAAAATGGATTGGGTCGACGCCGACAGAGACCGCTATCGGAGCCAGGATCGGCGCCAGGATGATCGTAACCGGAAGACTCTCCAGCACCATGCCTGAGAAAAAGACAATGACCATCGACGTGAACAACACAGCATAGTAGCCGCCCATTGAGGTCACGAAATCTCCGATAGTTTGCTGCGCGCCCAGCAGCGATAGAATTTGCTGCATGACCACGGAAATCGCAATCAAAGGCGCAAGAATGCCTGTAATTTGCGCCGAGCGAATAACGATGGACGGAATCTCGGGGATGGTGAACCCTTCGACGACCATCATCTCGGCAAAGCTCTTGTCTGTGGGCGAGACATCGCCACGCGCACCCATGAGCCGGTTGATCGGATAGCTGACCAATCCCGCGATGACGCAGAAACCGACGGTTACCCCGGCCGCCTCTGTCGGAGAGAATTTGCCTGTATAGATGCCCCACAAGACCAAGCCGATCGCGAAAAACCCAAGCCACGCACCAAATGCGGTTTTGAGGACGCGGTTCAGTTGCAATGGTATCAGGTGCCCCCAGCCATTGATCCGGCAGATGATCCAGCATGCAAACTGCATACCAAAAACCATCAGCGCGCCAGGTAGAATGCCGGCTACGAAAAGCTCCGAAATCGGCAAATTCATCAAGAAACCGTAAACGATAAAGATAATCGACGGAGGGATGATAATCCCAACCGTACCGCCTGCAGCTGCGGTTGCGGCGCTAAAGCGTTCGTCGTAGCCGCCTTTCACCATCTCTGGATGCAACATCGATCCGATCGTTGCCGTGGTTGCAGAGTTTGAACCCGATATCGCTGCAAACAGACCACAAGCCCCGAGCGATGCCATGGCCAACCCGCCTCGTATCCAGCCCAAACAGGAATAAGCAAAGTCGCTGAGCCTTCGCGCGATGCCAGACTTGTTGATCAAGTCACCGGTCAGAATGAAGAGCGGCATTGCCAACAAGGCGAAACCTTTGTTGAAGACGTTCAGCAGTTCTGCGCCCATGTTGTCGAGCGTCAGCCCAAGGACGAACGAGCATCCGATCACCCAATAACCGATGACCAATAAGACCGGCACACCCAGCATGAACAGGAACGTCACGCCCAGCGATATCAATGTAACCCAAGTTCCGTCAGTCATCAGTCTGCCCCAATTACAGCCTGCTTGATCAGCGGCTCTCCGGTTTTCCAATTATGCAAATCGTCGGCCAGGTTTTGGAATACGCGGCCAACCATCAGGAAGAATGACAGCGGAGCTGCCAAGAGGAACCACCACTGCATGATGTTGTCGGTTCCTAAAACAATCTGAAAGTTTGATGCGGACAGCGCGACCAGGCGAGTTGTGGTCACAATTACGATGACCGCGAAAATGAACCACAAAACGGCATCAAGAATCAGGCAAGCCAATTGCCCGCCGCGTGGCATCGCGCTGCGAAATTCGCTAAAGCTGAGATGAGTACGCAAGCGGACGTTATAGGATGCGCCAAACCAGGCCATTATCATGAAAAGAAGCGGAGGAATGGTGGTGGACCAGGGTTCCTGATCATTGAAGACAAACCGGTCGATCACACCCCAGAAGATGATCAGGGCAATAGCAAGGTAAGAATAGACCATCACCGAACGCTCAAAATGGCGCTCGACAAAGGGTACCTTGCGATAGATCAGCGTCACCAGAAGACCGCCGAGAGCAGCAACAACCGTGCCGACAACCCAGGCGGCATCAGATTCCAATGCGGTTTGAATCTCGAATGAATCTCGGGTGAGCAACGCGCTGAAAATCGCGCCGATATCTGCCCATAAAGACATGAACCCCGTCCTCCCAGTCGGTGTTTAGTGGAGCCGGCCCGATTAAGGCCGGCTCGGTCAGGTTTATCAGGTTTGGCCCATCCACCAACGGCGTGGCTCTACATTTTCCGGCAAGGTGTCTGCGGGGATCTCGCGCGCGATGTCGTAGATCTCCTGATAGGTGTCGATACCACCGGCCCACTTGTTGAGCCGCTCGCGCCACTGTGCCCATGGTTCGGGGTTGTAGTTCGGAGCGCACATTTCTTCGGCCAGTTTGATCTGATCGTCGGGCAGGAAGGCCGGACGAACGCCATTTTCAGCGAAGATCGTGTTGGGAAGCTGAGGTTCCGAGAAACCGACCGTGTTCAACAGTGCCGCTTCGTTAGCCCCCTGGATCAGGGCCTGAGTGAAATACGAAGACTCCATCACCGCATCCTGCAACTCGCCGCCAAGGCTGTCGAACACTTTGGCCGACATCGAAGTGTGTTCGGTGCCGCAGAAGAACTTGAGGTTAACTGATTGCGAAACTACAGGCGCCATGTTGGCGTATGCAACAGCCGACGCCCATGTTTCAGCCCCATCGATCAGGCCTGTTTTGAGCGCGTCCAAAGTCTCTTCCCACGCCACAGGAACTGGGTTCAGGTTCAGCAGTTGCATGGCAATCCGGCCCAGCTGCGTCCCCGTCACGCGGTTCTTGGTTCCGAACAGCTCCTCCAGCTTGGTGACGGTTGGCTTGTCAGCAAAGGTCGAGCCCATTTGCAGTCCGCGCAGTTCGCAATGGGTAAACAGGAACTTCAACCCGTGACGCTTTTCGAGGGGGTCACGCAAAATGCGTTGGCTTTCCGGGCTGTAGAAGAAGTGATACTGGGCCGCCCGGCTAGGGAACATGTAAGCATAGTCGAGCACGTTCAGATATGGCGCGCCACCGGCCGAGTTTTGGGTCGACGCCGCATAGATGTCGACAATTCCCTGCTGAGTCTTCTCGACACAGCTTAGCTGCCCGCAGATTTGGTTGTCGCCGATGAACTCGATCCGAATCTCTCCGTCCGTGCGCTCTTCCAGATCGCGGGCGAATTCGATGGCTCCAGCTCGTTCGATCAGCAGGTTACGCGTGTTGAAACCCGATGCACCAAACTTCAGTGTGTGCTTGGGTTCTTTCGAGAAACGTTTTTCGTAATTGGATTCAGCGGCTTGTGCCAAGTTGGCCAGACTCATGGCTCCGCCAAAGCCACCTGCAGCCAACAGTGTAGAGCTCATGCCATAGCGCCCGGCCACGCGGAAAAAGTCCCGCCGTGAAATACCGCTTAGTTTCTTACCGATCTCCATTGCTTACCTCCCTGATCGCAATTATTGAGACGTTTTGTATCAAAAAATGCTAGTATAGTTCCAGCAATTTGCATAGAGTTTTTTTCAACAACCTTGGGAGGAGACAGTGATGGAGGTAGATTATGCAGTCGTCGGAGCGGGTTCTTCTGGCTGTGTCATTGCCAATCGGCTGAGCGCTGACCCCAATACAACGGTTGCATTGTTGGAAGCTGGCGGTCCGGATACCAACCCGTGGATTCACATCCCGGTTGGATACTTCAAAACCATGCACAACCCCGCAGTGGACTGGTGCTATCGCACGGAACCTGATCCAGGTTTGAACGGGCGTTCGATTGACTGGCCGCGCGGAAAGGTCCTGGGGGGTTCATCCTCGTTGAATGGGCTGCTTTACGTTCGCGGACAGAAAGAGGACTACAACCGCTGGCGTCAGATGGGAAATGTCGGATGGGGTTGGGACGACGTCTTGCCTCTCTTCAAACGCAGCGAAGATCAGGAACGCGGAGAGGACGAATTTCATGGTACCGGCGGGCCTCTGTCGGTCTCGAACATGCGCATTCAGAGACCAATCTGCGACGCATGGGTTTCCGCTGCGCAAGCCGCGGGTTACCCGTTCAACCCTGACTACAACGGGGCCGATCAGGAAGGTGTTGGGTACTTTCAGTTAACCACGCGAAATGGTCGCCGATGCAGCGCTGCGGTTGCTTACCTCAAGCCTATTAAGAACAGGCCAAACCTGAGCATCATCACACATGCCTTGGTGGCACGCGTAGAGTTGGACGGAAAGAAAGCAACGGGGCTTCTTTACCGAGACCGATCAGGCAAAATGCAATCAATCAAAGTACGGCGTGAAATTGTCTTGTCTGGCGGTGCCATCAACTCTCCCCAGATATTGATGTTGTCGGGCATCGGAGATCCCGATCACCTGAAGGCCAATGGTGTCGAACCCGTCCATTCGCTACCCGGTGTGGGAAAACGGCTGCAGGATCATCTGCAGGCGCGCCTTGTCTTCAAGTGCAACGAGCCCACGTTGAATGATGAAGTGCGAAGCTTGTTCAATCAGGCCCGCATCGCGTTGAAATACGCACTATTTCGTGCTGGACCCATGACGATGGCGGCCAGTCTGGCCACCGGGTTCCTGAAAACTCGTCCCGAGGTGCAATCACCTGACATCCAGTTCCACGTCCAGCCCTGGTCAGCCGACAGCCCCGGAGAAGGCGTGCACCCATTTTCAGCGTTCACAATGTCCGTCTGCCAACTCAGGCCTGAAAGCCGGGGGGAGTTGCGTTTGGATGGCCCTGATCCAAGTGACTACGTCAAGATCATCCCGAACTATCTTTCGACCGAAACGGATTGCAGAACCATCGTCGACGGCGTGAACATCGCACGTGATATCGCCCGGCATAACCCTTTAGCTTCTAAGATTTCGGAAGAGTTTCGACCATCTTCCGATCTTTCCAGCGAAGACTACGAAGGCACTTTGGATTGGGCGCGATCGAACTCTGTTTCTATCTATCACCCCACGGGAACTTGTGCGATGGGCACCTCCGAAAATGCCGTAGTGGACCCAAGTTTGAAAGTCAGGGGGATTACTAATCTTCGCGTAGCTGACTGCTCGATCATGCCGGAGATCGTTAGCGGGAACACCAATGCTCCGGCGATCATGATCGGTGAAAAAGCCAGCGAATTGATTACTTCAAAGAAGTGATGAGCGTGTTGGTTAGTGAGGTTGCGCTTTGTGCAAATCTGTTGTCTGTGCGACCGGATTGAGTTCGAAGACCTAGTCGAGTTGCGCCACAGAGAGTGGCAAGAACAAGCCCCACTTCTTCATTCTGTTTGAGGCTTTCCCCACGTTTTGATGACAGCAACCCGGTCTTTTTCGTCACGGCACCGCCACTTTTGTGCGACATCTGTGCTAACAAATATTTCTGTAATGCATCTGTGAAATCTCGATCTTTTCCCAGGTCTGCGAAGAGCGAATTTGCAGTATTCGCCGTGGCTGTTGCTGCATCGCAATCCATGACTGTAAAGTCCGCTCTCCCGCCTCTTACCAACCGACGCTGGAGGTCCTGTGTGGGCGCAGAGCCGTCATTCGAAGGTCAACAAAATGGAGCGTCGATGTCCGGTGTGCGGACAAAACTGACTTTGCATTCCATCCAAGGAGTGGCAGTTTTGAGATGAACGAATTCGGATTTAGCCATGGATCGTAGAACTTTTGCAGGCTTAGCAGCGTCATCACTAGTGTGCTCGCCGGGTTTAATTTCGGCGCAACAGCCCCGGCACGTCACGATCATCGGTGCGGGTGCCGCCGGATTGACGGCGGCCTACCATCTAACAAGAACCGGCGTTCAGGTTCACATCCTCGAAGCCTCACCGTCATGGGGAGGTCGCTTGAAGCGCCTCACGGGATTTGCTGATGTGCCCCTCGATCTTGGGGCGGAGTGGATCCATGATGATCCTAAGATCCTTGGGCGTATTCTTGATCAAGGCGAGACCGATCTTGGTGTTGCGACCATCAATTACCAGCCGCAAACATACCAGTTCTGGAACAACGGAAAGCTGAAAAACTTCAATGCGCTGCGGCACGGCTATGAGGAAGTGAAATTCTTCGACACGACATGGTACGGTTTCTTCGAGACATTTGTACTGCCTGCGGTTCGTGAAAAGATTGCGGTTGGTGCGGCGGTCTCGCAGATTTCAAAACAAGGGTCGCGGGTTTCAGTTCGGCTCACCGACGGTCGGACGCTGGACACAGACAAAGTGTTGGTCACAGTGCCGTTGTCCGTACTGCAACGCGATCAGATCGCATTTCAGGATGGGCTTGCGCCGCACAGCCTGAACGCGCTCCAAGACATCGGTTTTGGGTCCGGTTTCAAAGTGTTCCTCAAATTCAGTGAGCGCTTCTATCCCGACATACTGTTTGAAGGGTCTCGTGCGAGTGTTTTGGCCAATACATGGTCAGAAAAGATCTACTACGATGCCGCTTTCGGCAAACCGACGAGCCAGAACATATTGGGGCTCTTTACCGTGTCGGATGAGCCACTCGGCCGCGTATCATTGGATGATGGAGCCCTCTTGCAGGATGTTCTCGCAGAACTGACAGAAATTTTCGGTTCAGTCGTGAGAGAGGCATTCTTTGATGGTGTCGTCCAAAACTGGAGCCGCGAACGCCACATTATGGGTAGCTACTCGATGGAGAATTACGGCAACGATGACATCATTGAAATTTTGGCGCCAGTAAAGGGACGCGTTTTCTTTGCCGGTGAAGCTCTTGGCCAAGATGACCAGTCAACGGTGCAAGGCGCTGCGTTTTCGGCAAAAAGAGCCGTCGAGCAGATGACTGTCGCGTAAATTGGGTTCGAGCCTAAGGTTTCAAATTCTCAAAAGCAGCCGTTCAAGCATAGCGCAGCATTGGTCAGAACGGCTCGCTGAATGTCAGGACCCCTCTTGCAATACTGACCGAATAGTTTTTGCCACTTAGCCCTTAGCGATTAAGTGCACTAGCCTGGACGGGAAAATTTTTGCCCCGGATTAGTAGAAGGGGCGCATTTTTTGCGATGTTCGTGATCCAATCCGAGGCTCGCTGCAGACTCTTGGAGAAGAGTTAGAGCTTTCCAATGGTGTGGTATGAAAAGGGCAGATTGGTGATTGTGTTATTTGAGCCCCAAGGCTTGTCCATTTTCACCAAAGTGGTGCAGTTTTTCGGTTGGGAAATGCAGACCGATGTTAGCCCCCGGCTCAAGATCGGTATCGCCATTTAACCGCACTGTGACCTTTTCCTCGCCACCACAATCAACGATCAAGAAAGTATCTGCACCCAGGTATTCGATCACCTCGATGACGCCATCGCATTGACCTTCACCCGCCGGGACAACCTGAATGTGCTCTGGCCGAACACCAAGTTTGGTTGCAACGCCGGACCGGTCGAACGCGCCACTGCCACCGTGTTCCAGCCGGTAGATACCGCCTTCGGTGGTGCAGGGTAGAATATTCATCTTCGGGCTGCCGATGAATTGAGCCACAAACAGGTTTGCGGGGCGCTCATAAAGCTCTCGTGGGGTGCCGACCTGAGCGATCTTTCCGTATTCCAGAACGACAATCCGGTCGGCGAGCGTCATTGCCTCAACCTGATCGTGCGTCACGTAGATCATCGTGCGTTTAAGAGTTTGGTGCAGCTTGGCGATTTCGTAACGCATCTCAACCCGAAGCGCAGCATCAAGGTTTGAAAGCGGTTCATCGAAAAGAAACGCCGTCGGATCACGCACGATAGAACGGCCGATGGCCACCCGCTGTCGCTGACCACCGGACAGGTCCTTTGGCCGTCTCTCCAGGAAAGCCCCCAACTTGAGAACTTCGGCGGCCTTACCGACTTGCTCGTTAATCTCGACCTTTGGCACACCGGCCACCTTGAGGGAAAATCCCATGTTTTCCGCAACCGTCAGGTGGGGGTAAAGCGCATAAGACTGGAAGACCATAGTCAGACCGCGCTTTGAAGGTGGATGATCCGTGACATCGCCGTCATCGATCAACAACGACCCGCGCGAAATGTCCTCGAGCCCGCCAATCATTCGCAACAATGTAGATTTCCCGCAACCAGACGGGCCGACGAAAACAATGAACTCACCTTCTTCGATCTTGAGGTTTACGCCCTTAATAACCTGCACCGAGCCGAACCATTTTTCGACAGACTTTAGTTCGATGCTACCCATCAGGCCCTCCCTGCCCAGTGAAGCCAGACGGCGGCTGTCCATGTAAATGCATTGCCACCTGCGGGGCTGCCCGACTTTGGATCAAAATACTCTGCAAATCCGTAACCCGAGATCAACTCGGCAGTTTTCCGGCGCAGCTCTTCTGCCTGTTGTGTATGCCCCATATCAGCCAGTCCGACCCCAATCATCATATTCATGAATGCCCATGTCGGGCCGCGCCAATACCTGCGCGCATCGAATTTTGGCATCTCGAGGTCATAGCTTGGAACGGGGTATGGAGCGGTCTCCAACGTCGACTTCAGCCGCTCAAGCATCTGGTCGGATTCGATGCCCGCGTACCAACATAGGTATGACGCGTTCGAAACACTGTTGGCCACTTCCCCGGTATGCGCGTCACGAGAATCGAAACTGCCTAGGTCATCGTTCCAAAGCGAACGCGCGCCGGTATCAAGCTTTTCGATATCGGTTGCGAGGCCTTCAGCCTCCAGACCCAGCTGTTCGCTGACTGCAAGCAGGTCCCGTGCAGCGCGTAGCGTCGTGAAGGTCATCGTGGGGTCCGCGACTCTGAACGGGTTCAGGGACAACAGGGCTTGCTGGTCCCACCCTGCATCTCGGCCGATCTGAACCAGCTTGATGTACCGGTCATAATCGAACTTTGTGGGTCGGTCGTCACTGTTCACATGGCTTGTATCGCGGCGCTGGTATTCGCCTACATCCGACGCGTCCATACGCGCCATGGAGTTATCCCAATCGGGCGCGTTGTCGCGGCCCGCTTCCCAGGGATGGGTCGTGCATACGGCGCCAAATTCATCAAGGCGCCATTTCATGATCCAATGATGCCACGCCAGCATTTTTGGGAACAGCGCCTTCATGCGAGCATCCCCAAACGCGGTATCCTGTTCCCAGATTTTGCGCACCATGGTCGCAGCAATGGGGGGCTGAATGATGCCCGAAGACGGGATCGGGCCATTGCATCCCCAAACGTCGGGGCCGGGGAAATACCCTTCATCCTGCTGGTGGAACAGGATATGCGGAACCATGCCGTCTTTCCATTGCCCG
Organism: Ruegeria sp. 6PALISEP08; assembly: GCF_001238295.1. Lineage (GTDB taxonomy): Bacteria > Pseudomonadota > Alphaproteobacteria > Rhodobacterales > Rhodobacteraceae > Ruegeria. The sequence continues at coordinate 9,906 of NZ_LGXZ01000013.1, forward strand.
GTGAACAGCGTTTCGATCTCGGTCCATGCGCGGTCAAGGTCGAATTGGGCAAAGCCAAGCGCGGCAATCGCGCTGTCCCAGTTCCATTGGTATGGATACAGCCCCTCGGTCGGGATGGTGTAGCCTCCGCGATCGTTGGCAATCAGGATATTGCGCGCCTCGCGGTCGGGGTTCGTATGTTGGTTCATCTGTGTCATCCTTTGACAGACCCCGCCGTGAGGCCCTTGGTCATGAAACGTTCAAGCCCCAGGAACAACGCCATGATCGGCAGGGTGGCGATCACCGCACCGGCCATCAGGTGCTGACGGGGTATTTCCGAAGAGTTCAACATCGTGACGCCTCGGGTCAGGGTGAATTTCGACGGATCGTCCAACAGCATGAAGGCCAGAAGGAATTCATTCCAGGCGATCATGAAGACATAGAGCGAAACCGACGCCAGCGCAGGCAGGCTGAGCGGCAAAGTGATCTTCCAGATCACGGCCAGACGCGACAGACCATCCATCAGACCAGCCTCTTCCACTTCGGTCGGCAGACCACGGAAGTAACCCTGCAGCATGTAAAGCGCGACAGGGATCGTCGTGACCGGATAGACCATGACGATGCCGAGGATCGAGTTCCGCAGGCCCGTTATCGAAAACGCGATATAGATCGGCAGCGCCAGAACGATCATCGGCACCATGTAGATCAGCAGGATCGACCGCGAAAACGCCTTTTGCCCTTTGAACCGGAACCGCGCCACGGCATAGGCACCAGGGACACTGAACAGCAGTGTAATGAACACCGTCAGGACCGAGACGTAGAAGGACGTCCAGAGATAGGTGCCGAAATTGAAGTCACGGAACAGCTCGGTATAGCTGCGGAACAACGCGGTGCCCTGGCTCAAGTCAACAGAGAAATCCAGCGGGTTCTGCAACAGCGCCTGCTGCGATTTCAGGCTGGTCATCACCATCACGTAGAATGGGATGACGACGATGGCCGTGAAAAAGATATAGCCAAATCCAGTGCAGAATCGGATCACCGCGTCTTCGAATTCATGGCGTGTCAGTTCGGCGAAGGGTAGCTCTTTGAGGATCTCGGCCAGTGACAGATGCATCACGACTGCAACAGCGATGATCGTGATGAAACTGGCCTGAACCGACGTATCGGGACCAATCAGAACCGGACCCAGGCCGCTTAGACAAGACAAGCCAAGCAACACGGAGACCGCCAGACGCGCCGGAGCATGGCGCGCTGGAAACGCAACATAAGTAAGACCTGCCACTGCCCCCCAGACCAGGCCCAATCCCACCTGCGGGCGAAAAGTTGCGCCAGTCGCGAAAGACATGGTGACGGCGATGGTGCTGGCAATAATGACGAGCCAGAGCGCGCCCAGAACCGGACCGGTTATGTAACCTTTTCGCATCAAAGACCCTCCTCACGGCTGATGTAGCGGAAGAAGACAAAGCTGAAGGCGATCAGGCACAGCAGGATGACCACGGCCACCGCCGCACCTGCCCCGATATTTGAGATCGCAAACGCCTGCTCATAGACATTCACGGTCAGTGTGCGGGTGCCAGCATTACCGCCGGTCAGCAGGAAGATGTCGTCGAACTTGTTGAACGTCCAGATAAAGCGCAAAAGGAACAGCACCGACAGGATACCCAACAGTTGCGGGATGCTCAGCAACCAGAACTTCTGGAAGGGCGACGCCCCATCCATGTCCGCCGCTTCATACATGCTGCTATCGATGGATTGCATCCGCGCCAGGATGAACAGGAAGGACAGCGGAAAATAGCGCCAAATCTCGAACACCGTAACCATGATCAGCGCCAGAGGGCGTTCGCCGAAAAAGTTGATCGGTGCGTTGGTCAGCCCCATCTGGATCAAAAGCGCATTGGCCGAACCCGAAAACGGATCAAACAGCGTGACCCAGGTAAAGGCCACCGCAATGACCGGTGCAACATAGGGAAACAAATAGAGCCCCCGGATGAACCCTTGCCCCTTGAAACTTTTGTTCAGCAACAACGCCGCAAACAAACCCATGACCAATGCGCCAACGGTCCCGAACACCGTGTAAAACAGAGTGACCCAAAGCACGCCCCAGAACTCGGACCCGTCAAACACGCGGGCATAATTTTCGAGGCTGAAATCAAGATTGGTCAGAACATTCGGACCGCTTCCGGTCACACGCGGTTCTGACGTTTCGACCACGTCTTCGAACGACTCGGGGTCGCCGTCAATGGCGACAGGAATGCGGATACGTTCGCGCTGCCCCCCTTCCAGAGTGCCGAAGTCACAAAACAGCTCTTGCCCGTCCAACACGCAGGGAGCAGCAACTTCCCCTGCAACGACACCATCGGGCAGAACATCGCTGAGGGTGACACCGTCGATTGCGATCTCCTGACTGGAGTTGCGCAAGCGGTATTCAATCCGCAGATCGTCGCCCGATCCGCGCAGGCTTTCACGTACAACTGGTGCGGGTGGGCGTAGATCGGAAAGGGTAAATGGCTTGAAGCTGATCCAGAAAATCGCCAGCAAAGGCAAGATCACAACAAGCGATACACTGATCACGGTCGGAGCCAGCAGCGTCCAGGCCAGACGCGCTTCGCGTTTGGCTAATGCCCCGGTTCCGGTCGGTGGGGTGGTCGAAGTCATGGGATACCTCGAAGGGTTGGGTGCAGCGGCGCGCGCGCCGCTGCAGATGCCAGTGAGCGGCGGTGTTACTCGACCTTGGCGAGTTCGTCGTTCATGGCTGCAACGGCTGCGGCCGCATCGATTTCACCATCGATGTACTGACGCACGACACGGTTGATCGCCTGAGAGTTGATCATTTTCGACGCCAGCGCCAACTGACCTTCAGCCACACCCCAGCGTTGCGCCACGTCCAGACCGCCAACGATCTCGTCGATCATGGCTTGTTCATACAGCTCGCCCAGCGGGGCTTTGCGGTCGACGCCCACGGGCAGTTCGGCCCAGGCTTCAGAGAACGCGGTCGGGTTGTCTGCGTTGCCGCGGCGTACCGGGAACTTACCCTCGGGCGCAATGGCCAACGTCTGAGTATAGCCGTCATCCATGGCAAACTTTACGAACTCCATGGCCGCGTCGGTGTCCGCATCATTGGTGATACCAAAATACCGCACGTCGCCCCAAGCCGCGCCATCGGGGTTTGATGGGCCGGACAGTTTGGTCACGATACCGGTCTTGCTGGCCAGATCACGCGAGGTCGGATCATCATTGATGGTCGGCGGGGCACTGTCGCGCAGACCGGCCAATTCATCAAGAATGAAGGGCGACCAAATGATCATCGCCGCCTTGCCGTCGAAATACAGCTCGCGCGATTGCTTCCAGTAAAGCTCTCCCGGAGGCGACGCCTCGGAGATCGCTTTGTAGAAATCCAGAACCTCGGTGGTCTTGGCTTCGTCCAGTGGCTGGAACCCATCGGGCCCGACCGGCGAGACGCCGTTTGCCAGGAACACATGCTCCAGCACCTGGCTCATGAAATTCTCATCAACCTTGGTGGCTGAGACAAAACCATACATTTCAGGCGGGTTGTGCAGCGCCTCAAGTGCGGCCTGAATGTCCGCGAAACTGTCGGGCGCTTCCAGACCGGCTTCGTCAAAAAGATCCTTCCGGTAGACAACCATTTGCGTCCAGCCGTCCACCGGGACCGAGGCGGTTTCATCATTGAACGCAGCCATACCCAATGCGCCCGGGGCGAAGGTGTCAGTTCCCAGTTCTTCGATCACTTCAGTCGCGGCTTCGGTGTCCAGAATTCCTGCTTCAGCCCATGGCAAGGCGTACTGCAACGGATGATAGACCACATCGGGCAAGTCGCCTGCGGCAAAAGCTGCGGTTGCGCGGGTGCCCAGATCGGTTTCGGTCACCGGGATCACCTCGACCGTAGTGCCGGTTTCCGCTTTGAACTGGTCCGCCATTTCCTGCTGCTTTGCAAGCCGTTCAGGTTGTTCTTCAGTTGTCCAGAAACGAATTGTATCTGCCTGTGCGGACACTGCGGCCAAAGCCAGCGCCAGCGATGTGCTCAGCATCAGTCGAGATGCCTTTGGTGTAAGTTTCATGGTCGGTCTCCTCCCCGATTACCATTTTTTAGTTGAGTAACTTTGTGCGCCAACTCCTCGGGTGTCAGGCGCGGTGGTCCATCAGATTTCCGCTCTACAAGCTCGGCTTGGCCGAGTTCGCGTAGACCTTCAGGTGCTTCACCACGGGTCTGCCGTATGAGCATTTCAGCAAGGCGTTCGCCGGCCCGCTTTGAGTCAACACTGAATGTCGTCAGACCGGGGCTGACATATTGGCATTCGGGTATGCCATCATATCCAAGGATCGAAACATCCTGACCGATTTGCAGGCCAAATTCGGCGCAAACAGAATAAGAACCCAAGGCGGCCAGATCAGTCGCAAAGACGATTCCGGTTGGCGGGTGGTCAAGCTCCAGCAGCGCCCGCGCTTGGGTTGCCCCCTCATCTCGACTACGGGCGCCTTCGCGGATCAGTTCAGGGTCAACTGGCATTTCAGCGGCCTTTAGACCCTCAAGATACCCCTCGCGGCGGAGGTGGCTGTAATTGAATTTCGGATCGCTACCAACAAAGCCTATGCGACTATGGCCAAACGCACGCAAGCGGGTGACAGCACTGCAGATTGCCGCTTCGCCTGAGATGTCAAACCATGATGTATCGCTATCAGGGTCGGTCTGCCCATATCCGGTTCGACCATAGAGTATGAATGGAACATTCGACGCCCTCAGGTACTCGATACGGGCGTCTTCGACTTCCGTCCTTGGCAAGATGAACCCATCAGCCTTGCGCTCTTCCACCAGGCGCCCCAAAACGTTCAGCATGTCTTTTTCGGACTTGGCCGTTGAGATTGTCATCGTCCAATCGAATGCGCTGGCGGCTTCACAAGCGCCTGCCAGAAAATCCTGAAGAAATGGATTGTGCCTGTCTGGTTCTCCGCTGTTTACGACCATTGCGATAGCACGCACCTTTCCTGTGCGGATCGCCTGCGCGTGGCTGAGCGGGCGATAGCCCATCTTCCGAGCAGTGGCTTCAACCCTTTTTCTCGTGGATTCAGAGATATCCGAATAACCGTTCAAAGCGCGCGACACGGTGCTTTTCGAAAGACCGAGATGATCAGCCAGTTCGTCCAGTTTCACCCGTCCAGATGCGGAGTGGCGACGGAACGTTGGTTGATGCTTTGGTGGACTGGGATTCGTTATCATCTGACTATTTTTTCGTTCCGAAACCGGTTTCGGCAATGGAAATCTGAAAAAATTCAACTTTCCGGTTGGAACTCTCTGGCCTGCTGGAGAAACTCGCCTTTCAGGAGCCCGGCACAAACACGCCGCATCTTTGACCTAAAGTGTGCTTTTCGTGCAAAGCTGCCGTTACTAGCAACTAGTATTGCATGGGCGCGAACGGCAGCTCTGCGGCCGACTGTTACACTTTGCAGTTCGACAGAAAGGTACAATAGCGAACGGCGGCAGGTCCTCTTCCCCACCACTTTCCTTTCGTGGGCCGGCGGGATTTGGACAAGCCAAACGCCTCTGGCCATCAGGGGTAGAACGCTGCCCTCCCCCTCGGTCAACCCTATTAGACAGGGCCGTATCCTCGGATACGCCTACGGGCTGCACCACCCCTGTCGAATAGCATTGCCTCGCCCCTTCCCGCGTTCGCCACGTGGCAGATTGGCAGGATAAGGCTGCTTCGCTGTCTGATATGCAAATCAACGCTGATTATCCAAAAGAGAAGTCAGATCAAACGAAACTGTCTGAGGGAGTATGATATGGGCTCGTTAGGTCAGTTAATGACACAAAGGTCAAATTCAACTGATGTCCAACGTTTGGGGCGCCTTCTGATGTCGAACGTTCTTCACATTTCTGGCCCAACTGTCACGATTGGGTCAGGTTCGTGTGACGTTCAACATTTACTGTGGAACGTCACAGATCTTGGACTTAATCAACGGCCAAAACCTCAATAAATCAGTTTAACACGTCATTCAATTCTGGCCCAAACGTCAAGCATTTCTGACCCAGATCAACCAACGGCCTCTCACCGATACTGCTGCTCATGTTGAAACCTAAACTTGAACCAATCCACAATATAGTTTTGTAAAGTACCGGCCGCCTTTTCGGCTAAAACGCTACCCGATCGCCACCCTTCAAATCCAGAATTTCTCTGGCTTCCTCGGGCGAGGCAACCTGATTACCCAGATCTTCTACGATGCGGCGAATTTTAGACACCTGCTGCGCATTGCTTTCTGCCAGATTTCCACGAGAAATGAATAAGCTGTCCTCCAGTCCAACACGAATATTGCCACCCATTTGGCTCGCCGTCGTGGCAAGCGACATCTGTGCTCCTCCCGCTCCCAATACCGACCATCGGTAGTCGTCACCGAAAAGCCGATCAGCTGTGCGTTTCATGAAGATCAGGTTGTCTACTTCAGGTCCGATACCGCCGAGGATACCAAAGATGAATTGAATAAATATGGGCGCTTTAAATAGCCCGATATCCATACAAAACTTTAGGTTGTACAAATGGCCGACATCATAGCATTCGTGTTCGAATTTGATGTCATGCGGCGCCAGGGTTTCTGCCGCTTCACGAATGTCCCGGAATGTATTGCGAAAGATGTTTTGATCAGAGTTCGCGACATAGTCCTTTTCCCAATCAAATTTCCAATCGTCATCGCGATACCTGTTAGCCAATGGGTGAAACGAGAAATTCATTGAACCCATATTCATTGAACACATTTCGGGGCTGAAGGTCTTGGCTGGGGTGATCCGATCCTGAATGGACAATGTCAGTGATCCACCGGTTGATAGATTCACAACTGCGTCGGTGGCTTGTTTGATGCGCGGCAGGAAAGGCGCGAAATCACTCGGGTCGACTGATGGCGATCCGTTCTCGGGGTTTCGCGCGTGCAGATGCAGGATCGACGCACCGGCCTCGGCCGCTTCAACCGCCTGTTGTGCGATGTCGTCATAAGTGTAGGGCAGCGCATTCGACATTGTCGGCGTGTGGATTGCACCAGTTACGGCACAGGTGATTATGGTCTTTTTCTGTCGGGCCATGGGTTCAGTTTTCCTTGGATTGTCCGATGTGCTTCACGCGGTAGCCCAGCGGAAAAAGTTGTAGGTCATAGCGGCTGCGGACGAGACCCCATATGCCTTTCGGTGCCCTGAGCATGACGACGATCGCAACCACGCCGAGAACGATCAGGTAAGTTGTACCGAGGTCGGCCAACGTTTCGCGCAAGGCAAAGAAGACCAGCGTGCCTATGATCGGACCTTCGATGGTGCCGATACCGCCGATCACCACGATGAAGATGACAAAGGCAGTCCAATCATTGACGCTGAATGCCGCGTCCGGCGAGATGCGCAGCTTTTGCAGAAAGATGAGCGCACCTATCATTGCCGTGAATGCCGACGTTACGACATAAACGATGAACTTTGTGCGCCAGATATCGATTCCCAAACTTCCGGCTGCCAGTTCGTTGTCGCGAATTGCCGTCAACGCCAACCCTTGCCGCGAGCGTAGGAAGAGATACACGGCTGTGACCACCAGCGCAGCGGCCCCAAGCGCCAGCCAATAACTCAACGCCTCTCGCATCGCACGACCGGACGCCAGTGATTTCACAATGGCAACGGGCAGCGAAGACCCTGATCCTCCTCCAAGCGCAGTGATTTGTGCGAAGCTCAATCGAAAGACTTCAGCGATGACCCAGGTACCTATCGCGAAATAAGCGCCGCGGAGCCGGAAGATCAGAACAGCGACAGGGATCGAGATCAAAGCCCCCAGCACTCCTGCAGCTGCAATGGCGGCCAATGGATGCAGCCCGCCCAACATCGTAAGCGCGAAGAGCATGTAACCGCCAAAGCCGACATAGGCCTGCTGGCCAACTGACACGAGACCGGCGTATCCCGCCATAAGGTTCCATAGCGTGGCAAGGGACAGGTAGAGAAACAGCTCTCCCATCAGGCGCATGTCGGCGCGACCCGCCCACCAAGGCGCAGCAATCAGAGCAAGCAGCGCAATGGCAGCGAGGATCGCAGCAACCCGGGCTGCTTTTGATGATCGAGATACAGAATAGTCCTGTAGGTTCATCCGGAGATCCTCGGGAAGAGACCGTTCGGGCGAACGGCAAGAATGACAAGAAATGCGATATGGCCAGCAAGTACCTGCCAACCCGGATCGATCTTGGCGCCGATGGTTTGAGCGACGCCAAGAATGACGCCACCAACCAGCGTGCCCCAAAGATTTCCGAGCCCACCAATTATCACGGCCTCAAAGCCAAAGATCAGGCGACCGCCGCCAATTGAAGGGTCAAAGCTTGTCCGAATACCAAGCAGGATACCGGCTATTGCCGTCACGCCCAGGGCCAGAGCCATGGCCAGGCCAAAGATGTGCCGGCGATTAAGGCCCATGAGCTGAGCGATGTCCTGATTGTCCGAAACGGCCCGGAACGCCCGCCCCAGAGCGGTATGATAGAAGGTCCATTGCAACCCCCAGATCACTGCGATGGCGATTCCGAAGGTTAGTAGCGGTAAGATTCCGAGTGCCACACCACCCACGGCAACGCTTGCTGTTTCCAGCGCACCGGCGTTCAATGTTTGGGGGTCTGCGGTGTAGACCTCTAGCAACCCGTTCTGAATGATCACGCTCAGCCCAAAGGTGACAAGCAAGGGCGGAAGAATATCGTCGCCCAGTGTCTGGTTCAGCAGACCGCGTTGAAGGGCATACCCGATCAACGCCATGGCGGGAACAACGATCACCACCGCGGCCATCGGGTGCATCCCCGTCGCGGTCGTGACGGTCAGCCCGAGATACGCGGCCAGCACAATCAAGTCGCCATGGGCAATATTGACCAGCCGCATAACTCCAAAGATCAAGGACAGCCCCGCCGCGAACAGAGCATAAAGCCCCCCCAGCAAAGTTCCCTGCACAATCGCGTTCAGCCATTCCATTTCATTCGATCCCGAAATACGCGCGCGAGATATCCTCGCGCGAAACGGTGTCAGACGCGCTTTCAAGCGAAACGCGGCCCTCTTGCAGGCAGTAGACCCGGCTCGAGACCGACAGTGCCTTGGTGATGTCTTGTTCGACGATGATCGCGCTCATGCCCTCGCCTATGATGCCGGGCAGCGCCTCGTAGATGTCTTTGATAATTATCGGCGCTAGTCCTAGGCTGATTTCATCAAAGAGGATCAGGTCGGGGTTCGCCATCAGTGCGCGCCCGATGGCAACCATCTGCTGTTGACCACCTGACAGCGACGTAGAGGCCTGATCTTTCCGCTCTTCAAGAATCGGAAACAGATCATAGACGGCTTGCATATCCCAAGGGCCTGTGCGGCCAACTTGGGCACCGATCATAAGGTTTTCTTTGACTGACAAGGAAGGGAACAGTTGCCGACCCTCTGGCACCATCGCCAGGCCAAGTTCCGCAACCTCGTCCGCGCGTAGACGGCTGATATCCTGACCCCGGTAGTGGATCTGCCCCGGTCCGTTCGTCATCAATCCGGTGATAGACCGCATCAGGGTCGTCTTGCCTGCACCGTTGGCACCAATAATTGCAAGAACTTCACCTTCGCCAACGTCCAGTTCGACGTCGTAGAGCGCTTGAAAGTCGCCGTAGTGGGAGTTCAGGCCGCGTGTCTGCAGAATTGGATCAGGCATCGGCTTCGATCCCCAGGTAGATTTCTTTGACTTCGGCGCTTTCCATGATTGCCTGTGGCTCGCCCTCGGCGATCTTCTTTCCGAAGTCGATAACGATCAGGCGGTCCACAACGGCCAGCAGGGCGTGCACGACATGTTCGATCCAGATGATGGTGACGCCGGACGCGTGGATGTCCTTGATGGTTTGAACCAGAGATTTGCACTCGGCTTCCGTCAGGCCACCGGCGATTTCGTCCAACAACAGCAATCTGGGCTTGGCACATAGCGCGCGCGTTAGTTCCAAACGTTTTCGTTCCAGCAATGTCAGGCTGCCTGCAAGTACGTTTGCCTTTGGCAGCAGTTCCGTTTGGTCCAGAATTTCCAGGCAAAATCGTTCAGCTTGGTGCCCATGCAGCCCAGCCGACTGTGTTGCAGCTATCATTGCGTTTTCGAAAACAGTCATTCCCGAAAACGGCTGCGGAACCTGAAACGAACGTGCAATCCCTGCATGGCTGCGTTTTGCCGCGCTCCACTTGGTGACGTTCTGCCCATCAAACTCGATACGTCCAGAGTTTGGTTTCAGCGTCCCTGTGATCAGGTTGAACATCGAGGTCTTGCCAGCGCCATTGGGGCCAATCACCCCCAGCGCCTCACCATGTTGGACCTGATAGCTTAGCGTATCGGCGACCGTGACTGCGCCAAATGCCTTGCTCAGATCTTGGAGTTTCAGGATCGTTGTCATGCTTTTCTCGGATGGAAGGTTCGGCGCCGTGATCGGCACCGAATGTCTGGTCAGCCCAGCAATTTCATGTCTGCCGTTATCGGAACTTCGGGCGCGGTGCTGTTTGCAACAATCTGCAATTCGTACGCGCCTCCGGACTTCTGCCATTGACCGCCAACCAGCGGTGTTTTGGTGACGTTATTCATCGGTCCATCACCCCAGTTCACCGGCCCGACGATTGTGTTCAGGTTCGTGGACGTGATCGCCGAAATGATCGAAGACGGGTCTTCCAGATCATCAGCTCTTTTGATGACATCAGCGACGACCTCGAACAGAGCATGTTTGAAACCAAGCGGTTGGGTCCACGGACGACCTGACTCTGCCGTATACCCTTCTGCCAGTTCCTTCGAAGTGGTGCCTGTCAGCGAAGACGAGAATGGATGGTGCGGAGACCACCAGACCTCGGTCGACAATCCATCGCCGCGGTCACCCAACGATTCAATAACGGACGGGAACAGCAGCGCCTTACCAATTGTGACGACCTTCGGGTTAAACCCTTGCTGGGCCGCCTGGCTCCAGAATGTCGCGAAATCCGGTGGGATCATGTTGCCGGTGACAATTTCACAACCAGCTGCTTTGAACGCTGCGATCTGGTTTGAGAAGTCGTCGGACAACGGCTGATAGCGGCCGGGATCGGTGAGTGTGTAACCGGCGGCTGCCAGCGGCTTGGGCAGACCCAGCTCCTGATCACCCCAAGCGTTGCCGTCCGCATCGTTGGGGAAAAGACCGCCCACATTCTTGGTCACGCCAGTCTTGTCCCACATATCGAGGAACGCTGCGATCACATCCTCAAGACCCCAGAAGAAATGATAAGTGTTTTCAAATCCCTCCCCTGGAACACCGTTGCGCCCAAAGAAGTATGGCTGCCAGGGGCAGTCGGTGGTGATGCAGGGAACTTCATTGATCTCGGCCTGATCAGCAACGGGGTTCACCGTGTCCGGCGTGGATGCCGCCACGATGATATCGACCTCATCCCCCAGGATCAGATCGGCGGCGACCTCTGCTGCGCGGTTCGGGTTGGACTGGCTGTCTTTTGAGATGATCTCGACATTCCAGGTCTTGCCGTTGTTGTCCAACCCCGCCGAAAAGACCTGCTGAATGGCTTGAAGCACATATTCATCAGCTTCGGCAAAACCCGCCAAAGGCCCAGTACGCGGGCTGACATTGCCAATCCGCAGTGTCGGGTTTGCGGCATAGGCGCGCGTCGCCCGAAGGATGGCCGGAGCGGCAAACGCCGCCGTGGCCCCAGCTATGAAACTGCGCCTTGTGGCCGTTTTGAAAGTCCTTGTCATTGCGTCCTCCCTTCACCGGCCTCCCGCCAGTGTTTGATTGATCTTACAAAGTCTTCTCGAGATTTTTCAGATGGTTCGCGACGCGCTGGCGAACTTGGTCTGCCTCGCCCTCAGCCCATTTCCTGAACCCCTCGCCGGATTTCATACCCAGCTTGCCCGCATCAACAAGCGACTTGAGATAGGATGAAGGTCCCTTCTGCGCCTCAAGATCGTGCAATACGTTTTCGTGGATATCGAGCGTCAGGTCAGTTCCAACAAGGTCAGCGTTCTCCAGCGGCCCGAGTACTGCTAGTCGGCGTCCAAAGCTGGATTTGATTACCGTATCGACTGCTTCCGCGTCGCAGATACCGTTTTCGACCAGACTGACAGCTTCGCGCCACAAGGCGTGCTGAAGACGATTGCCGATAAAGCCGGGCACATCCTTTTCGACCATCACCGGTGTTTTACCAGCGTCCTTCAACAGATCGATCATCGTCTGCGCTATCACTGGTTCTGTCCACTCGGTCTTGATGACTTCGACCAGTGGGATCATGTGCGGTGGGTTCCACCAATGCGTTCCGAGTGCCCGGTTTTTTAGCCGTAATCCAGACATGATCTGAGTGATCGGCATGACGGATGTATTGGACGCGAGAATGCAGGTCTCTGAGGCGTGCTTTTCGATCTCAGTAAAAATCGCACGCTTGAGATTCAGTTTTTCCGGCGCGGCTTCGAACACGGCGTCAGCATTTCGAACCGCACCTTCCGTTGTCGCAAAGATCTCAATCATCTTGAGGGTTTTAGTGATTGTAACCTCGTCATCCCCCATCGCCGCCATACTGGCGCGAATGCGCTCAGACACTGTATCCCGAGCTTCTCTTATGGGGTCCGTGATAGCGACGTACTGGCCTGCTCTTGCCAAAGTCAGGGCAATGCCATGACCCATCAGGCCCGCGCCAATCACTGCCATCTGCTGCTTCTTGCGCACCATCATTTAACCCGCCGTATATCCACCGTCGGCATGAAGGATATGCCCGGTGTAAAAATCAGATGCGCGTGACGCGAGGAATAACAGGGGGCCAGCAAGGTCTTCAGGCTCGCCCAACCGACCCTTCGGGACACGGGTAAGGAAACCATCGCGCACCGCTTTGGCCTGGTCGGTGTCTTCAAACATCCAAGCCGTCAGCGGCGAACGGAAGACCGTGGGTGCGATGGCGTTGACGGTTATTCCCGTCGGCCCCAGCTCACACCCCAAGGCCTTGGTGATCCCGTTTACTGCGGCCTTTGACGCGCAATACGCCGTGTAACCGGCCGGATGGCCAAGGATACTGCGAGCTGAACTGACAAAGATGATCTTGCCGTATTCGCTGGCTTTCATCTGTGCCGCTGCTGCGCGGGCCATCAACCAGCTTTGGTTTACATTGGCATCCATTACCGCGTCAAAAGTTTCGGGTGCCATTTCGTTGATCGGCGCAACCTTGTTCATACCGGACGCGACAACGAGAATGTCGAGCTTTCCAAAGTTGTTGACGGCTTCGTCTACCAAAGCATCACATGATGCTTCGTCAGCAGGACGGGTATTTACGGTGACGACGGTTGCACCAATCGCCTGGCATTCATTAGCAATCTCATCAAGCGCATCTTGATTGCCCGCAGCCAGAACCAGGTCGCAACCTGCCCCGGCCAGAACACGCGCAGCCACCATCCCGAAAGCGCCCGAGGCTCCTGTGATCAGCGCGACGTTTCCCTTAACGTCAAACATCTTGAGTGGATCAGACATTCTTATAGCCCTCAGCTTTCTGGCGGATACGGAATGACCACGAGCATTTTGCAGATGTGGTTTGCGCGGTTTTCAATTTTTCGCACTTCGCCCGTTGCGATCGTGCAGCTGTCCATGGGGCCAAGAGTAGTTTCGGCGCCGCCAACGATGACGGTCATCTCGCCTTCTAAAACCACGTAGACCTTCTCGAACGGCGTAGAGTCCGGCCCCGCCCCGCCCCCAGGCAGGAACTGGCTGAAGCCGATCCACTGATTTTTTGGCCCGCCCTCCTCGAACCCCTGCAATCGAAGCCCGTGACATCCAAAGTGGTTCGGTGCTTCGTAGGGCCGGGCATCTTGAAACCGCTTTAGATGCATGTTCGTCTCCGCTCAGGATTATGGAATTGGCGGTCGCCAGCGAACCAGCGACCGGTCCGCGAGTGTTTAGAATTCTTCGCCAGCCTCGATGCGGTAAGACTGGTTCTTGTCGATCATCGCGACCAGGCGGATGATGCAGCCATCACCACGGTCCCAGTTCCATGGGAAGAACGCGAAGGTGCACCGCTTGCCGGTAACCGCATCAAGATCGCCGCCGACATTTTCGATGCCGAGTATACCTCTTGAGAACAGCATGTTATGCACCGGCTCCCATTCGGGGAAATCAACCTCCCATGGGGTTCCGCCCGACCATTCAAGGTACTCTTTTTCAAGGTGCGGCAGGATCGGACCGTTACGTTGTGGACCAATGGCCGTAGCCAGCGGGTGATCATTTGCCTGAGTGTCGTGACCGACGACTTTCACGCCTTTTTCGATCATCCACTCAGCGGCTGAAGGAACAAGACCCGGGCAGTAGGCGAAGTAGTCACCATCTTCGTACTGCTTGTGCCAACCTGTGTTAATGATCAGAACATCGCCTTTTCGGATGGCGTGCCCGCAGGCCTTTTCCAGATCATCTCCTGTGATTTGCTCCCACTTCTTTTTGGGAACCGAGACGACCAATCCCGAACCGAAGAAATGCGGCAGCGGCACTTCGTCGATGAAGGGCGTTCCCTGAACCACGTGCGCTGGTGCATCGATATGCGTTGTCACGTGCATGGTCGTGGTAATCGTCTGCGACAAGACGCCCGACTTGGCCATGTAGTGTTTCCGGTCGATCTGAACGTCTTTGAAATAGGGCCAATTCGGACACTGAAACCCGTATCTGTGGCTAAGGTTGTAGAACTCCAACCCCATGTCATTTTCGGTGTTGCCCTGGAACTCGATGCCGCGGATTTCAACCATTGGGCATATCTCCTCTGTTCGCCGACGAAGCGGCGTTGGTCGATTTGGATTGTTTGGGTGGCCTCCCCACCTGTCCCGTATCATGATGCATACGCACCACAATGCGGTCAACAAGAAACTCACATTACGGTTGACTTGCACCGCATTGCGATACATTGTGCTTGAATACTCAATACCGGCATGCGGTGGCAGGAAGAAGTGTGAGGACAGATTAAGTGTCTGATAAAAATGAAAAAGGTGGAATTCAGGTTATTTCACGAGCGGCTTCGATTCTGCGTGTTCTGAAGGAAAGCCAATCTGGAATGAGCTTGGGGAAAATCGCCGACCGCGTTGATCTGCCCCGCTCTACGGTACAGAGAATCACAAGCGCCCTTGCAGAAGAAAAATTGGTTATTGCCGACGCGAATGGAAGCGGATTGCGGCTAGGCCCTGAACTGAGCGTCCTCGCAGGCGCAGCCAACTACAATATTGTAGAACACTGCCGGCTTCTATTAACGGAACTGACCCAGAAGACCGGAGAAACAACAGACCTCGCAGTCATGCGTGGCATCGGTATGGTTTTTCTAGATCAGGTTCCCGGCGTGTACCGTTTGACAACCGTCTCGCAAGTGGGGGAAGTTTTTCCGTTGACCACCACGGCGAATGGAAAAGCGTGTCTTGCCCAACTCAGTAAAGAGGATGCGATCAAGCTAATTCGAAACGAATGGAACAGGAATGGTATCCAGAGGAACTTAGATGAGTTCTTGTCCGAGCTGGCTGTTATCCGAGAACAGGGTCTAGCTTATGATTTGGACGAACATTCCGCCGGCGTGTCGGCAATAGGTTTTTCCTTCGTCGATTGGGTTGGAGATTTGCACGCAATCTCCATTCCGGTTCCAACGACCCGGTTTTCAAGACAAAAAGCAACAATTGAACAAGCGCTGCGTGAGACAGCCGCCAATATCCATCAAACTTTTCAGTGACCTAAAAAGCGAGATCTGGGTTCAACGAAGCCGTGCACCCCAGCTGGCTTAAACGTTCACGATGATCGGAATAGCCTCGGGAGTAGTATTTCTTAGTGAGATGAAGCACAGACTCCAAGACCTCAAACGGTCGCCAAGGCTGCCAGCCAGTTAGCCCATTCCCAAGCCGTAAACACAAGAGCTGTATTAAGGCACCTTGGACAGTGTCGCCAAAAATGCGACTAAGTCTGCAATCTCGCGCTCAGACAAATTCAACGCCGAGAGAATGGCTTCACCGTCGGCGTGCAACCTTTCTGCATCAATTTTGCTGTAGTGCCTGATCACCGCATCCAAGTCGATCAGGCTGCCGTCATGCATGTAAGGCGCGGTTTCGGCCACGCCCCGCAGGCTCGGCGTACGAAAAGTCCCAAAATCGGAGTGGCTCCTGCGTACACTGCGAACCGCCCATGCACCTTTCTTATCCGGATCATCGCTCCAGTCGCCGTCTAATGTGTACGCGCTCGAAAGTAAGAAGTTCAATCCACCGAACCGCCCTTCGTCGACTTCGGTTTCGTTCAGAAAATATGGAACGCCAGCATCGTGGAATTCATTGTTAGAAAACCTCGGACCGTTGTGGCAAAGCACACAATTTCCGCGTCCCAAAAAGAGCTGAAGACCTCGCTGGGCAGCTGCGGGATAGTTCGCAGCCGCCGCTAAATCTCGGCGTTCCAATGCATCCCTGAAATCGTCAAATTGTGTCCGCTCGGTCCCCAACGTTTCCAGGTAAGCCGATATAGTTTTGGCAGTATTCACCAACACCAATTCTGGTTCTTGAACCTGGATACTGCCAAAAATAGTTTCATAATCACTGACATATGAACTCTCAGAAATGGCCGTTTTTAGGCTTTCTTTACTATGCGCCAACTCCTGTTCTTCGATGATCGGATGCAAGCTGGCTGCCCAAAGGTTGTCGCTCTTGCCGCCCCATCCGTACCAGCGGAGACCGGCAAGGTTTCGAAGTGACGGTGTGTTTCGATCTAACAGGACGCGGCCAAGCGCCTGCGCCTCGGAAGTCGCAAATGCCTGTTCAGGATCATGACAACTCGCGCAAGAAAATGCGCCGTCGACTGACAATACCGGATCGTTGAACAAGGCCGCGCCGAGCGTAATCGCTCTTGAATCACGTGAAACCCTGTTGCTTGGATCCGATTGAACAATCGGAGGCCACGGCCCGAAGGACAGCGTTTTTTGAATTTCGTCTTCAGATAAAAGGACTTCGGCGCGCACCGCACCCGTCAGGACTATTGACGCAGCTGTCACCCACAGCTTCATTTTAGCGCAATTTCAGACGTATAGGACACCGATCGCCCGTTGAAATCGACGTTCACCTGCAGCTCCCACAAGCCCGGCATGTGGAAAAGCATATCATCCACACGGAACAGTCTGTCGCTTATTGCAGTGACCTTTGGAGCGTAGTTCAACCCGTGTTGGTGAGCGGGCATGATCGCGTCGACACGCACCTCACTGACGGCAGTTTCACCGCAAATTGTAACCAAAATGGAAAACGGTTGGGCTAAGGGAATTGCAGCGGCAGCCACATGCACCGCGGGTGCGTTTTGTGTTTCCGATCCCATGCGTTGTCCCTCTGCTTCACAAGCAACAGCCGCGCCAGATGATGCAAAAAACACTAAAACCCAGCGGATCATTCTGACGCCAGTAGACGCTCTGCGTTGGCAAAAGCGATGTTGTCAGCGATCTGATCCGGAAGCAAATCCAGCCATTCACGCGAAAAGTCCGCATGAGGGCCTACGTAGTACCAACGCTCCGGTGCAAACGTATCTGTACCAACCATGAAACGATCGGGGTGCGCTTCGAACGCTGCCTTCCAATCTGGGTCGACGCGGCTTCGCGAAACCATATCCGAACGAAACGCCAGATCGGCCCATAGCCTGGGGTAGGCGTCTAAGGCATCGACCACACTGGCTGGGTCGTCAAAGCCAGAATGGGCCCACAATACCCGTGCCTCTGGCCAGGTTTCGAAGATCAAATCAACTGCCTCGCGATCGCCGTGGTGGTGAAGAATTAGGTTCTGTTCTTTTGCCATCGCAATCATGCGCTGGACAACTGGCGTTTTGATATCGTCCCCATAGGCATGAAATTCGCCGATGGCTTCGTAGTCGTTCTTGGCCAGGTTTGCTTCCAGATAGTCGATGACCGTTTCATCGTGCATCCAGGTGTTGATTTCACCGCGACGACGATAAGGGCGAAGCGCTGGAACAACGATGTCCGGCGCTGCGGCCAACAGCAGTTGCGTACCATTGTCGTCCGAACTGGAAACGAGCGCTTTCCGAACGCCCGCGTCCCGGAGAATTTTGGCCACTTGTTCGGGTGGCACCAGTTTTACGGCATCATGGCTGTAGTGGATATGTGCATCGAAGATCGGTCGCTCTTCTGCGAATGCCGTACCGCAGAACAGCGCTGCACCTAAAAGGAAAGTGTGTTTCAGCACCTTAAGCATCCTCAGCAGAATTCAGACTCTGGCAAGCTTCACATCGAAGTTCACGTACAAGAAAGGTTCGGTGATCTTACCAGAAAGTTCCATGTTATCGGGAAATTCTGAAGCTGGTCGTTCAACATACGTCATCACCAGGTCATCCCGAACGCCAAACACTGTATCCTGATCCAGGTATGGATCGTCGTCCGGAAAGATCTCGGTCACCAAAGATCTATGGCCGGGTGCCTTGACGATATAATGCAGGTGCGACGGTCGCCAGGGATGACGACCGCAGGCGCGCAGGATGCCCCCAACAGGTCCATCTGACGGCACCGTATACTCGACTGGTTTGACGGTTGTGAAGGCGTATTTACCATCCTCCCCGGTGGTCATCAGACCATGAAAAGAATAGGTGTCCTGTTCTTCATCCTGACTCGCGTACATTCCGTTTGGCGCAGTTTGCCAGATGTCGAGTTCAGCGCCAGCAATCGGATTACCCTCGGTATCCCGGATAACGCCTTCTGCAAGCAGAACCGGCCCTCCGTAATGGCGCTTCATATCGCCGCCAATTGGCAGTGGGGGGGCGCCAGAGACGTGAAAAGGCCCAAGAACAGATGAGCTTGTTGCGTCCGGACTTGAATGCAGCATGTCCACCAGCGATGACAGGCCCAATACGTCCGAGGCCAGCACGAATTCATGCCTGTCCTCGGTTTCCACAGCAGCACAACCTTCTAAGAATGCAATTCCCGTGCGCCATTCGTCATGCGTCAGGTTGGTTTCTCGGGCGAAATCGTGGAGATGCCTGACCAGAGACCCCATGATTTCACGCATCCGCGGATCGGTGTCCTTCGACAGGTACCCCATGAACACGTCGGTGATGTTGTCTTTGGTGACAGAGCGCATCTTGGCCTCCTTAAATCAGGGCAAGGCTGAGGATCGGGAACTGGATCAGAATGAACAGAACGATTAGCATCACAAAGGCGAAGGGCAGCGCGCCCATAAACACGTCCTTCAACGAGATGCGGTCGTCGTTGATCGTCGATTTGATAACAAAGCATGATATGCCTAAAGGCGGAGTCAAAAGCCCGATTTCGGCTCCGACCACGGTGATGATCCCAAACCAGATCAGCGACATATCCAGCGCTTCGGCCATAGGCAGGAACAACGGGACAACGATCAGAATGATCGATGCCGTGTCGAGCAATGTTCCGAGAAACAGCATCAACAGCACATAGAGCAGCATGATTGACCAGAAGGATGCGGAATTCCCTGCAAGCATATCCTGCAATTGGTTAGGCAACCCGGCCAGTCCCAACATGCGGCTGTAGATTGACGCCGCTGTGATCAGGAACAGGATAGCCGCTGTGATATGACCGGTTTCCAGCAACGCGTCCCAGAACGCTTTTGGGGACATGGACCTGCGTAGGACAGCGATGATCAAAGCGACAAATGCCCCGGCTGCTCCTGCCTCGACCGCAGTAAGCCAGCCGGTGTAGATCCCGCCAAGAACGATAGTGATGATGCACAGAGTTGGTAGCGTTTTGGACGCAATCTCGCGCCCGGACATCCATTCGGTATCTGCCACGATGCGGCCACCGACGAACGCCGGTGTGAATCGGCCCATGGCCCAGATCGCGCCAACATAGGCGACCGCCAACATGATCCCGGGAATGACCCCGGCAAGGAACATGTCTCCTACGGATTGTTCGGCGACAAAGGAATAGATGATCAGCATCGCGGAAGGCGGGATAATCATGCCTAGCACTGATGACCCGGCCACCACGCCAACAGCAAAGCGTGGGTTATAATCCTGCGCCATCATCTGCGGCACCGAGACTTTGGTGAACACCGATGCTGACGCAATTGATGATCCGGTAACTGCGGCAAAGACGGCGTTGGCCCCGACCGTGGCCATTCCAATCCCGCCTTTGACCTTGCGAAACCGCATGGTCATGACTTCGTAGATGTCCTTGCCTAACCCGGCCTTTGAAACGATGAGGCCCATAAACGTAAACAGCGGGATAGTCGCGAAACTGTACTCCATCGCACTATCGCCGACCGCCACTTTCAGCAGGTTGAGCGCAAGGGTGAAATTGTCCCGCATCAGCCAGATCGACACAAACGAGACGACACCCAGAGCAATGGGAATGTAGACGCCTGCGTAGATCAAAAAGACGATGGCAACGACCGAGATCAGGCCAATCTCAATCGGCGTCATTCTGAGGCCTCGTCATGTTCAGGGGTGCGAATAAGTTGCGGGCGGTCCTGCGCCGTGACGACCTTGAGCAGGAAGATCACGCAGGCAAGCGCAGTACCGCACGCGATGACCAGTTTGACCGGCCACCAGGGCAATGTGAAAAGACCGGGCACTCCGAAGTAGTCCTGCGTCTCCCACATGTGCAGGAATTCGGGAAAGGTCACATAAGCAATCAGGGCCATGAAGATCGCTGAAATCGCGTTGATGATACGCCTCAGGTTGGCCGTCAAGCCGGGGCGTCGGTGGTGCAGCAGGTTCAGAAACCCGTCCGAGCGTGTCAGCCGGTCCACCCTGACCACGTCTGCCAACTGCAGAAAGACGATCATCACGACCGAGAACTGCACCATCTCATAAGTGCCTCGCAGTGGGGCCGAAAACAGGCCACGTGCAATGACGTCGACATTCAGAACAACCACCAACGCAAGAACGACCAGCGTACCCAAAGCATTGGCGGCGATAGCGAGTGAATTGGCGACCCGCGACAGGCCAGCAACTGCGGTCTTCAGCATGAAAGGCCCCTTTCCCGGATCGCCGGACGGTTATTCGGCCGTCCAGTCACGTACTCCGGTGAAACCGGCGTCCTGAAGCTTGCCAAGATAGGCGGCCAAAATCGCGTCGCCTTGTTCGCCGTTCTCATTCAGCGTGGCCGCCCATTCCTGAGCAACATTCGGCATGGCGTTTGCCCAGGCGGCGCGGTCTTCGTCCGAAACTTCGACAATCGTCCCACCGGCTTCGGTATATGCTTCTCTTGAGGCCGCTGCGCGGTCCATAGCGATACCAGCCACGTGATCCCGGTAGTCGATGGCGACGGCCTTCAGAACGTCTTTGACTTCATCTGGCAACTTTGCCCAATAGTCAGAATTCACAGTGATCGTCTTGGAGTTCACGGCACCCAAGTCAGCTTTGAGCATGTAAGGAGCCACTTCGGCGATTTTGAAGGTCTTGGCGGCTTCGGGCCAGAGCATCGCACAATCAACCAGACCAGTTTGGACCATATTGTAAAAGTCCGTCAGCCCACCACGAACGCCAGCCGCGTCTTTGATACCCTCAAGATAACGCAGGTTGAGTCCTGCACCAGCAATCTTGCGCCCTTCCAGGTCCGAGACTGCAGCAACCGGTTTCGAGCAAAAGATCTGATAGGTATCCAGAACAACACCCGTTGCCAGATAGACCTGGTTCTGCGCGGCAAACTCATTTTGCATCGCCGGATATTCTCGTGCGATTTCGTCCACGGCCTTGGCCACGGCGCGCGCGTCCGTTGCAACGAATGGCGTCGAACCCGAAATACCCTGGCTGGGCAACTTCGAGGAATGGAAGATCGTTGTGACGATGCCTATGTCGCCAAGGCCCAGCTGGATCCCTTCCAGAACGCCTTTCGGCTTTACGATTGAACCGCCATAATTCTCTTGCCAGTTCATCTTATAGCTGCCGGACTCGGCCAGCCGTTTGTCCACTTCCGGAATGAAGAAATTGGTGAATTCTTTCACCCACAACGCGCGGTCGGGGTAGCCGTCTATTACAACTGCGGAAATGGTCTCTTCTGCGGCAAGAGGCAAGGCCATGACGCCTGTCAGAGCAGCTCCTATAAGGCTGCGTTTGGTCCAGTTTTTCATTATCTCTCCTCCCAGAAAGTCGGGTCTTTTATTTTTAGTGGTTAGTTTTGACCCAGTTGACGGTCAGGTCAGTGCCTGCCGCTTCAAACAGTTTTGCAATGGCGCAATATTTGGCTGTTTCTTCGCCCACGCGTGTCAACTCCTCCTGACTGGCGGGCGTCTCGCAATTTACGGTGAGCTCAATTTCGGGAAACGGAACATCGATCTCCTCCTCCATCAAGACACCGCGCCGATCCAGCCTGCATTTCGCGTCGATTGTCACCGCACCAAGATCAATACCCAACCGGTGCGCGTTCTTGTGCCCGATGACGTTGGTACAGGCGATCAGGGCCGCCATTGCGGTTTCGGTCGGAGACGGGCCTAGATTTGTTCCGCCCCGTTCGACGGGTTCGTCGACAACCACATCCAGATCGCGAATTGGGATCTCAGTGCGCGCATGTGTCGGGCATTGAGCTGTCGTGCGGTAAGTCACGACAGGTTTCACTTTCATGGCCACGGCATCACCTCCTTATGCATAAGAGCAAACTTTTTCGAACGGAAAGCGCGGCAGCTTTTGGAACAGTCCAGTTTCGTCCGCGTAGCCCAGATTGCAAAGAAAGTTGGACTTGAGTGTCGTACCCGCAAAGAACTCTTCGTCGACGATCTTGTTCGAGAAGCCTGACATGGCACCGACGTCCAACCCGACGGCCCGCGCCGCGATCATGAAGTACGCGCCCTGCAGCGTGCCGTTTCGATATGCAGTGTCGGCCACATAGTCGGGGTTGTTCTCGAACAGAGGTCGGCGATCTTCATGCGGGAAAAGGAAGGGCAGTTCCTTCCAGAAGTCCAAGTCATAGGCAATGATCGCCGTGACCGGAGCGTCCATCATCTTTGGCACGTTCTTTGGCTTTAACGACTTAGCAAGCCGCTCTTTGCCCTCGGCGCTTTTCACGAAAATAAAGCGCGCTGGAAGGGTGTTCATGCTGGTCGCGCCGTTGATCGTGATGTCATAGATTTCTTCAAGCAGTTCGTCAGGGACTGGCTGATCGGTCCATGCGTAGTGCGATCTGGAGTCGCGCAGGATCAAGGCGATTGCGTCATCCGACAGGCGTGGAATGCGCTCGCGCAGATCGCGATGATCTTGCTGCGCCTTGGCACGAAGTGCCTCCAGCTTTGCCCCGGTTGGTGCGCTCATGCTGCTGCCACCTTTGAGTTGGCCTCTTTTTCGTCGATGATCGGGCTGGCGCAGATACCGATGCCTTCAATCTCGATCTCGACGGTTTCGCCGGGCTTCAACCAACGGGGATTGGGCTTCTTGGCGTGGCCGACCCCCGGGGGTGTGCCCAGCGCAATCAGGTCTCCGGGCTCCAAAGTGGTGTACTCGGAAATCGTCGCAATGACCTGACGAACGCCCCAAATCATGTTGGCCGTGTTCGAGCTTTGAAGAATTTCATCGCCCACACGGCTTTCGATCTTCAGACCAGATGCCCCTTCGGGCAATTCGTCCGGCGTTACGGTGAAAGGGCCGATGGCGCCTGTGTCATCAAAGTTTTTGCCAGGCGTCCATTGAACGGTTTTGCGCTGATAGTCCCGTAGTGATCCATCGTTGAACACCGTGTAGCCAAAGACATAATCCAACGCGTCTTCTTCCGAGATGTGGCGACCTCGTTTTCCGACAATCAGCATAAGCTCGGCTTCATAGTCCAGTTTCTCAGAACAGGCAGGCCGCACCATTGGCTGTCCTGCCGCCATGATCGAGTTTTTCCCACGCATGAACAGCGTCGGATACTCGGGGATGTCATATCCGCCTTCCTTGATGTGGTCCGTATAGTTCAACCCCATGCAAATGATTGTGCCGGGCGCGGCCACGGGCAAGGCCGGTGTGATAGACGAAAGAGGCACGCTGTCTGCAGCGGCGATTTTGCCAGCCAGCGAGTCGACCAACTCAGGCTTGGCTATCAAACCCATCAGATCGGAACCAACGGCAGGATCCAAAACCGTTAAATTCACAGCGTTTTCACCGTTCACAGCGAAAACCGCAGTGCCTTCCGAAGTCTCTCCCACCAGGTATTTCATTTTCACCATCCATGTCAGTTCGCTTGATTTTTGCCGACTATTTTGCCATATGTCAAATAATATCGATATTTTTGGAGCATGGCCATGGTTGCTTGGGCAGACTACAAATCAGAAGCGAAAAGCCGTGGCGCACTTGCCTTGGAACTATACGTTGCTCACAGCACGCCGGCCAAAGCACCGGAAGATGTTAAGGCAGCGCTTCAGGATCATTTGGCGTATCAGGCGCAACTGGAACGATCGGGAAAGTTGGCCTTTGCCGGGCCAATGTCGGATGAGACTGGTAAACATATGCAGGGGATGGGCCTGATCATCTATCGCGCCGACAGCCTTGAGGCTGCCCGCAAGCTGGCCGAGAACGACCCCATGCACAAGTGCGGGGCGCGCAGCTTTGTCCTTCGCCGTTGGATGATAAACGAAGGTTCGCTGAACCTTTCAGTTGGCCTATCGACTGGAACGAGTGCTCTCAGTTAAGAGCACCCATAGTTTGCGAATTCTAAGAGGAACGGTCGGATATGGACGCCATGCTGGATACCGAGGGCAAAGAGACATCAGCCACTCACGGTGCATATCGAAGGCTGCGCGATATGATCCTGACAGGCGAATTGCCTCCCGGACAAAAACTCAAGATTGAACAGCTCCGCGGGCTTTTGGACACTGGCGCCAGTCCGGTTCGCGAAGCGCT
Source organism: Ruegeria sp. 6PALISEP08 (assembly GCF_001238295.1). Lineage (GTDB taxonomy): Bacteria > Pseudomonadota > Alphaproteobacteria > Rhodobacterales > Rhodobacteraceae > Ruegeria. Next base: position 34,680 of record NZ_LGXZ01000013.1, read on the forward strand.
GAGTCTGTTGACATCAGACATGTTGGTTGAACGGATTGACCAACGCGGGTTTAGAGCTGCGCCGGTCAGCAAGTGTAACTTCGAGGAAATCCTGCTGCTGCGATGCAACCTTGAGGAAACCGCATTGCGCGCCTCCATCGCCAATGCGGATGCCACATGGGAGGATAGACTTGTATTGCGTCACCACCACATGAAAAAGGCCAGCCATAATGGGGCGCACAACTTTGAAGATGCTCACAAAGCGTTTCATATGGCTTTGCTGGACAACTCGAAACTGCCGTTGCTATTACGGTATTGTTCGCAGCTTTACGACCTGAACATTCGCTACCGCTATCTGGCGGCCGGCGGCTCGAGTTACAAAAAACGGGATATCACCGCCGAGCATCAGCAGATTCTGGACGCTGCCTTAGATCACGACGCAGACAGCGCAACCCGGCACTTGATCGATCACTATCGTCGAACAGGTGAGTACCTGAGTAGCCAGATGGAGACATGAAATGCAGCGCGATTGCTGATAGGAAGACCTTCAGGCATCTGTCATATCGGGTTGCGACACGCCGCCAGTCCTTGAGTCTGCCAAACATGATCTCGATCCGGTTGCGTCGTTTGTAGCGACGCTTGTCGTACTTCACCGGCTTCTTCCGTTGTTTCCGACCTGGGATGCAAGCGCGTATACCTTTGTCTTTCAACGCTTCTCTGAACCAATCGGCGTCACAGCCGCGGTCGCCGAGTAGCCAATCGACATCCGGCAAGCTGCTCAGCAACGCCCGTGCCCCGATATAACCGCTGACCTGACCGGCGGTCATAAACAGGTTGAGCGGTCGGCCCTGGCTGTCGCAGATGGCATGAAGCTTCGTGTTCATACCGCCCTTCGTGCGACCAATCAGGCGTCCACGCCCCCCTTTTTGACGCCCAAACTGGTCGCTGTTCGATGTGCCTTCAAATAGGTAGCGTCGATCATGACCGTTTTCTGCTCACCGTGTTCGGCGGCCAAACAGGCCATCATCCGGGCGAAGATCCCCTTATCGCTCCAGCGTTTCCAACGGTTGTATAGCGTCTTGTGTGGGCCATATTCAGCGGGTGCATCGCGCCACCGCAAGCCATTGCGATTGATGAGAATGATCCCACTTAATACGCGCCTGTCATCGACGCGCGGCTTACCGTGGGACTTGGGAAAGAAAGGTTCCAGACGCGCCATCTGGGCGTCACTTATTCAAAAAAGATCAGACATGTTCACTGCTCGGTTTTCGGGCCGTGAATCACGCAGCTAGCTGGAAATCAATGGGTCCTGACCCAAGGTAAATTGACCCTCTCAAAACCTGTGGCTTGCAAGCATCGCCTCACGAATTTTCCTCCAGGCAGGTCCCAACATCGCCTTATAGGTTGCGACAATCAAACGCCAAATTGTTTCGGGCAACAGCCAACCTACAAACACGCAGAAACTACTTGGCTGATCTTATGGGCCAAAGTCATAGCAGCGGAAAATCGTTGCAGATCAGGTCTATTCTTTGGATGTTATAAGCGTCGAATGTGCTCATGCTGAGGGTTAGGACCGGCAGCGCTGCGTGCAAGGTAGAAAATCTATGAGAGACCGGGAAGACATGACGCTTGAGGACCCTTTCACAGACCTCAAAATAGAAACGCAACGGGCTGGGTTTTACAAAGGATATAGCCTGCCAATTGCGCTGGTGAGCAAGTTCTCGGTATCCCTGCTGGTCCTTTGGGCGTTGGTGTGGCCATTATCTGCAAACGACACGTTGCGATCTTGGAAGTCAGGATTGTTGTCTGAATTCAACACGTTCTACAACCTGTCCGTCGGTCTTTTTGTACTCTTCCTTTTTCTTGTCGCGCTCATTCCTGCAACCGGGCGAATAAGGCTGGGAGCAGAAGGCGAGAAGCCCGAATTCTCGAACTTCTCATGGTTTTCCATGATGTTTGGAGCAGGTTTGGGCGTGGGCCTCATGGTCTATGCAACTGCTGAACCGCTTGGTCTGTGGGAAACCAATCCATTGACCGTTTCTGGGGAAGTCACGCCCAAAAGTGAGGAGGCGATAGAAGGAGCCTACCGCTATACTTTCTTGCACACCGGTTTTCACGCTTGGGCAATATACGTGGTCACAGGTCTAAGCCTTGCCTACTACGCCTTTACCCGCGGCATGCCGCTGACGATCCGAACAGCGCTGACCCCGTTACTTGGCGAATACTCCAACGGTGTTGCCGGTCATGTGATCGATATACTTGGGGTCGTGGCAACGATACTCGGCGTTGCTGTCACAATCGGATATGGCGTTTCTCAACTGGTGGATGGCGCGTTTCTGATTACAGGTGCGAATTGGCTTGTGGAAGATGCCGCGACCACAATGAAGCCTTCGACCGCTGGGCTCATCGCTGCGCTTGCACTAGTTATGATAATGTCGACACTCTCTGCCGTCTCTGGTGTAGGGCGCGGCGTCAAATACCTGTCGAACATTAACCTCTTGTTGTCTCTGGTTTTGCTGGCCGTTTTCATTGTTTTTGGCTCGTTTTCATTTGCCGCGACAACATACGCCGCGGCGTTGATCGACTATATCCAAAACTTCATTCCGTTGAGCTTTCAAGCCTATCGCCCGATATCGGAAGCCGAGTATGCGTCGGTATTACCGGCAGAGGCAGCACCTTTCATCGGAGAGTTATTCACAGGTGTGACAGATGCCTGGGGAACGAAAGCGGCATTTCTTGACGGGTTGAGCACCAATGCCGCCGATCTTTCCGACGCGACCAAGGACGCGGCTTACGACGCAGGCACACAAGGGCGCTTGTTTGAGTGGCAAGCTGGATGGACAACCTTTTACTGGGCTTGGTGGATCGCGTTTTCGCCCTTTGTGGGTCTTTTTCTGGCGCGAATCTCTAAAGGACGAACCGTGCGCGAATTTATTCTTGGCGCGGTCATTGCCCCATCCTTGGTTTGCTTCGCCTGGATGGCCATTCTGGGTGGAGCCGCCATCTATTTGGAGTTGAATGGGGATGCCAATGGCTCAATCCTTGCCGCTTCGACAACATCCACACTGTTTGTCACGTTGGGCGAAATGATCTCGGGCGATTTTCTCACGGTTATGAGCGTCATGTGTGTGCTGTTAACAATGACATTCCTTGTTACATCCGCCGACTCCGGCATCCTTGTGATGAACACGATCATGTCTGGTGGCTCCGAGGACACCGGCTTGCTTCATCGCATCATCTGGGGCATCCTGCTGACGCTTGTCATTGGAACGTTGCTGATTGCGGGTGGCGGTGGGTTAGAGGCTTTGACCAATTCGATGATCATCGGCGCACTTCCGTTCAGCGTTGTTTTGCTGCTTATGTGCGTATCTCTGGCCAAAGCAATGATAAACGACCTGCGTCGAATGAGCCACGAGGCGCAGTCGGACACACCGACGGGGTCTTGATTGCCCACGGGTAGTTCCAAGTCCTTCAGTTATCTTCAACCATGGGCGGACTGGGTGCTAAAGTGCGCCGGAAACATTGACCGCAAAACAAACAGGCAGAGATTCAAAGCCTCATCGGGAATGAAGGTATCTGAATGCAAATGGTAATCGGTCCAAAGCCCTTCCAGCATTGCAGTTAATGCGTCTGTTGCAAGTTTGGCATCGACGTCTTCGTACTCACCTTCACTCTTTAATTGCTCCAACAGCTCCAAGATCACCGCTCGGAAGCCTTTGTCCCGTGAGTCGATGAATGGAAATATGTGTGGGTTCGAAAGCGCTTCGGCCCGAAACGAAAACCAGATCGCAACGTCCCTCGCGTTAAGGACCAAGGGATCGAAGTCCGCCTTTATGATAGAAATCAGCTTTTCAGCTGCGTCTAACTCTGGATTGTTTGCGATTGCCTTCCACTGCCCTGCATAGCGCGCCGCCAACTCCTCTGCTACCGCAAGAAGAAGGTTCTCCTTGGAGCCAAAGTGCAGGTTCACCATTCCCCGCGACAATCCTGACAGTTCCTGGATTCTTGCCGAGGTCGTCCCCCGAATTCCGAATGTATAGATAGCATCCGCAGCCGCTTGGATCAGCTGCTTCCGGTTCTGCAACTTACTCAGATCCCGGGCATTAGTTGGGATATTTGGCTCGACAGTAATCTCGTCATCCTTCGCTGGGGTGCTCTTCCTGACTTCTCGCATCTAGTGGAATGAAAGTCCAAGGATTGACATTGAATGAATGATTGTTCATTTTGTGATTTATGTTACACAAAGGTGCCGAATGACCCTTTTGAATTCAAGCTTTCAGTCCATACGTGATTGGGACAACGAACACTTCCTGCACCCGTGGGAAGGGATGTCTTGTCAGGGTGAAAATGAACGGACGTTTGCAGAAAGCGGGTTTGGCATTCACGTTGTGACAGAGGATGGAAAGCGCCTGATAGACGGGCCTGCCGGCATGTGGTGCGTTCAATTGGGCTATGGCAACACTGAGATTGCCGATGCGATGGCCCAACAGGCAAGGGAGATGGCGTATTTTTCTCCCTTCAACAATGCAAATTCGGCTCCGGCTCGGTTAGCGTACGAGATCGCCAAGAGAACGCCAGGCGACCTGAACCATGTGTTCTTTACGACCGGCGGGTCGACGGCGGTGGACAGTGCACTTCGCTTCGTCCAGTTCCGCAACAACTTGCTGGGAAAACCTGAAAAGAAAATCGTGATTTCGCGGCAGAAGGCCTATCACGGATCGACTTACCTGGCGGCCTCGGTATCCGGAAAAGAGCGGGACAAAGGATGGCTGGACCAGGCCTCTCACCTGACGCGTTTCCTTCCGAACGTGAACCCGTATGCACGTCGCCCCGGACAGACGGTCGAAAATTTCCTGGACGAAAAAATCGCGGATCTGGAGAACATGATCCTGCAAACCGGAGCAGACAAGGTGGCTGCTTTCATCGCTGAACCGATCCTGTGTTCGGGAGGCGTCATCGTGCCTCCGCAGGGGTATCATCAGCGTTGCCTGGAAATCTGCCGGAAGTACGATGTCCTATATATTTCAGACGAGGTCGTAACCGGGTTCGGTCGGTTGGGCCATTGGTTTGCGTCCGAAGACGTCTTTGGGATTCAACCGGACATCATCACCTGTGCCAAAGGAATGACGTCTGGATATGTACCTATGGGGGCCTGCATCATCTCTGACCGGCTGATTGCAGATGTGACCGGTGAAAACGCGCAGGACGCAACATTTTCAAACGGCTTCACCTATTCGGGCCATCCGGTGAGCGCGGCAGCTGGGTTGAAGACGATCGAAATCATGGAACGCGACGGCGTTCTGGAGCATGTCCGCGCGATCACACCGCTATTCGAAGAGCGCCTTCAAAACCTGGCAGAGCTGCCGCTGGTAGGTGACGCCCGCGGTATGGGTCTGGTTGGTTGCGTTGAATGCGTTGCGGACGCCCAGGCAGACAACCTTTTGGACCTGGATAAATCCGTCGGTGCACTGATTGACAGGCATTGTCAGGAGAACGGACTGATCTTGCGGCCGATCATCAACATGTGTGTGTTTTCCCCACCGCTGATCATCACAGAAGACGAGTTGAACCAGATGTTTGACATACTTGAAACAGGCATCCGGCTGGCGACCGACGACCTGACGCGCGAGGGTGCGTTCAGGACCTAGGCATTGCAACAAGGCTGCGTCGCAACCTTGCACGTTGCGACGCCTTTCCTATGCTCCGCAGCACTTACCCAGCGCGCATCGCCTCAAGGGGCAGTTTGATTGGGAACTTTGACCGAACCTCTTCATCTACCTTAATGCCAAAGTAGTTCGGGTAATGATTGGATAGGATATCGTCCACTACTGACCGGCTCCGCTCGAACATATCCTGACGACCGGCTTTCTCCCAGGTATCGGTCAGTTCCCTGTCCATCAGGGTCGGATAGACAAACTCGGTTTCCATGTATTGCAAGGTCTGCGCGTTGCCGAGGAAGTGACCGGGATCAATTGCACATTCGTGGATAACATCGACCGAAAGCGTATCGTCGCTCACCTCGATCCCCCGCAGCGTTCGCGAGATCATGCCCGCAGCCTCGTTATCGATGACCATCGACTCAAAGCTACAGCCCATCAGGCTGCCAAGCATCCCGCCAAATTCACAGAGCCTGTTGGCCCCGGCATGGGCAGCTAAAGCGAAGGTCAACGCCTTTTCCAAACCGTATTGCGCATCGGGAATCTTGGAATCTGTCATGCCACAGCCGACACTGGTCGGCAGGTTGTAGAAATTGCCCATCTGAATGGCCGCAGCCGAGATCAACGCCTGCTCGCCACTGCCGCCCGTAAACGATCCTGTGCGCAGATCGGTGATGAAGGGCCAGGCCGCGAAAACCACCGGTGTGCCCGGGTTGATCAAATTGGCAATGGCGACACACGACAGCGTCTCAGCCACAGCTTGCGCCAAAGTGCCGGCCAGCGGCGCAGGCGATGTCGCCCCGGCTTGCGGCGGAACGGCAAGATCGCAGACAAGCCCCATTTTCGCCGTATCGATCAGGATTTCCAGATTTTCCCGTCCAAACCGAAGCGGGGATACGATGGGGCAGCCGCCAAAAATAACCGAGGGCTTTTCAAGGAACTTGCCCTCTCCGCCTGATGCCAGATCGAATAAATGGATCGCGTCTTGAATGTGTTCGCGGGTTCTGAAGGTCAGGCAAGATGGTTTCTCGCTACCTGCCAGAATGGCGTAGAGCATGCTCATGTCATGCTCGTAGTCCTGCGGGACATCCGTTGCCAGAACCGTATCACCCGTCATGTGAATGTTGTCGAGCCGGTCCACCAAACGGGTGAAGTCGTAGATGTCCTTGAGGGTTGATGGCCTGTAACTCCGCGTTTCCGCGTCGAACGTTGTCACCGCAGTGCCGGAGTTTGCGTAATACACTTTGTCCTTGGTGCAGTGCATGTCGTCCTTTCCAGCACGCGATCCGCGCGCATGGACGTAGAACTCGTTTGCCGCTGTGACCAACAGGTCTTCCATCAATGACCGAGCAAAGCACAGCCTGCCATGCTCGTTCACCGTAGCCCCTTTGGGCAACACGAGATCAAGAGCTTCCGGCGTGGGGTCCCCTACCCCAGTTCTTTCCAGAATGGTGAGTGCAGCCTCGTGAATGCGCACCATATCGGCGTCTGACAGCGGTTTGTATCGCCCACCCGGGATACCGGGCCAGATTGCCTGCGAGGCGGCGTTGCTGGTTCGCACTGCCGCTCGTGCTTCACGCCCGCCCCCGCGCCGTCTTGACCTGCGCTGCGTTAACTCTGTCATAGTCTTTCTCCGAATTTTGCGCGTCTCAGATCATGCCGAAGTAATTGCGATAGAAGCCGGGAATGCTCCATTCCATCTCGGACAGCGGCCCCGGCTCGAAGCGGTAAGAGTTCACGCCTTCCTGATTGTGTCGGATGATCCGTTCGTCATCGAGCGACGTCACATGCCAGAGCCACGTCAGGGCATCCTTGTCATAGTCGCGACCCTCTTCAGCGTCGCCGCGTACGTACCAAACGATCTGAATATCCGTTTCTTGAAGAGCACGCGGGACGAACCGATACCCAACCACATGATCCGCGTAGACGAGGAAATAGTTGAGCGTCCCGATCCCTAAATCTGTAGCGCCGCCGTCATGGCCCTTTAGCTTTCCCAAAGGCGGAGCCAACGGCACGCCATCTTTGCTTCCTGTCAAATAGCCCGGGAAGAGCGGGTAGCGCCGCCAATAGACATCTGCGCCCGGTGCGACCGCGTTTTCACCGGTCAGGTCAAGCTCTTCGGTGGGTACTCCGGCTTCTTCCATCCGCTCATGAAGTGCCCCGCTGAACTCCAGAACCTGAGCGGGGTCTTTCAGGGAATGACTGCGTGAGTAATCCTGATGGGACGGAGCGCAGTGATAGCATTCCAGATAATTCTCCAAAGCCAGTTTCCAGTTTGCAGGAACCGGGTATGACGCCTCATGCGCGACCTTCAGGTTTTCGAAATCGAAAGGCCGTGAAAGCGGGGCCAGCTTTTCCAACGCAGCGTCCAGCGGCGGGGCGTCTTCTGCTACGCAGACAAAAATCAGACCTTGGAAGATCTTTACCTGAACCGGGAACAACCCGTATCGGCTCGGGTCAAAATCCGAACCCATGGACCGCCCGTTTCGCAGTTTACCGTTCAAGTCAAAGGTCCACGCGTGATATGGACAGATGAAATTGCGCGCCTTGCCTTTCTGTTCAGTGCAAACACGCGATCCTCGGTGACGGCAAACGTTCAGATGCGCGCGAACTTCACCCTCGCGATCCCGAACAATGATCACGGACTCGGGCCCGTAGTCGAACAGAAAAAAGTCACCGGGTTCTGCGACCTGACTGACATGGCCGACCCAGATCCAGTTGTTGTTCCAGAACGTACTGATATCGTTCTCGTATACTGCCTGAGATGTATAGAAGTGACGTGGCAAGGCGAAACCTTCCCGCTGTACTTCCATCAAGTCGCGCATTACTTGTAAGTCATCTTTTGGCATAGCGCACCTCACACAGGTTCAAGGGAAACGAGTTCCCGGCGGAAAAATTCACGGTCGATATCGCCCGCATCGCGCTCGAAGTTTCGGGCAGCCATGTGACCCGAGTATACAGCGTCCGCAATCAAGCCTGGGTTTGCAGCATCCCCGATCAATTCCAACGTATTCAGCGGACTGGCAGTCAAACCGGAAAGCTCATCGTAAAGTGTGGTGTCTCGCATTCGTTGCGTCACCAACACAACGGAACTGCATTCAATGGATCGTTCTCGTCCAGTGTAGACGCAGTGCAATTTCGCCTGACCTGGCGCAAAGCTGGCCAAGGTCTGCGACAACGCCAGATGAACGCCCTTTTCCAGCAGGCTGCGTTGCACTTTGGTCTGTTCCAACGTCAGCTCTGTGAAGGGCGAGACCATCGAGGCCGGGGTTGCAAATACGACCTGCCGCCCGGCTTGAGCCAAGTGATCCGCCAGCACCCCGCCTAGATAGGCCTGATCATCATCGTAGACCAAAATCGGACCGTCCCCTGGTACTTCCCCTGACATGATGTCGTCCGGAGTAAAAACCTGAGAGCCCACGCCCATTGATACGCCATGGAATGCAGATTTTCCTCGGCCATCCCGCCGCCATGATGCGCCAGTTGCCAGAAAGACGTTCGGAATGCCCAGTTCGACAACTTCATTTGCCGAAAGACGGCTGTCGGTGAACAGTTGAACATTCCCGCGTTGTTGCAGGTCATAGATCCTGTGATCGGTCACGCGTTTCCAGGCGGATAGCCCGGTCAGGCTGGATTCTTGCAAAACGCGACCGCCAAGCTCTTGCTTCGCTTCGGCAAGGGTTACCTCATAGCCCCGACGAGCCAACTGCATGGCGCATTCCAGCCCCGCGGGACCACTGCCAACTACGAGCGCAGATTCTTCTTTTCCCCGGCGTTCTATGACCTCAGGATGCCATTTCCGACGCCACTCTTCGCCCATCGTCGGGTTTTGGGTGCACCGGATAGGGACACCCAGAGTATCGGAAGAAACGCAGATATTACAGCCGATGCATTCTCGGATTTCTTCGGTGCGCCCTTCCCTGATCTTGTTGGGAAGAAAGGGATCGGCGATGGATGGTCGTGCCGCGCCGATAAAGTCAAGGATGCCCTTCCCGACCAATGACACCATCAAATCCGGAGAAGTCAGACGCCCGACGCCCACAACAGGCTTGGATGTCACTTGTTTAACGAATTCGATGTATGAGGTTTGAAAACCGTCCCGGGGCTCAAACCGGGTCGTCGCAGAGTCGTTGCTCCAATCCGCGACGTTCACGTCCCATAGATCTGGCAGCTCTGCCAGCAGTTCGACAACTGCACGTCCCTCTTCGTGCGCCTGCATCCCGTCCGGCCCGAGCATTTCATCGACTGCAAACCGAAGGGCTATTGCACATTCATCTCCGACTTCTTCTCTGGTCTCTTCCAGAAGTTCTCGGGTAAGCCGCACTCGGTTCTCTAACGAACCGCCGTATTCATCGGTCCGATCATTGAACTGCGGCAGCATAAAGTGGTGCGGCAAGGTCATGTGATGCCCGGCATAAACATACACAATATCAAAACCAGCCTCGCGCGAACGTCGCGCCGCGGCGCGGTGCCATTTGCGGAACTCGCGAATGTCTGACTTGTCCATCGCCCGAGCCTGCTTTGGATATGCGGCCTGCAAGGCGAGCTCTGACGGGGCCAGCAAGGGGGCTCGGCTCAGGTGGTTTTGCGCATGGTGACCGTTATGCGCCAGTTCAATCGCCGCTAAAGACCCCTTGCTATGCACTGCCTCTGTCATTAGGCGCAGCGCCGGAATATCCCGCTCGTCCCACAGCCGGTTCTCGGCATAAGGAGACAGGTCTGAAGTCGGGTGTATTTCTGTCTCTTGATTGGACACAACAGCCCAACCACCTTCGGCCTTCATCGCCCGCATGGCGGCTTCTGCCTGCGGTCTTAAGTGCCCCAGACCGTTACAGTGGGGAACCTGATAGAACCGGTTTCGGGCCGTCACTGGCCCAATCTGAACCGGCTCGAAGAGAACAGAATATCCGCCAGCGCCTGACATTACCGCGCATCCTCCAGAAAATCGGAAAAAGTTTCGTGGGAATGGCAGGGTTTTTTAAGTTCCCGACATTCCCCCGTTGTGTCGCTGAGGTGCCCTTAGAAGCCCGCCTTGATGCGTTCGAACTCCTTCAGCATCTTGGATTCCAGCTCGGGGTTAACCGCATCAAAGAACAGGCTGCCTTCAAAGAAGCTGTCCACGTCCGAGAACCCATAGGTATCGATCAGTTCCGGATCAGCTTGGGCGAACGCGTCCTCGTTGGCATGGGCGTAACCCCAGCTTTCGATGATGTACTTGCCGCTGGCGGCAGAGCTGAGTGCGTTCAGCATGTCATATACCTGTTCATCCGACTGCTTGGCAGATTTCAGATGCACATAACCGCAGACCCAGGTTGCGATGCCCTTGTCAACATCACGCATCATGACAGCCGGGGTTTCGTTCCAGATCAAGTTCAGTTCCGATTGGTTCCAACCCCAACCCATTGTCACTTCTCCACTGGCAATAGCTTGATCCAGCTGGCCCGCGTCTGACCAGTAGAAGCGCACATTCGGATGAATCGCGCGCAAGTAGTCCGCCGCTTTCTGGAATTCCTCGTCGCTCATATCGGTATAGCTGGAGGCACCGGTTGCCAGCGCCGCCATGGCAAAGGCACTGGAGGCGGCGTCTGGGATGGCAACCTTGCCCTGGTAGGCGGGATTCGCCAGCAGTTGCAACGAAACATCATCCGCCGAAATCATATCCGTGCGGTAGATCAGGCCGGTATTGCCCCACTCAAACGGCACCATGTAGGTCTGCCCGTCGATCGTGATGCCATCGACCTCTTTGATCTTGGGCATCAGTTTGTCCCAGTTCTCCAGCTTGCTGGTGTCGATCGGATTGATCATGTCCGCCGCCACCCATTTTCTCAGGGCGTCCGTGCAGGGGTGGGCCAGATCAGCTTCAAATCCGGATTGAAGCTTGGTGAACGCTTCGTCTACGCTACCGAAATAGGTGTAGCTGGGCGGACCGCCATACTTTTCGACATAGTCGCCGAAAAAGCCCTGATCCTCATATCCGGACCAGTCAAAAACGGTTAGATCAGCCGCATTGGCCAGAGCTTGGCTGGCAGCAAAGGTGGCAACCACCGCTGCCATAAGTGATGATGTTTTAGTCATTTGTCTCCTCCCAAAGTTTCACGTTTACCCAGATCAATCACCGAGGCGCTTTGAGCGCCAAGCCAGACGGTATCCCCGCGGCTGTGATCGACTGTGTGAAAGTAGTTCGGCACTGCGACGGCGATGCTTTCGGGCAGTCCGTCGATGCGCACATAGTAGTGGACGCTCTCACCATAAAAGGCGACGTCCGACACCTCGCCCTGAACACAAGCGTCGTAGCCTTCTGGCTTTTCTGCGCTGATCTCCAATTGCTCGGGCCGAACGCCGACCAGCAGTTCCTTGTCATGCACCTGAACGTTTGGATTCACCCCGATCGTCATCTGCCCGAACCCCTGAACAGTAACCTCCAGCGTTTCAGAATTCTCAGCCATTACCTCGGCATCCAGAAAGTTCATTCCGCCAATGAAAGAAGCCACTTCCCGGTTGCAGGGTTGGGAATACAGAACCTCGGGCTTGTCGACCTGTTTCAGCTGGCCGGCGAACATTACGCCGATCCGGTCAGACATGGTCATCGCCTCGTACTGATCATGCGTGACCATGACGAAGGTAATGCCAAGCTTTTGCTGCAGACGGCGCATTTCTAGCTGCATCGCTTCACGCAGGTTCTTGTCCAGCGCGGAAAGTGGCTCATCCAACAACAGCACCTTCGGCCGCATGACCAGCGCGCGGGCGAGAGCCACGCGCTGACGCTGACCGCCCGACAACTCATTGGCCTTGCGATCCTGCAAGCCGCCGAGCTCCACCATCTCGAGAGCTTCGGCAACGCGGTCCTTGATTTCCTTGCGTGATAGCTTTGACTTGCGCAATCCGAACCCAACGTTGTCACCCACATTCAGGTGCGGAAAGATCGCATAACTTTGGAACACCATATTGGTGGGCCGCTTATTGGCAGGCACCTCTCCCATCGTCCGACCGTCAATCCGGACTTCACCCTCTTCGTGATCCTGAAAGCCAGCAATGATGCGCAAAGCTGTTGTCTTTCCGCAGCCTGAAGGCCCAAGCAGCGAAAAGAACTCACCCTCTTTCAAGGTCAGGTTCAGATCGGATACAGCCACAAAGGAGCCAAAGCGTTTTTCAACGCCCTGAATTTCAATGATGATCTGTTCGCTCATCTTGTTCGTTTCCTTTGGCTTCAATCCGAGGATTGGGTGGAACGGCGGCGGAAATATTCGGCGATCAACAGAAGCAGGACCGAGGACATCAAAAGCAGCGATCCTAGTGCCAGCGTGTTAGGCAATTTTGCCGGGAAGCGGATCTGGCTCCAGATATAGACCGGCAGCGTCGGGCTGTTGCCGGACAGGAAGAAGGCCAGCACGAACTCGTCAAAGGACACGGTGAATGTGACCAGAAGGCTCGCGACGATGCCCGGCGCAACAATGGGCAGAGTGACGCGCCGAAACGTTCCCACAACGCTTTCGCCAAGGTCAAAGGCGGCTTCTTCCAGAGACTGATCGAAATCGTCAAAGGCGGACTTCATGATCGACACGGAAAAGGGCAGCGCCACGAACACATGCCCAAGGATCACTGTCGTCAGCGATGGCTTCAGTCCGACGCTGATGAAAAGAACCAGCATCGAACTGGCAACGATGATGCCGGGGATGACTAGCGGAAGCATCACGAGGCCCTCAGACAACTCGCGCCCGGTGAATCGGTAACGAACATAGGCGCGCGCTGCGAACAGACCTAAAGACGTTGCCATCAGGGCAGTCACGCTGCCGACGATCAAAGAGTTCACCATCGCCTGCAGCAGCGTGTCCTGCTGACCCAACTGTGCATACCATTTCAACGTGAACCCTTTTAGCGGGAAGGCCACGATGGTTCCGTCGTTGAACGAAAACAACGGCAAAAGCAAAACCGGCAGGTAGAGAAACACCAGATAGGCGATCACATAAACCAGCAACCATGGGATCCGAAAAGCCTTGGTCATCTGATCCTCCGCCCCAGAGCGGTGACGGCCACCACAAACAAGATTGCGACACAAGCGACCGAAAGCATGGCCAGCAGAGACAGTGTTGCACCCAACGGCCAGTTATTAGCGGCACCAAATTGCACCTGAATGAGGTTGGCAACCATTTTACCCTGCGACCCACCAACCAAAGCCGGTGTCACGTAGTCGCCCACTGTAGGGATGAAAATGATCAGACAGGCCGCAATGATCCCCGGCACTGTCAGAGGTAAAGTCACGCGGACAAACCTCTCGAGCTTGCTGCAGCCAAGGTCGGTTGCTGCCTCCAACAGGCTACGATCGATCTTTTGCAGCGACACATATATCGGCAGGATCGCAAATGGCGCCCAGGCGTGCGCAAGCGTTAGTACAACGGCGAACTCGTTGTAGAGCAGGAATGTCAGAGGTTCCTGTATCAGTCCTAGCGATATCAAAGCAGAGTTCATCACTCCATTGAAGCCAAGGATCAGCTTCCAGCTGAACACCCGCAACAGGTAGCTGCTCCAAAATGGAATGGTGATCAGCAACAGCCAAAGGGTCTTCTTTTTTGTCCGAAATGCGATGAAATAGGCGACCGGATAGGCCAGACAAACCGTTGCCAGTGTCACCGCCCCCGCAATCGCCACCGATCTGATTATCAAATGACGAACCAAGGGGTCAGTGAACGCCTCTTGGTAATTCGCCCACGTAAGTGTTCGGTCAATCTCGACATATGTCTGGGTCCAAAAGCTGTATGCGACCAGAATGCACAGCGGCACAGCAACAAGCAGACCGACATAGAGCGTCGCAGGCGCGCTCAGTATTAGGCCCTTGCCCGTGTCACTTCGTAAGACTCCAGCCATGCTTCCCTGCAGAACTTTGCTTTTGGTGGCGCGACGACAGTCATCACAAAATGGACAATCGTCCATTTAAATCTGGAATTTTCAGGCTAGCTGTGTCAACTGATATTTTCACAACCGGTGCTGGCCAATTTCGCAAAATCCGCTAGAAGGCAGCGCAAGAGGCTGGAAACAAACAGAATTGCTTGATCTAATGACTGGAAGACGCCAAGAAATTCGCGAACAAAATCGACTATCCCTGATCCAGGCAGTACTCGACTCGGTCGCAGAGAAAGGGATTTCAGAGACATCCGTCAGCGAAATCATTCAGCGCGCCGAGTTGTCCCGCGGCATGATTCACCTTCATTTCGGCGGCAAGGACAATTTGGTTGACGAAGCCGCCCGCTACTCGTCCGAGCAATATTACAACGGCATCTATGCCTTGCTGGAGACGACCGGACAAACAGGCCAGGAACATATTGAGATGATAGTTCGGGGGGATTTGAGCGAAGCCATCCTTAACAAGAAGAATGTCTCCATTTGGTACGCATTTCGCGGTGAGGCCAGAAACCGAGCCGCTATCGCGGCCTTTTCAGACACACGCGACGCAAAGCTTCGGAACCTGGTCTTCAACGCGTTTGCGCGAATTGCAAAGGAAGCTGAAATCGAAAACCCCAATCAGGTTGCACGGGACGCTACGCACGGCACACTCGCCATGTTGGAAGGTATGTGGACCGATTACCTACTCCACCCGGACTCTTTTGATCGTAACGAGGCAATTAGAATTGTTTTCCGTTTTCTGAGTACAATGTTCCCCAAACACTTTGACCTCAGCGGCGCACAGTTACTTGAATGAAATTTGCGACAAAATTCCTATCTGGCCACTTTAGAGCAGGATAATCTCCATCACTACGATGACAGCTTGGTAAGGACGCAAAAAAGTTCAATTGAGCAAACGGCAATTCGAAGCCCAAAGTTGATGGATGACGCAGCAACAAAGTGCGAACGTCGCGGTATAGGGGTTATGTGAAGCGATCTTTGATTGAGTCATCTGCTCATCTACGAGCCCAATATTGACCGATGCCGCGCGGCGCACCAATGTCCCCTGTCTGGTGCGATGCACGGCTGGTGCACCACTCCTCTTTCATCATAGCTTCCACATCGATGCCGGTGGAGCAGGAGCCACCCACCTCATCCGCTTGGGGCTCCTGCCACCGTTCCATGCGATCCGCAGAGAATGGCGGCGGCGAGCCCAAAATCCTTGTTTCTGCTCAGCGGTGAATGACGGCATTCCGGGGCTTTCAGAGCAATTAGAGCTCAGCCCAACATAGGCACACCCAGCCCAACTTTGTGAGGCCGCATGACGACCGATGTTCTAAACCGTCGGACGTTCGAGTTGTCAAAGAACAGGCGTTTGGTGAGGTGTTCGAAATCATCCATGTCCCTCGCGGTGCAGATCAAGCAGAAATCGGCATCTCCCGTGATGTAGTAGCACTGTTGGACTCTTGGCTCTGCCTGCACCTGTCTCGCGAAGGCGTCTATCTGGTCTTGACGCTCACGTTCCAGTTCCACCATTACGACGAAGCGCATCGCTACGCCTGCCTTCCGTGGGTCAACGACGGCGACCTCTGAAGTGATCGTTCCAGAAGCTTTCAATGCTTTGAGCCGCCGTTGTACGGAGGCGACAGAGAGCCCGGTTTCTGAGGCCAATGCTTCGAGGCCCATGCGTGCATCGATTTGCGCCAGTTCGAGGAGTTTGCGGTCGAGGGAGTCCAGCTTCATGGTCAAGAAAACCGCCTTTGTGAGAAATTTTTCCGAATATTGGTAAAAATTGACCGATATGTATAGCCTTGACGCTCTAGTATGACGACCATGAAAGATTTTGCGAAACTCGACGTGACCAAACCGCTCGCCTTGCTCGAAGCTTGCCCTGCCTATCAGGCTTCGCCTCTCGAAGTGCGGGAGTTCAACTGTCGCTCCCTGATGATCAAGGACGAAACTGATCGGATGGGGCTTGGCGCTTTCAAGGCACTTGGCGGGGTCTACGCCGTTGCCAAACTCATAGAAGGCCAATGCGGTGTTTCTCTCAATCCGCAAAGCTTTTTGGATGCGGCTGTTCGTAACGTTGCCCGAACCATGACCTTCGTCTGTGCCAGTGCGGGTAATCATGGTCTCGCAGTCGCTGCCGGGGCGCGGCTCTTTGGATCGAAGGCCCGCATACATCTGTCTCAAACAGTGCCGGAAGACTTTGCCCGTCGTTTGCGCGACAACGGTGCCGAGGTGGTCCGCTCTGGCGAGGACTATGAGGCCAGCGTTCAGGCCGCAATTACTGATGCAAAAAACAACGAGGCTATTCATCTCGCCGACGGGTCCTGGCCCGGATACACCGAGCCGCCCCGGCTGGTGATGGAAGGCTACACCGTAATTGCCGAAGAGATGCGCACATCCATTGAGACGTCGGGTCAGTGGCCGAGCGATGTCTATCTACAAGCAGGAGTCGGTGGGCTGGCGGCAGCGATAGCCTACATGATCCGAACAACCTGGACGGTTCAACCAAGGATCATCGTTGTAGAGCCTGACGCCGCGCCTTGCCTGTGCAATAGCGCCCAAGCAGGCAAGATCGTCACAGTTGAAGGTCCCGTGTCCAATATGGGAAGACTTGATTGCAAAACACCTTCCATGTTGGCCCTAGACATCCTCAATGAGCACGCGAACGAATGGGTCACGATCAGCGATGTGCAGGCTGAAGAGGCCGTAGCGTACGCGCATGAATTGGGGTTCTCGACCACTCCGTCCGGCGCAGCGGGCCTTGCCGCTGCGATGCGCGAAGACGTCCCGATGCCCTTGGTTATTTTTTCCGAAGGAGGCGTTTCCGTTGCTTGATCTCACTGCCTTTCGCCGTGACCTCCACGCGCATCCCGAAACGGGTTTTGATCTGGAGCGCACGCCGCGCTTGATTGCCGAACAGTTGGAAAGCGCGGGCCTTGAGGTGGTGCGAGGCGTGGGACGTTCGGGCCTCGTTGCAACCTTGAAGCGGGGCCCAGGCGACAGTGCAATTGGCTTCCGAGCGGACATGGACGCGCTGCCAATTAAAGAAGCAAATGGCTTCGATCATCGCTCGACATGTCCCGGTAAATTTCACGGCTGCGGCCATGACGGGCATAGCACCATGCTGCTCGGCGCTGCCCTGAAACTCGCTGCGGACACGTCCCTGGACCGTACGATCCACTTCATCTTTCAGCCTGACGAAGAAACCGGCAACGGCGCGGCGGCCATGATTGAAGATGGGCTGTTCGAGCGGTTCTTTATGTCCGAAGTTTATGGCCTACATAACATGCCAGGGATGGCCCTTGGTCACTTCGCCACACAGGCCGGACCGTTCTGTGCTTTCGAAGACAATTTCGAGATCAGGATAAAAGGGCGTGGTGGGCATGCTTCCATGCCCGACAAGGGGATTGATCCCATCGTCGTTGGCTCTGCGATCGTGATGCACCTCCAATCCATTGTCTCGCGGTCACTGCCGGCAAGCCAACACGCCGTCGTGTCCGTCACCGAATTTCTCACCGATGGTGCACGCAATATCGTGCCAAGCAATGTTACTCTGAAAGGGGATTGCCGGGGGTTTACGAGCGAAGTGTCGGAAAAGATCCAGGTTCGAATGCGTGCAATCGTTGACGGACTTTGCGCAGCGCAGGGGGCCGAAGCGGAACTTGAGTACTCAACCTCATTCCGGCCTTTGGTGAATGAAGACAAGGCAACTCGGATAGTGGCAAACGCCGCCCGCGCAGTTGGTTCAGTTGACAAAGAGTATGGCCGCGTTGGGTTTTCTGAGGACTTCGCTGAATTTCTGACGCACCGTCCCGGTGCTTTCATCCTTATGGGAAATGGAGAGAGCGGCAGCCATGCGATGCCGTTGCATAACCCATCTTACGATTTCAACGACGCCGCGATAGATCACGGGATCGCGTTTTGGGTTCAGCTCGCTCGTGAAGTAAGACGATAGATATCAGACATTCGCACGCCACGGGTGAAAGTCAGCTTTGTCCAGATTGTGTTGAAAACACTCTTGATTGATCTCGCCGCAAGTCGCTGATTCACTTTCTGCATTGAGCAACAGATCGAGGCATGATGGGGCGGAGGCAATCCGCGAACGTCGCTGAAGCGGTTATATGTGAAGCGATCTCTGGTTGAGCGATGGCCGTTCTGTGGAGCGAGTACGAAAGGCTGCCTCGCGGGGCAAAGTTAGCTTTCGCTGCGATTTCTCGAATGGCTGGTTTGAGATCCACCTCAAGAACTGCCAGGCAAAGAGGTTAGATCTAGCGGATCACTACACCGCCCAACACTTCACAACTGGATCACGGCCATCTTGTCTTGCGTCATGTCGTGGATCGTGTAACCGATACCGCCCGTATTATATCCAGACTGACGGCGACCTGCGAATGGCATCCAGTCAACCCTGAAGGCGGTATGATCGTTCACCATGACCGCTGTAGCATCCAGCCGCTGAATGGCCTGCATGGCGGTATCGAGGTTTTTGGTGAAAACCGCAGACTGAAACGCAAAAGGCAAACCATTCGCGGTGCAATACGCATCTTCCAGACTGTCATACCCATAAACACAAACAACCGGCCCGAAAATCTCGGCAGTGGAAACACGCACATCTGCAGGCGGGTTCAGCAGGACTGTTGGTGCATAAGTTGTCGGCCCAAGTCGTTTGCCACCTGTCAACACGGTTGCCCCGGCCTGAACGGCCTCATTCACCCAGGCTTCGACGCGGTCGACCTCGGCGGGACGGATCAGGGGGCCGCAATCCACGCTGGGATCGCGGGCGTCTCCGACCTTCAGCGCGGCGGCCGCATCAGTCAGTTTCTGCGCGACCTCGGCGGCCATTGCTGTGGGGGCAAAGACGCGCTGAACGGAAACACAAACCTGCCCGGAATGATAGAACCCGCCCTTGGTTAACAATGGGATCATCGCGTCGATATCAGCGGTTTCATCCACGATCACCGGGGCCGCGCCGCCATGTTCCAACGCACAGCGCGTGCCGGGCGCAAGTTTCGACCGCAGCATCCAGCCAACCCGAGCTGAACCGATGAAAGAGAAAAACCCAACGCGCGGATCGGTGATCATTTGTTCGGCCACGTCATTGTGGCAGGCGGCGAACCGGCACCAGTCTTGCGGCAGACCCGCCTGATGCAGAATGTCGACGAAAACCTTGCAGGACAAAGGAGTATCCAACGCCGGTTTTACAATCACCGGGCACCCCGCGGCCACAGCCGGGGCCACCTGATGCACGATCAGGTTGAGCGGATGGTTGAACGCGCTGGCCGCGACCACCACGCCGATGGGTTCCCGCTGGGTAAACGCAATGCGGCCGGACCCCGCCCGAGTTAAGTCCATCGGGATTTCTCGCCCCGCCATCTGACCGATCTCGTGAATGCACAGTTCGACCCCATCGATGGCCCGCGTGACTTCGACGCGGGCATCAACCAGCGGTTTGCCACCCTCGCTGGCGATCAGCAAGGCCAACTCTTCGGCACGCCCAGTCATCAGCCGGGCGGTTTCCTTCAGGATTTCGATCCTTTTGTAGGCTGGCAGCCATTCGTCGCGATTACGATAAAGAGCGCCGGCAACATCCAGCATGGCGTCGACATCATTCCATCCACTTAGCTCTACACTGCCCACTTTGATCAGATCAAAGGGATTCACGACCTCCAGAACATTTCTCATATTAGGCAGACCTTTGCGGCCAGCTCATCGATCAGCACGCGTTGGTTTTCGCTGTAATCGACCGGCAGATCGATCAGGTGCACACCGCCAGCGGCGAAGGCCGCCTCGAAAATCGGCACCAGATCCTCGGTGCGCTCAACCCGGTGGCCGGTCGCGCCATAGCTGTTTGCATATTGCACGAAATCGGGGTTGTTGAACTCCAGCCCCCAATCGTCGAAACCTGCATGGGACTGCTTCCAGCGGATCATGCCGTATGAGCTGTCGTTCAGCACCGTCACGACCAGATTCAAGCCCAGCCGCACCGCAGTTTCAATCTCTTGGCTGTTCATCATGAACCCACCATCGCCGCAGATCGCCATGACGCGACGGTCGGGATACAGCTTGGCGGCCATCATTGCCGAGGGCAGCCCGGCCCCCATTGTCGCCAACGCGTTATCCAGCAGCACCGTATTGGGCTGATAGGCCTGATAGTTGCGCGCGTACCAAATTTTGTAGATGCCGTTGTCTAGCGCGATGATATCGCAATCTCCCATGACTTTGCGTGTATCTGCCACAAAGCGCTGCGGGATCACCGGGAACCGGGCATCATCGGCCCTTGCCGAGGTATGTAGATCTGTTTCCTTTTTGACGCGCTCGAAGTAACTGCGATCAAACTCCAGCGGCCCACCCAGTTTATCACCCAGCCGAGCAATGGATTGCGTCAGATCCCCAACCACCTCGACCTGTGGGAAATACACCTGATCGACTTGCGCGGCCTTATAGTTCACGTGGATCACTTTGGTGCCGCCTTCTTCCATGAAGAAGGGGGGCTTTTCGACGACGTCATGCCCGACATTGATGATCAGATCGGCACGCTCAATGGCACAATGCAGGTAGTCCCCGTCAGATAGCGCCGCGGTGCCGAGGAACAGATCGGAACGTTCATCCACCACTCCCTTGCCCATCTGCGTGTTGAAGAATGGGATTTGCGTCTGTTGAACGAACTGGCTGAGCGCGCTGCGCGCGTGTTTACGGTTGGCCCCCGCACCCAACAACAGCAAAGGCATCTTTGCCGAACGGATCATGTCGGCTGCTTCGTTCAACACCGTGTCACCAGCCACGGCATAGTGGCGCGGATGCGGTTTCAGAACCGGTTCCGAAGTATCTTCGGCGGCAATGTCCTCGGGCAGTTCCAGCAGGACAGCGCCGGGGCGTTCCTCTTGCGCGACACGGAACGCCTCACGGATCAGAGAGGGGATGGTGTTTCCATGCACGATCTGCTTGGACATCTTGCAGATCGGCGCAAACAGACCCACCACGTCAATGATCTGGAATTGGCCTTGTTTCGATTTCTTAATCGGCTTTTGTCCGGTAATCATGATCAGCGGCATGCCACCCAGATGGGCATAGGCCGCCGGAGTGGCAAAATTGGTTGCGCCTGGACCAAGCGTTGCCATGCAGACCCCCGCCTTACCGGTCAATCGGCCGTAGGTGGCCGCCATGAAGGCCGCGCCCTGTTCATGCCGGGTCAAAACCAGCTCGATACTGGAGGGTCTGAGCGATTCCAGAAGATCGAGGTTTTCTTCACCCGGTACAGCAAAGATGTATTCGACACCTTCAGCCTCGAGTGCTGCGACCAGCAAATCCGAGGCTTTGGTGGGCGATGATGCGGTTGGGATAGAAGCTGACATATGGTCTCCTGATGCAATTGCGGGTTGGCTCGTAGCCCAGGTTGCGTTGTCGATTGGGTTTGTAAGATCGGCTATTCGGCAGCTTGCACCAGTTGTGGATCTGGATACAGCTCGTCCATCGAAACCGACTGGCCGTTAGTCAGTACGATGCGCGCGTGATACCGTTTCAGCAGGCGCGGTTCGGCGACGCCACAGCTGTGGGCGATGATCCCGACTTCTTTCTTGATGTTCCTGGCATAGCTTGCGACACGCTCCGCTTTACTGACCGGATCAAGTCCGAATTGCAGTTTGGCATCGTGGGTGGTGATGCCAGTGGGGCAGGTGTTCTTGTTGCATTGAAGGGCCTGAATGCAGCCAAGCGCAAACATGAAACCGCGCGCCGAGTTCACAAAATCCGCGCCTGCGCAAAACGCCCATGCGACCTCGGAAGGGTTGATCATCTTGCCACTGGCACAGACTTTCACCCGATCCTTCAAGCCAAATTTCCTAAGGATATCCACGGTCAGCGGCAGGCTTTCACGGATAGGCATGCCCATATTGTCGATCAGGCTCATTGGTGCGGCACCGGTGCCGCCATCGGCGCTGTCGATTGTAACAAAATCCGGGGCGCTTTCGGGACCGCGCTTTAGAATCTCCTTACACAGGTTTTCAAAAAAACCATAGGCTCCGATCACGGCCTTGAAGCCAACTGGCTTACCGGTGACGTTGCGCACATAAGCGATCATGTCCAGAAGATCGCCGACACTATTGACTTCCGGGTGACGGTTGGGGCTGATCGCGTCCTGGCCAACCATCAGTCCGCGTATTTTGGCTATGTCCTCAGTCACTTTTGCGCCGGGCAAAATGCCGCCCTTGCCGGGTTTGGCCCCTTGACTAAGCTTAATCTCGAACATCTTTACCGCGTCATGGGCAGCTACAGCGCGCAGCTTGTCCTCGTCAAAACCGCCTTCAGGTTTACGCACGCCAAATTTGCCCGTGCCGATCTGGAAAACGATGTCTGCGCCGCTTTCCAGATGATAGGGCGACAAACCGCCTTCCCCGGTATTGATCCAAATACCGGCCTCTTTTGCACCGGATGACAATGCGCGCACAGCAGGCACCGAGATTGCGCCATAGCTCATCCCTGAAATATTAAAGACTGAATCCGTCGTATAGGGTTTTTGCGTATAAGGTCCGATGGTTACAGCAGAAGGGTCCATTGCGTCCTGCTCCAATGTCGGAAACGGGCAGTTCACAAAATACACCGTCCCATTTGGGCGCAAATCGCGGGTCGACCCAAAAGCAACGGTCGAGTCTATATCCTTTGCCGCACGGTAAACCCATGACCGTTCGGCCCGGTTAAACGGCATCTCTTCGCGGTCTTGCGCAAAGAAATACTGCCGAAAGAATTCGCCCATATGTTCAAAGAAATACCGAAACCGCGCCACCACTGGATAGTTCCGCCGCAGGGTGCTGTCGGTTTGAGTCTTGTCGCGGAAATAGATCACCACGACCCACAGCACGGCGAATCCAACGGCAAAGACGAAAGCAAAAGAGAGGACTTGCATTAGTGTTAGGATCACATTCGATAGTTGTGACATCAGAAGTTAGCTCCGGAATTGGTTCTGGGCAAAGGGTGGAAGGGCAGGCGCGTCAACCGGCCAGCTCAGTGCGATTCAATTCACATTGGGCCCAAAGTGTGATTAATCCATTCACAAGTTGATCAATTTCTGCTGATCCATGCACCGGGGATGGGGTAAGCCGCAAACGCTCGGTCCCGCGTGGGACGGCCGGAAAATTGATCGGCTGCACATAGATGCCATAATCGTCCAGCAGCATATCACTCAGTTTCTTGGTGTGAACCGGGTTGCCGACGATCACGGGCACGATATGGCTGCCATGGTCGATCAGCGGCAGGCCCATCCTTTTCAGGCGCAGCTTCAGAATTTTCGCCCGGGTCTGATGCTGCTCACGCAGCTCAGATGCCGTTTTCAGATAGGCAACCGAGGCCTCAGCCCCCGCCGCAACCGCTGGCGGCAATGAGGTGGTGAAAATAAAACCCGGCGCATATGACCGCACGGTGTCACACATTTTCTCGCTGGCCGCGATATACCCCCCCATCACGCCAAAAGCCTTGGCAAGCGTGCCGTTGATGATGTCGATACGATGCGCCAGACGATCACGCTCGGATACGCCGCCACCGCGCGGGCCGTACATGCCGACTGCATGAACCTCGTCGATATAGGTCAGTGCACCGAATTCATCGGCCAGATCGCAAATCTCCTCAATCGGACCAAAATCACCGTCCATCGAATAGACAGATTCAAAGGCAATCAACTTGGGGGCTTTGGGATCGTCCGCCTCAAGCAATTCGCGCAGATGTGCCACATCATTGTGACGGCAGATGCGTTTGGCACCGCCGTTGCGGCGCGCGCCCTCGATCATCGAGGCATGGTTCAGCTCATCCGAATAGATGATCAGACCGGGGAACAGTTTCGGCCGCGTGCTCAGCGTTGCATCATTGGCGATATAAGCACTGGTGAAAAGCAGCGCAGATTCTTTGCCATGCAGATCGGCCAGCTCGGCCTCAAGCCGCTTGTGACTAATCGTGGTGCCCGAGCTATTGCGAGTACCACCCGAACCGGCGCCAGCGGCGTCAACAGCTTCGTGCATGGCCTTCAGAACAACGGGGTGCTGGCCTATACCCAGATAGTCATTGCCACACCACACGGTAATATTCTGCTGCGAACCGTCCGGGCGGGTTCGAACGGCATGCGGAAAATGACCATTCCGGCGTTCGATGTCGATGAAGGTCCGGTAGCGTCCCTCATCATGCAGCCTGGCAATCGCTGTATCGAGCTGAGCAATATAGTCCACCGGTATCTGCGCTCCTAGGTTCGGAGGGCGTCGCAGGTTTGAGAAACGCTTCATTCAAATACTCCAGTTGACCGCGCAGGTGCACGAACGATCCTACAGGTTAGAACCATGGATAACTCGCTCACTCCCAACTGCAACGGGAACGGATCGTTTTAGCTAATCCGCCCCGCTGCGTCAGGGTGAGTGGTGGGGGTTAGGTTGCCCAGCCTGTTTGGTCGTCTCAATTTGTGTTCAGCACCGGATAAGCTTCGGTATAGACCCAGTCAGTTTCTCGGGCGGGTACATGGCAGGTCTTACATTCGATATTGTAATCTTCGGTCGTCGTTGTTTCACGATCAGCCACGTCGAAATAAGCCCAACCCCAGCCGCTGCCCCAGAGGCCATTTCCGTCAAACCGGTCGTGTTCGTCTTTCACCATGACAAACCAGCCCGTAACCTCGGTCGCATAGGCTGCAGTTCCGGTGGTGTACTCGTCGGTTTTGCTTTCTAACAGCTCCTTGATCAGAACTGCACCGTCGGGGAACGACCCATGGTCCAGATAATGTTCGATCACGCCCCGTTGCGTATAGACAACGTGCTGTCCAGTGGCTTCGCCTTCGTCCAGAATGGTCCAGCTACCCAGCATTGGCCAATTGGTGCGAAACTCACCCTTGGGCATGTGGATGCTTCCATTTGATCCAACGACCCCTTGGGTCGACACAGAAAACTCCTGTGCCGACCCGGGGAGCGCTCCGATTGGGCTAATCAGAGCGAGGCAACCCAATAGACGTTTCACGTCTCAATTTCCCTGAACGGCACGAAGCACAGGGTAGAACTGGGTAAACACGAAATCGGTATCTGCGTTGGATTCATGACAGGCGTTGCAGGATTCTGCTGGGAAGGCCTGTGCTGTTTCAGCATAGGGTTCGCCATCGTGCCCAAAACTGTAATAGACCCAGCCGCCCGGTTCGCTACTGAACCGTTCCGTATCTTTGACCGTAAGTTCAAGACCGACGAATTCGCCCTGAAAGTACCCGTTGCCGGACACTTCGAAACAAGCGCCATCGTCTTCGGTGCAATTGTCGCCTTCGCGGATCATCACCAATTCTTTGGCAATCTGCGTACCATTTGCCCATTCACCGGTTTCTGCAAAGTAGTCATAGGCTGAAGGTTCGACATAGACATTGTGAAACTCTGGAAAAGGAGCTTCGCCGTCATTCAGGGCATTGGGGGTCAGTGGCGAACCGATGAAAACCCAGCGACGGTAATCAGTGGGAACATTGACTGACCCGTCGTCATTAAAGGTCGCTTCGGCAATAGTTTCTGCTGAGGATTGAGCCAGAACTGCACCCGCCAAAACAAAAGCGACAATTACTGTGGCGGCAGCGTAATGTGGTAGCTTCATTGAGAGGTCTCCTTGTGGCTGACCTCAAATCTAGTGCCTCCAATCATATATTTTAGTTATGATATGTATAACTGGCCCACCTGCCACGCTGAGGTACAAGAACCTATGGAACTTCGTCGCATTCGATATTTTCTTACCGTCGCACGCACACTCAATTTTTCTCAAGCTGCGAGAGAATTAAAGATCTCGCAACCTGCATTGAGTAAAGCAATCCAGCAGCTTGAATCGGAATTTGGCGGATCTCTGATCCGAAGAGAAGGGCGTTTGACGCACTTGACCCACCTGGGTGAACGCATGCGTACCTCTCTTCAGGAGGTGGAGGATGCAGCAAGTCGCGCTGCACAGCTTGCATCACGGATTGCGAAGACCGAAACCGCATGTATCCGTATTGCGATCATGTGCACCATAGACCCGGGCAAGGTAGGCCGTTGTCTGGCGCAGTTCCAGCAAGACAACCCGACGCTGTCGATTGAGTTGCTGGATTTCACCGCTGCAACGATTCAAGAGGCGCTATTGAATGGCAAAGTCGACGTCGCAATCATTGGCAGCCCTGTCGAAGCTGTTCCACGAATGCGCACCCATGAATTGTTTCAGGAACGCATGGTGATGTCCTGCGGATTGCAAAACCGGTTGGCTCAACGCGAGTCGATCCCTCTGAAGATGATCGCCGAGTTTCCCTATATAGACAGGTTGCGATGCGAGTTTCGGGATATGATCTTGTCGATGGTTGAAAAGAACGATGTGAACCTGAATGTCGTGGCCAGCAGCGAGCGGGAAGATTGGATAAAATCATTGCTTGCGCAAGATCACGGTGTCTCGATCATGCCAGAAAGTTCTGCCAGTTCAGCGGGCCTGAAATCAGTGGCCTTGCGAGACCAGAATCTACTCAGATCGGTTTATTTGACGATCCCCGCTGGACGCGAAGACCTGCCCCCTGTTCAGGCGCTGATTAAACACGTCAAATCGTTTTCTTGGTCACTTGCGTCGGGGTAAGCGAACGCTTTTGAATAGTCTGACTGACACCAACGTAGTAAAACGCTCCACGTCCAAAGCAGGCTTTCGTGGGTATCGTGTGCAATTGCATTGGGCGTGCCATAACGCAACTCCTCCTACAAAACCAAAGCGGACATCTGTCCACACTGCGGCATGTGGTAGTTTGGGCTCCAATGAGACATTCGCCGCGTCCAGCATAAGTGTCAGGTTTTGGGTTCTCGGATGGAAGGCCTTAAATAAAAGCCGTTGGGCATCGCAGTTCCTCAAGGCTGACATCTTCTATGTTTGACAGGTCGCTCGCGTTTTTACTGCGAAGATGGGCGAGAATACCTCGCACCCGGACCTCGCCGACCCCATGTAGCTCCCGCGCGCGTTCAAGCGTGATGAGTTTGGTGCTGAGATTTCCGTACCCAGAACTTTCGCACCGGTCTGCAGTGGATAGTTTTCGCGCACAAAATCCTGCACGCAAGCCCTGAGGACCGCTGTCGCCGGGTCCGCTTCAGTATCTTTAAGCCAGGTATAGAATTCGCCCATATCTGTCGTGAAATAGGACCGCTTAGAGGAAGACCGGCGTCTGGCACGCACCAGCTCAGCTTTCAGGGCTTCCGGCCCACTCTTCAAAATCTCGAATCCGGCCGACATGGCAGTACGCTCCAGCTCAAAATCCAAATCCGAGCGGCCGATACCGCGGTCCATGGCAATCGCCATACCTAATGTCAGAGCGGCCTGATGAAGATGCGTCAGCTCCAGCGAGTCCAACCAGTCACCGGCGACCCCAAACTCAATACGGCGGCTCAGGTAGGTTTCAAACGAGGATCGCCCAAGCGATGTTGCGTCTTGAGCGGCTTTAAAGATCAGATCTTGGTGACGCGTTACTTGTTCAACCACATCATAGGTGCGATGTACATATGACGCGTTGGGAAGCTGGAGCAGCGGAACGCCGTGTTTTGCGCAGGTCCCAATCGGAAGCACCAACCACTCGAGAAGCTGGAACGCGTTCTACGGGACAAAAGCCTCCATATTGGTCTTCAGAAACCCCGCGTAGATGGCTCGGAAAGCCGCGCGGAACCCGCGCGCACCAAGGTCAGAGGTTTTATGAGATCACTGATCGAGAGTTCGTCTGTTAGACCCGAAACGGACCTTCAGCTCGGCTTAGTGAAATGCCTGGAACGCGAGACAAAACTGCCGCTCAGTCATTGGGTGGTTCATAGGGGTCTGGCGTTCCCGGCGGGATCGGAGGGTGCTCCTTGAACGTTGCGATGTGCTCCTGCAACTGCGGTAGCGCCTTTTCGACCGCCCATGTGTGAGGGAAGAGTACGCTTTCGCGCTCGTGCGGATCATTCAGAAGATTGTAGACCCTTGGTGTGTCAAAAGAATTTGTCACACCAAAAGCTGTCGTATTCTCTTTGAACAGGACTTTCCAATCCTTCCATTTAACGCCGAAAATCTGTTCACCCATGTAAACGATCACGCCATCTCGATTTGAATTTGGCTGGGCACCGAGAAAGAATTCGGATTGGTCAATGCCATCAAAGGCCCGGTCTCTTGGCACCTTGCCGCCTGCAAACGTCGCGAATGTCGGAAAGAGGTCCATCGAGTGGACAACATCGTTACTCGCAGAACCGGCAGGGATTTTCCCAGGCCATTTGATCGCAAAAGGTACGCGCATACTTCCCTCGAGGCTAGTGAAGAGAGTGCCACGCCAAGGCCCTGCGGTGCCATGAACCGCAGGTACTGGTGAGACGTTCGCGTTTCCAACTGGCAGAGCTTCGGGGCCGTTGTCGGCAGTAAAGATCACCACGGTATCATCCGAAACACCCGCGGTCTCTAACGCATCAACGATGCGCCCGATGTAGGTGTCAGTCTGAAGTAGAATGTCGGCCCAAACACCGTTTCCAGTGGCACCATCGAATTCCTCGGACGCGATGTTTGGATAGTGGGTCTGTGTATAAGCAAGATAAATGAAAAAGGGTGCGTCGTCTTCGCTCTTCGCTTCGATGAATTCGATAGCCTTTTTTGTCAGGTCACCATCTATCTCACCGCGATAGTCCAGGTCATAGTCCCGCACTATGGATGCTGGCTCGCCTGACACACCTTGCTTGACGACGGGCTCTTCCATCTCAGCTTCAGCAAATCCCGGAAGCGTTCGCCAGACTGTAACGTCAGTGGTTTCGACGCCGTAAAACTCGTCGAATCCTTGATTCGTTGGATAGCGCCCTGCAGACCAGCCGAGGTGCCATTTTCCGTACATGGCCGTGTTGTATCCCGCATCCTTTAGCATCTCGGCCATAGTGATTTCCCATTGGGTCAGACCGTAGACGCCGCCGGCCAGTGGGACTGTATGGTTGCCGCTCCGGATGCCGTAACGCCCAGTCATAGTCGCAGCTCGAGAGGGAGTGCACTGACTTTCCACGTTAAAGTTCGTGAGCCTTAATCCTTCTGCAGCCAGGGCATCCATTTCGGGAGTCGCTGTACCGCGGATTATGCCACCACCGTTGAATCCTGGTTCACCCCAACCAAAGTTATCCAGAAATATGAATACGATATTGGGTTTGTCTTGGGCTGAGGCAACTGTGGCAAATAGAAGAAAAAAGGACAGTAGGAATGTTCGTGAAAACCACTTCATGACAACGCCTCCAATCAAGATCACTGGCATAAGACTGACGAACAAGAGCACCCATCGTCAAGAAAGGCTACTCACTGCGGGACCTGAAGCAAGGTGGCTGAGCGTCAACGCTATGGGCGAACCCGAGGTTCAGAAATAAATGAACCTTTCTCAGGATCGCTGGCGCCCAAATTAGAAAAACCGTTGTTTTACTTGACGAACAGCCGCGTCAGATGTTGCCATAGGCTGGCATTCAGCTCTGCTGGGAGGTTCCAATGAAGTTTTTTCTGACATCGACAGCAATTGTTTCTGCCACGTTCATAGCAAGCTCTTCAAATGCTCAAGAGGCTGCACAAGGTGGGCAAGTTGGGGAGATGACTATATCGGTTGATGATATGCGCGAACCTGCACCGGCTGATTTCTCACCGTACGCTGGGCGTGATTTTCCTACGCGTCCTCTGTGGGGTGACACCCATATTCACACGTCAAATTCACTCGACGCGCGCGGATTTGGAGTCATTCTGAGCCCGGACGATGCCTATAGATTTGCACGCGGTGAGGAAGTCACAACATCGCACGGCCTGCGCGTGCAATTGTCGCGCCCGCTCGACTGGCTTGTCGTTGCCGATCACTCTGATGCCATGGGCGCTATGAATGAAATCATCGCCGGAAACTCAACATTGATGCGGGACCCAACGCTTCGAGACTGGAGCGAACGACTTAACGCCGGTGGAGACGTCGCTCTAGGCGCAACAATGGAAGTCATTGAAACTTTCGCGGGTATTACAGGAGATGCACTTCCCGAGGCAGTTTCAGATCGAAGATTTGTACAATCCGTCTGGGACAATTTCACGCAAACTGCGGATCACCACAACGACCCTGGGGCTTTCACTGCGTTCATCGGATACGAGTGGACATCCACTGAAGCTGGCAACAACCTCCACCGCAACGTGATCTACCGAGATGATGCCATTCGCGCGCGGCAAATGCTACCTTTCACAACCGCAGAGACCTTTAATCCGGAACGGTTATGGGACTGGTTGGAAACATATGAACAAGAGACTGGCGGTCGTGTACTGGCTCTTGCCCACAACGGCAACGTATCTAACGGTCTTATGTTCCCGGTCGAGACCAACCTGGAAACGGGTGAACCGTTGACAGCAGACTACGCAGAACGGCGCGCGAAGTGGGAACCAATGTATGAAATCACCCAAATCAAAGGTGACGGCGAAGCGCATCCGTTTCTAAGCCCAAACGATGAGTTCGCAGACTATGAAACTTGGGATAAATCCAACCTTGGCCCAACTCCCAAAGAAGACTGGATGCTCCAATATGAATATGCCCGTGAGGCATTGAAGAACGGCCTGAAGCTAGAGGCTCAGCTCGGCACTAATCCATACAAATTCGGAGTAGTGGGATCGACCGATAGCCATACGGCTTTGGCAACGGCGGAAGAAGACAATTTTTTTGGCAAACACTCTGGGGTCGAACCAGAGCCGGGTCGTTGGCAGCATGTTGTTGGTGAGTTTGAAGCGACAAGAATTCTTGGATGGGAGATGGCAGCCTCTGGCTATGCAGCGGTCTGGGCTCAGGACAACACACGCGAAGCCATATTCGACGCCATGGAACGGAAAGAAGTTTACGGGACAACCGGTAGTCGTATCGCGGTTCGTTTCTTTGGTGGCTGGGATTTTACGGAAGCTGATGCAAGGTCTCGTTTGCCCGCAGAAATAGGATATAAAAAAGGCGTTCCGATGGGTGGGGACCTCGCAGACGCGACAGAAGGCGCGGACGCCCCAACCTTCTTGGTTGCTGCGCTGAAAGATCCGTTCTCCGGCAATCTCGACCGTGTTCAGATTGTGAAAGGTTGGCTAAATTCCAGCGGCGAAACTGAAGAGCGGGTCTATGACGTGGCTTGGTCGGGAGACCGAGAACCTGACGCGGACGGCAACCTGCCAGCGGTGGGGAACACCGTGGATGTTACAACGGGCACGTTTACCAATTCCATAGGGTCTCCAGAGCTGATCACTGTTTGGACGGACCCTGAGTTCGATCCTTCAGTGCGGGCTTTCTACTATGCTCGTGTTTTGGAAATTCCTACCCCGAGATGGACAATTTACGACGCGGTTCGGTTCGGGGATGAACTACCGCCCGAGGTGCCAACGTCAACACAGGAACGTGCTTACACTTCGCCAATTTGGTATACTCCCGAGGGCTGAGATCATTAGTAAGCCAACGTCGTTCAACACAAATGTCCGACGGTTCCTATGACGACAACATTAGGCGGCCTTCATCCGTACGGACGACCGCTTCGGGCTCGGAGCGGTCATTCTCTGCGACGTGCCTCAACTGAAAGTAAGAGTCCTGAGCCGCCATTGCCGCCCAGCGTAGGCACTGCGGATGCATTCGGCAGCTTTCGGTCGATTGCAGACCATGTTCCTCAGGTGATGAAAACGAACAATGCGGACAAAGTCGCCTTTCATTTTTGAAGTATCATGGCCAGCCCCCGCCCCGAAGCGGAATAGCTGTTGTCAGTCGTGGCTCTGTCAACTGAGCGTCAGAGGAACGTATCAACGGTCTCAAAGGTTCTGGATTAGTCTCAGCTTTCTGCCTAACCTGATCTAAAAACTTGGAGGTAGGAACTTGGAACGCCGCCTCGCCGCGATACTTGCTGCCGACGTCGTTGGCTACAGCCGCCTTATCCGCAATGATGAAGCCGGCACTCTTGAGATAGTCAAAACGCATCGCGAACGTCTTTTCGAGCCAATTGTATCGGCGCGGAACGGACGCATTGTAAAATTGATGGGTGACGGGCTGCTGATCGAATTTGCCAGCGCTGTCGAGGCCGTTCGTTGTGCCGTCGAATTGCAGCACTACGTCGGGACCGAAAATGAGGGCGTACCGCAGGATGCTCAGGTTCGATATCGGATGGGGCTCAATGTCGGCGACATCGTGGTTGATCAGGACGACATTCAAGGCGATGGCGTCAACATAGCCGCTCGACTGGAAAGCCTGGCCAAACCCGCCGGCATCTGTATGTCGGTCAATGTCTTCGATCAGGTTAAGGACAAACTCGACCTCAGCATCGAAGATATGGGAATGCATCAGGTCAAGAACATCGCGGACCCATTGCACGTATTCAGTTTGACGCTCGATGAAAAGGCCACGGCTTTGGTATCGCCCATTGTGCGGAGCGCAGCAAAGCCTGCACAACGTTGGTCGGCAGTTGCCATCGGCGTCGTGTCCGCCTTGGTCTTGGGCCTGGCGGCATGGTGGCAGCCCTGGAGCCCTGCTCGGACATCGTCTGCCAATGATGACCAATATCTACCTGCGTCTGGCAAGCCGTCCATCGCGGTCATGGCTTTCGACAATTTGAACAACGATCCGAGCCAAGATTACTTGAGCGATGGTCTGAGTGAAGACATCCTGACGGCGCTATCCCGGTTCTCCGACTTTTTTGTCATCGCGCGCAACTCATCCTTTTTGTACAAAGATGAACCCATAGAGGTGCAGCAGATCGCGCAGGAACTCGGCGTGCGATACATCGTTGACGGCAGCGTTCAGATCGCAGGCGAACGTTTGCGCGCAAATGCGCAATTAATCGATGCCACTACCGGCAAGCATCTCTGGGCCGAACAATACGACCGTGATCTGCAAGATATATTTGACGTTCAGGATGAGATTACGCGCACAGTGGCCTCGACGTTGAGCACGAGTATTAATCTCGCCGAGTATGACAGGCTAAAACACCAGCCCACTGAAAACCTCGGGGCCTATGAACTCTCCACACGTGCTCAGGAGCACTCGCTCAAATTCAACAAGAGGGACAATATTCAAGCGCAGCGACTGAGTGAGCAGGCGATTGCGCTCGATCCAAACTTCGCGGGCGCATATGCTGAACTCGCGTGGGCGCATTCCTTTGGGTACCGCTTTGGCTGGAGCGAAGACCTTTCACGCGAAGAATCGCTCGATCTTGCCTTTGAAATGGCCAGAAAGGCGATTGATCTGGAACCACTCGATTTTGCCGGCTACGCCGTTCTGGCTTATGTGACGATGTATAGCGGCGATCTCGACCGGGCAGTAACGCTGTATAACAAGGCTATCTCGCTAAATCCGAATTCTGCGGGCACGCTCGTCAATTCAACTGATCCTCTGGTCTATAGTGGACGCGCCAAAGAAGCCGTTGAACGAATGCGGTCGGCGATTCGCCTCAACCCGCATCATCCGGATTGGTATCTGTGGAATCTGGGGTGGGCACAGTATTTTGCGGAAGATTACGCAGGTGCTCTCGCTTCGATTGAAAAGATGAACGAGGTTCCGGATCGCCTAAGACGCACGCTTGCGCCGATACTCTTACGGTTGGGGCGAGAAGAAGAAGCAAAAACGTTGATCGACCAATTTTTGGCAGACAACCCCGATTACAGTATCGAAGAGGCAAGGAATGCGCCGTTCGAGAGCGACGAATACCTTAACCGATGGCTGGACGACTTGCGCAGACTGGGGGTCCCGGAAACCAAGCGTTGAATGGTTGAGCCGATATGGTTGTCCCAAGCAAAAAATCGAAGAGCAGGTTTTGGCAGCAATTCGGCATCCTGTAACTCTGAGCATCCCACCTGCTGCTCGTCGTAATCAGTACAAACCCCCGCAGCACGGACTCTGTCCAAGCTTTGTAGAGATTACTCAGAGCGCAGAACTGTCGTTTGCACTAATTGCAGCATTCAGCACATGGGCTCGCTGCTGCCATTCTCTGCGGTGAGCTTGAACAAGACCTTTGAGCCCTGTGTGGCCGTCGCTGTGTAAGTTGGCTACTGCGGGTGCATTAGGCCGCGTATAGCACTTTGCCGACCTTAGTCCCTAAGTGCCCGTCAATTGTTTGAGTGAAATGATCGGATGGCGACTTAGAGCCCATTCTGAACGATGCTGCACCGATAGCGAACGGCCGCATTGCTAAAACAATGCGACCGTTTCCAGGGATAAGCATCCCAGATCCCCTTCGAATTCGGGCTCAGATTTCTCTTGATGCCACAAACTTCAGTCGATCTGGGTTAGTCCGCTGAGATGGTCGCGGAGATTAACCCCCGTTCGAATTTGCCAACGGTGGTTGGGCGAAATCATTGGCTTTGAGCGTGAGATCCTTGGCCCCGGTGCCGGGCATCAGCTCAAATCCAAGATCAAACTGGTCCAGTGTCGAGGCCAACTGTGCCACGACATCGGGGTTGCCATCGGACCGAGCGGTGCCATCGGCCAGCATATCGACCAGCTT
The DNA here is from genome assembly GCF_001238295.1 of Ruegeria sp. 6PALISEP08. GTDB lineage: Bacteria > Pseudomonadota > Alphaproteobacteria > Rhodobacterales > Rhodobacteraceae > Ruegeria. The sequence continues at coordinate 69,655 of NZ_LGXZ01000013.1, forward strand.
GCGTTCACCCGTCATGACCTTTTCCAGTTCAGCACGATCCAGACTGATCGACAGATCAGCGTTCGGGGCTGTCTGGTTGACGATGTGGGTCAGTGTAGCATTGCTCATCTCGACCACGATTTCTTCATCCCGATCAGGAATGGACAGGTTGATGACAAACTCCATATCCGCCGCTTTTGCGCTGTCAACGCGAATGGCAATGAAATCCAGCCACATCGACGTTTCCATCGCCCGGATGGTATCGGGACCGGTAGTTTCGATGGTGGCACCTTCCGGGATGCCATTGCGCAGTTCATAGGCGGCACCCAGGAAAGAGTTGCGGACCGAGGGGCTTTCTTTCTGGTACCCGATCTGTTCGAACGCATCCGCCAGCAAATCCTTGGCTTTCTGGTTGTCCGGAGCAGCATAGACCAATTTGTTCAGAATCTCAGTAGCATGCAGGTATTGGCCTGCGTCAAACAACGCCTGTCCTTTGGCCAGGATCGGTTCGGCACCACCCATCATCTCGACAAAAAGCGGCGCGCTATCCTTTGGGGACAGGGGGGTCAGTGTTGTTGGGTTGGCATCCCAATACCCAAGATAGCGGTTGATGACCGCACGGCTGTTGTGCTCGACCGAGCCATGATAGCTGCGCGCGGCCCATTGCTGCTGCAAGCTTTCTGGAACCTCATAGACATTGTGGACCTCATTGATGGTCACACCCTTGTTGGCCAGGTTCAGCACGCCGTTGTTGAGGTTGGCGTAAGTGTCGCGTTGTGCACGCATGACCTCTTGAATGCGGTCATTTCCGAAGCGGGGCCAAGAATGTGAGGCGAACATCAAATCGGCATCTTGCCCGAATTCATACAGCGCATCGTTGATATGCTTGGACCAGCTAAGCGCATCGCGGACCAATGCGCCGCGCAGGGTGTAGATATTGTGGATCGTGCCGGTGATGTTTTCCGCCGCCCAGAAGGCCTTGAGGTCGGGGAAGTAGGTATTCATCTCGGCTGGGGCTTCGGTGCCGGGGGTGTTCTGGAAGATCATGCGGACACCATCAATGGTGATCTCTTCATAATCGTCCGAGACATAGCGGGTCGGCTCGATCAGGCCGGTGGTCCCGGCCGAGATGTTCTTGCCGATCGACTGATCCACGTGACCGTAGGGGTTGCGCGGCAGCAGTACACCATATTGGAAGAACAGACGGCGGTTCATCACGTTGCCGGCATAGACGTTCTCGGACACGGCGTGTTCCATGAAGCCTTCGGGCGCGATGACCTCGACCCCGTTTGCGACGTCTTCGTCGGTGATGACACCGCGGACACCACCGTAGTGGTCAGCATGCGAGTGCGAATAGACCACCGCCTTGACCGGCAGTTCGCCTACCGTGTCGTTCAACAGCTTCAACGCGGCAGCGGCAGTTTCTTTCGAAGCCAGCGGGTCAAAGATGATCCAGCCGGTATCGCCCCGGATGAACGAGATGTTCGACAGGTCGAAACCGCGGACCTGATAGATTTTGTCGTCCAGGATCTCGAACAGACCATAGTTCATGTTCAGGATCGCCTGACGCTGCAGCGACGGGTGGATCGAGTCGAATTCCTGACCCTCTTCCAGCAGGAAATCATAGCTGCCGATATCCCAGGCGACGGTGCCGTCTTCGGTTTTGATCTGGCGATAGTCGGGAACCGCGATCAGACCCTTGCGGCTTTCTTCAAAATCGCGCTGATCTTCGAACGGCAAAGAGCCACGCATCTGCTCCTGAAACTCGACAGTGAATTCTGAAGGCATCTTGCCCTTGGGATCAAAATGTTCCTGCGCAGCCCCTGCACCGGCGGTCAGCATCAATAGTGCGGTGGTGAGAAGTAGTTTTTGTCGGCGTGCCATGATCAGACAGCTCCTGTCGAAAGAATTCAATTGTCGAAAGCGGCAAGGAAGCAGCAACAAAACCAAATCACGAGGGAAAACCTGGACGTTCGCGTAGAGCGGCGTCTTTTCGAACACAAAGGCCGCTTCCCCGACGCTCCGGCACTTGCCTGCATGGCAAAGTGCTCGCCCCTGTTAGCGAAAGAACTGCAGCAGGGAAGTGCGAACATGTTGCTACCTGCCGTTGATCCCCTGTATTACACCCTGAGTCGTGTGTTGATTATTTGTTTTCTTTGGACTTTTTCGGGATTGAGGATCTTCGGTTGGACTTGTCGGAAAGTAACATTCGGGCGCAGTTGCACCGCCTTTTGACCCATCCCGATTTTGCAGCGACACCCCAGCGCCGCGCTTTTCTATCCTACATCGTCGAAGAGTATCTGGCCGGTCGCGCTGATCAGATCAAAGGTGTTTCCATCGCTATGACTGTTTTTGACAGGGATGAGACCTTTGATCAGCAAGTTGACCCGATTGTCCGGCTTGAGGCCCGGCGCCTGCGACAGGACATTGATGGCTACTATGCAGGACCGGGCCGGGAAGATCCGGTTCGTCTGACCATACCCAAGGGCGGGTACGCCCCTCGGTTCGAGCGTGTTACGCCGCCTGAGCCACCAAGTTCCTCACCCCGGGTCTCGCCACTGGAAGACCGTAGCCCCTGGCGTTTTCCCTATTTCGGTCTTGGTGTTGTCGGGTTGGCGGCATTGTGCACCTTGATCTGGATTGTTTTTGGTGGCCCTTGGACAGCACGCTCCTCAATCTCTGAAGAAACGCTTCCGCAAGGCCCTGTTGTGGCTGTGCTTCCGTTTGACACGTTAGGAGACGGGCCGGGTTATTTTTCCGATGGCCTGACCCAGCAGTTGACCAGCGAGTTGGCGAGATTCCGTGACATTTGGGTTCTACCTTTGGGCAGTGGCCAGAGACTGACCCAGAGGGGCGCTGATCTGCAGAGCCTGAGGGCAGAGTTCAATGCGGATTTTGCAATGGAAGGAAGTGTTCTGGACAAGGGCGATACTATTTTGTTGTCAGCTCGCCTCATCGACCTCAAAAGCAACAGATACATTTGGGTGAACGACTATACTATGGGAAGCGCCCCCAGTGAAATCTACGCTGCACAGGACAAGATCATCCGGGATGTGATCGGAAAACTTGCTGGGAAATACGGCGTTCTGACACAGGGTGCGATGAAAATCGCCACCCGAACGCCGCCGAGCAACCGCGATGCGTATGATTGCGTGCTGAGCTACTACAGCTACCAGATCAGAATCGACCTAGACCGCCATCCGGCAATCTTGGACTGCATTCAAAGATCTTTGGAACAAAGCCCAGATTACGCCGAGGCATGGGCGGTGCTGTCCAACCTTTACCTTCAGCAAATCCGCTTTGGTCTTGGCGGTGACCGCCAGGAGGTGATCACTAACGCCTCTGATGCAGCGCGCCGTGCAGTCGAGATTGATCCGAACCTTGCGGTCGGACATTTGATGATGGCCAACATGCGCTTTGTTCGCGGAGACATTGATGGGTTTCGCAAGGCCGGGGAGATCGCAGTTGGTCTGAGTCCAAATGACAGCGCTGTTCTAGCACATTTCGGCATGAGGCTCGCCTTCAGCGGCGAATGGGGCAAAGGTCTGGCCATCGTGGATCGTGCCATCGCTTTGAACCCGGTACATCCGCATTGGTACCATTTCCCGCGCGTGTTTTATGAATTCGACCAAGGCGATTATCAGCAGGCATTAACGGTTTTGGACCAGATCGACATGCCGAACTTCTTTTGGACGCATCTTTGGAGTTCAGCTCTGAATGCAAAATTGGACCGCCAGAAAGAAGCCCAGTCCTCGATGAAGGAGCTGCTGTCACAACAACCCGGTTTCGCATCCGAGGCAAGCAACATTCTGTCAATCTGGCAACTGGGTGAACCGTTCGAACAAAATCTTTTAGGTAGTCTTCGCAAGGCAGGTCTTGAGATCGACTAATGATCAAACGAATGCCTTCAGTCCAAGCTGTGAACTGTGTTACCCATGATTTGATCCAGAATGAGTACTTTTTAGGTGCGCGTGCGACAGGGAAACGGTCGTTGGATTTGACGCAGCAAATTGATACTTTGTCCGCATAACAGCTGTTCACGGCTCCATAACACTGCATCTTAGATTAAAGTCCGCTTCCTGCGCATTGCCGCTGTCGCTGAGACCCTTTGCTGCGCATGCGGCTGATGTCTGTTTGGTGGCCACTATTACTTTTTCAGTTCGAGTGAATCATACAATCGCAAATTGCGGTGGGCTTTCTTCCCCACCACTTTCCGTTTTTTGGGCCAGCGGCATTTGGACAGGCCAAACGCCCTGGCCGTCAGGGTGAGGGCGCAGCCCTCCCCCTCCCGCGTTCGCCATGTGGCAGTTTAGCAGGAACAGGCAGCTTCGCTGTCTGACCTACAAATCAGACCTGAATTTCCGAAAGGGAAGTCAGATCAAACCAAACTGTCTGCGGGAGTATGAAATGGGGGCGGCGTGTTAGTTGATGACGCAAAGGTCAAATTCAACTGATGTCCAACGTTGGGGGCGCCTTCTGATGTCGAACGTTCACTGCTTTTCTGGTCCAACTATGACGGTTGGATCAGGTTCGTGTGACGTTCAACATTTACTGTGGAACGTCACTGATTCCTGACTCAATCGGCGTCTAAAACCTCAACAAATGGGTAAATCGCGTCACTCAATTCCGACCCAAACGACAAGAATTTCTAACCCAAAACGAGGAGCTAACTGTCATCGAAGGTGCAGGGAAACTCCCAAAGACGCTGTATGACACGTTCGAACCAGTCTCAGTTATCCGCCTCAAGCAATGCTCTCGTTGCAAGGCCCACAAAGACTTTAGTAAAGACCTGCGACCTTTGCCCTCAGTTTGATCAGTGATGCTACGGTGTCGATTATGGGCGTTGAGATTCCTGTAAGTTGCCCCAGTTCTTGCACTGAAGTGACCAAGGCATCAATTTCCATCGGTCGGCGCAACTCCAAATCCTGCCACATTGAGGTTTTGTGCGCACCGACAGCCGCACCGCCGTCGAGGCGTTTTTCAACATCTATCGGGAACTTAACCCCAAGTTTTTCACCGACTTCCTGAGCCTCGAGCATCATTCCGCGTGCCACGGAGCGTGTGCCTTCGTCGGCACACAAGACATCAAGTGTTGAGTGGGTAAGAGCTGAAATCGGGTTGAATGACAAGTTACCCCACAGTTTCAACCAAATTTCATCTCGGATTCTTGGTCTGACGGGCGCACGCAGTCCCGCGGCGGATAGCGCAGCCGAAAGCTTGGCAGCACGGTCTGATTTAGAACCATCGGGCTCGCCCAACGAAAAACGATTGCCTTCGATATGCTTGATTGATCCTGGAGCAATGACCTCGGCGGCAGGATAAACAACACATCCGAGGACACGATCTGGTCCAAAACCGTCCCACTGCACGTTACCCGGGTCGACTGACGCCAACCTCGTTCCCTCGTAAGGGCCGCCCAGTTTGTGGAAATACCACCAGGGCACTCCGTTCACTCCACTTACTATGGTTGTCTCGTCTGCAATCAACGGCTGCATTGAGTCTACGACTGCTGGGACGGAATGCGCTTTCAGTGTGATGAATACATAATCTTGTGGGCCGAGATCGGAAGCATTGTCTGAGGCACGTATTGGGACGTTTATTGGATTTTCCCCATTCTGAAGAAGAGCCAGCCCTTTTTCTTGCATTGCAGCCAGATGGGGCCCTCGCGCGACGACACTAACGTCCACGTCGGTCTGCGCGAGCTTCGCGGCAACGTAACCTCCGATAGCTCCGGCACCAAAGATACAGATTTTCATGTGTCTATGCCTCCGCCAGCCCCAGTTTTGCGGCCAGCCCAATTCTTTGTATTTTGCCTGTCGCACCCTTCGGTATCTCTTCGAGTATAACTACTGAACTCGGCACTTTAAATTTAGCGAGCCTAGAACCGACAAAATCCCTAATTTCCTGACCTGCGATTGAGGCACCTTCGGCGAGCACGACCGCCGCGGAGATATCTTCGCCCAATTTTTCGTGGGGTACAGCGAAACAAACTGCCTGTGCAACGTCCGGATGGCTTAATAGAATGGCATCAACTTCGAGCGGACTGATTTTCTCTCCGCCGCGATTGATAAGCTCCTTAAGACGACCGGTCAGTCGCAGGTAATTCTCTTCGTCGAACGACCCTTGGTCACCAGTGCGAAACCAAGTTTTCCCGCCCACTTCAAAGAAGTTTTCGGCATTTGCCTGCGGGTTGCTTTCGTAACCCTGCGTCACGTTCGGACCGCTGATAACGATTTCTCCGACGTCCCTCGAAGAGATCAGAACATTTTCGTTCTCGTCTGCAATTCTGACTTCGGGACCTGCTGCTATTCCAACAGATCCGGGTTTTTGAGTTTGGGGAGTAAGCGGGTTGCAACACATTTGATGTGTCGCCTCAGTCATGCCGTAGGCTTCGATGACGGGCGCATTAAAGGTTGCCACCAACTCTTCCATTACCTGGCCCGGCAACGAAGCAGAAGAAGACCGAAGAAAGCGCAACCGCGATTGCTCAATGATCGATTGGTTTCGTGCAGCTCGGGCGAGAATAGCTTGATGCATTGTCGGAACTGCGGTGTACCAGGTAGGGTCGACTTCAGCGACTTGAGAGAAAAAGCTGAGCGCGTTGAACCCGGGGGCGCAGCTAATTTGAGATCCAGCACCTAAAGACGCGGCAACGGCCGCAATCAACCCGTGGATATGAAACAGCGGCATAATGCTCAGACAGCGATCGTCGATTGTCAGTTTCAAAGACGAAGCCACGTTTCGCGCGGATGCGTAGATATTGGCCTGCGTCAGAGGGACGATTTTGGGACGCGATGTAGTTCCTGACGTGTGCAGTATCAGGGCGACATCATCTTCGCCCGGCGTGGATGTGTCAGCCGAGCCAATTGGGTCACAGGACAAAATAGAAAACTGACCGGCCGAATGTAAGCTATCGTGAGAGGCCCTCAAGATTGCGACGCCAAGGTCCCCAGCAGCTTTTACGGCAGGTCCATCGTCGTTTTCGTTTACCAGAAGGGCCTTGGCCTTCAGGTCTTTGAGGTAGAAAACGTATTCTTCGTAAGTGTACGCCGGGTTCAAAGGTGCAGTCGTTGCCACTTGGGCAACGGATATGAAGGCCGTCGCCATTTCGGGACCATTGGGCAACACAATTGCCACTCGGTCGCCGCGACCTACTCCGATCTGATGGAGATCTTTTTTGACCTTTGCGCAAAGCTCACGCAGCCCGAGGTAGTTCAACCAAGATCGACCAGGGGCACCGATAGCGTTTGCAGTGCCAGAATGGGGTGCGATCAATTCGGCGACTAAGTGGGGCATCCGGGATCCGTTTACAAAAGCATTGGCCTATTTCGCAGAGAGGGTTCGGTGTCGGCTCTATGTCACCTTGACAGTTAGGCTACCCAATTTGTCGACCGTCAAAACCATCACATCACCTCGGTTGACGGGGCCAACGCCAGAAGGAGTTCCAGAAAGGATAACGTCTCCGGCAGCAAGTTCGAAGTAATCGCTCAGGTATGAGATCATCTCAGGAACTTTCCAGATCATCTGGTTCAAATCGCCTTCCTGCCTAATTTCCTCGTTCACCGTTAGGCGAATTGCGCCTTCGTCGAGTGCTCCTACTTCTTCTGCTTTGTGCACCGGTCCGCATGGAGCTGAGCGCTCAAATGCCTTCCCGATTTCCCAAGGGCGACCCATTTTCTTCATTTCGCCCTGTAGATCTCGACGGGTCATATCGAGTGAAAGCCCGTAGCCGTAGACATGATCCAGAGCATCTTCCACAGAAATTTTTGTGCCGCCGGATTTGAGCGCTACATACATTTCAGCTTCATGATGTACGTCTGAGCTGTGAGCAGGATATGGAAATTCTCCGGATGGATCGAGATTGTCAGGATTCTTTTGAAAGAAAAATGGGGGTTCACGATTTGGGTCGTGGCCCATTTCTATAGCATGCGCCGCGTAGTTTCGACCAATGCAATAAACCCGACGTACCGGAAACCGGCCACCGCCTTCTACCGGTATTTCGTGAACCTTCGCCGCGGGAATTACATGATCGTGCATCGCTATCCTCCTGAACGTTTCGTTGCCAAAGATCGGTTTGCCAATCTGTGGCCTTGTTCCGATCGAAGCGGTACCACGCCCGAAAGGACGTAGCTGTTGCCTCAGTCATCGCCAATGTGACCGTCTATTTGCAAGAGGTTCAGCCGCAGCTTAACCCAACCATTTCCAAAATTGGTCGGGCGCTGGTTTAATGGTCGGCCTCAAGACTAGCTGGCAAAACACGGGAGTAAACGGACCTCAGATGAGCCAACATGGCCTGCGCCGCCTCTTCTCCGTCCCCACTCGATATCGCCGACAGGATCAAGTCATGCTCTCGAAAGCTGGAATAATCATCGGGGGGTTTATAGGTTTTACGAGGTTGCCCCCACACAATGGACCTTCGAACGGAATTCAGGGTCTCGAAGAAATACAGGAAAAGCTGGTTACGCGTTGCCCGGGCTATCGCATGATGCAAATTGTTGTCCCACGCTTCATAAGTGCGCCAGTCCTCTGCGGCTCGGCACCTCTCAACGCATAGTCTCATTTGCTCGCGGTCCGAGCGCGTAGAATGAAGCGCGGCAAGGCGGCTAAGCTGCGGCTCGATCGTAAATCGCACTCCCACAACCTGTTCTGGCTTGATCTGGTCACCCAGATAGGTCACGTCCGTCAGATTGAGAACCGGTCGGGCACCGACGAAAGTGCCCCGACCCACATGCCGCCAGATAAGCCCCTGCGCCTCAAGTTCAGCCAATACGCGCCTCAGCTGATTTCTGGTTGTGCCAAGCCGTTGGCACAGTTCCCTTTCAGGCGGAAGCCTATCGTTGTGCCGGTACCCAGCATTGTCGATCAGGTCCCGGACACGTTGCGAAAGTTCTGTAGGCTCACTCACGTTGCCACCCAATTTGCTGATTGGTTGATTGATTGAAACGCCAAGTCGGCAAAAACTCAAGGGCAAGTGACAACCAAATCTGAGTCGCCTGCCAAGATCGGTGACCTAAGTTGGCGCCAGCATATAGTAGGAGAGCCAAGTGCGTTTAGCGACTGTTTCAGTAGATAGCCACGCCGTTTGCGTCGCATTTCTTCCCAATGGAAGCAGGTTGGATGTTTCGCGTGCGATTAAGATGCTCATGCCGGATACGGCTCTTGATGTAAGCACGATGCAGTTGGTTATCGAAGGCGGTCAGACCGCGCTGGAAGCGTTGAGTGCCGTTGTTGCCGCGGGTGAGGCAGGCGAACTCAAGGACCTGCTCGTCCCCGAAGACGCGCCTCTTCTGTCGCCCATTCCCACGCCGCGTAAGAACGTTTTCTGCGTGGGGCGAAACTACGCTGAGCACATCGCAGAAGGCGAACGGGCGCAAAAAGAGAAAATCGGCATCACCGAGCATCCGGTTTTCTTTACCAAGCCGCCGACCTCGGTCGTTGCGCCAGACGCTGACATCCTACTCTTTCCTTCAGTGTCGCAGTCCATCGACTACGAAGTCGAGTTGGCAGTCGTGATAGGGAAGCGCGGCCGTAACATCACCAAGGCAGATGCGTTTAATCATGTCTTTGGGTATTCTATTCTGAACGACATAACCGCCCGAGACATACAGCGCCGCCATGGCGGCCAGTACTTCAAAGGCAAAGGGTTGGATGGATCTTGCCCAATTGGTCCCTGCATCGTGACCGCCGATGCCGTCAGCGATCCGCAAGCTCTGTCGATCGGACTGACAGTTAACGGTGACCAGCGCCAAAACGGGATGACGTCGGACATGATATTCGACATTCCAACGTTGATCGCATCCTTGTCTGAAGGCCTGACACTGGAACCGGGAGACATCATTGCGACAGGTACGCCATCAGGCGTCGGATACGCAATGGAACCGCCGCAGTTTTTGAAAAACGGGGACGTCGTAGTTTGCGAGGTTTCCGAAATCGGCACGCTAAGGAACACAGTGCGCGCCGTATAATGGCTCCTACGCAGCAATCGCTGTGAGGCGTCAACATTCAAGGGAGGAAGACTACAATGATGAACAGAAGGACTTTCACAGCGTCCCTGCTTACTGCTGTTCCGGTAGCAGGAGCACTAGGAACAATGGGTTTTGCGCAAGACTTGCGTGAAATCACCTTCGTGCAACCCAGCCCTTCGGCAATCAACTCATTTCCTGTGTTTGTCGCCATTGGAGAAGGGTACTTCGCAGATGAAGGATTGAACGTGACCGTCGAGGCTATCAACGGCTCAGGCGCCGTGCTTCAGGCATTGTCTGCTGGGCAAGCGCATTTCGGTCGCCCTGGACCCGGGCCTCTGATTGCGGCGCGGTCGCGCGATGTGGATGCCGTACATATCTACAACGTTGCGGCACGCAGCAACTTCGGCATCGCGGTGCCGGAAGACTCTGAAGTCCAAAGCGTTGAGGAACTGCGCGGGAAGGTCATCGGGACCGGCACCGCAGACGGTGCCGAAGTGGGTTTTGCACGCAACGTCTTGACCGGTGCAGGTATGAAAGAAGGTGAGGATTTCACATTTCTTACCGTTGGCGACGGCGGCCCGGCGACAGCAGCTTTCCTGAACGGTGAAATCGACGCATATTCTGCTTCGACGGCAGATACAGCAATCCTGAACCAGCGCGGAATGAAGGTGCGCGACATAACGCCTGCGGAATTTGGGCGTTTCTTCGGAAACGGTATCGCCACAATGGCTGACACAATCGCCAATGATCGCGAATTGGTCGAGGCCTGGAGCCGCGCGTTCGCACGTGGCCATGCCTTTGCTCTCGACGATGCCAACCGTGAAGCTGTGCTGAAGCATCTGGCGGACGGCAATCCGCAGGAAGGCGAAGACAAGGAATTCCAGGCAGCGCTGTTCGATGCCGTACGTTCGAAAACCATAGCAGCGGATCCAAGCAATGGTCTGGGATGGTACCCCGCCGAGGTTTGGCAAGAGTGGCAAGACGCACTTGTCGCAGGGGGTGAAATTCCGGGACCGCTTGATGACTTGAGCGCCGCCTGGACCAATGAATTTGCCGCCATTGGCAACGAGGCCGCCAGCAAATGAACGCTGCAGCCGCACAAAAGTTTTCCGGCGCGCCCTTGGGCACGCCGGTCTACGAATTGACCCATTTAAGCAAGACCTATGCACGCAACCTTGTTGTTGCGCTTGAGGATATTGATCTGACGCTACGGAAAGGAAGTTTCACTTCTGTCATTGGGTCCAGCGGGTGCGGGAAGTCAACTCTGCTCAAGATCATGGCGGGTCTGATCCCTCCCACCAAAGGGCGTGTGATCCTACAGGGCATGCCAGTGACCGGACCCCGTCGAGACATTGGCATGATGTTCCAACAGGCGACACTATTTCCCTGGAAAACAGCAGTGGAAAACATCGTGTTGCCAATCGAGATCCGCGACGGCAAGGCAGCCGCGAAGCAAGCAATGGGCAAGGCTCACGAACTTTTGGACATCGTGGGTTTGAAGGGATTCGAAAACGTATACCCGAACGAATTGTCGGGCGGCATGGCGCAGCGCGCCTCAATCTGCCGTATGCTGATCACAGAACCAGCCGTGCTTTTGTTGGACGAACCATTCAGCGCGCTGGACGAGCTGTCACGCGACATGATGAATATGGAACTGCAGCGGATTTGCCATGAACAGGATGCGACTGCTTTTCTTGTTACGCACTCTATTCAGGAAGCCGTGATTTTGTCCGACGAAATCGTCGTGCTAAAACCACGCCCGGGCAGGATTGCCGAAATTGTGAAGGTCGACCTGCCACGCCCGCGCACGTTGGATATGATGACCACGCCCAAGTTTGGCGCCATTGTAGACTACATTCGCGGCCTCCTGGATAAGGGAGAAGAAATGTGAGCGACGTTCATAACTACTCACCTGCCCTAAAAGACGCCGACACCGCAGAAGACACGGTATGGGAACAAAAAGTTCACTTTATAGACTCGGTCCCACGCTGGCTGGCGATGACCTTTGTCTTCGTGGTTTTCGTCGGCACTTGGCAAATTGTGACGAGCCTTAGGCTGGTTTCCCCGATCATTCTGCCTACACCGTTGGAAACCCTGAAAGATATGATCTTCGTGGGTCAAAATCTATTGACTGGCGGCTACATGCTTGGGGCGCTGTGGATCACAATCAAAGAAGTTATCTATGGTTTTGCACTGGCAATCGCGATCGGTTTTTCGCTGGGCGTATTGGTGGGGGAAACGGCATTTGGTGAAAAGGCAGTGATGCCTTACCTGGTGGCGATAGATACCATGCCAAAGGTGGCATTTGCCCCACTCTTTGTAGCGTGGTTGGGTTTTGGCATTGAATCAAAGGTCGCGCTTGCTGCCTTTATCGCAACATTTCCAATCGTTGTTGGTACTGCGGCCGGGCTTCACGCTGCCGACGAAAACGCGCGTATGCTTTTCAAGACGATGGGTGCAAGTCGGATGCAGACATTGATCAAGATGAAATTGCCAACTGGCCTACCGCAGGTTTTCACTGGCCTCAAGATCGGAGCGGTCGGCGTAATGGCTGGCGCAATCACAGGAGAATTCCTGGGTGGTGGCAAGGGATTTGGCGAACTTATCCGGGTTGCGGCCTCGCAGCTCAACACGCCGCGCGTCTTCTCGTTGATCCTGTATCTCAGCCTTGTTGGTCTGGTCGTATTTGCGTCGGTGGTTTGGACACAGCGTAAATTGGTGTTCTGGCACAAAGAACAAGTAGGAAGAGATGACTTCTGAGCCTGTGAAAATAGACTGCCACACCCTGCGTGAATTTGTGGCGGCCGCACTCGAAACTCGAGGTGTGCCAAAATCAGACGCGGACAAGGTGGCCTCGACGATGGTTGAGGCCGACATTTATGGCTACGGCACGCACGGTGTCTTTCGCCTGCGACAGTACCTAGCCCGGCTGGCGGGAGGCGGCTCTAATCCTACGCCAAAAGTCACAGTAGTACATGAGACTGTTGCAACCGCTTTGATCGACGGAGATGACGGCCTCGGCCATCTGGCTATGTCGGCGGCCCGGGATCTTGCAATTGAAAAGGCAAAAGAGGCCGGCATCGGATGGGTTGGTGTTCGGCGCGGCAATCATGCGGGACCACTGGCACTTTATGTACGTCCACAAGCCGAGGCAGGGCTGCTTGGTATGGCCGCGGCAGTGGGTAGCGCGAACCACGTCCCGCCTTATGGCGGTAGCGATTTGCTTCTTGGCACCAATCCCATTGCTTTTTCCGCCCCTGCCGATGGTCCCGACCCGTTTGTGTTTGATATGGCGACGACCGTAGCCGCGATGGGTAAGATCAAAACCCTGTTGCAGCAAGGCAAGCCTATGCCCGAGGGCTGGATGGTTGGGCGTGATGGAAACCCATTGACGGACCCTGCGCTCAAGTCAGAAGGGTTTCTGTTGCCGATTGGGGGTCCGAAAGGGTTCGGTCTTTCCGTAGCTATCGGATTGATGGCCGGGGTGTTAAACGGCGCGGCCTTCGGCTCTGATGTGGTTAACTTCACCTCAGACACGACATCGTCCACAAACACAGGGCAATTTGTAATGGCGCTTGATCCGGCAGCTTTTGGAATGGACAAAGACTTTGCTTCTAGGGCAGCCCGCGTGTTTTCTGAAATGCGCGCATCTCCCCCCCTGCCCGGTCATGACCCGGTGCGCTTGCCCGGAGACGGCAAAACGGCTGCTGCAGAGGCCCGCCGCAAAGACGGTGTGAGGCTGAACCCCGCTCTTTGTAGAGATCTCAACAAACTTGCTGAGGACTGTGGGCTATCCCCTCTGTTTCCTAGTCTCAGTGCCGACTAGCAGCGCATCCGTGGGAAGCTGGTAGGCGCTTTTGACGAGAGTTTAGCGAGGTGTCTCGCCCTCTGCCTCCAGCGCTTTCACAAGAGCAGAAAGCTTGTTCATCATGTGATGCTTCATGGACTTTCCAAGCCCATCTGCATCTCGGTCCTTGAGCAACTTCATCATGGCTTCATGTTCGTCAATGGCCTGCGCCCAGCGCTCGTCCGACAAGTTGGCCATAAAGCGTGCGCGGCGGGCCCGTGCGGCCAACAGCTTGTGGTGGCTTTCAAGGATATCGTTTCGCGCGCCACGTATCAGTGCCTGATGAATGTCCTGATTGGCCTAAAAATATGCCTGGCGATCACTCGATTTATAGGCTTTCAGCATATCGACGTGGCGACGTTCGATTAGTTCGATTTCAGCAGAATCCATGTGCTGACATGCCAACTCTCCCGTCAGTTGCTCAAGCGTTGCAAGCACTGGAAACGTTTTCTCCAATTCCTCTCGCGTGACACTGGCGACGCGGGCTCCCCGGTTGGCCTGAAGTACCACAAAGACTTCTGATGCAAGCACCTTTAGGGCTTCTCGCAGTGGTGTCCGTGAGATCCCCAGCGAATCGCAAAGCTGTTTCTCGGGCACTTTTTCACCCGGCTTTTGAACATCTTCGACAACCAGGTTACGCAGCCTTTCGACCAGTTCTTCGTGAAGGGTCGGGCGATTAATGCTGTCCGTCAGGTTCATTTCCATTTCCTAAACATCAAGAACCATATCCAACAGGCGCGCGACGTGCATAGCTTGGCGTTGCGTACCTTCGGCGATTTGGTGGCGGCAAGATGTCCCGTCTGCCACGATAACTGCGTCTATAGGCGCCGCTTCCAACGCCGGGAACAAGTCGAGTTGTGCCATCTTTATCGAAACATCGATAGTGTCAGGCGCATATCCAAACGCCCCGGCCATGCCGCATCAACCGCTTTCAATCATGTGAACTTGTGCCCCCGGAATACGCTTCAAAAGGTCAAGCATCGGTGTGACAGCATCGTAAGCTTTCTGGTGGCAATGCCCATGCACATAAATTGGGCGATCGAACGGCTTCAAAGGCAAGTCCGGCTGGTTGGCCAGGAATTCTTCGAAGGTATGCGTGGCGTCAGACAACGAGTCTGCTTCCGACCCCGGGCAAAGACCTGTAAATTCATCCCGGAAAGTGAGGATAGAGGACGGTTCGAGTCCGACTACCGGCACACCTTTTGCAACCGCCTCTTGCGTCGCGTCAATCACACGCTGTGCCTCGTGACGCGCTTCGTCGACGCAGCCCATAGCTAAGAGAGTACGTCCGCAATCCAAGTCCCGGTCAGATCGCTTGTCTCGCGCCACGGCCACCCGAAGTCCTGTTGCCCGCAGAACCCGGACAGCAGCGCGTAGATTTTCCGGCTCGAAATACCGGTTGAACACATCGGCAAACAGCAACACCTGCGGATCATTGTCCTGAGCCTCGGCATCACGGAACGGAGCAGAAGACCACACTGGCAGGTCACTTCGCGCTGAAATACCAGTCGGTCCCTCCAATAGTTTACGCGAGGGTCCAATTTTGTTTCGTAAATTCATAAGCCACGCGACTTTCGCTGCTATTGGCGCATATCGGGGCAGGTAAGCTATCAACTTGTCTGCCAACGTCAGCCCATCTTTTTTACGTTTCGCTGACAATACTTCGATTTTCATTCGCGCCATGTCGACGCCAGTCGGACATTCCCGAGCGCAAGCTTTGCAGGATACGCAGTACTTCATTGTGTCCAACATGGCATCTGACGACAAACCGCCCGGCATCTGCCCGCTGATCGCAAACCGCAGCGTATTTGCCCGTCCACGCGTAACATCACGCTCGTTTCGGGTCGCTCGAAAAGATGGACACATAACGCCGCCCTTGAGCTTGCGGCATGCACCATTATTGTTGCACATCTCGACGGCGCCCTGAAACCCTCCTCCGGAACCCGGCCAAGCGGACCAGTCCAGCGTCGTTTCAAATTCAGGAACCGAATAGTCCTGGCCGTAGCGGAACAGTCGGCGGTCATCCATGGCAGGCGCGTTCACGATCTTGCCGGGATTCATTACCCCGTTGGGATCAAACCGGTTCTTAATCTGTTCAAACGCAGAAACGATACGCTGACCGAACATCTTTTCATGAAATTCTGACCGTACGATCCCGTCATCATGTTCACCTGAATGAGATCCTTTATATTTTTTGACCAGATCAAATGTTTCTTCGGCGATCGCCCTCATTGTCCGGACGTCTTTGTCTTGCCGCATGTTCAGCACAGGGCGCACGTGCAAACACCCCACCGAGGCATGCGCGTACCATGTTCCCCTTGTGCCATGCTGGGCAAATATTTCGGTTAGGCCAGCGGTGTAATCGGCGAGGTCGGGCAAAGGGACGGCGCAATCTTCGACAAAAGAGATCGGTTTGCCTGCCTCTTTCATCGACATCATGACATTCAACCCGGATTTTCGGTACTCGGCGATAGCATTCTGCAAAGAGTTGTCCGTAACAGTGACAACGCCGCCCCACCGGTTTCCCGCACCGCTGAAAGCAAACCCGAGATCTCCCATCAGTTGCGAAAGTTCGACCAGTTTTGCGGCATTGGCCTCGCCGCTGCCCTCGGCGAATTCCACCAGCAGCAGGGCTTCGGGATTGCCTTCAACAAATGCATTAATCGTTTTGCGAAACAATGGGATTTCACGCCCCAACGCAATCATGGTGTCGTCGACCAACTCTACCGCCTGGGGGTTGAGTGTCACGATGTGCTGGGTGGCCTCCATTGCAGCACGGAATGTCGGAAATGGCACACACCAGTAACTTTCGCGCCCGGCAACTGTGCCAGACTTAGTTCCAGTTCTGTGAAATAGGCCAATGTGCCTTCTGACCCCACCAATAAATGGGACATGTTGATGTCGTTACCTACGAGGGCGTCGATATTGTACCCGCCCACACGGCGCTGGACTTTGGGAAAACGAGCGTCAATTTCAACAGCCTCGCGACGCCCAAGAGCGCGCAAATCACCAACAAGATCCGCATAATCGCCTGATGCGGCCGTATCAGTGCTAAACCGCGCTTCCATGCCGTCAACCAGGATTGCGTTTATCGCACGGACGTTGTCTCGCATGATCCCGTATCGCAGAGACTTTCCACCTGAAGAATTGTTTGCGGCCATCCCCCCAAGAGTGCAACGAGACGCTGTAGAGGGATCCACGGGAAACCACAGGCCATGCTTCTTCAAAGCTTCGTTCAATTGATCCAGAACAACACCGGGTTGAACGCGCGCAATACGCTTCTCAACGTCTACGTCTAGAATACGATTCAAGTGTTTTGTGTTGTCCAGCACAACACTCTGATTGACCGTTTGCCCGCATTGCGACGTGCCGCCGCCGCGAGGCAGAACCGAACTTCCTTCGTCCCGCGCAATGGACATCACGGCTTGGACATCTTCTGTGGACTGGGGGATCACCACAGCGTCCGGTATCATCTGATAGATTGAGGCATCGGTCGAGTATCGAGCAAGCGATGCCAGATCTGTCATCACTTCCCCCCGCACATCAGACAACAGTCGGCGGTACAACGATCCATTCTCTACCATCAGGTTCGCCTTCCCTTCCCTGTAAGCCCCAGTTAGACGCTTCACTTCACCGTTGACTGAATAATGAATTCATAATTAACTTTTGCAATAGGTAATAGCGCCACTCTTTTGGCACCAGCGTAAGGATCAGTTCAAATGCGTCAGGCGGGTAGACACTTTTTGCAGATTCCAGGGCCAAGCGCTGTGCCAGATCGCATCCTGAGAGCCATAAGCACGCAGACCATTGATCATCGAGGACCCAATTTTGCAGAAGTCGGGAATAAAGCCCTCAATGGCATGAAAACGATTTTCAAGACACAACAGAACGTCTTTATCTATCCTTCATCCGGCACCGGTGCATGGGAAGCCGCACTTGTGAACACGGTTTCGCCGGGCGAAAAAGTACTGATGTTCGAAACAGGGCATTTCGCTTTCATGTGGTGCAACTTGGCTGGAAAACTAGGGTTGCAGCCAGAGCTGATTGAAGGAGATTGGCGTGGCGGCGCTGACCCCAATCAGATTGAAGACCGTCTACGTGCGGATGAGCAGCACGACATCAAGGCGGTGTGCGTCGTCCACAACGAAACGTCTACCGGGTCAGTCTCACCAATTGAGGAAGTGCGCAGAGCCATAGACGCAGCGAAACACCCTGCGCTTCTAATCGTGGACTCCATCTCCGGCCTTGCGTCGATTGATTTTTGGTTCGATGACTGGGGGGTCGATGTGTGTGTCTCCGGCTCGCAAAAAGGACTGATGTTACCGCCTGGTCTGAGCTTCAACGCCGTGAGTGATCGGGCGCTGAAACACTCAAAATCCGTGACCACGCCGCGAAGTTACTGGGATTGGCAGGATATGGTCGGGCCAAATCAGAAGGGCTTCTTTCCCTACACCCCCGGCACCAATCTTCTCTATGGATTAAATGAGGCCATAGACATGTTGCACGAGGAGGGGTTGGACAATGTTTTTGCCCGTCATGCCCGACACGGAGCCGCGACACGGGCTGCCGTGCGCGCCTGGGGTCTTGAGGTTTTGTGCACACATCAAGGTCAGGAATCGGGCGTCTTGACTGCGGTTAAGGTCCCAGAAGGTCACTCCGCCGATGCGTTTCGTGCTACGGCGCTTGAGCATTATGACATCTCACTAGGAAATGGTCTGTCCAAGGTAGCCGACAAGGTATTCCGCATTGGCCATTTGGGCGACTTCAACGACTTAATGTTGATGGCCACCCTTTCTGGCGTAGAAATGGGGCTAGCCAAGAGCGGGATGCCACATAACGGAGGCGGTACTCAGGCTGCCTTGGAACATCTCAAGGCTGCGTAGCGCTGGACAGAGTTTCTAAAAACACAGCCAAACCAAGACTCATAGATCGAACAATAACCAACCTTTTTGACTGCCTATTCATAAGGAGACTTACAATGACTCGCATGACGGCAAAGGACTTTGACCAGGAACTTCTGGACCTGTACGACTTTTATGCGCACGGCAAAATCACCAAGCGCCAGTTCCTGGACCGCGCTGGTAAGTTCGCGGTTGGTGGTTTATCAGCGGTCGCGCTGCTGAACATGCTTAGCCCGAATTATGCTTTGGCCGAGCAGGTATCCTTCAACGATCCCGATATCCATGCAGACTACATCACCTACCCTTCACCAAATGGAACCGGTGATGTCAGGGGGTACCTTGTTCGGCCTGCTGGCGTGGAAGAGCCCCTACCCGCGGTGTTGGTAATCCACGAAAACCGAGGCTTGAATCCTTACGTTGAGGATGTGGCCCGCAGATTGGCGAAAGCCGGGTTTATGGCTTTGGCCCCCGACGGCCTGACGTCAGTGGGCGGATACCCTGGCAACGACGCCGATGGGCGCGAGCTGCAAAAGACCGTCGATCGGGTCGAGCTGATGAACGATTTCTTCAATGGGTTCGAATACTTGTTGAACCGAGATGATTGCACTGGGAAGGTCGGCGCTGTTGGTTTCTGCTACGGCGGTGGTGTGGTCAGCGCAATTGCCGTGGCCTATCCCGAATTGGCCGCAGGTGTGCCGTTCTATGGCCGCCAGCCAGCAGCCGAAGATGTAGCCAAAATTCAGGCGCCGTTACTGATACAGATGGGGGAGCTTGACGAGCGCATCAACACAGGCTGGCCAGATTTTGAGGCCGCCCTGCAGGCCAACGACAAGGTATACGAGGCCTACATCTACGAAAACGCCAACCACGGTTTTCATAATGACAGCACGCCACGCTATGACGAGGAGATGGCAAACCTAGCCTGGGACCGCACCATTAATTGGTTCAACACCTATCTGAGGTAATTGGTGTAAGCTACGAAGTCAGTCATGCGTTGATATCGCTTCGTGGCAATCCACGGTTCATCTTGGCCAAGCCCTCAGAGGCCCTAGAAAATTGACTTTCGCAGTCAGCGTTTCCGCGACAAGGTCTTGGCCTTCTATCCCAACCATTGGATGTTTTTTAGAGTCGAAACGATTGGAAAGTATTGTCGAAGCGGTTTTAGGTGAAGCGATCCATCGTTAGGTGTGCAGCTCATCTGCGGGTTAAACGCACTATCACTTTGATGCCGCTGATAGCAGCCATCGATCATGTGTTCGGAAAGGGCTCCTCTTAGATCGAAGTAACCAATTCTGCATTCACCAACCGCTACCAGATTTTTGATCGCGGTGCCCCGGCAGTTCTCTTTGAATTTCGACTGGGCTTTTAAACAGTCTCAGCAGATGGGATCGGATAAGCTTGGACAACTGCTATCGTTTCTACGCGTAGTTAGCCGTTCTTTTGGTGCTCTTCGGCATCCCGAAACCGCCGCGCGAGATAATCTACGAACGCGCGGGTTTTTGGTGCTAGATTCCGCCTTTCGGCAAACATTACGACAATATCTGTGCTGGGTGGTGCATACTCCGGCATGACGTGGACAAGTTCGCCGGAGCTAAATTTACTGTTGGCCATATAGCAGGGCAGCCGTGCGATCCCCATGCCAGCAAGAGCGGCTCGAAAGACGACATCGGTGCTGTTCCCCTCAAAGCTGCCTGTTGCTACAAATTTTTCGCCTGCGTTCAGTTCGATGCTGTTCCATGCATTCCGTTGGCTTCTCCCAGCAACTCTCAAGCAATTGTGCTCAGCCAATTCGGCAAAATTCAACGGTGTTCCAGAACGCTCAAGGTATTCAGGTGAGGCACATAGCACCCTTCGACTCTGCATAATGCGCCTGATGACCATATCTGGATTCTTGCGTTGTTCCGCAAAGCAGATCGCCGCATCGAACCCTTCATTCCGAAGATCAATTTCTCGGTCGGTCAGATCCAAAGACATTTGAACCTCAGGGTTCTCTTTCATGAACTCTGGCAGAGCAGGAATCAGTTGGGACTTACCGAATGCAACAGTGGATGCGATCCTGAGTTCTCCGCGTGGGACACCGTCAAAGCTGTGGATCATCGCTTTGGCTTCATTGTACTTGTCAGCCATCGCTTTGCATTTTTCATAGAAATCTTGGCCTTCTCGCGTCGGAGAGACACCCGTTCTGGTGCGATTAAGAAGGCGGTAGTGCACCTGATCTTCAAGTAATCCGATCTGCTTACTTACTGCCGATGGGGTCTGCCCCATTGATCTTGCAGCCGCAGAGATGCTGCCCTGCTCGACAACCGTCGCAAAGATTAGCATTTGCGCAGAAATGTCCATGTCGTGACCTTTGCTGTTCCAATATGGCATGGGGCCTTTGCCAAATTGTCGAATTGTGAGCGCTACCAAATACCCTTATCTCTGCATTGCAGCATAAATACTGCATTGCAGCAACGGACGAGGAAATATCATGGCAATTTCTCGATCAAACAGCGGTCTGGATGTCGTTTTCGAAGCTGGCCGCACGTTCTTTCATCAAAAGCTGGATACGATGCGAAAGGCACAGGCCAAACGCAGGGTTTATCGCGCAACGTATTATGAGCTCTCGGCGCTATCCGACCGCGACTTAATTGATCTGGGCATTCCGCGCAGTTGCATCAAAAGACTTGCTATGGAGGCTGCGTATGGCTGCTAATACCCAAACGGCTGGTACAGATCGTGGTCAGGCCATCGCCCTATCAATCAGGTTCCTGGCGTGGATCGGAGCCACGGCAAATGCTGCCTTGAAGGCGCTTCAAATGGCCCGGATGCTCTCCACACTTTCAAATATGAACGACCATCAGCTCGCTCAGATCGGAATTTCGCGATCCGACATCCCGGAATACGCCGCGAAATTGATGGCTGATTAATAGAGCGGGGGCCCTCAGGTAAGAAGCTCACACGAAATTTGCTGGTCCTCGCTCCTCCCAGAGTAAGCCAGCAAAAGCGGCGGCGAAAAAGCCAACAGGGAGCGCCAACGCAAAGGGCCAGCATTTTCACCTCCTCCCGAAAATGCTGGCCCAAACCACCCTGCCAAGCAGGAGCCACGAAAAATGAGAAGCAGGGGAGACATCATAATAGTCGTGATTACCGTCACCATCGAGATGAAGATGTGAAGCTGGAATGCGTATGTGACGCCGCAAAAGATCCCGCAGCGTGCCCACATTTTGTTGAATTCAGTGGTTGTCTCGGGGCAGTGACTTGCGCGCGATGTCGCGATAGGCGTCAGCATTGCGTAGGTTCATACCTTTGTCAAAAGGTTGCACCAGATCACGGAAATACTGTTGCCAAGGAGATTGGCTTTCGGGCACGGGATATCCACCGTTTTGGACTAACTGGTCTTTGCGCCGTTCAAGTTCCGCGTCGGAAATCAGAATGTTGACTGTGCAGGTGTTAAGATCAACGCGGATCCGATCCCCTGTTTGCAGAACTGCTAGGCCACCATTGTCGGCAGCCTCTGGTGCAGCGTTCAGGATTGATGGCGAGCCAGAAGTGCCAGATTGGCGCCCATCGCCTATGCAGGGTAATTCCTGAACACCTTGCTTCAAGAGATAGGATGGCGCACGCATATTCACGACTTCTGCTCCGCCGGGATACCCTTTGGGGCCGGTTCCGCGCATAACGAGAATGCAACCGGTGTCGATATCCTGAGAAGGGTCATCAATACGCTTGTGAAAATCTTCGGGTCCATCAAAAACAACTGCACGACCCTCAAACGCGTTGGGATCATCGGGATTGGAAAGATAGGCTTTTGCAAATTCTGACCCGATAACACTGGTTTTCATCAACGCGCTGTCAAATAGATTGCCTTTTAAGTTGATGAACCCTGCCTTGTCTTTCAGCGGGGCATCAACAGATTTAATGACGTTGGAGTTTGTGCTGCGCCGGCGCGTGCAGTTTTTGGCTATGCTGTGCCCGTTGACAGTTTTGGCCTCTGCATGAGGTAGGCGACCAGCTGCAATCAGCTCTGCGATCACGGCAGGAACACCGCCAGCGCGGTGGTAATCTTCGCCGAGATACTCGCCTGCGGGCTGTAGATTGACCAAAAGTGGCACATTGTGCCCCAAAGCCTGCCAGTCATCATTGTCAAGCGGCACACCTAGATGGCGCGCAATGGCATTTAGGTGAATAGGCGCATTGGTGGATCCGCCAATGGCGGAGTTAACCACGATAGCATTCTCAAAAGCCGCGCGCGTCATGATGTCAGACGGGCGCAGATCCTCCCACACCATTTCAATGATGCGTTGTCCGGTCTCATAACTGATCTGACCGCGTTCGCGGTATGGTGCCGGAATGGCCGCCGCGCCTGGTAGCTGCATGCCGAGTGCTTCGGCCAAGCTGTTCATGGTGGTGGCGGTCCCCATGGTGTTGCAGTACCCCACTGAGGGAGCAGATGCGGCGGCGGCATCCATGAATTCATCAGCGGAGATTTCCCCGGCAGCAAGGCGTTCGCGAGCTTTCCAAATAACAGTGCCAGACCCTGCACGCTTCCCCTCGTGCCAACCATTGAGCATCGGCCCCACAGACAGAGCGATGGCTGGAATGTTGACCGTTGAAGCTGCCATCAGAAGGGCCGGTGTCGTCTTGTCACAGCCAATCATCAACACCACGCCGTCAATCGGGTAGCCGTACAGCGATTCAACCAAACTCAGGTATGCCAGATTACGGTCGAGCATGGCGGTGGGTCGTTTGCCAGTTTCCTGAATGGGATGGACCGGCACTTCGATGGCTGTGCCTCCTGCTGCGATGATTCCGTCCCGTACCCGTTTGGCGAGCTCCAGATGGTGGCGGTTGCAGGGGCTTAGGTCGCTGCCCGTCTGTGCAATTGCGATGATAGGTTTACCGGATTGCAGTTCTTCGCGCGTGAGCCCGTAGTTGAGATAACGTTCCAAATAGAGCGCGGTCATTTCCGGATCACTCGGATTGGCGAACCATTGACGTGATCTGAGGTTCTCGGGCTTCATACGTGACATGCGTGCCTCCTAAGTCTTGGTCGTGTGTCGGTTAGATCTTTCGACCTTTGAACATACCAAACAGCGCGAAATGCGGGTCCTCATATTTGAGCAGCGTACAGTAGCG
This sequence comes from Ruegeria sp. 6PALISEP08, assembly GCF_001238295.1. Classification (GTDB taxonomy): domain Bacteria; phylum Pseudomonadota; class Alphaproteobacteria; order Rhodobacterales; family Rhodobacteraceae; genus Ruegeria. The sequence continues at coordinate 93,465 of NZ_LGXZ01000013.1, forward strand.
GAAACTTGTCTGGCTTCACGTTTTTAAAACGCGCTTCCCAAAATTCACCGCCAACAGACTATGACAGTCCACCACGCACCAGGGCCAAAGCGTCTTTCGCGGCAGCTGCCATCAAACGGGCATCCGACGCGATTGTGACGAACTGGAACCCCATTTCGATGCGTTTCAAAGCGTATTCCGGTGTTCCGTTATGGCAGCCAGCGAACTTCCCATACTCTTTTGCCTTGGCGGCTATTAGTTCAATGGCCTCGGCCACGGGGGGCTCGACCTCATCGAATGCCGGGCGGCAACCTAAAGCCAGGGAAAGGTCGGAAGGTCCGATGTACACGGCGTCGAGCCCTGGAACCGACAGTATGTCTTCAAGGTTGTCGAGACCTTGCAGAGTCTCGATCATCGCGAAGACGACGATCGTGTCATTGGCATGCTGTGGGTAGTCTGAACCTCCGTACAAGAGGCCTCGGGTCGGCCCAAGACTCCTTGTTCCGTTGGGCGGGTAGTGTGTCCACGCCACAAGGTTCTCAGCATCTTCACAGCTATTGATCATTGGGCAAATAACACCGTAAGCGCCGGCATCGAGCACCTTCATCAAAATACCGGGCTCGAGCCACGGCACGCGCGTAACTGGGACGGTATCGGTTGTCGAAATCGCAGTGAACATCTCGACCGCCTTCTGGTAGTCGATTACGCCATGTTGGATATCAACAGTAAGCGTGTCCCATCCCTGATGCGCCATGGTTTCCGCCGAGAAACCGCTTGGGATCGCCAGCCATCCATTGACTACAGGCCGTCCGGCGGCCCAATGCTCTCTAATTTTGTTTGAGCGCATCAGTTTACCTTTTTAGAATGTCCACTCATATGGGTTGATCGGATTGGAGCTATTCTTCGAGAATGCCCTGACCACAGAATTCTCCGCCCTGATAAACTGCGGAAACTTCGTCGTTCGCAGGTGGGGTGCATTCGGCATCGATACGGGCGCGAAACATCTCGGAGTTGTCTTTTGGCTTCCACCCCAGAAAGCTTGTTTCACGATTGTCCCACCAGGATGCGTCGTTGTTCGAAGCACCGTAGATAATCGGACACCCCAGGCGCGGAATAGTGAAAACACTCTCGATAAGAGATATCAGATCATCGTAACTCAACCAGGTTGCAAGCATGCGATGGTTTTTTGGTTCCGGAAAGGATGAACCGATGCGGACCAATGCTGTCTCGATCCCAAACTTCTCAAAATAGAGCCGTGCGAGAGCTTCTCCGAAGACTTTTGACACGCCATACAGACCATCCGGCCTTACCTGTGCATTGGCATCAAGCCGCGTTGTCTGTTCGTGAAAGCCAATCGCGTGATTTGAACTGGCAAAGAATATCCTCGGCGTAACCGACGATTTTCGGGCCGCTTCATAGAGATTGAATACACCGTCGATATTGGATTGTTTTATAGTTTCCCAAGGTGCTTCGATCGATTGCCCCCCCATGTGAACAATCCCATCGCACCCTTCAACCATGGCCTCAACCGCATCTTTTTCGCCCAAGTCACAATACATAATCTCTTCATTTTCACCGGCAGGGCCCACATCTTCCCTCGCACCAAGGCGAATGGTTGCGGCAAGGCCGTGCAAGCGAGACCGGCAAACCGACCCTAGGTTGCCGTCCGCGCCCGTTATCAAAAGTTTGTTTAACATTTTGTATTTCTCACTTTTTGCAGGCGGCGATCACGTCGCTTCAGATTGGAAACCGTAGAGTTCTTCGGCGTTTTCTACGAGAGCGAGGTGACGCGCGCGGTCGTCTGGAAACCAGTTCAGAACCGTGTCGAGCAACGCCGCGTCGTTAGGGTAGTCCGAGGTTTTTGTCGCCGAATTGTGAGGAAAATTCGTTCCCCACACAATGCGCTCGGGGGCATGGGCTGCCATGATCCTCGAAACGTTAGCTACGTCTGAATAATGCGGTTCGCCTTCGATGGAGGACTCATAACAACCAGCAAACTTGAACCAGCATCGGCCACCGTCGACAAGGCGTTTGAGCATTGCTACTTCATCGCCATCTGGCGCGACGCCCCTCAAAAATTTGCCATGGTGGTCAAGCACCCATTTGGATCGCAGTTTTGAGAGCCTATCAACATGGTCCGAAATGTCTGAGCCATCGAACTGAATTGCAATCATCCAGCCCGCAGCAAAAGCACGGGCGTCAACCTCTTCGAGCTGACTGAGCCCAACGGCTCCCCCTGGCAGATCCACGATACGCGTCCCAACGACCCCTCCATCCTTGAGCATTTCAAGTTCTGCGTCAGAGGTTTCACCGTCAATGGCGGCCACGCCACGTGCCACGTCCCTGGTTTCCTTGAGCGCCGCCAGCAAATTCGCATGGTTGGCGTGATGTGCATTTCCTTGTGTGATGACAAACCTGTCAATGCCAAGCCAGCCCATGACTTGTCTGTACTCTGATAACCCAGGCTGGCCCTCCGGCAGATCAGGACCTCCTGGCAGTGCTGGAAACCCGGAAAGATAGACGTGAAGGTGTGTATCAATGGCGCCTGCAGGCAGCTTGGTCTCAGGGGCACGGCCAGAGAAGCTGCGCTCGATCATTCGGGTTCTCCCATGGCGAACTCTGCCAATGCATCACGATTGATCTCGATACCCAGACCCGGTTTGTTTGGAATTGCGATCACACCGTTTTTTTGTTCGATCGGGTGAGTGATGATCGCCTGCCTGAATGGGTTATGCGTCCGATCAAACTCGAAAATCGGTTCGATTGGATCCCGCCGTGGTGGGTCTGGTAGCAGGGCCGAAACAAACTGAAGGCTCGCAGCGATTTGCACTGCTGTTCCCCAAACATGCGGAACAACACGTACGCCATGAAGAGCTGCCATATCAACGACCCGGCGCATCTCCGAAAAACCGCCAGTGCCACACAAGTCTGGCTGGGCGATATCGATACATCCTGTTTCCAGGGGCTCGCGGAACGCAAACCTGCCATGCCAAGTCTCGCCACCAGCAACCGGAATAGGCTGACCGGCGCGTACGCGACGGTACGCGTCAAGTTGTTCCGGAATGACTGGTTCCTCGAACCAATCGATATCGAACTCTGCGGCACGGTTGCCCAGAGTGATCGCTTCTTGGATCGAGTACCCGTGATTTGCGTCGATCATCAGACGAGTATGCCTGCCAATCGCTTCACGCACCGCTTTGATGACTGCAAGATCTTCTTCCACCCCAAAGCCAATCTTGATTTTAACTGCGTCGAACCCTTCAGCGACATGGGCTGCGCATTCCTCGGCATTGTCCGAAATGCGATCGACCCCGTCGCGCCGGAATGACCCGGTCGCATATGCCTGTATTGTGTCCCGAGCACGTCCCCCGAGAAGAACCGAAACCGGAACGCCAAAGTGGTGACCCTTGATATCCCACAAAGCGACATCAATTCCTGAAAGTGCGGTCATTGTGAGACCGCGCTGCCCTTGGTCTCGTAGGAGATTATACAGGCCTTGCCAGAGAACTTCCGTATCCAGCGGATTGCGGCCAATCAAATAGGGCGCATAGGCCTTTACGATCGCCGCGTTTGGCTGCGCTGGCCCCAAGCACTCTCCCCAACCCGTCGTACCGTCATCACAGACAATCTCGACCAAAACATGTTGGCGCCGCGTGAAACGAGTTGCTGCGCTCTCGAAGGCGGTCTCAAGCTTGTAGTCAAGAAGATGTGTATAAACCTCGGAAATCTTCATTTACACACCTCTAACTGGGCCGCGTCCCGAGCCAGAGTTTCGATACCCGCCCAATCGCCCGCGGCGATAAGATCTTTGGGCGCCACCCAACTGCCTCCAGCACAAACCACGTTCTGCTGCGCCAGATACGAGCCTGCATTGGCCGCGCTGACCCCGCCCGTAGGACAGAAGGAAATCTGTGGCAATGGCCCGCCAATAGCCTTGAGTGCCGATACCCCGCCCGAGGCCTCGGCTGGAAAGAACTTGAGCATGTCATAGCCGCGCGCCAAAAGACGCATCGCCTCAGAGGCAGTCGCGGCGCCGGGCAGGAGCGGCAATCCTTCGGTTTCACAAGCCGCAAGAAGTTCGTCGGTTGCACCCGGAGAGACACCGAAGGTCGCTCCCGCCTCTTTGGCAGCCCGAACATCTTCGGGGGTTATCAGCGTACCAGCCCCCACATGTCCACCCGGGACGTCGCTCATGACCCGAATGACCTCGAGAGCGGCAGGGGTGCGCAACGTGACCTCCAGCGAGGGCAAACCGCCTGCGATAAGCGCCTCGGCCAACTGTCGGGCCGTTGCGACTTCATCAACCACCAAAACCGGCACAATTGGCGCGAGTGCACAGATTTCTCGGGCCCGTAAACTCGCTGCCTTTGGCGAAATAGTCATCTGGACAAATTATCCTTTTGGTGGGCGCATGGTGTAACCGATCCGACTGTGAAGCGGAACGACTTGTACAGCGCGTTTTCTAAGCCAGACGAGACAGTTAAAATTTTGGCGGCGATCGCCGAGTTGTCAAGTAAGCCGGATTCCATAGCGTTAAATGCTCCCAAAGCTGTCATGCGCGGCGGTTTGACTTGTCTGTCGATCCGTTTCTGCCCTATTTCCCTGCTGTTCTTTAAACTCAAGGCGATGGTCCTTTTAGTGAGTGAGCCCTGAAGGGAAATGAGTTCGTCCCAGTATTGGACAAAACATGGCAGCGATTCAGACATCAGTCAGAGATCCGTGCGCGCCAGACCTCAAATCGTTCAAGAACGTCTGGGTCGGTTGCAGGATAAAGTCCGATCACGGGGGTGTTTTTTCGCACCTCTTCCAGAACGAAGCGTTCGAACAGCTCCATTGGTCCTGCCTCGATCGCAATGTCATCGGCGAGGTGACGTGGGATAATCATGACACCATCGCTGTCACCCAGAACGATGTCGCCGGGATAGACCGCAACGCCGCCACACCCGATTGGCAACCCGATATCAACCGCATGATGTTTCGTAAGGTTGGTTGGGGCAGACGGTTTTGCAGCAAAGACCGGCATCTCAAGTGCTGCGGCACCGTCGGCGTCGCGAATGCCACCATCCGTGACAACGCCCGCTGCTCCGCGCATTTCCAGTCGAGTCAAAAGGATCGAACCTGCCGAGGCCGCCGAGGCATCTTGGCGACAATCCATGACCAATACCGCGCGTTCAGGACATGTTTCCACGGCCACGCGCTGCGGGTGATCTGGCTCACGAAACGCCTCGATCGGGTCGGTGTCAGGCCGTGCAGGAATGTAGCGCAGTGTAAAAGCCGGTCCCACTAGGGTGGGCTTGCCTTTGCCCAATGGGGCAACGCCTTGAACATAGGCGTTTTGATAACCGCGTTTGTAAAGCAGCGTGGCCACAGTCGCTGTGCTGACCTTTGACAAGCGATCAAGCGTATCCGGACGCAGTTTGATCGTTTCGGCAGGCTGAGGGTTCGGCATGGGCTGGATCCTTCTGCTAAGGCTGTGGGCAACTGTCGAGCAGGCTTTGGTTGATAGGAACAAGTGCACCTTTGCCTTGCACGACATGCCCTGCCAGTTTGCAGGCCAGCGCTATGCTGTCAGGTAAGGGTGTATCCGTTGCCAGCCCAGCCAGAATGCCAGCGTTGAAACTGTCGCCTGCAGCAGTCGTATCCACAACCGAGGCCAGAGGCGGAACATGGACAGAGCCCTCTGCGCCGCGGGTACGATAAAGGACCGTTTCTGCGCCATTCTTGACAACGATCGTTTCCGCACCCGCCCTTGCATAGCGCTGCAAAGTGGCCGCGGGGTTCATGTCGCTGAACCAACGTGCCTCGTCCTCGAACGATGGCAAGGCGATATCGCTAACGGCGGCCGCCTGCATGATGTTCTCGGTCATCTCAGAGGGGCTGTCCCAAAGATGCGGGCGCAGATTGGGGTCGAAGGCAATCCGTTTCCCGGCGCGCCGCGCTGACCGAGCAACGTCGAGCAAGGCGGCGCGCCCTTCAGGGTTCAAGATTGCCAGAGTGATACCCGAGAAATAGATGAGATCTGATTGCGCCATAGCGTGGGCAAGTGCTTGCTTGTCTTGCGCCAACAGGCGTGCGGCGGACTGACCGCGCCAATAAGTAAAACTACGTTCCCCGTTGTCCAGCGTGATAAGATACAACCCCACAGAACGGTTTGGCACGATCCGTACCTGCTGGGTATCCACCCCACTTTCGCGCATGGCCCCCAGCATCCGGGACGAGATGGCATCATCTCCGACGGCGGTAAAATAGGACAAGGGTGTTTCGGGTGTGAGTTGGGCCAGATACCAAGCTGTATTGAACGTGTCTCCGGCGAACCCCATTTGATACGTGCTTGGCGCGTCAGTTGGGGCCATTTCGGCCATGCACTCACCTATCGCGAGAATTCGCATATTCCGGTTTCCAGTACTTCGAAGTTTGACAAACGGTAGCGTTCGACAATTAGGTAACCTGTTCTGCAGTGGTCACGAGAACAGCATCCCACCATTGATATCGACATTGGTCCCGGTCAGATAAGCCGAGTCCTTGCTTGCTAGAAACGCCACGAGGTTCGCAACATCCTGAGACTGGCCTTGCCGCTTGAGCGGCGCAGCAGCTTCTAGCCCGCGACGGCCTGCATCGGGAGTATGGATGTTATGGAAATCCGTGTCGATCATGCCTGGGCAGATTGCATTGACACGGATATCGGGACCCAGTTCTTTTGCAAGACTACGGGTGAGCGTCATGACCCCGCCTTTTGACGTTGCATAAGCCGATGCACCCGGGCCACCACCGTCGCGACCCGCCTGACTGGCGATGTTTACAATGGCCCCGGATTTCATATGCAGCAGTGCCGCTTTGACCATAAGAAACGTGCTGGTCAGGTTGAGATCCATGACAGCCTGCCAATGTTCAAGCGACATCTCGGTGATTTTCTTGCGCGCGATCAAACCTCCGGCATTGTTCACCAGAATGTCCAGGCTGCCATAGGTATCGACCGTCTTGGCGATTAACGCATCGACCTCTTCGGGTTTGTTCAGGTCGCCTTGCATTGCAAACGCCTTTCCACCGATCTTTTTGATCTCGGTTACGGTTTCCTCGGCACCGGCACTACTGGCGAAGTAGTTCACCGCGACATTCACCCCTTCGGAGGCGAGTTTGACAGCGCAGGCGCGCCCGATATCGCGGCCACCACCCGTGACAATTGCGGTCTTTCCCTGAAGTCTCATGGTTGTTCTTTCCCGTTCAATTGGTGCTGCTGTGAGTGACTGATGGATCTGACGCTAAAGCTTGGCAAAATAGTCGAAGATTTCCGGCACGTTGCCGTCGCCCATGCCTGCGTCCGCGGCCGCCTGAAGGTTGCTCGCGGTTCCTTCAGCGATCTCGGCACGAGTGCCCACGTCTTCGGCCAGCTTCAGGAAGTAACCAAGATCCTTGTTGGCGTTGTTAATCGAAAACCCCAAATCGCTGACACCATCCACCGCGTAGTTCTTACAAAACTGCATAAAGGGGGAACTGGACGGTCCAGCTGACATGATGTCAAAAAGCTGCTGTTTGTTTACCCCTGAGCGTTCAGCCACAGCAAAGGCTTGGCTCATGGTGCAAGCCGTCGTCATACCCATAAAATTGTTGATGAGCTTGGTCACGTGGCCCGCACCCAGCTCGCCGAGGTGAAAGACATTTTCCCCCAGTACGTCCAGGACAGGTTTCACCTTCTCAAAGGTGGCCATATCCCCCGCTGCCATGATGTTCAGCAAACCATCCTTGGCGTGCGCGGGTGTGCGTCCCAGCGGCGCGTCAATCATACCGGCACCTTTTGCGGCCAAGTCTGCGCCGATTTTGCGAGTGGACGCCGGGATCGAGGTGCCAAAGTCAATGACTACGGCACCATCCTTGATGCCTGCCAGGATACCGTCATCGCCGTAGATCAGGCTTTCGACGACATCCGATGTTGTTACACAAAGCATCACGATATCGCTGTTTTCAGCAAGCTCTCGTGGCGTTTTAACCTCTACAGCACCGCGGTTGACTGTGGCTGCGACGGCTTCCTTGTTTCGCCCCATGACAACCAGGTCAAAACTGTTGTTTTGCAGGCACTCTGCCATGTTGCCGCCCATAAGACCGAGGCCGATGAAACCGATGACGGGTTTTGTCATATCTGACTCCTTAAACTCTTTCCAATTAGGCTTCGCAGAGCGCCGTGACCCCTGCCTGTGCAACTTCGAGATCCTGGGCTGGTGAGCCCGAGCTGACACCGATCCCGCCAACCACCTGTCCGTCGACCGTCACGGGAAGGCCACCTGCAACGGTCACCATTCGTCCGCCCAGCGTTGAGGATATTCCGTGTGCGGCCATGCCAGGCTGATTTGCTTCACCAAGAGCATCGGTTCCTTTTTGGATACCGGTTGCAGTGAAACTCTTGTCGATGGCCAAAATGATGCTGGTAATCTTGCCACCATCCATCCGTTCAAACGCGATGAGGTTGCCGCTTTCGTCTGTGACGGCAATACACATCGGCACGCCGATTTCCTTCGCTTTGGCTCGCGCTCCGGCGATCAACTTGCCCGCGTCATCGATGTCCAGGCGTCTTATTGTCAGCATCGCCTCATTCTCCTTTGCTTTAGGGGCCAATGATCAGGTTCGGCAGCGTCAGCGATATTGCCGGTACAAAAGTGATCAGCATGAGCGCGGCAAAGATGGCGAGGTAGAAAGGCCAAATCGTTTTGACCGCTTTCTCCATCGGTAGTTTTCCAACAGCACACCCCACAAAGAGACAGGTCCCGACAGGTGGCGTGCAAAGACCAAGACCGAGGTTCACCAAAAGGATCATGCCGAACTGCAGCGGGTCGATGCCCAGCATGTTCATCACAGGCAGGAAAATCGGTGTGCAGATCAGGATTAACGCGGCCATGTCCATGATCATCCCCAAGAGCAACAGCACAGCGTTGATCATCAACAAGATCAGGATCGGGTTTTCTGTGATACCCAACAGGAATTCGACTGTTTTTGTCGGAACCCGGTTGAACGTCAGCATATAGGCAAAGGCACCGGCGCAGGCGATCAGGATCATCACCATAGACGTTGTGCGCACCGAAGAGATAACGGCGGTTTTGAAGTTTTCCCAGGACAGGCTGCGATAGACAACAAGCGTCACCACAAAGGCATACATTGCCCCGAACGCGCCGGATTCCGTCACCGTAAAGACGCCTGACAAGACCCCTCCAACAATGATCACGGCCGTCAACAAGCCAGGGATCGAGCCCACAAAGGCGATGGCCAGTGCGGTCCAACCCGGAAACTGTTCGGCCTGATAGCCGCGCTTGACCGCCACGACATAGGCAGCAATCGCAAGGCAGCAACACATAAGGACACCGGGAACAACACCGGCCAGGAACAATTTTGAGATTGAAACTGCACCGCCGGTTGCAAGGGCAAAGATGATCATGTTGTGGCTGGGTGGGATGATGATCCCGGCAATTGATGATGTCACTGTGACGTTCACCGCATAGTCGGCATCATAACCTTTGTCTTTCATCACCGGGATCAGGATTGACCCAAGCGCCGAGATATCTGCAATTGCCGATCCGGAAATGCCACCAAACAACATGGACGAGAAGACATTGACGATACCAAGCCCACCGCGCACAGCGCCTACGGCAGCCTGCGCGAACCGAACCAACCGGATCGCGATACCACCGTGAAACATCAGCTCGCCCGCAAAGATGAAAAATGGGATCGCCATTAGGGAAAAGACGTTGATCCCCGACACGATACGCTGGAATCCAACAAACATCGGCAATCCTTCAAACCAAAAGGAAGCCAATGCAGCGATACCAAGGGCGTATGCCACTGGCGCACCGATGATGACACAAAGGGCAAAAACCCCCAACAGAATCATGAGTCCCATAACTATCCCTGATCAATGTTGTCTTGGCGTTCGTCTCGGCCCAGAAACAGGCGGATCAAATGGCCAGTGGAAAAAAGGAACACCAAAGCGCCGCTGATTGTCAGAGGCAAGGAGCGCAAGCCTTCTGACCATTGGATGAGCGGGATCAGAGTGTTCCATTTGAATATGGTCAACTCGATCCCGTACCAAAACATCATGCCACCGAAACCTGCCATCAGGACATCAGTGAGCACGACGAAAACCGTTCGCACAGAGGGTGGAACTATATTGCGGAACACAACAACAGAGAGGTGCGTGTGATTGTGCACACCCGCAGCCGCACCGAGAAACGCGATGACCATGACCAAAAGCAGTGAAACCTGCTCGACCCAAGTGGGCGTGTTGTTCAGAACGTAGCGCCCGAACACCAGCCAGGCAAAGATCGCTGTCATAACAACAATGGCGACGCCGGACAGCAACATGCAAACTCGTGCGAGCAGATCAAGAATCCTGTCCATGTTGCGCATGGCGGCGGGGGGGGTGTCGGGCTCTTGCATTGGATTTCCTCTGAGACAAAACGCCCGGCATCCAATTGGCGGAGCCGGGCGCTCAAAGTTGAACTGTTAAGACAACTTATTCAGTGGCTTGCGCCATTTCTACCAACGCTTTCATGTCAGGATTTGCAGCCAAGTAGTCTGCATAAACCGAATCCATTGCGGACTGGAATGGGCCTTTGTCAGCGATTTCATTGACTGTGATGCCAGCCGCTTCGACATCTTTACGCGCTTGCTCAGAGCCGATTGCCCAAAGCTCACGCTGGACCAATGCGGCTTCTTCTGCTGCACCGCGCACAGCGGCCTGCAGTTCAGGAGACAGCGCATTGAATTTGGCTGTGTTCACGCAGATGCACTCGGGGATAATCAGGTGCTCGGATAAAGAATAATTTGTGGTCACTTCAAAGTGGCCAACATTTTTGAATGACGGGAAGTTGTTTTCCGCACCATCAACAACGCCGGTTTTCAGAGCTTGCTGAACTTCGGAGAAAGCCATTGGAGACGGGTTTCCGCCCATAGCTGAAATCATCGATGTATAAAGATCGTTGTTCATCACACGGATTTTCAGGCCTTCGACATCTGCTGGCGTGTTGATCGGTTTTTGGCTGTAGAAAGAACGCGCACCGGCATCAAACCATGCCAGTGGCAGAACGCCTGCTTCACCCATCGCAGCTGAAACAACCTCACCGGCTTCGCCGTCCAGCACGCGGAACATGTGCGGCACATCCTTAAAGATGAAAGGAAGCGATACAAGGTTAGCTTCTTTCACCATTGGGCCAATGGGACCGAGGTTGAAGTTACCAACCTCGATTGCGCCGATACGAACCTGTTCAAGGGCATCCGGTTGGGAACCAAGAACACCACCGTGGAACACATCGACGGTAACCTCGCCGTCTGTAGCAGCGTCAACCAGTTCGGCAAACTTGTCCATTGCAGCCGTGTTGGGATGGCCGTCGTTGTGGATGTTCCAGGCCCGCCAGTTTTCGGCCGAAGCTGACGTTGCAATGAATGCCACAGCGGTCGCAGTTGCAAAGAACGATTTCGTGAAAGTCATGGGTTCTCCTCCCCGATTAATTTTGGACAGGATTTGGCTTTCATGGAAATTCAGAGACCGTAAGCCACGTAGCTTTCGATTTCCCCCAAGAACCAGAATCGCTGCTGCCCCCAAAGGGACACTAGTATCCAAGTTATGTCAACTGTAGGCTTTTAGTATGTCAGATTGCTTGACAGTCGAAAGCGCAGGGCATTTGATAGGTGACAGGGTTACATTGGTTCACTCAAGCAAGATCAAATAGAATATTCTATATATTTCAATGATCTAAAGGTGAACCTGTAATTTGAAACGCAACCAAGATAGAGGGCGCAAGCAACATACCGTGGAAGATATTGTCAGACGAACCACAACCGATGCGGTCTATGAAGCGCTACACGACGAGATCGTTTCGCTTGAAATTCTTCCCGGTACAAAGCTATCCGAAACAGAGGTAGCCAGCCGATTCGGCGTATCACGCCAACCTGTTCGCAACGCATTCACAAGGCTCGGCAACGAAGATCTGCTCTTGATACGACCACAAAAGGCGACCGTAGTTCGAGGATTTTCTATGGAGCGTGTGGCTCTCGCGCGATTGGTTAGAATGGCGGTGGAGCTAGAGATCGTCCATCGAGCAATGGAAGTTTGGGACGCAACACGTGAAGCAAAACTTGCAGAAAACCTCGCCTTACAAGAGCAAGCGATCAGTGACGGTGACCTATCGGCATTTCACGCGCTGGACTATGATTTTCACAAACTGATCTACGTGCTCAGCGGCAATCCAATGGCATTTGATGTAATGCTAGAATCCAAGCAAAAGGTTGACCGGCTTTGTATGCTCAGTCTTGAAAAGGGCAGCGCCGCAGACGCCATCCTCGCCGATCACCGAGAGATTGCAGAGGCCATGGCGGCAGGAGACCATGACCAAGCGCAAGCCTCTGTCAGAAAACACTTGTCCCGCCTTGACGAAACCATCGACTTCATTCACAAGACGCACCCAGGCTACTTTGAGTAACCGAGGCCATGCGATCTGGTGGTCTCAGGCCGTTCCTCGTTCCGGACGATCATTATCAATATTGAATTTCATGCCGTCCAAAAGCTCTTCCAAATCGGGACGTGCCGCAGGGCCGTTAGAGATGTCGGCCAGCATCAGCGTCCCATTCGGACGGATACCAAACGCGCCAGGTTCGGCGAACAGACCCGAGGTTTCCGCATCAGATAGAGGTGATGACACATAAAGACCAAGCGCGCGCATTTGCGCTTCGGTCATTCCATAGCAAAGATCAAACTCCCAGCCGAATTCTGCTTTGTCTGCCGCAGCTTTTTCTTTGGTGTCGGCAGAGACAACAATAACGTCCATAACGTCAGCCCATGCTGGCAGCGCCACATTCAACTTGTTCAAGAAGCGCTTGCAGCGTGGACAATGCTTACCTCGGTAAACAAACAACATGGTCCAGCGGTCTTTTTGTTGACCGATCGTAACCTTGTCCTCAGATCCCAGCCTCAAAAAACTCATTTGCTCGATTTGCGCGCCGACATTTGGTTTGGGTGAGGTCATGAGTCGTTCCTTTGTACTATAAACAATAACTTTGCGCGGATAAGGTCTGATAAGAGCCCTTTTTGACCAATGTCGCAACTCGGACGAAATGTCGGCTTACACAAACTCAAGAAACAGTTGCACAATTGCTTTCAGGCAACCGCAAAAAGTTCGGATAATTGTCGACCACTCGAAAAGCTCAAATAGACTTGTGAAAGGGTCAACACTATACGTCAAATAGCCCGACATCGTTCAGCTTCGAGCTGAAATCTGTGGCACCCACTGGGTGCCGCAGGGATCCTTGGATTTAGAACGACCAGCGAAGCCCCGCCCGCAGGAAGGGTCCCTGGGCGTCGTTGCCGATTTCCTGCTCTGCATTCAATTCGAGCCGAATGTCCTGAACAAGCTCCTGCTCGTAACCAACCGAGACGCGAGCGCCGGTGAAGTCGGTAGAGGCAAAGATCAGCGACTGAGTTGAGGAGAACACGGTTACATTCGCATCTGTTGTTCCCAGATCGCGCCGCAGAACTCCGCTCAGCTGTCCGCTTAGTATACCACCATTGCCGAACAGCTTTTCGGCTTCAACACCCAGTTGGACTTCGATGACTTCGGTCGCTGTTATCACGGTAGGCAGGTCTACACTTAGCGGCCTTTGTCGACGACACAAGATGCATAAAATCGGGTACTGACCAGTCCAACCTGGCCAAATGCAGTAGGCATTCTGCAAAGCCGAGGTTTGTCGCAAGTTTTTGCTTATACTTCAGGCCTCCGACGGCAATCCTTACTGCGCCGGGATGTCTCCTCCCTCCGCGTCATCGAACTTTCCAACCCATCTCTGCACCGAGAAAATGTCGAAATAGATACTGAGAAGAGATGGCAGCACCAGTGTCACCAGAATCATCGAGGCCGTTAGACCAGCTGCCACCGAGACAACGAGGGGCACTGTGGTTTGCACATGGACCGAGGTGTTGGAGATCAGGGGAAGAAGCCCGGCCACCGTGGTCCCGGTCGACAAGATGATCGGCCGGAAGCGGGCACGGACGGCATCCAGTGCTGCGGCAACGTGGTCGTCTCCTTGCAGGTGGGTTTGGAAGAAAGTCAGGAAAAGGATGGCGTTGTTGACTACAATCCCCCCAAGCGAGGCAAAGCCGATCAGACTGGGCATCGACAGACTCAACCCCATTGCCCAGTGGCCAAGGATCGTGCCGATCAGCGCAAAGGGGATCGACAGCATCACCACCAGCGGCAGCGTGTAGCTGCGGAATTGGAAGGCGAGTACCATATACACGCCGACAAGCCCCAATAGCAGCTTCGTGGCGACCGAAGATTGCGACTTCTGTTGTTCTTCGGTGGCTCCGCCAATTGAGATCGAAATGCCGGGGTATTGCCGCTCCAGTTCCGGCGCGACATCGTTCAGCACGAAGCCCGAAATGGCTGTGGAGGTGGTGGCCTTGCGGTCGATCTGGCCGATGATATTGGCGACGACCCGCCCATCCTTACGTGTGATCGTCGGGTAGGAGGCAGCGAGGTCCATATCGGCCACCGAGATCAGGGCGGTCTGTTTGCCGCCGCCGACGATGATCGGGAATTGTTCCAGCTCGGTGAAGTTCGCGACTGTGTCTCCTAGCTGCACCTGCACGTTCACGCTCGAGGCTCCGGTGTGGAACGTGTCGGTCTCCGAGCCTTGAAAGGCCTGGCGGAGCTGCGCCGAGAGCGATTGCGGTGTCAGCCCGACGGTATAACCGTATTCGTTCAGCGTTAGCTTCACTTCTTGACGGCCACCATAGAAATCGGAATAGGCCTCTTTGACGTCAATCCGCTCCAAGAGCCGTGACAGGACTTTGGACGCGGCCGCCTCGATCTCCCCGAGATCGCTTCCCGAGACGTCGATATCGATGTCATTGCCCCCCGGCCCTGCCTCATTCTGGGCAAAGCTTATCTGGTGAAGGTCTGGAAGCGTGCCGGATTCCGCGCGCCAGACCTGCAGGACCTCGTCGGCACTCACATTGCGCTTCCCAGCTTCCAACAGGTCGACGGTCACCGTCGCGGTGTTCGAGCCATTGTCGTTAACGCTCGAGTTAGAGCCGTAGCTGACAAGGACACGTTCGACCAGCGGCGCGGCGCCCTCAGTTTCAGGGCTGAATTGCGCATCCGCCCGTTCGAGGCCCGCGAGAATCTGCTCGACATTGGCCAGGGTGCGATGGCGGGCGATCCCCGAGGTCAGCGCAATCTTTGCTTCGATCGTGTCGCCCTCCACCTCTGGAAAGCCAACCACCTTGACCTGACCGGACGCGACCAACCCGATCGAGAGGACGAGCGCGCCTAGAACGCTGCCGACGGTCAGGTAGCGTGCCCGCGCCAGCGCTGCGGCGGTGGGAATGACAACACCCTCCTTGAACCGCTCCAGCACCCGCGCAGCTGGTCGATCCTTGTACTCGGCGGGCGCCCCCTTCCCGATATGACTCAGGTGATGCGGCAAGATCAGGAAGCCTTCAAGCAAGGACAATGCCAGCGTCATCAGCAGCACCATCGGGATGTATTTGAGCACCTGTCCAAGGTCGCCGTCGATGAACATCAGCGGGCCGAAGACGCAGGCCGTGGTCAGGAAAGAGGACAACACGCCTGGCAAGATCTCCTGCGTGCCGCGCCAGGCAGCTTCCTTGCCGCCGACGCGCCGGCGCCACTTGTCGATATTCTCGGCGATGACGATTGAATCGTCCATGATCAGCCCAACAGCCAGCAGGAGCGCGATGAGCGTGAAAATATTGATGGTGACGCCCAGAGCGCTCATCAGAAACAGCCCGCCGAGGAAGGAAACCGGCAGTGCGGCCGAGATCCAGAGAGCCTCTTTGAGTGTGAAGAACATCCACATCACCGCAAAAACCAGCGCCAAGCCCATCACGATATTGCTGACAATGAGGGAAAGGCGTTCCTCAACGATCTCAGTCATGTTGTTGATGACGGTAATTTCGAATGGCTTCGGCCAAGCTGCGCGCTCCGCCTCCAGAATCGCCTCGACACGTTCGAAAATACGGATGGAATCACCATCCGACGCCTTCATGATCTGGATGGTCACCGCCTGCGCACCGTTGATGTAGCTTTGCGTGTTCTCGTCGCTGTCGACGATCCGTGCGGTTGCGAGATCCTTGAGCCGGACGATGCCACCGTTCTGGTTCTGCAATACGATCAGGTCTTCGAGATCGGCAACCGAGCGACGCACGTCCGAATAACGCAGCACGAGGCTCTTCTCAGTGGTTTCGACCTCACCCAGCGGCTGCTGGAGCGAGCGGGCGTTGATCGCATCGACCACGTCTTGGCTCGACAGCCCGTAGCGGCGCAGGTCCTCGTCGTCGAAAGTTACGCGCAGCTCTCGATCGGTCAGCCCCGACACGGTAGCTTCGGTCACACCGTCCACACCCTGGAGCGTGCTGGCCAGCTCGTCGGCATATTCCAGCAGTCCTTGCTCGCCGTCGATCCCAGAGATGCCGATCTGTGCGATCATCTCGGTGCGCCCACCTCGCTCGATTGAGGGTGTCTCAGCATCATCGGGGAAGTCGTCCACGCCGGAGACGGCCGAGGAGACGTCGTTGTAGAACTGGATGATATCGCCGCCGGTCTCCAGCTCGGCCGTGGCTGAGGCACGTCCGTCGATGGAGAGACAATAAAGTTCCTCTAATCCGTCAGTACCGGAAATCGCATCCTCCAGCCGGGTACAGATATCCTCGTCCACATCGACGGCCGAGGCGCCGGGATAGGAGATAGAGACCAGAACGGTGGAGGCAGTGGTGTCGGGAAAGGTCTCGCGTTCGATATTGCTGACGGTTGCGAGACCCAGGATGCAAATCAACGCCATCAGAAGGTTGGACGCAACGGGGTGACGGACGAACCAGGCAATCATGTCACTGCTCCGCCGTGGGCATGACAAGATCCAACGCCATGCCGATCACCGGCGGGGATGGCTCGCTCAGCACCAGCCGGTCGCCGCCCTCCAGCCCACTGAGGATAATGGCGCCCTCGCCGATGGAATGACCGACCTTGACCGCGGATTTGGCAAGCCGGTCCTGCGCATCCGCGAGGTAGACAAACGCAGCGCCATCGTCGCCATAGCGCAAAGCGCTGCGCGGAACGACGATGGTGTTCTCCATCGGCTCCGAGCTGAAGATGACCGAGACAAATGCACCGGATTCAAGCGGGCCGCGTTGCAGGTGCGGCTGCCCGATTGTCGGATCCTCGACCCGGACGACAACGCCCATCGTTGCGGTGTCGGCGTCGAGTGTGCCGCGCATACGTTCCAACTTCGCCGGCCATGACAGGACGCGATTTTCAAGCGAGACGCGCACTTCTGCCGAAATCCCGGCATCCGTCAGGAACTCCATGACCCGGGAGGTGTCTATGCCCTCAGCGGGAGCCTCGCCCTTGCCGCGTGCCGCCATAAAGATCGGCGCGAAGGTTTTCGGCTGAACCTCGGCGGTTACTTCCGCGGCCGAAGTGTCGTCCAGGACCAACAATATGTCGCCGGTACGAACGAACTGTCCGGCCTCGACGCCAATCTCCGAGACCCGACCGCGAAATGGCGCGGAGATCTTGGCTTTCTCGATCGACCGCTCAGCCTCGCGTAGTTCGGACATCCGCACCGCGCGTGTCGCCTCCAGGCTCTCGCGTTGCGCTGGATAGAGCGCCAGCGTATTCTCCAGGGTGAGCACCGAATTCGACTGTGCCAGCAGGGTTTTTTGCGCGGTATCGAGCGCGGCCTGTGTCGAGGCGCCGCGTTCAACCAGCGAGGCGACGCGGTCATACTCGTTCTGCGCCACAGCTTTCGTCCGCTCCTGCAACTCCAGCGTCTTGCGGGTGTTTTCTTCCTGCCGTTCGCTCTCGCGCAGCTGGGCCTCGACCGAGGTGATATTTGCCTGCGCCTTCTGGCGGGCAAGCTCGTAATCCGTCACGTCGATCTCGAACAGCACATCGCCGGCTTCGACGACGCTTCCGACGGCAAGGTCCCCGGGGATCGCGTCGATCCGCCCCTCGACCTCGGAAACGGCTGACCAGTTCCGAGCTGGCTCGACCCGTCCATAGCCGATGACAGTGGCCGAGACTGGTTGCGGTAGGATCTCCATCGCGCGCACCGCGAGACGGGTTTCTTCGTGACGGGTGATGTCCTTGGGCTGTTCCCGAGTCATCCAGTTGAAGCCGAGCACAGCAATCACGAGTGGGGGCAGGATCGCCAATGGGCGGAAGTTCATAAAACAGCTCCGTCTTGAGCTATGTCAGCTGGGAACTCGGTACGCTTTGCCGTTTGGCGCTGACGAAATAGCACTGGGCGCGGCGCGGATCGGATAGGGGCGCCTGCAGCTTTCAATTCCGTGATGGCAGGAAGCGCATGGTCACAAAACTGAGGACAGCACATGGGAGTGAACGGCAGGGAGAATACCCCGCTTTGCGTCATTCAGTGACAATGCTCCACTGCTTCAGAGATGCCTCGACCTCATCGCAGGATTCCAACGAGAGTGGCCGTTTCACCCACGGACCCGCTGGGACTGTTTCCGATGCTACTACCACGCAATTAGCTTGGTCCTCGCTTAGTCGCAGAGTCTGATCTGTTTCGTCGTAAATGAACTTTTGGCGAGGATGATCACTGCATTCCAACAGTGCAAATTCCGACTTTCCTGTAGCGATTAAGGCCTGCATGCAGAAGCCTTCAAACGGGTAAGATACGACCTGCATGGTGTCTACATTGTACTCAAAACGCGTGTCATGACCTGCATAGCTACGTGGTTCACCCTCACTGGGTGGTTTGCAAGAATGGGTCTGCAAAAGATCAGACTGCCCGGCCCCATATGTATCAATGCAAAACCCATATCCGTTTGGTTCGTCGTGGTTTTCACTGAGGACGATATATGGTGCTTCTGACGGAACCTGTGGTGCGTCAACATTGGCAACGCCAGCCGCACCAAGCAGCGTGGCTGTGAACATCGTAAGTCGCATTGTGTGTCCTTTTCTAAGGCTGATTGAAGAGGATAATCTACTTACACTTCAATATACTTTCAAGCCAAACTATTTCAACTAGAACTAATTTGACAAATTGCTTAAATCACTGTAATTAATACACAAGATTTCTCAAAGTGAGCCCATGAAACGTCAGCACGCACGAATCCATCCCTTCCTACACTCAGCTGCGATTTTGGAAAAGCGACTGGAAAGCTTGCTTGGATCGTCCGGGATACGGCATCGCCAGGCCCTTGTTCTGGATGCGCTACAGAAGATTGGACCATCCTCTCAGCAGCACCTCGTCAAACATTTCAGCGTCTCACCTGGAACCATGAGCTCAATGATTTCCAGGCTTGAAGCACTTGGATATGTGCAACGCGAGACTAGTCCTACAGACCGGCGCGCTGATGTGATCAAAATCACACCTAGCGGACAGTCGGTTTTGCTGGGAGTCGCAGAGGTTTGGGAAGAAGGCGACAAGTTAATAGAAAACATCCTGGGATCAGAGGACAGCAAACGGCTCTTCGCGCTCACAGAGCAACTCAGCAGAGCGCTTGGTGGTGGCCCGCCGACGATCGAGACACCTGACTAAAAATATGGAGGCAGAACTGTCGCGTTTGTGAGAGTAGGTTTGACTGCCGAGCGGACGTTCATTCTTTGCGCATCATTCGACACATTGGGCACGCAGCCGTCATTCTCCACAGATCTTTAACCTCGGTCGATGTCGCGACACGGACCCTGCCACCGGCAAGGCGTTTCTTACCGGTTCCGAGTTTCTGTCTCATCTCCACCCCCTGGTGGTTACGGTGTGCCTGAAACCCTCCCTCAAGGAAGAAAATCCGCTTCGCCGTCCTTTGAACACCGTACGGCAAAGGTCCGGAGAGAGCCCAGAGTGACCAATGCTGCAGATTGTATGGACGTCGGCTTCTTGGAAACGAGTGGGAAACGTGAGTTGATCTGCTTACATCGTCAGACGACCGGCGTCGCGTTTCCGATGCGTTTCCAAAACCAATACGGACAACGCTAAATCACCTAGCGCGTGTCCACGAAAGATGAATGCTGTTCGATCCTCACGCGCGTTGCGTCCATTTGTTTCGCCAGTCACCAAACCAGCTAGATCACCGTGGATGAACCCAGGATCACACAGCTTGTTGGGCAACGAAGCTTCTTGCTTGAGGTCATCGATCACGACGCAATCGAGCGTGCCAAGGCTGTCGCGCTTCCATGGGGCAGCAAGATCGACGACAGCCGCAAATGACCCTGCCTTCATCCCAGACGCGTCGAGAAACGGGGCTGCACCGCCGGTATGTGTGACGGTGGTCACCAGCAAGTCGCAGCTGGCCGCAACCTCTTGCCCGGAAGCACACGCAGTCGAGGGTATGCCACGTGCTTTGGCTTGCTCTGCGAGCCGGTCCTGATTGGCCTGGCCGCGGCCAAAATAGCACATGTGTTCAAGGTCGAAGATGTCGGCAAATGCGTCAAGGTGGCTGCGCGCCTGAGCACCGCACCCCACAAAGCCGATGGTTTTTGCATCCGAGTTGGCCATATATTTTGCAGCCATCGCACTAAGCCCCGCCGTGCGCACCTCGGTGATCCAGTTGCCATCAAGCACGGCAGCCGGCAATCCCGTGACGCTGTCGAGCATTGTCACAAGACCGTTGATCTGCGGCAGACCGTTTGCGTTGTTTTCGGGGTTCAGCACAACCGTTTTGACAGCAAGTAGAGATGGATCATCCATCGCCGCCAGAGCGGCCATCATATAACGCGGATCATCAAGTGGCGTGATCACTGCTTTAGGTGCGCCCCAGACAGTGCCGTTCACGCTCCCACGAATAGCACATTCGATGCTATCGACGATTTGCTCGGTGGTTAGACCCAATCCGATCATATCGTCCTGCGACAAATAAGGGATGTTCATATCTGCCATTCTCAGCTCCCCTTCAAATCGGGCCAAGTATCACTCAGGCGGTACCCTTCGGGCCAGGGGTCTTTGGGATCAAGCATATGCTGATGTGTGCCTGTAATCCACGCGCGGCCCGTGATTTCAGGGATTATCGCGGGCGTGTCACTTAGCGTAGTTCTCTCGGCGATCCGTCCGTGGAATTCCGAGTTAATGATTGAACGGGCCGTGAAGGTCTCCCCCACTTGCATCTCGCCGCGTGCATGAAGCAGTGCCATGCGTGCAGAGGCGGCTGTACCCTTAGGTGAGCGGTCGATTTTTCCAGGCTGGATCGCGACGGCAGCCGAGGTGGTCAGGTGGCTCCCTTCGCGTGTGATTGGTCCTGCGAACAGGCAAAAGGAGAAATGTTTCCAATCGGGATTGGTTGGATGGCGGAACATTAGCTGTGCATTGGCCGCATTGGTAATCGACACGCCAAGTTCTGCCAGCGCCCTGGCCTCGGACGCGGCAAGTTCGAACCCGAGAGTTGCCGCATCCACCACAACAAAGCTGTCACCGCCAAAGGCAGTGTCGACGGTTAATTGGCCGATACCCTTCACATCCAAAGGCACGCGCAATGCACCCGCAAAGGATAGCAGATTGCGCACGGTGATCCGCTCTGCCTTGCCGTTCCGGCACTCGGCGTGCACGCGGACCAGTCCACCGGGTGCTTCGAGTACCATCTTGGTTACGGGTTCGGTCATTGGAATGATCCCGCTATCCAGCAGTACCGTTGAGACACAGATCGAATTGGACCCGGACATCGGCGGCGTGTCTTCTGGCTCCATGATGATCCAGCCCATTTGTGCCTCTGGATGCACCGGAGGGACCAAAAAATTTACATGGCGAAACACGCCACCACGTGGCTCGTTCAGTATGAAGTTGCGGAAGGTCTGATCCTTGGCGATCCAACTGCGTTGTTCCCAAAGGGTCTCGCCGGGTGGTGGTGCAACGCCGCCTACGATTACATCCCCAACTTCGCCTTCAGCATGGCAGGATACGACGTGAATGGTTTTGCTGCTGCGCATGCTAGATATCCTTTACCAATCGCAAGGCGTCATAGATCGCCGCATGTGTGTTGCGTGCCGATACTGCATCGCCAATGCGGAACAGTTGGAAAGTGCCTGCTTCATTGCGCTGAATAGTTTGCGGAGTGCCCTCGATCAGCGCTTCATAGTTGACCTCGCCTAAATTCGACGACGATGGTTTGAGATCAAAGTACAGATCGTCGAGCGGCAAGGTGCCATAGTTCAAGACAACCTGATCGACCTGCGTCTCGTAACTGTAATCGCTGTAATCGGTCCCAATTGTGGCGGTCAATGTGTTGCCACAGCGCACAACCCCCATCAAGCGCCGCGCGACGGTAAAAGTCACGTCTTTATCCTGAAGCGCGCGCATGTAAGGCACCAAATTCATCGCCATCACGCCCGGAGAGACACCGCGGTCCGGCGTCATAACCTCGACCGCGGACCCCGCATTTGCGGCAATCTCAGCAGCTTGCAAAGCTGGATGATCACCGCTTTCGTCGTAGATGAGAACCTTGCCCGCAGGCTTTACATCGCCCGAGATCAGATCCCAGGTGGACACAACATTCGCCTGCTCACCTTTCTGTTCAAACAGTTCCAGATTGGGCATGCCGCCCGTCGCCACAATGACCACATCCGGGTTGAGGGTGGTGATGTCGTCGGCCTCGGCCCAGGTGTTGAATTGGAATATCACGCCACGTGCTGCACATTGCGCCATGCGCCAATCAATGATCCCGGTCATCTCCCGGCGGCGAGGTGATTGTGCGGTCAGGCGCACCTGTCCACCGGGCGC
This sequence comes from Ruegeria sp. 6PALISEP08, assembly GCF_001238295.1. Taxonomy (GTDB): domain Bacteria; phylum Pseudomonadota; class Alphaproteobacteria; order Rhodobacterales; family Rhodobacteraceae; genus Ruegeria. The sequence continues at coordinate 116,169 of NZ_LGXZ01000013.1, forward strand.
ATCTGCAGCCTCAAACACAGTCACAGCATGGCCACGTTCTGCGGCGATGCGAGCCGCTTCCAACCCCGCTGGACCTGCGCCGACGATTACAACCTTCTTCGCAACCCCCGCTTTTGCAATCTCATGCGGCATCGATAATTCACGCCCGGTAGCAGCGTTGTGGATGCATAACGCCTCGCCTGCTTGATAAATGCGGTCAAGGCAGTACGTCGCGCCAACGCAGGGGCGAATGTCATCTTCACGCCCTTCAATGATTTTGCGCACGATGTGTGGATCAGCCATGTGAGCGCGGGTCATGCCGACCATATCGAGCAGGCCAGCTTGCACAGCATGTCGCGCAGTGGCCACGTCAGGGATGCGAGCGGCGTGGAAGGTTGGCATACCCGTTGCCTTGCGCACTTCTCCTGCAAAATCGAGGTGCGGAGCAGACTTCATACCTTGAACAGGAATCATATCCGTCATAGCTGGATCGGTATGGATGCGTCCCCTGATCACGTTCAGAAAATCAACCTGCCCCGTGGCCGAGATGCGTTTTGAAATCTCCAGCCCCTCGTCGTGGGTGATGCCACCCTTTTGCGCCTCATCGGCCGTGTAGCGCAGCCCGACGATAAAGTCTGCGCCGACGCGCTTGCGGATTGCCTCGACCACATCGAGCGGGAACCGCATGCGATTTTCGAGCGTGTCAGCACCATATGGACCCGTCAGATCATTGGTCAGCGGTGACCAGAATTGGTCCAATAAATGACCGTAAACCTGCAGCTCGATCCCGTCCATACCGCCCGCCTGCATCCGCTGCGCAGCATCAGCGAAGTCAGATATAATCCGATCAATGTCCCAATCCTCGATCAACTTTGGAAAAGCGTGGTGGGCAGGTTCACGGTGTTTTGATGATGACACCGACGGCAACCAATCGCCCTTGTTCCAACTCGTGCGCCGCCCCAAGTGGGTCAACTGGATCATCACAGCGCAGTCATGTTCATGCACCGCGTCTGTCAGGTTTTGGATCCACGGTACAACCTCATCCTTAAAGGCAAGGATATTGTTGAACACGGGTGGGCTGTCTCGGCTGACCGCAGCGGACCCCGCCGTCATCGCAAGGGCCACACCCGCCTTGGCCCGTTCGGCGTGATAGGCCGCGTAGCGTTCCTTGGGCATGCCGTCTTGTGGATAGGCAGGTTCATGGCTGGTTGTCATGATCCGATTGCGCAATGTGAGGTGTTTCAACTGATAAGGTTGAAGCAATGGATCAGTGGACATTGTGGCCTCCTTGAGTGCCGATTATTGACACTTATGTCAAGTTAACATTTCCGCAATTGACACCACTGTCAAGTTCTTGAAGAATCCAACTATGAAAAAGGACGAAACAGCCAAGGTCCGCGCGACCCGAGAGACATGGATTGACGCCGCCTATACACTCTTCGTGACCGATGGGATTGAGGCGGTGAAGATCATGCCGCTTGCAAAAACACTCAATTTGACGCGCACTGGTTTCTATTGGCACTTCAAGGATCTGTCCGATCTTCATGACGCCATCCTAGACATCTGGCAGAACCGGAACACTGGCGTCATCTTGGAGAGGTGCGCAGTTCCAGCCGACAGTCTCTGCGCGGGTCTCTTTAACCTCATTGATTGCTGGATTGACCAAGATCTTTTCGATGCGCCGCTGGATCTTGCAATCCGTAACTGGGCGCGCAACGATCCACGGCTGCAATCCTTCGTCGACAAATCTGACGAAGATCGGTTGGTTGCAGTCAAAGCCCTGTTTGAACGATTTGGAATAACAGGGGACGCGGCCCATTACCGCGCGCTCACCGTGCTTCTAACACAGACCGGGTATTATTCCATGCATGTGACAGAGCCCCGTTCACAACGAGCGGTAGCCGGATGCCGATATGTCGAGATATTCTCAGGTGAGATGCCAACGCAGGCCGAAAAAGACGCGTTCTTAGAGCGTCACCGCTAAACCGGCGTCTGAGGCTATGGGCCAAGCCTCTCTCATTTTTTGCGAGACTGTTCGCACTCGTATGCTGCACAGTTGAGCGTAAATCGGTATTCGTTCGGGACTCGCCATACCTGACTTTGGAACAAACGCGGTGAAATGGGGCTTTGTTCGCACCTTTCCAATTCGATGATGTCATAGCCAAAGGGAACCTTGCTGGTCAGCCGTAGTTCATTCATCGAGTGGCGAAATCTGACTGTGAGCCCGACCTGCCCATTCGACAGAACGCAGTGAAAGTCAGCTTTTTATGGCTTGGCCATAAATGCGGCTCGGATCGCGGCCTTCATAGCGTCCTGAGGCCCTTGTACTTTCGGCTTGCTGGATGCCATCACCAGCTTGGAGGCGGGCGTGTTTCCGAGGTCCAATGCATCGTTCACCACCGATAGACCGCCGTGCAGCGAGGAGCGACCGAGCAGACCCACTGCGATCCCGGCTTCTACTGCTGCAATCACACCAGAGACGCTTTGGCTGGAGTAGACAACGCGATATGGCTTTCCACGGGCTTGCAATGAAATGACCGCCGCGTCGCGCCACCAGCACGCATGATCGAACAAGGCCACTGGAAGGCTTTCATCGGCCTGAAAGTGCCGGTGCGCCGACGACACCCAACATGTCGGGTCTTCATAAACAACCTCTTCGTGACTGGACGGGTTTTCGACCTCATAGACCGCAAGGTCCAGCGACCCCTTATCGAGGGCTTCTGGAAAACTCGTGCTCAAAGCGCAGGTGACATCCAGTTCGACTTTCGGATGTTGACGGGCAAAGGTCGCAATGATCGCCGCAAGTCTGGCGCGCCCGTGATCGTCGGGTATGCCCAAACGCAGTTTGCCGCTTACCGTGTTCTGTGAAATCTCTCGTAGTGCCGCGTCGAGACGTGCCGTCACCTCCTGCGCGACTGGAAATAGCTTTCGTCCCGTGTCGCTCAGGACCACCCCGCGACCATGCCTGTCAAAGACCGGCTGACCCAGGATCGCTTCGAGGCGCTTGATTTGAAGGCTCGTTGCAGACTGCGACCGGTGGATGCGGGCAGCACCGTCCGTGACGCTTCCGGCATCAGCCACGGCGACGAAGGTTCGCAAAAGATCGCTATCCAGGTTTTCCATTTGTTTTTCCAATATCGGAAATTAAAACTATGCGTTTCACAGATGTCTTGTGCTGCACTATTTTTCAAGGTCAGAGGAGTATCCCATGTCAGATCAGACAGTTGTCAATCGACCATCCAACCGGAAACCCCTGGTGTGGGGCGTGTCTTTGCTGCTGCTGGCAGGCGTCTGTCTTGCCTGGCCGGAACACGCCGCAAACGCAGCAAAGTTTGTCCTATGGGGCCTGATTGTCGTGGCCCCCATCGTCATTCCGGGCATCGTGCTTGCAGCCTGGATCATCGCAAGCGGCGCGGATACTCACATCGCTGGTGCCTTCGAGGGCAGGACACTGAGAACGGTTCTGGCGGCCTCGTTCATTGGAGCCATCACGCCCGTATGCGGGGTGACCGTTCTGCCTTTGATGGCCGGATTGCTGGCAGCGGGCGTGCCACTCGCTCCGATCATGGCATTCTGGCTGTCCTCTCCGATAACAGACCCAGCAATGCTCGCGACAACAGCGGCAACCCTTGGTCTGAGCTTTGCGATTGGCAAGACGCTTGCCGCCTTCGGATTGGGTCTATTCGGCGGCGCGATCACCGGCCTGTTCGCCAAGACGCCCTGGGCCATGAATGCGCTTCGGGACAATGGCCCGGCGCGCCAGCTAAGTGCTGCACGATGCGGGGAAGAGCAGCCCTTTGATCCTTGGGTCTGGCGGTCTGAGGCGCGACGTCATTCTTTCGGCAAACAGGCATGGGCAACTACGCGGCTTATCCTGATTTGCCTGATCCCGGCATTTGCCGCGGAGTATGCCTTGAACGCGGCCCTTACACCGGGCGCACTGGCAGCATATGTTGGAGAAGACAAATGGTGGGCCATACCCGCCGCTGTCTTCGTCGGTGCCCCGGCCTATATCGACGGTTACGCTGCGCTCCCGCTGACACGCGGGTTGATCGACAACGGCATGTCCGATGGAGCAGCGATGGCGTTCCTTGTTTCGGGCGGCGCGGTCAGCATCTGGGGTGCTATGGCCATCGCACCGGTGCTCAAATTGCAACCATTCATGCTATATCTGTTGCTTGCAGTTCTGGGGTCGCTCGGGGCGGGGTATGTCTTTGGGTGGATCGTCTGAGATTCAGCGTTAACAGGACGCAGACGTTCAGCAACCGGCAGCGAAGTCCCGCACTGCGGTCGTCTTCGAATTGCGTCTCGAATGGCAGTTTTCTGCAACCACTGGATGATTGGAAACGCTATAACAAAGTGAGAACGTCGCTAAACCGGTGTTATGTGAACCGACTTCTGGTTGAATCTTTACCCACCCTGGCTCTCATCACTCCAACGACCCATATCATAGATTCCCTGTTTCTTCATACGGCGTATAAAAGCTAGGTAGCTAATCACCCGATCGACCTCATCCATGTCTCCAGTGGCTTAAGCGACCGCAATCATTTTGAACTGGGCTTCAAGATCTTCCGCAACTTTTTCGTCACGCCAAGCAGGACTCCTTTCAGCGCCCGATGAAACAGCATGTGTTTTGTCTGCTTCGTCCCCAATCTCGTCGACATAGGCCTTCATGTTGAGCTCGGGATCGTTCTCGAC
>NZ_LGXZ01000014.1 GCF_001238295.1 Ruegeria sp. 6PALISEP08
CGAGGAATTCGCTCCACAAATGAGGAAGAAGGGGCGGCTGCAAGTAGGAATGGATGCCGACATTGTCGTCTTTGACCCTACGACCGTATCAGACCTAGCCACCTACGAAAACGCGAACCAACCTGCCAAAGGTCTCCATACCGTTCTCGTAAACGGCTCATTAGTCGTTGAGAATAGTGTACTCAAAATAGACGCTGATTCAGGTCAACCAATCCGCCGCAAGCTCGAACGATAAGGTGACCGCTTTGGGCTCAAAGCCGACATTCATCGAACGCGCGACATTGGTAAAGATGGGCTCGGTGCGGTCATTCGGAAAAATTTCGTGAACGTCTGCCTTGCGGACAAAGCCGACCTTTGTCTCGGTATAATCCGTGCGCAGTGTGCGCTAAAATCAGTCATATTCGTAATTTGATGTGTATCAATGTAATTTGATGTGAATTTCACAATACTCCCAGATGCTTGGCTGCTTGAATTGGGAGGGCTTAAGATGCCAGTGATAGTAAAATGCTTGAAGATAGCTGCAGCAATAGTGGTTGTTTTAAGTGGATGCACTGAAGGCCCAGCATATCAAGAGGCGGTCGCGACCCAATCTGCAATTCCGGCTGGTAAAGGGCGGATCGCAGTATTTCGCACGCAACAAGTTCAGGGTTTTGGTGTGAAACCAGCTGTTTTGGTTAATGGTTTGCCAACCGGGAAGTGCGAAGTGGATAGTGTGTTCTTTGTGGATGTTCCCCCTGGCCAACACACGGTGAGCGCAAGCACGATGGAAACGAGCGTCGTCAGAGTAAACGTAGCAGCGGGACAGACAACATACGTACTTTGCACAATCAACGTTGGTGCAGTGATGGGCGTTGTACAACTTGTTCCCGTTAGCGCGGCGAGTGCCACACCAAAGATGAATGAGTTGGTTTTCACTGGACAGTATTAGACACCTTTAGTATGCACCACTGCGATGGCTGCTCCGGGCTCCGAGCTGCTGTTCGCTGCAGGTTTCTCCAACGTCCGCTTTGAGCGGCTGCTGGGAATAAACTGTATCGAAGGTCGCGGTAGGCAGGTAGTCGTTATCGATAAGCGGAAAGACACAGCCACTTAGCCGTTTGCGGGCAGCGGTCTCGTCGCTAACGTGGCGGGCAATGAATGTTGAACACCTGCAGCGATACATTAACGAGGACATGCGTATGTCGCATGTTTATCAACCCGTCATGCTGCTTGAGCTTCTCAAGTTTGGCGGCGAAGCGAGCATCGAGCAGATCGCGAAAGCTATGCTGCTACACGATAGGTCACAAATCGAGTACTAGGAAATCCGTACTAAGAATATGGTTGGGAAGGTGCTGACAAATAACGGCATCGTGGACCCAGTGAAACTTGCGGGCCGGATTGTTGGATACCGCTTAAAAGACATAAGTAATATGAGCGCAGAAGATCGATCTACTTTGATCGGCCAATGTGAAGGCAAGATTGCTGACTACATTGAAAAACGCGGTGACAGCATTTGGAAGCATCGCTTCAACGCGAAGGGTTATGTGCCGGGGTCGGTTCGCTATGAAGTCCTAAAGCAGGCTAAGTATCGCTGTGAATTATGCGGTGCATCTGCCGCGGAAATCGCCTTGCATGTGGATCACATCATCCCTCGTAGCAAAGGCGGTCAGGATGATCTGAGCAACTTTCAAGCACTTTGCATCACGTGCAATACCAATAAACGAGATACAGACGACGCTGATTTTCGCGACGTGGCGAAGGCGTATGCGCATCGAGAGAAAGGGTGCGTCTTTCGTGAAGTATCAGCAGATCGTGTCATCGCTGAAAACGAACTGTGCTACGCTATCCTAGATGGATTTCCTGTTACACCTTTACACACATTGGTAATCCCGAAGCGGCATGTGTCAGACTATTTCGATCTTTTTCAGCCTGAGCTGAACGCAATGCGGCGCATGCTCGAAGAAATGCGCTCTGATATTCTCAACAAGGACTGTTCAGTTTCGGGTTTCATCGGTCGGCAAGGTTTCCTACCACCCCAGCCATGATTTTCCCTAAAATCACGCACTGGATATTTGGCCGCCTATTACCGCTTGTTTTCAGGAGGTTATCATCCGGCTATTCCAGCTGAGACCCGAGTTTATGCGCAACAATGGTCGATTTCGGAGCGCAGCGAACTGCTTGTGCTGATCTGACCAGATAGCCGGGAAGCCGGACTTGATCAGGTAATCCGTGGTCGGGCCGTCAGGCTGATCGCCCGCAGCGATGGCATCCAGAACATCAGGTGCCAGCATTGCCAGGTAGACATCATCCTGAACACGGCGCTTGGAGGTACCTTCTTCTCCCGCGATTTTTGAGAACGTTCAACCAACAACAATCATGGCCAACCACCGGCGCGTTTTGATGACGTTGCGGACAAGTGTTTGATCGATCTGAGGAGGCGGATCAGGTGAGAATTGTGCTCTTCGTCGTTCCATCTGAATACTCGACTTCCAGAATCCAATCCTGCTCGTTGCGGCCCACATATATATATGTCGGACCATCGCCTGGCGCAGGTCGGTCTGTGGTTACGGAACAGGTGAACTGATCGCCATTATCAGCGACTGTAAAGGTCTCCTGATCCACTGTGTCTTCGGCCTTCCCGTTCGCGAAAGGAAACGGTGCCCATAACGCCGATGTGTGAACCGACACAAACCGCGCGACGTGGTCTCCGTTCGTCTCGCTGAGGTCAACCGTCGCGAAACACGCGCGGTGTTCATCGCCGGAAAGGAAGACAACATGAGAGATCTCGTTTTTTGCGATGTGAAGCAGCACCTCTCGCATCGTTGCAAGGTAACCGTCCCAACCGTCGGAATGGATGGCGCTGAGGTTCGTTGGGTCGAGCGACGCGTCACGCTGCACGGCCCGCCTGTGGCGCGGCAGAAAGAGCGAAGGTGTGATGACGAACTTTGGCCCATCGTGGCTGCTGAGGAATGTCTTTAGCGCGGCCATATTTGTGTTCAGTGGATCAGCGTCAAACAGTTTGGCACCGCCCAGGCTGTTGACCTGTCGCCTGCTTCTATCCGTGCGTGTGTCCAGCAGGAAGAACGGGAAACCGTCAAAATCGAACTCAACCCGGTTCGCGCGCAGGCCGTGTTGGTATTTCTTGTAAGCGTCAACTGCGGTCGCAAACCAAGTGGCAGGCGGCTGTCCCGACGGTTCCCAATTGTCGACCAACTCATGATCATCGAGCAACATGTACGATGGGCCCGACCGAAGCGCGGTTCTGACCGGGTTGGCGCGCAACCAATTCTCGTAGGGTGCGCGATAGCGGTCATCCTGATCTCTCGGGTCAAAAACCCCCGCAGTAGCATCAGAATAGATCTGGTCACCTACAAACAGCATGAAACGTGGGGCAGTCGCAGCAGGACCGCGCAGGCGATGCGCCAGACCCGCGTAGGACCTGTACGCCGTCGGACCGTCGAACATCCCGGCGGGGTACTGACAGGATCCGAACACGAACCGCGTGGTGTCTGCCCCGATCGGCGGTTTACGATCCGGCACGATTCCATCATGCAAATCGAAACTCTGATCGCGAAGACTTTCCAGCGCGGCAGTCCCAAAAACCGTATCGGGACCAAACTGCATTTCCGTGACTGCTTGCCGACTTACGCCGGTCTCTGCCTCGGGATCGATCATCAATCGGTCAACTGTACGCAGACCTTTGAAGTTGATCTCTTCGTAAGGTTTCGCGCCCTCTGGTCTCTCCACCGAAAGATGGCGGGCCATCGCTTTTGTCACCGCGTCGCGCATGGCCTGAAAGCTCTCTAGTGTGATTTCGCGCGACACCACATCAGACCGCTTGCCGGTGCGATCAAATTCCTTCAGTGTCTGCCTGTTTTCGACCATGTAATAACGCGCTGCGACGACCGGCGCGAGGCCCCGCGCTTCGTCGTAGACGATGAGGATCAGCGTCGCGTTCCCGGGATGCGCAGGATCATGGTTCGGCATGACATCCGCTGCGGGAATCTCGAACGCATCCCACAATTTTTGTTCAAGCTGACTCGAACGATACACTGCCATGGAATCGAGAATGTCGTCCTCTGTCCACGGGCCGGTCTGGTCCGGTTTCAGGATGCTGTTTCCGGAAACGTGAACCCGCAGCAATACGACCCCTTCGGGTTTGCGATGCGATGGCGCCGCGCCGATCCGCGCGATGTAGCCTTCTTCGGCAACATTGTCCGGTTCCTCAAGCGTCATGATCGGCCCGATCCACGGGGGATAGGCGACTCGCTCTTCGTTTCGAACGTGATTGTTCTGGCCCACATCAGCATCAAGGAACGTTCTAATATTTTCGAACGTTTCCAATCGATCCGCGCCGATCAAACAATCTTGATGCCCCGCTCCTTCAATAATCTTAGGAGCAAGATACTGGACACCGGCATCATGCAGGATCTGCTCCATCCGATCCACCGTCGCGACATTGGAAAGCCCATTGTCGCTACCATGCACGCTCAGAATCGGGATCTTTTTCAAACCTTTCTCCAGCAAATCCCGGGACACCAACGCGTTGCGGCCACGATGGTCGGTCATCAGATCATGGCGTGCAAAATGCAGGGTCGATGCAACAGTGCGCAGGCTCAGAGCACCAAAATGATCGTCGATATGGTTAAGGACCCCGTCTTCCATCCGTGCTGCAGTGAAGTCGCGCCCGTACAGCGCATCCATCCGATGCCGCGTGCGTGTCCAAGGTGTCCGCTTCCAGGGCAGGATCGGGTTCTCGATGTCAAATTCTTCTACCGGGTAAGGCAAGGTGGTGACGACACGATCCCATAGATCGTCGGCCAGCGTCGGGTTTTCAGGCCGGAACTCGTACGCGTCAGGCAGGAATTCCACCAGATAGCGCATAACGTAGCCGCGCAGGATGTTGATGGGGGAAAACACAACAAGCGGTCCCACCTGCGTAAAGGCCATGCGTCCGATTTTCTTGAACAAAGCGTCCGCCGGGGGATTCCCTTGCGCAGACTCCAATATCGCCTGACTGACGACGATCGTGCCCATGCAATGCGCCACCACATCCACTTGCTGAGCCCCGGTGAGTTCCAATGCCTTGTCGATAACCCAATGAACATCCTGCTTTGCGATCTGCTCGAAGGCCCAAGGCTGCTTTGCCGTCTGCTTGAAATATGGGCTCGTGCGCATGTCGGCGATCATCACGTCACGTCCGCTTTCGTACAGATGGCTTGCAATGTTCGGCGTGACGGCCTTGTGGGCAAAGGTCGTTCCGCCGGCGCTGTAACCGTGAAACATCACCACAGGGCGTTCTGTGGTGTTTGAGTTCCGATACCGCGTGATACGCACCTTACCTTCGATCAATTCTTCCGATGCCGAAAACGCTGGTTTCTCTGGCTGGATCGCTCCTTCATCAAAATGCGGCTCTGCCGTGACGGGCAAACCGACAGAGAGTTTCAGCTTGGCAGGTGGTTCAAAATCCACCTGCGGTTCGGATGGCCATTCGTCCGGCGCGCGGAAGCTCCAGATATGGATGCCAAGCAAGAGACGCAGGAAATAGCCCAAAAAGCCGCCAAGATCGGCGATCGCCTTAACCGAGTCCGCTTGCTTCACAATGCGGAACAACGGAACGCCAATCCTTGCCAGATACGCGGTATCGAGTTTCAGAACGCGCGGATGCGCAGTATCAATTCCAGGAAACCCCTCCAACTCGATTTCCATAAGCTGACGCCAGGGGTTTCCGCGTCGATTGTAGGTGAAGCGTTTTATCCCGACGATACGGTCTCCTGACAGCGTGAAATCTCCGCCCGGTGCCGCGTTTCCAATCTGAAGGTCATAGACAAATCTGCGGACCTCGCCCGCGCGACTGGCAATGGCGAAGCCAGATTTGATCCTGCTTAGAAAACCCGGTCCCGGCGGGCCGGAGCCGCCGTCAAAAGCGGCCTGATAAATGTCCCTGAGCCCGCGGTTCCAGAACCAGGCGCGTCCTGCGCGCCAGATCCGACCAAGGAACCAACTGTCCTCCCGCTCCAGCACCTTGAGCGTTCCGCTAAGCGGTGCCCGGAACTTTGCCATAGCGTCAAGCTTCAGCTCTCGCACAGTCGGCGGGTCCCATTTCCTGGCCAATTGATCCCACTCATTCTTGTCAAAAACCCTGATCTCACTCTGGATCAGTCGCTCGCCGGTCGACGTAGAAACATCGAGCACCGGAAGCCCAGGCTGCCCGGGATTCAAGCTTTGCACCGGTTTGGGCTCGAAACGCATTGTCAACTCGACAACAAACAGGCCCGGCGGTTTGCCCTGCGGAGAAAACCGGACCGGGCCGTGCAGGCGTTCTATGACCTCGACCTCGGTCGGTTCGGGCTCAACGGCATGGTCCGTCTCACGAAATACCGGGCGTTCGAATGGTTGCGGTTGTGGTGCCGGGGGTTGCGCGGGATCGTATCCCCAGAATGCGGCCAGATGTCTGGCTGATCGCAGCGCCAGTGCCGCGATTGTCAGAGCCGGGTTCGTTCCAAGCGCAGTTGGAACAATCGACCCGTCCAGCACGACAAGCCCCTCATAGGCATCCGGGGAACTGTCGGACCTGAAGACCCGGCCGGTCGGGTTCACCACCCCGTCAGAGCCATGATCGGCCATGATCAGCCCCCCCAGCGGGTGAACGGTTGTCACCGGGCCGCGCTGGCCTCCGGTCAGAAACGAAAGATCTTCTGGTAAAAGCCGCCACGCCGGGTTTGCTATGAACCGCCCACCCGACCCGGTCGTTAGGTTGGAAAGGGTATCAACACCATTGACGAAGGTTGACGGTTCGTCGCCCGGCCATAGCATTCGCGCTGTTCCGTCAACCTCGAAATCCTTGGACTTGTCACAGACCTCAATCTCACCTTTCGCGCCATCGTCGCCCATAATAGCAAAGACAGCAGTCTGTTTGATCGACTGCGGTGGAATGGCATAACCATCATCGCTCGGGAATCCGGTTCCGTGCGAAGACCAGTCCATGTCCTGCAACGCATGGAGCGCGTTGACGGACCCGAAAACTTCACCAAAGACCACGCGAAGTGAGGCCGGAACCGAAATCTCCTGAATCAGAACGCCCTTGTCCTCGCGCAGGTCGATCACCCCGGTGATGGTCGGGCCAATATTTCGGGTCGACGGTTGAACGGCCTCATCGGCGACCGTGTTGACCTCGGAGCTTGTCGAAAAATCAGCTGCAAGCATGTCACCATTGGTCGAACAGCGTTGCCCCAGCATTTGTGCCGACAAAGCCAACCCATTCGCATGAGAACGTGCAAGGATTTCATTCGACCCCATCGTGCCAGCCGCGATGATGATTTTCGATGCCCGAATACGGGTGACCGAATTCTCGCGCAGGCGCAGGTTTTTGTCGGTGAAAACCGTGTTCGCAATCCAGTTATCCCCATCTTTTGAAACGTATAAAACAGTACCACCGCAATAAATCTCAGCCCCGACCTGATGCGCTTGCACCAGCAAACCGAGATCCAGCGATTCTTTTGCTCCAAAATTGCATCCCGTGGCACAGTCGCCGCACCTGATGCACTTCTTGAGCCGGACATTCGCTCCGTTTGTACGGTCCGTCATGGCGACGGTAATGTCAGCCGACCGAAAGTGCGACGGTGCCATACTTTCTAGCGCCTGATGTTTTTCAAGCGGCCCGTCCGGGTGATTGCCGATCTGGTTGGGCACGCCTCCGATCCTGGCCCCCAGCATTTCTGCCGCCTCATCGTAGAAATTCTGCCACGTGGTGAAGGTCGAGAGTTCAGCTGGCCATCCGGACTGGAACCGTTCAGGAGACGGCGTTTCCATGACCCCTGCATTGATAAGCGACCCGCCGCCAAGGCCATTTGCAACAACCACATTAACCTTGGGGCCTAACCTGACATCAAAAAGCCCCTGCCGGTTGCCATCCCGTCTCAGATATGTTGGCAGTTCGGCAAGACCACTGGGAAAGGCCCCCGGCAAGTACTCGTTTCCGCGTTCCAGCACTCCAACCCGGACAAGTGACCCGCCGTTGGAGCGCCCTGCAAGGGTTGCTGCGGCAACCGCCCCACCATAACCGCTGCCGATGATGAGAACGTCGAAATGAACCTCATTATTGGGTGCGGCACTGACTTCAGCTGCAAGGTGTTCGAACCCTTTTGATAACCAGGCCGTCCGAGATTCCGTATCAAAGCTACTCATTAATGAACCTGTTTGTTTGGTCCGGAAAACGATGGCGCAACGCAGTACTAGATCGGACCAGGATCCAGTTGCATCACCGATCAATTCGGCTGGGACTCGCGAAACCACGAAGAGAAAAAGAGAGATGCGTCAGACGTCCCACTTTGCATTATAGCACATTTCCAGGCGGTCTTCGCGCGACACCACTGACCGGCGTTCCTTAGTGAAATTCACCGGTGCATTGGCTGAACATTCATAAATCGCGGATTCTGTGCAAAACTGGCCCCGGGCAGGCAGCTCGTCGATTGATCGCCTGCCAGCTTTGTTTGCACGCTGGCACGGCAGCGCGGAGACGTTTCGAGTATTGGTGGGACCGGAGGTTTGTCTTGGAAAACGCGTTGATTACGCTTGACAATCTGCTTCCTCTTTCCCTTGTGAAACGGTTGCATGGCACAGACGGTTTGCGGCCCGCAGAGGTGAACCTGTCGGGTGCAACACTCCTGATCGATGTGTCACGGTCCACAGCCTTGGTCGAGCGTGCATCACAACGCGGGCAAGCGGGGCTGGAACAGATCGGCAGGCTTCTCAACCAGTCTTACACGCGCTGCGTCGACTTGATCATTTCGCTTGATGGTGAGGTTGTCAGATTCACAGGTGATTCCATTTTGGCCTTTTGGCCGGACGACAAAGCAGGGGCACAGCGCGCCGTCGTTCAGGCCAAGCGATTTGCGGACACGATTTGCGGCCAGACTGACCTTGGCACCGAAACCCTTGGAACGGCGCAAGAAACCGCTTTCCATGCGGGCATCGGCCATGGCGACCTTAGGCTTCTGGCAGTCGGTGGCGATCCGAATTGGAACCTTGTGATAGGTGGTGATGCGCTGGATCAGGCTGCGCGCGCGCTCGACCAGACTGGCGTGGGCGAAGTCGCATTATCCGGAATGGCACAATTGGCCTATGGCAGTACCGACAAGGCAAAATGGACACCCGCTGCACCGCCTGTCAAGCGCGACGTTGATCCCGACACGGACTGGCTGCTTGGATTCGTGCCCCCATCTGTGCGGAACTCGATGGAATCAGGGTACGTGCAAGGAACACCTGACCCGTCTGTCAGTTCGTCGGGCAATTCCGAGATCAGGCCCGTGTCGGTTCTCTTTGCCCGATTGACCCGCCCCGCTGAAGAGCATCCTAACAAGGTTTTTGACCTGACTGACCTGCATGACCTGTGCCGCGATATTCAATTAGAGTTGCGCGCACGGGACGGGCCAGCAAGTGAGTTCTTCTTTGATGGGAATGGTCTGGTCTGCCTTGCCGGCTTTGGCGGACCTGGCGTTTTCCATCGTGATGACCCGCGACGCGCACTGGACATGGCCCAGGCGATCGTCGCCCTGGCCCACCGAAGAAAGTTGCGCGCTGCCGTCGGTGTAGCAACTGGTGATGCGCTTTACAGGGTGGCGGGCAGTTCCAAAAGGCTTCAACCGATGCTGTTCGGACAGTCGGTCAACCGCGCCGCGCGTTTGATGGCACAAGTTGACGACGACATACTGTGTGACTCACGGACTCAACGGCTGGCTCGAGGTGAGTTCGAATTCACACAAAGCAGATCGCTGCAACTGACCGGCCTTGGTGAAGTTGTTCCGGTCTTTCACCCGGCCCCACGACGCCAACAGATGGAGCGCGAGACAAAACTGATCGGGCGCGGTTCGGAGCTCGAATTCCTCAATACAGCGTTTGAGCACGTCAGCTCAGGTGCAAAACGACTTGTTGTCGTCGTCGGCGAGCCGGGCACGGGCAAGACGACGCTGATCAATGCCTTTGAAGACGGTCTGAAGGAACGTGGGGCTTCGGTTTTTGTTGCGCGCGCCGAACGGGATGACCGGCGAAGCTCACTCCACGTATGGCGGCAACTGCTGCACGCCCTGACCGGTCTGCAAGATCTACGAGATGGTCAAGCTGTCTTTGACGTGATTCAGCAGCACGTTGGCGACGACCCCCGAATTGCTGCAGGCTTGCCTTTGCTCAGCGACGTGCTGGCGATCGAATTGCCTGAATCTCAAAACACGATGCACCTGTCAGGTGCCCACAGAGCCGATGCGACGATGCGTTTGATCGCCGACATCGTCGGGTTACTGGCACCGCGCCCGGTCGCGTTTATTTTAGAGGACAGTCAATGGCTGGACTCGGCTTCTTGGCGTCTTGTCGAATGGGTTCTAACCTCTCTCGACACGCTACTGGTGGTCCTTTGCGTCCGCGCAGGTGAAATACCGCAACCCCTGTCCGATTTAAGCCGGAGCGCGGAAGAGATTGCATCGGGCGCTACGCCAAACCCGGCTGACCTGGCGCAGTATTACCGCCGAGTCGATCTTACGGAACTGGACGAAACCTCGATGCGTCAGCTGATCACGCGGACTCTGGACGGCACGCCAGCAGGGGCGGAAATCGAACATCAGATATTGTCACTGGCAAGCGGGAACCCGTTATTTGCAGAAGAGATCGCCTTGTCGTTGAAAAGCGAGGGAATGATCTTCGAGCGTGACGGCCACTGGCAGTCGGCGCGCCCCCTGCCCGACCTCGGCTATTTCGAAGGCATCGAAAGAGTGATCCGGGAACGTTTCGAACAACTCGATGGCGCCTCTCGCGAAGTTCTGAGCGCTGCATCGATCATTGGTCGCACGTTTGCAGAGCGGCCTCTGCAAGCGCTTCTGGGACACTCGGTGGCTACGGCGCTACAGCGCCTTGTCGACGCGCAACTTATCGTGCGCCAACAACAGGAAAGCCTGTACCAGTTTCGGCACGATCAGATTCGGGATGTTGTCTACAATTCGATTACCAATGATCGTCGGCGACATCTGCATAAGTCCTTGGCCACATGGCTGGAACTGGAACAACCCGATGCGACTGCAAACGGCATCGCGACCCTGGCCCGGCATTTCGAAGCTGCGGGCGCATACGATCAGGCCGTCAAATATGCCGATAGCGCCGCGACCAGTGCATTGCGCAGTGGTGCCTATCGCGAAGTAGAATCTTTCCTCGCCATCTGTCTGGATCACGAGCCTCCGCACAGCAGTTGGACACCCGAGCAAAGGCTGCGATCGGTGACGTGGCGACGGCAGTTGGCAGAGGCGCATTATGGGCGTGGCGACATCCAGGCACAGGGCGTGGCCATTCGCTCGGCTCTTGACGTGGCGGGGCACACCGTACCGAATTCGGCCGTGTCCATTGGCCTGCACCTGGCCACACGCGGCTTGCGTATTCTCACCCGCCAAGCCTTGCCACATAATCGCGACTTTCGCACAGATACTGACGGGGCGCGATGGAATGGTGAAATCGCTCGGTGCCTGAACCAGGCAGCGACCGTCGACTATTTTGAACTGAGGTTCGCGCGTGGCATGTGCAATCTGCTGGGCGCCGTTATCCGGGCAGAGTGGACCGACGTGTCGGTTGAAACGGTTTTGTCCAACTGTCAGTTGGCTGCAGGGCTTGGCATGATGGGGTGGCGCAGGATGAACGCCCGACTGATGAACCGCGCCGAAGACGTGGCGATCAAGCTGGAAGACCCCGCGCTGCAATCGCATGTATGTACGCTCGATGCGCTTTGGCGCGTGGGTGTTTGCGATTGGGGCATGCTCGACAAACGTATTGATCAGGCCCAAAAACTTGCACTGGAATCTGGCGATCAGCTTCGGTGGTGCAACGCGCAAGGCATTCGTTTCTGGTCGCAATACTATCGCGGCAATCTCGATGCGCTGGAAGAGACGACGCGTCTGCTTCTTCTGCGGGCGCAAAACGCCGGAAACATTCAGCAAGAAATTTGGGCGCTTCGCTGCAAGGCGCTTTACCTGCTGCATATCGACAATCCGCGTCAGGCCGTCGATCTGCTGCGTGTGGCAAACACGAGCATGTCTGAATCCGCCGATATTGCAGCCCGGATTTCGGCGACAGGTGCGATGGCGCTTGCTTTGACGCGGATTGGCAAGCATTCCGAAAGCTACGACGCTGCGGTGACAACTATGGAGTTCCTCGACCAGATGCGTCGGCCATCCTCACACAGCGTGATCGTCGGAATTTCGAGCGTGCTCGAAGTCCTTCTGCGCGGTCGGGAAGCGGGTTTGTGGTCAAACCAAAACGAAAAACGCGACTTGGAAGCGCGCGCGCTCGCAAAGCTGTCACGCTACAGCAAGGTCTTTCCCGTCGGAAAGGCACAGCTTGGGCTTTGGCGTGGGCTCAGCCATTTTCTGGACGGAGCCCAGGGCGAAGCGATGTCCGAATGGAAGCAAGCGCGGGACTGGGCCGACAAGCTTCAACTGCGTAAGGATGCAACATTGCTAAATGCAGAAATCCGCCGCTGGCAGGCACGTTGAAACTGACTGGCCGGTTCTGAAAGGGAATTCCGCAAGACAACAGATCAACCGTGTAGTCGCTTTAGAGTTAGCCCCCCGCGATTTCCCGCCACTGGTGCAAAGCCAAGCCTTTAGGATGAAACCGAACCTGAGTTTGCAGGATGCCATTGCCGGGCCATCGGGTCGCTGATTTTCAGGCTATCCACAGCGCGGCTTGCAATTTGGTCAATGATCTCAACAAGATTGACCGGCTTCAGGTAGAAGGCAGGTACTGGCGGCATGATAATGGCCCCCATTTCGGCAACGGCCGTCATATTGCGCAGATGTGCAAGGGTCAGAGGCGCTTCGCGGGCCAACAGAACCAGCGGCCTGCGCTCCTTAAGTTGAACACTGGCGGCACGGGTCAACAGGTTGTCATCCAACCCATGCGCTATGGCAGCCAGTGTGCGCATGGAACACGGCGCGACGATCATACCTGACACAGGGACGGAACCGGACGCGATCGAAGCTCCTATGTCATCTGAGGCGTGAGACCGAGAAACAAGTCGTTGCAAATCCGCAAACGCAGTGGGACCGCACTCTTGGTGTAACGTGAGCTTGGCAGCGGCACTGACAACAAGGTCTGTTTCTACACCTGCGGCCGCCAATCGCCGTGCAACCGCCGGGCCAAGAGCCGCCCCCGAGGCCCCAGATACGCCCAGAACAACCCGAACCTGTTTCATGGCTGCAACTCCGGCATTCTCTTGTTTACAAGGTTTTGCGCGAATTCCAGATCCGCTTCAGAACTGCGCATGACCGTTCCCCATTCCCGTTTCGTTTCGCTTTGAATCTTGGTCGTCGCGTCCAGGCCAATCTTTCCTGCGAGACCAGGCTCGGGTGACGCGAAATCGAGGTAATCCATTGGTGTTCTGTCTAAAGTGATCACATCGCGGCCAGGGTCCATGCGCGTAGCAAGCGCCCAGGCAATATCATCCCAGTTTCGGGTGTTGATGTCAGCGTCGACGGCAACAATCATCTTTGTATAGCTAAATTGCGGCAGCATCCCCCACAGGGCCATCATCACGCGACGCGCCTGCCCCGGATACCGTTTATCGATGGCAACGATAGCAATGCGATAAGAACAGGCGGCTGGCGGTAACCAAAGATCGCAGATTTCAGGAATCTGCGCACGGATCGTCGGCAAAGCCAGACGATTGAACACCTCGCCAATGATCGCCGGCTCGTCCGGCGGTCGCCCGGTATAGGTGGACAGGTACAAAGGCGCTTCGCAATAAGTCACTGCGGTGACATGCATTACAGGGAATGGCTCGGCAGGATTGTAATACCCCGTGTGATCGCCAAAAGGCCCTTCGGGTGCCATCTCGTTTGGTGAAACCCATCCCTCCAGAATGATCTCGGCATCTGCCGGAACCAACATTGGAACAGTTCGTGCAGGGACCAGGCGTGGGCGGCTTTGGTTCAGCGCACCTGCAAACGTCAATTCAGACACAGTTTCCGGCAATGGCAGGGCCGCCGACAACAACGTCGCAGGGTTCGCGCCGAGGACGATTGCGACCGGCATTTTTTTATTGTTCCGCGCCCAGCCTCGGTGGTGACCAGCCCCACCGCGATGGGGCAGCCAGCGCATAATCAGGCGGTTTCGATCCAGTACCTGAACGCGATAGACACCTGCGTTATAGCCCTGCGCGGCATTAGGTTCGCTGCCAAAAGGCCGAGTCAGGACAACGGGCCATGTAATCAGCGGCCCTGCGTCTTCCGGCCAGTGCGTTTGTATTGGCAGTGCGCGCAGGTCCACATCAGGTCCAATGTGGCAAGCATGTTGGACAGGTGCAGTTTTGACAACCTTTGGCCGTGTGGACAGAGCCGCCTTCAGCACTGGCCACCGCGACAGCGCGTCCCGCAATCCGTCCGGAGGTGTCGGCGCCCGCAACGCGGCCAGAAAACTGCCCAGATCGTCCAACCCGTCAAGCGAAACACCCAAACCGGCGGCAACCCGTTCCGTTGTTCCAAACAAATTGGTCACAACGGGGATCGAGGACCCTCTCGCAGAGAAACCCGTTGGCTGATCAAATTGCAGGACCGGCCCCTTGGCCTCTAACACCGCTCGGTGAACGGCAGTCATCTGATGGCGCACTGAAACCGGGTCAGGGATATGCCTGAATTGCCCGTTTTCGTCACACCATTTCAGAAAATGTCGAAGGCTGGGGTATTGCGGAAGGGTGCGAATGGTCTTGCTCCGTCGGTGGTTCCGATCCCCTAGCAGCAAAACCTCGGCATCGAATTGACAACCGTCAAATGCATGGCTTCGCTAACCGCTTAGGACATGTCCGTAATCACCATCTTGAGACAGCAGGAGGTCTGTTTGTCTGTTCCCCAAACCCAGATACCACAATGCCCGGTCGCTTTGGCAACCGCGCTGAGGTTCGTTCCACTCGTACCCCTTTCACTGTCACTGACAGCGTTCTCACGTCGGATCGCAAAAGCTCATCCAGACATGTTTCGCAGGCTCGGGAAACACAATCGGGCCTTGTTTGTTCTGGACCCCACGGATTTGCCGGTTGTTCTGCTTCTCAAGCCAAATAATGGGCTTCCAACGATAACCGTGAGCCGACAGCATGGGGACGGGACAGCGCGAATCTCTGGCCCTTTGGCGGCCCTGTTGGGGCTGGTGCATGGGGCTTTTGATGGCGATGCACTGTTTTTTTCGCGCGACCTTGTGATTCAAGGCGACACCGCAGCGGCTTTGGCTTTGAGAAACGCAATCGATGACGCGGAATTGGACCTCGCGCACGAGGTCACTATTGTGTCTGGCCCATTGGCACGCTCCTTGGAACAGGTAATTGCATTCGCAGAACGTCGAACTGGCCTGTGCCTGACCCGGCCGGAGGACTCTCTTTCATGGTAATGGAAATCGTCTGCCCCGCAGGCACACCCGCCGCCTTGAGAGCAGCGGTCAAGGCTGGCGCTCATACAATCTATTGCGGCTTCAATGACGAAACCAACGCGCGCAATTTTCCCGGTCTCAATTTTGACCGGACCGAGATGCGGTCCGGGATCTCTTTTGCACATGAACACGGCGCCAAAGTGCTGGTCGCGATCAACACGTTTCCCCGTGCAGGCAGCGAGTCCATCTGGCATCATGCGGTGGCAGACGCAGAAACCTGCGGCGCGGATGCGGTGATCCTGGCCGATCTGGGACTGCTGGATCATACCGCGCGGAACCATCCCGGCTTGCGCAGGCATCTGTCCGTTCAGGCAGCTGCAGCCAATGCCGATGTGATCAACTTTTATGCCGAGACGTTTGGCGTCAGACGGGTGGTCTTGCCACGTGTGCTATCCGTACACGAGATTTCCGCCATCAATGCCGAGACCGACGTCGAGACCGAGGTTTTTGTCTTCGGCGGTCTATGCGTCATGGCCGAGGGGCGATGCTCACTGTCCTCCTATGCCACAGGGCTGTCCCCAAATATGAACGGTGTCTGCTCACCGGCTAGCCACGTAGAGTATGAGGAAGATGACGGAGCTCTGGATGCCCGACTTGGCGGCTATCTGATTCATCGCGTCGAACGGAATGCGCCTGCACCATACCCAACGCTTTGCAAAGGGTGTTTTTCTGCAGGAGGAAAGACCGGACATCTGTTCGAAGACCCCGTCAGTTTGAATGCTGAACGGTTGATCCCGCAATTGCAAAAGGCCGGTGTGACCGCCTTGAAAATCGAAGGGCGTCAACGTTCAAAATCCTATGTCGCGCAAGTCGTTCGAAACTTCCGTGCTGCGGTCGATGCATTGGATGCCGGACGTCCGCTGCCCCAGGGGATGCTCGCCCGTTTGTCCGAGGGGCAAGCCATGACAACCGGCGCATACAAAAAGACCTGGAGATAGTCTGATGGAATTGACCGTTGGCCCAAACCAGTTTTTCTGGTCAGCCGAACGCTGGGAATCCTTTTACAGCGATTTGACTCAGTCAACTGTTGACCGGGTCGTGATCGGGGAGCTGGTGTGTTCCAAACGCTTGCCGTTCTATCAAGATCGCATCCCAGAAGCCGTATCCCGACTTTTGGATGCCGGGAAAGAGGTCACGTTGACGACTCTGGCTTTGGTGACACTGAAGCGAGAGCTCAAATTGACTGCGGAGCTGGCAGACATGGGTGTCATGGTCGAGATAAACGACCTGACGGCTCTGGCGTACATCCCCAATGGGTGCGCGTTTTCCGTTGGACCGCTGGTGAACGTGTATAACGAAAGCACGGTGAACTGGTTGGCATCACGAGGCGCCCGACGCATTTGCCTGCCGCCTGAACTCCCTGTCGAGTCCGTCAAGGTTTTGGCTCAGGCCGCAAAGGACAAGGGTGTCGCGATCGAGGTATGGGGTCACGGCCGTCTGCCTCTGGCCATTTCCGGTCGCTGCTATCACGCCAGGCTAAACGGGCGCAGCAAGGACAATTGTCAGTTCGCCTGCGAAGATGACCCGGACGGGCTTGACGTTGTGACCAGTGACGGTGTGCCAATCATGGCGATGAACGGGGTGCAGACCCTGTCGGACAGCTATGCCTGTACGGATCACCAGATTGATCTTTTACGGGATGCCGGAGTATCCGCCCTGCGCCTGTCACCGCAGGCCGACGGTTTCTTGGAGTTGTGCGATTTGTACCGGCGGCGAGTTGATGGCGTGTTGGCCCAAGGTGAATTGGGGCAGGCTATGCGCGACAAACATCCGGATATCCGGCTGAGCGACGGTTTCCTGACGGGTCGCTGCGGTGCCGAATGGTCAGGCACTTCAGACCAGCCCTCCAAGGCGCCGTGACGCCCAAAACAGATAGCAATCGGACTCTTGCGTCTTTTTGGGCGGCACCGTACCGCCCATTGTTCCTCGCGGCTTATCTTTGCGCTTTTATTACAGTGGGCTGGTGGCCCTTGGGCGATTGGATCGGCCTACCCGGCCCAGCCTGCACTCCCAAGGTCCTCTGGCATGTCCACGAACTCATTTTCGGGTTCGCCGGGGCGGCGATTGGCGGGTACATACTGACTGCACTCCCCGGTTGGACAAGGGCTTTGCCAACGCAGGGCTCATGTTTAAAAGCACTGTTTGCTCTCTGGCTGGGTGCGCGTATCGCTACAGCATTTGCCTGCAACACTTTTCCGTTTGTCCCGCTTGCGTTCAACGCCGGTTATTTCGGACTTTTGGCGGTCGTGGTTGGTCGCCACCTATGGTGTGCGCGTGCCTTCAACAAGCTCGGGTTTCTTTGCGCTATCCTTGCGCTCGGTATCAGCGAAGCCTTGTTTATGAGCGCGACTTCTTTTGGTATGCCATGGGTCGCCGTTGACATGACGCTGCCCATGACGCTTGGGGCCACTATGCTGTTGAATGGGGTCGGCTCTCGGGCCATTCCGGCCTTCACCAGCAATTGGCTGCTCAGTAAGGGGCGATCCAATACAATCCCCTTACCAATGGCCGCCTACACAATACTGACACAGGCGTTGCTGGTTGTGTGCATTCTCGCAGCGCTCAATGGTTGGAGTGTCTGTCAAAGCCTAGCGATGATAGCCACAGCACTTTTGCTGATTTGGCAAATGCGCAGATGGCAAACGTTTGACGTGCTGGCAAACCCGCTTCTGGCGGCCTTGCATCTGTCTTACCTGTGGCTGCCCATAGGGTTGCTGATCATGGGCTTGTCGGGGCTGGTATCTGATGTCTATCGCATTGAAGACGCCTTGCACGCAATCACCATTGGAGGGTTGAGCGGTTTGATCATGGCCATCTCGGGCCGAGCTGCCGCCCATACAAAAGCCGGTGACATGAAAGCTCGCAATCCCTTTGTAGTCGGCGTCGTGTTGGTGTGGATGTCTGCAGTGACCCGTCTGACCTCACCGCTGATGCCGGCCTTTCAGCTGGAAGTTCTTGCAGCCGTCGTTTGGTGCATCGGTTGGGCGGTTTTTACCGTCGGCTTTCTTCCCGCCTTGACCGGCCCCGTTCATCGACCAGCTTTTAGTGGCACGAAATACAACCGTTTCGAAAAAATCAGAGACCAATGATGCCAATTAACCTGAATTCGAACCCGACATGGGGTGAACGCTGCACCCGCCAAAGCAAACATCAGTCCACCGCAAAGATGTGCGTCTCAGCAATCCGGCCCGGCTGAAACAGCCGGGCCAGTCTAACTCACGCTGTTGCCGAGGTTCAGTCGTATAGAACCGCCGCGATTTTCGGGTCGTCAATGTTCGACGCGTCGTAATAGTAGAAGCCCGTATCGATCAGGTTCGGAACATCTTCACCGTTCAACGCTGAAACAGCGGCCTTGACGGTCTCATAGCCGATGCCGACCGGGTTCTGGGTGATGGCGCCCGTCATAAGACCGCTTTTGATCGCGTCTTTCTGGGCCTTGCCGCTGTCATAGCCGATGATGACCAGACCTTCGGTGCCCAGTTCCTGAACGCCGTTGACCACACCGATGGCTGAACCCTCATTTGTGCCGAAGATACCCTTCAAATCCGGGTTCGCGGTCAGGATCGCCTTTGTCACCTCTGTCGATTTCAGGTGGTCGCCCTGACCGTACTGAATCGTGACGACCTCGATATCGGGATACTTCTCGGCCATGCGATTGACGAACCCATCACGGCGGTCGATGCCTGTCCGGCTGGTCTGGTCATGTGCCACGACAGCAACCTTGCCCTTACCGCCGAGTTTTTCAGCCATCTTGTCTGCCGCAAGCCCGGCAGCCGCCAGATTGTCGGTGGTGGCAGTTGAAAGCGGGATATCGCTGTCGACACCGCTGTCAAACGCGATGATCGGAATTCCCTTTTCGTTTGCCTGCTTCAGCAACGGGATCGCGGCCTGGCTGTCCAGCGCGGCAAACCCAATTGCCTTGGGATTATTGGCCAACGCAGCCGCCAGCATGTCGATCTGGCGATCGACCATGGTTTCGTTATCCGGGCCTTCAAACGTGATGGTGACGCCATAATCGTCCGCCGCCTGCTCGGCACCCGATTTCACAGCCTGCCAGAATTGATGCTGAAATCCTTTCGAGACCAGTGGGATATAGATATCTTCTGCAGCCGCCATGGAAGCGGGTCCTGCAAGAGTGACCGCGCTTAGGGCCCCCAGAATAAATCGACGTGAAAACATTTCTCTCCTCCAGTTGGTTGATTTCGACTTTGATGAATCGCCCTGATCACCCTGCCTTCTTGCGTCGCGCCATGTCGGCGTAGACGGCAAGGATGATGATTGCGCCGGTCACAACGGTCTGCCATTCCTGTGCAACGGACAGTACGCGCAGGCCATTGGTCAGAACCGCCATGATCAGCGCGCCAATCAATGTGCCCAGAATTGTCCCGCGCCCTCCGGACAGAGACGTGCCGCCGATGACCACGGCCGCGATGGCCTCAAGCTCGTACCCTAGACCCAATGCCGGTTGGGCCGAGTTGAGACGCGACGCAATCAGAATGCCAGCAATGCCGCAGATCGCCCCCGCCAAGGCGTAGATACGCATCTTCCACATATCGGTGTTCACACCCGACAGCCGGACCGCCTCTTCGTTCGAGCCCAGCGCAAATGCATACCGCCCCAGCACCGTACGTCCCAAAATGTACGAGGCCGCGATGGCCACAAGGAACAGGATCAACACACCGTTGGGAATAGGCAGATTCGGGAAGATCTCGCCAATCAATGATCCGCGCGAGATCTGATCAAACCCCGGCGTGTCGTTGAAATAGATTGGGCGCGTGCCCGAAATAACAAGCGACAGCCCCTTTAGGATCAGCATCATGCCAAGCGTGGCAATGAAGGGCGGTATTTTCATCTTGGCCACAAACGTGCCCGAGCACAGACCACACAGCGCGCCTGCCGCAATGGCCGCCGCCACGCCCAACAGCAAGGGCATCCCCAGAAAGGTCAGCGCTACGCCCGCAATCACAGCGCAGAAGGTCATCAGCGTGCCCAGCGAAAGGTCGATCCCGCCAGTAATGATGATCAGCGTTGCCGCTACAGCGAGCACCCCATTGACCGAGGTAGCCTGCAATATGGCGATCATGTTCGAAGTCTGCATGAAATTGGGCGACGCGATCGAAAAGCCGATCAGCAATACGATCAGGCTGGCGAAGGCCAGCAGCTTTTGGTACGCGCCGCTTTCCGACAGACCCGCGAGGGGTTTCTTCTTGTCGACATCCGTTGCTGTGGTCATTGCAATGTCCCTGTTACCTGCATCGCTGCGGCGCGTTGTGTGGCCAGATGCATTATGTCTTCCTGAGTGGTGTTTCTTCCTCCGGGAAGAATGCCGGTCAGGCGGCCTTCGCACATCACCGCGATGCGATGGCTGAGGCGCATGATCTCGGGCAATTCAGACGAGATCACGATGATGGTCTTTCCCTGCTCTGCCAGGTCTTCGAGCAGCTTGTAGATCTCGGATTTCGCCCCTACGTCGATGCCGCGTGTCGGCTCATCAAAGATCAGAATGTCGCAATCGCGCAGCAACCATTTGGCGATGACAACTTTTTGCTGGTTGCCGCCCGACAACAGCCTGACTTCTTGCACGTCCGAGGGTGTGCGGATGCCCAACTGGCTGATATAGCTTTTGGCTGTAGAACTGATCTCACTGTCGTCGAGAACACCACCCGCGCCGGTGAACATATCCATCGAGGCCAGCGCGATGTTGTCGCGCACGTTCATGCCAGTGGCGAGGCCAAAGTGCTTGCGATCCTCGGACAGGTACCCGATCCCTGCTTTGACCGCGTCGGAAGGGGACTTGATCGTAACCACCTTGCCGTGCACCCGGATTTCTCCGCCATCCTTTGGGTCAGCGCCAAATATCGCGCGTGCAACCTCGGTTCGACCCGCCCCCATCAGGCCCGCAAAACCGAGGATTTCCCCCTTCTGCATCGCAAAGCTGACTTCGTGAATCTCATTGTCACGGCTCAGCCCCGTGACTTGCAGAGACACCTCGGCATCGTCCAGATTTGGCGGATCCAGCGGCTCTTCCTTGACTTCGCGACCCACCATCATGGCGATGATCTGGCTGATCGGCGTGTCCGCGGCCCCTACTGTGCCAACATATTCGCCATCCCGCATCACCGTCACGCGATCCGATATCTGTTTCAGCTCGTCCATCTTATGACTGATGTAAACGATCCCCACGCCTTCGGCCTTGAGGCGTCGGATGATCACAAACAATTCAGCGATCTCGGCGTCGTTCAGCGCCGCAGTCGGCTCATCCATGATCAGAACCTTGGAGCGGAAAGATAAGGCTTTGGCGATCTCGACCATCTGCTGTTTGGCGATGGTCAGACTGCCCACCAGAGCTTTTGGATCAAGGTTCAGGTTCATCGAGGCAAAAATATCGGCTGTCTGCGCGTTCAACGCGGCCTCATCCAGGCGACCAAAGCTCTTGCGTGGCTCGCGCCCGATAAAGATATTCTGCGCCACGGTCAGATCATTCATCAGGCTCAGTTCCTGATGAATAATGCCGATGCCCAGATCCTGCGCCTCGCGCGGGCTTGTGGGACTGACCTCACGCCCTTCGACTTTCAGGCCTCCTTCGTCACGCTGATAAATGCCCGACAAAACTTTCATCAAAGTGCTTTTGCCGGCCCCGTTCTCGCCCATCAGTGCGTGAACTTCACCCGGCTCCAGATCGAACTGCACAGATTTCAGCGCGTGCACGCCGGGGAAGAACTTTTCGATCCCCGCCATTTCGACCAACTTAGACATGTTTCCTCCCATTTGCCCCTCTCCCCAGGGGCTGCGCGCGGGTTACATCACCGCGCCAATTTGCCAGGGCACGAATTCCACGCCCCCGAAACCAAGCTCCTCACTTTTGGTTTTCTCGCCCGAGGCGACACGGATCAGAATTTCGAACAGTTCCTCGCCCTTGGCTTCGATGCTGACACCGTCGGTAACGATGTCGCCGCAGTTCAGGTCCATGTCCTCGGACATGCGCGCATACATTTCGGAATTGGTGGCGAGCTTGATGCAGGGCGTGGGCTGATAGCCTGAAACCGAGCCGCGCCCCGTAGTGAACACGATCAGGTTCGCCCCCGAGGCCACCTGCCCCGTGACTGAACATGGATCGAAGCCGGGGCTGTCCATGAAAACAAAACCGCGCTTGTTGATTTGTTCGCCAAACTTGTAAACGGCGCGCAGTGGCGCGGTGCCACCTTTGGCGACTGCCCCCAACGATTTTTCAAGGATCGTCGTCAAACCGCCGCGCTTGTTGCCGGGGCTTGGGTTATTGTCCATCTCACCGCCATTGCGAGCGGTGTAGTCTTCCCACCAGTGGATGCGTTCGATCAGCTTCTCGCCGACTTCAACGGTTTCGGCCCGTCGGGTCAGCAGATGTTCCGCTCCGTAAATCTCTGAAGTTTCCGACAGGATCGTTGTCCCACCATGGCGCACCAGAAGGTCCGAGGCATAGCCCAAGGCCGGGTTCGCCGTGATGCCGGAATAGCCGTCTGATCCGCCGCACTGCATCCCGACGGTAAGCGCACTGACCGGCGCCGGAGCACGCCGTACCTGGTTGGCCAGTTCGGCAATACCGCGTAGTTCGTCCAGCCCACGCTCGATAGTGCGACGGGTGCCACCCTCGTTCTGAATGGTCATATACCGTAAAACGCCGTCAGGGCGGATCGGACGACCGCCGACAAGATCCGCCACCTGCATGACCTCGCACCCAAGCCCGATCAAAAGGATACCCCCGAAATTCGGGTGTTGGGCATATCCGGCAAGCGTGCGGAGTAAGGTTGCATAGCCTTCGTCCTTGCCCGACATCCCGCAGCCAGTGCCATGCACGATCGGCACCACACCATCGACATTGGGAAAGCTGTCCAACAATCCGGATTTCCCGGCTGCTTCTGCAATGAACCGCGCAACCGAGCCAGAGCAATTCACCGTGGTCAGAATCCCTATGTAATTCCGAGTTCCCACCTTGCCGCCGGTCCGGAAGTAACCATCGAACGTCCGCGCCTCTGATCTTCCGGGTAGCGGCTTGTTTGCGCTGGCATGGGCATAGTCCTGTTGGTGCGCGCCCATACCCAGATTGTGTACGTGGATATGTTCGCCAGGGGCAACATCACACTTTGCCTGACCGATGATCTGGCCGTAGCGAACGATGTTTTCACCGGCACGAACCGGAGCCACCGCAATCTTGTGCCCGCGCGCGACCGATTTGGTCAAAGGCACAGGGACGAGCTCAGGCTGCTCACCAGCTTGAAGGTCCCGCAGGGCGATAACGATGTTGTCCTGCGGATTCAGCTTTACGACGTCGCGCGCTGCACCGTTCAAAACACCTATGCCGCCACTTGCCTTCATCATCTTCCCTTATTGTCTGGGTCCTTTTGCTAAGTGGAATCTCACCTCTTGTCAACTAACATGTTAGAATGCTAAATATCAAAACATGAACAAGCCCAATGATATTGATGCCACCCTGCTGCCCGAAATCACGTCGACCGAAGGGACCCTGACCCAGCGAGTCCACAGCGCCTTGAAGCAGGCGATTCTGGCGCTCGACTTCCCGCCCGGCGCGATCCTGCGCAAAGCCCCGGTATGCGAGCGTCTTGGCGTATCGCGCGCACCGGTCGCCGACGCGATTGCACGTCTTGCGTCTGAAGGCTTGGTGGATGTTGTGCCTCAGTCAGGCACGCGCGTTTCCTATTTTTCGATGGAAGAAATTCGCGAAGGCGTCTTCCTGCGTGAGGCACTTGAGCTTGCGGCGGTTGCAAAGGTCGCGCGGGATCTGACCGACGATCAACGCAAGCGGCTCAGCCGCAATATGCGCCTACAGGAACTGCTGATCGAAGATGATGATATTCCTGGTTTCTATCAAGCGGATGAAGAATTCCACGGCCTGCTGATGGAATTTACCGGTTTCCGTCGCCTCAACGACGTGGCGCAAACCGTTTCCCTTCAGGTCAGTCGCGCACGGATGTTGTTGCTGCCGACACCTGGCCGCATTGCAGAGACTTTGGCCGAACATCGTGCGGTCTTTGACGCGATCAGCAAACATGACGAACAGGGCGCAAAGGACGCCATGCGCACACATTTGCGCCAATTGATGCCCCGCATCGAAAAGTTGGAGCAGCAAAAACCAGATCTGTTCAACCTCAGCCCGCAGCCGCACAGCGAGGAAGTATGACCGTTTCCCAGGCAGAATTGCTCAACTCACGGACCACGCGACCTGTGCACCTGACCCGCATGGGGTTCGGCGGCGCACCGCTGGGAAATCTGTATCGCACGGTCTCGGACGAAGATGCGCAAGCTGCATTGCAAGCCGCCTATGACGCAGGCATCCGGTTTTTCGACACCGCCCCTCAATACGGGCTCGGCCGGTCCGAGCATCGGTTTGGCGAAGCAATCACCCGCTTTGGTCGCGAGAACATTCAACTGTCGACTAAAATCGGACGACTGCTGCTGGACTGCAAACCGCACGAGGTCACGCCAGAGGCTTTTGTGGATGTGCCGCAAAAACGTATCGTGTTTGACTACACCTATGACGGGGTAATGCGGTCGCATGAAGCCAGCCGCGCGCGGCTCGGCGTGTCCAATGTGGACATTCTGTTGGTTCATGATGTCTGTGTCTTCAGTCAGGGCAGCCAGGAAATGTCAGACGCCAAGGTGCGCGAACTGTTTGATGGCGGCGGCTACAGGGCTCTGGTTGAACTGCGCGAAGCCGGTGAAATCGCGGCGATCGGCGCAGGCGTGAATGAATGGCAGGTTTGTGAAAAGCTTCTGGGAATGGGTGATTTTGACGGGTTCCTGTTGGCCGGACGCTATACCCTGCTGGAACAGGAAGCGTTGGATAGCTTCTTGCCACTTTGTCAGAAGCGCGATGTCGGGATCATTCTGGGCGGTCCTTATAATTCGGGCATTCTGGCCACCGGTGCTGTGCCCGGGGCCAAGTACAATTATGCTGACGCTCCAGAGGACATTCTGGATCGCGTTCGAAAGATCGAGGATGTCTGTACAGCACATGACACGCCGCTGATCGCGGCAGCGCTGCAATTTGTTTTGGGCCATCCCTGCGTCAAGACAGTGGTTCCCGGTGCGGTCAGTGCAGCCGAAGTGCAGGCGAATGTTGCCTTGCTGGACCGCGATATCCCGATGGCGCTTTGGTCCGACCTGCGTGCCGAGGGCTTGATCCGCCCAGAGGCGCCGCTGCCTGATGAGGCCGCATATGCTGCGTAATATCGACCCGGTCCTGTCACCCGAGCTGCTTTTTGCGCTGCGGGCCATGGGCCACGGGGATGAGATTGTGATCGCCGATGCCAATTTCCCCGGCTCCAGTATCGGTACTGACTGCATCCGGGCCGATGGCTCTTCGGCCAGTGACATCTTACGGGCCGTTCTCTCAGTGATGCCGCTGGACACATTCGTTTCCGATCCGGCACTGACAATGCAGGTGGTCAACGACCCGCAGGCTGTGCCCGATGCTGTCGCGGATTTTCAACGTATCATAGACACAACCGCCGACAATCCGGTCAAGATCCAATGTCTGGAGAGGTTCGCTTTCTACGAACGCGCCGCCACCGCCTTTGCCGTCGTTCAGACAGGTGAACGCAGGCTCTATGGCAATATCATCCTGAAAAAGGGCGTGATCGGATGAGGATCGACGCACATCAGCATTTCTGGGCATTGGCGCGGGATGATTATGATTGGTTGACGCCTGAACTGGAGTCTATTTACCGAGATTTCACGCCAGCCGATCTGGTCCCTTTGCTGGAAGCGGCAAGGATTGACGGCACGGTTCTGGTTCAAGCGGCACCAACTGTGGCCGAGACAGAATATATGCTGTCACTGGCCGATCAAACTTCGTTCATCAAAGGTGTTGTCGGCTGGGTCGATTTTGAGGCCACTGACGCGCCAGCACAAATTGCGGCACTGGCTGACCATCCGGCTCTGGTCGGCCTGCGCCCGATGATCCAGGACATCTCTGATCCGTTATGGATGCTTGAGGATACCCTGACGCCCGCCTTCGAAGCACTGCAACACCACGCCCTGACGTTTGACGCCCTAACCCTACCCGAACATCTTGGGTCGCTTAGAACTCTTTTGACGCGGCACCCCGAGATGAAGGTGGTCATAGACCACGCCTCGAAACCTCTGATCCGGGACGTGATGATTGAAGATTGGGCCAACGACATGGCGTCGCTGGCGCAAGAGACAAACGCCTGGTGCAAACTATCGGGACTTGTCACCGAAGCAAAACCGGATTGGACCGTTGACGATTTGCGGCCCTATGTGAATCACCTATTGAACTGCTTCGGCCCGTCTCGTCTGATCTGGGGCAGTGATTGGCCGGTCTGCACTTTGGCCAGCAGTTACGAACGCTGGTTTGAGACCACCGATGTGCTGCTTGGCTCAATGAGCAGTACCGAATGCCAGGCTATTCTGGGCGGCAACGCAGCGCGCGCCTATAACCTCAGGGATTGAAATGACACTCGACACCATGGATTCAGACGGGTTGTGGCTTGGCCGCATTGAGCGCGCCGGGATCGGCCCTTGCGTTGTCACCTTGCGCGATG
Source organism: Ruegeria sp. 6PALISEP08 (assembly GCF_001238295.1). Lineage (GTDB taxonomy): Bacteria > Pseudomonadota > Alphaproteobacteria > Rhodobacterales > Rhodobacteraceae > Ruegeria. Next base: position 26,991 of record NZ_LGXZ01000014.1, read on the forward strand.
GGCGTGTTGTCGACATCACTGCAAAACCGGCGCCCACTGTGCGGGATATTCTGGAACGCGACGACGCGGTGGATTACGTGCGCTCAGCCAAGGGCCTTGATATCGGACCGTTGGATGCAGACCACCAATGGCTTGCCCCATGCGACTTGCAGGCCGTCAAAGCCTGCGGCGTCACCTTTGCAGGATCGATGGTGGAACGCGTGATCGAAGAACAGGCAGCGGGTGATCCATCCAAGGCCGAGGCAATCCGCACACGCATTGGCGACAGGATCGGCGAGAGCCTGTCAAACATCGTGCCCGGATCAGACGCCGCCGCGCAGGTCAAGGCCGCGCTGATCTCTGAGGGGCTTTGGAGCCCGTATCTCGAGGTTGGGATAGGCCCTGACGCCGAGGTGTTTTCAAAGGCGCAGGTTCTGTCATCGGTTGGATACGGCGCGGATATCGGGCTTCACCCGATCTCGACCTGGAACAATCCAGAACCCGAAATCGTATTGGCCATCACATCACAAGGTGAAATCAAGGGCGCTACACTGGGCAATGACGTCAACCTGCGCGATGTCGAAGGGCGTTCAGCACTGCTGCTGAGCAAGGCCAAGGACAACAACGCCTCTTGCGCGATCGGACCGATGATCCGGCTGTTTGACGAAATCTACTCACTGGACGACGTGCGTCAGGCTGAACTGACATTGACCGTCAACGGGCCGGACGGGTTTGTCCTGAACGGCCGCTCCTCCATGTCTCAGATCAGCCGCGATCCCATCGACCTTGTACTGCAGACGATCGGACGGCATCACCAATACCCTGACGGGATCATGCTGTTTCTGGGCACGTTGTTTGCACCGACCCAGGACCGGGACACGCCCGGCGGTGGCTTTACCCATAAACTGGGCGATGTCGTCACAATTGCAAATGACCAACTGGGAGCACTGACCAACGCGGTGCGACTGTCAACGGAATGCCCCGAATGGACATTTGGCGCGTCCCATCTGATGCGAAACCTGGCCCAACGTGGGCTTCTTTGAGAGAAATAGCATGTTAACCGGAAAACGCCTGATGGCTGGTGAATGGGTAGGTTTGGGCCAGACTTTTGCGTCAGAGCTTGCGCCCGGATTCAGCCGTGGCTTTGCCGCAGGCTTACCCGCGGTTGTCGGTGCCGCCATTCCGGCCAGAGAGAAAGCCTATACCACCTTCGGGTGGTCGACCCGCGCCACGCTGGTACGCGAATTCGATGCAACATCCGTTGGCACCCATGCGATCAAACGCATTCGACGACCTGTTTGTTTGCAGGACATTCTAACCGACCTTCTGACCGAAAAACTGTGAGGCCCCATGACCACGACATCATCCAACCGGCTTGCCGGGAAAACGGTTCTGATCACGGCTGCCGGTCAGGGTATTGGCCGCGCGACTGCTGACCTTTTCGCCTCAGAAGGTGCGCATGTCTTTGCCAGCGACATAAATGACGCCACTCTTGCCGAGTTGAGCGAAATTGACAGGATCACTCCACTCAAACTGGATGTTTTGGATGCCGAAGCGGTACGGACGGCAACGTCTGACCTGCCCCATCTGGACGTCCTGTTTAACTGCGCGGGCTATGTTGCGGCAGGCTCGATCCTTGAATGCCCGGAACAAGACTGGGATTTCAGTTTTGATCTCAACGTCAAATCCATGTTCAGACTGATCCAACTGACCCTGCCCGGCATGTTGGAGAACGGCGGCGGGTCGATCATCAACATGTCATCTGTGGCCTCTTCGTTGAAAGGTGTGCCGAACCGGTTTGCCTATTGCGCGTCAAAGGCGGCTGTCATTGGTTTGACCAAGTCCGTGGCGGCTGATTTTGTGGCCCGGGGCATAAGGTGCAACGCCATTTGTCCGGGCACTGTCGACAGCCCCAGCCTGCATGACAGATTGCGCGCCACAGGCGACTATGATCAGGCGATGACCGATTTCATCGCGCGGCAACCGATGGGGCGGATTGGCAGCGCCGAGGAAATCGCTGAGTTGGCCCTGTACCTGGCCAGCGACGCCAGCAAATACACTACTGGCCAGCCATTTGCCATTGATGGCGGCTGGACGATCTGAGCGACAAGGGAAATCACATATGAAACTGCTACGCTTTGGCCCGATGGGCGCAGAAAAACCCGGGCTGCTGGATGCTGACGGCGCGATCCGCGACCTCTCGGACGTGGTCGATGATATTGCAGGGGATGCGCTGGACGACGCCACACTGGCCCGACTGCGCAAGATTGACCCCACCAGCCTGGCCAAAGTAGAGGGCGATCCGCGCATCGGAGCCTGTGTCGCCCGGGTCGGCAAATTCATCTGCATCGGCCTGAACTATGCCGACCACGCGGCGGAAAGCGGAATGGAACTGCCGCAAGAGCCCGTCATCTTTTTCAAAGCGACCTCTGCCATTATCGGCCCCGATGACCCTGTGGAAATCCCGCGAGGATCTGTCAAAACCGATTGGGAAGTCGAACTGGGCGTGGTCATCGGAAAAGAGGCCAAATACGTTTCCGAAGCAGACGCCATGGACCACATTGCGGGCTATTGCGTGGTCAACGATCTGTCAGAACGCGACTTTCAACTGCATCGCTCAGGTCAATGGGTCAAAGGTAAGTCGGCAGACACATTTGGCCCGATCGGCCCTTGGCTGGTGACGCGCGATCACGTTACGGACCCGCAGAATTTGCCGATGTATCTTGAGGTGAACGGCCATCGATATCAGGACGGTTCGACCAAAACGATGCATTTTGGCGTGGCGACAGTTGTCTCGCACCTGTCTCAGTTCATGTCGTTGCAGCCCGGCGATGTGATCTCAACCGGAACCCCTCCGGGCGTGGGCATGGGGCAAAATCCACCAACCTATTTGAAACCCGGCGACCGGATGGAGTTGGGGATTGAGGGGTTGGGTGTTCAGCGGCAAAATGTCGTTGCCGGATAAGGCAGGACCTCTAACTGTTCGACGAGATCGGATGTTTCAAGAGCTTTGAGAGCGGCATGGCAAAGTACCGGTGTTGGCTGCAGATCTGCGGCCAATTTTCAAACAGTCCGGCTTCTATCCGCCTACGTACACTCCGCTTTTCGGCCGATAGAAAATCTTCTGGTCGTGAAGCCGCCCCAATAGGTCATGAATCCTGGTAAGAGCTTCTTCCCGTTCCCTCCTTTCCTGTTCGCTCTCATCCCGATCGGCATGTGACAGAGCGGTCTGAGCGCGACGGAGCGAGTTTTCAATTAAGTCGATATCATCGACAGACAGTTCGAACATGTCATTGTACAGTGGCAACAAAACCTCCTATGGATGCTGGAAACTCAACACTCCTGGGAGTGATTACGCGGGCTTTGTGAACAAAGCCTAGTTTGGTCCTACAGCAACAAGAACGACATCAAGTTCACCCTCAAGGGCCTGTAACTTCCGAAGCTGGTCCTTCGGCAGATTGGCAGTATCGGCGTCAACTGCGGCAAACGCCACAAGCGGGCTTCCGATTTCCTCTTCAAGTTCCTTAACCAAGCTGAGTTTATCGGCCTCAAGCGTTGCAAGTGGATAAAGCATAGCAATCTCCTGTCTCAAGATGTTTGGAACCATAGCCGATTTTCATCGGATTGAGAGCATAATTGGGGAATGCCAGTTTCCAGATGGCGCATCCAAGACGTTCATCCGTTTCTTTCCGGCAGATTGATTTCTGCGCGATGATACGATGCACCCAACAAAGAAGTCCTGCGTAGGATGCCCTGCAATTGCAGGAAAGGTGGCGAGAAGTTTAGTGGGCAGGAGGCAAAGACATACTCAACACGAGCGCCCAGTCCACAGGGAGGATAAAGAAAATGGCCCCCAAGCAAAAAATTTGCGTTGTCCAATCAAGCTAATAGTACCCAAGTTTCTGGTGCGAGTATCAGTGAAGCGGCAAGACAGCCTTACCTCTCAACCCACAAAACTTGTAATCCCGGAAAAGGTGTGGGTCCGCAAATGATGATTGAGACATCAAGGTCGCATTCTTCAATTTATCCACCCAAATGAGAAAGGATATTGTCGCCGTTCCTACATCGTTTCTTCGACTGTAGAAACATGATGAAAGAACATCAGGCTTTAGGCCCGGCACATTCTGCCACCGGGTTGCATTGACGCAGCGAATGAGCCACACGTCTTCGCAATTAGAATGTAAGATATTGTATATTATAAGATTCTTTTTCCTCATTATAAAACGTACCCCCAGTCGCACCCCCAAGCATGTCTTAAAGCCGCGCTTTTTGCGGTCAAGCTGGAGTTCATTTGAGCCGGAACTTGTGTGAAAGCGCATCGGTTTTTGGGTACGTTGCCAGTGTGCGTTTTGCTCCATTCGCCAAATACGTTGACCTCGGGAAATAAATTGTCTTCGGCAAAGTAAATTCGTCGACAACTCATGCCAACCTCCGATGGTAGTGAGATTGATCATTGAGAAGCAAGCCATCGATTTCGCAGTCGTGAACGTCTGCAAATCGTGACAAAGTGGACACCCATCAAATGCCGACGAAGGTCTGTTCAGAGCCCAAACGTACCATTGCTGCGGACAGTACCAAGGTCGCCAAGGTGCAGAAAGCTGACTTTGCAAAGTCCTGCGATATAGATTCCGTTTTCTTACCGTTTGTTCACGGTGCAGCAATTTCGCTACGGAAATGAAGACATCGCAAGAATCTCATGGCCTTACTGGGCTTGACGGAGGAGGGCGCGGTCAACTTGCCATTGCCCAACAGGGTCGCGCCCCCAGCCAAGATAGCCTGAAGAGCAAAAACCTATTAGACTGGAGTCATTTCAACTGTCCAAGAGGCAGTCATGTCTCATAACGTCGGTGAGTGGCTCGAACAATTGGGCCTTGGCGAATACAGTGAATCCTTCGCCAAAAACAGGATCAAATTTGAGCACCTACCATACCTCGGTGAAGATGATTTAATCGAACTAGGTGTTGCAGCCATGGGCGATCGCAAGTCGTTGTCGCGCGCCATCGCTGCTCTTGTTGAAAAAAGAGCTGAACCGTCAGAAACCACGAGCTTAGGAATTAGGTCAACGTCCATGCGCACGGCTGATGCCGAGCGACGACAACTGACTGTAGTGTTTTGCGATTTGGTCGACTCGACCGCACTCTCACAAAAGTTAGATCCAGAAGACCTGCATGATGTTATGCGACAGTATCAGGACACAGTCGCCGGCATGGTTGCCCGTTTCGACGGCCATGTTGCCAAGTTTCTCGGCGATGGAGTGCTCGCTTTCTTTGGCTGGCCGCGTGCATATGAGGACCAAGCGGAGCGTGCTGTTCGCGCAGGAATGGCTGTCACAAAAGCGGTGCAATCTTTAAAAAATGACACCGAACAGGCACTTGCGGCCCGAGTCGGGGTGGCCACCGGACAGGTCGTAATCGGCGACATAGTAGGGGAAACCACGACAGAAAAGGATGCCGTTGTCGGTGAAACTCCTAACCTAGCTGCCCGGGTGCTAAATGTGGCTTTGCCAGGCCAAGTGGTGACAGATGCCTTTACCCACAAACTAATCGGGGGTGCGCTGGAATTTGAAGCACTTGGGGCACACCGACTCAAAGGATTTGAAAAACCCGTTGTGACCTGGCGGGTTGTCGGTGAGCCTGCGGCAGAGACTCGGTTTAAGTCAGCACACACCGGTACTCTCAGTCCAATTGTCGGGCGCAAGCATGAAATAGAACTGTTAAACCGTGCTTGGCAGTTGAGCCGGGAAGGTACAAGTCAGGTTGTCTTGATAAGCGGAGAGCCCGGGATAGGGAAATCCCGATTGTTAGAAGCAATGCGCGTAGAGTTAAACGAAACGGACTACGCACGCATCACAATCAGCTGCTCACCCTATCATACAACTAGTCCATTTTATCCTCTTATCGTCCACTTGGAGCACGTTCTGCGATTTGACCGCGATGATGGAGCCAATGGCAAGTTGGCAAAACTGGAAGGAGCTCTTAAGGGTCTAAACTTACCGTTGAATGAAGTGACACCATTGCTAGCCTCATTATTGTCGATTCCGCTTCCTGACGACAGGTATCCGCCAACAAGACAGGCACCGCCGCAGCAAAAATTGCAGACGATGAACGCAATCGTTGCTTGGCTCTTGGACGAGGCCAGTCAAAGACCGGTCATTTTGGCTTGGGAAGACTTGCATTGGGCGGACCCGTCAACATTGGAATTGTTGGCGCTCCAACTCGAAAAATCTACAACCGCTCCAATCCTCAATATCCTCACCTATCGCCCGGAATTTCAACCGCACTGGCCAAGTCACCGTTGCACGCGCCCAATTATCCTTGATCGTTTGAAGAGAACTGAAGTCGAAAGCCTGATAAAATTGCAAACCGGAGGAGAAGAACTGCCTCAGGAATTGGTCGAGCATATCGTAGGCAAGACTGACGGAGTGCCACTCTTTGTCGAAGAACTTACCAAAGTACTGTTGGAAACGAGTTTCGTGCGAAAGCGAAATGGACGTTTCGAGTTAAATGGCCAGCTGTCGGATACAGCTGTCCCAGCGACGTTGCAGGGCTCCCTCATGGCGAGATTGGACCGGTCTCCCAAATTACGACTGATAGCGCAATTTGGTGCCGTACTTGGTCGAGAATTCGACTATGAAATGTTGTTGGCTGTTTCTTCAATTGAAGAAACAGAACTGCAACAAGGATTGGCTCAACTCGTGGCCGCTGGGCTGCTTCAACAAAGGGGAAGACCGCCTTACGCGAAGTATGTATTTAAGCATGCGCTGGTCCGTGACACGGCGTATGCATCTTTGCTGAAGGCGAAGCGGCGACGATTGCACGCACTTTCAGCGGAAGTGATCAAAACGATGCGTCCAGAGATTGCGGACAAAAGGCCAGAAACATTGGCCTACCATCTTTTAGAAGCAGGCAATCATGAAGCCTCGATTAAGTTCTGGCTCAAAGCCGGTGAGAAAGCGATAGCTCGTTCTTCAAACGTGGAGGCTATTGCGCATTTTAACATGGGGTTGAAATTGGTTCCCGCCATTGATCATCCAACCAGAAAGATGGAGGTTGAGTTAGAGCTACAATCCAAGTTGGCTGTCCCTCTGACATTCTCAAAGGGCTGGACAGCGCCGGAAGTGAGGAGGGCGTATCAGCGAGCGCGCAAACTTTGTGGCCGGCTCGGCCGAACGGAAGACTTGTTCCCAATTCTGAGAGGGTATTGGAACTATCGCCTCTCCAGAGGAGAACACCGACACGCCTTGAGCCTTGCAGAGAAGCTGGGTTCTCTCGCTAAACAAGAGGGCAATGCGCAGCGGCGTGCACTTGGGCACAGAGTGCTCGGCACGAGCCTATTCTTCGTAGGCCAATCCAAGGAAGCTGCGAAACACCTTCAAGCGGGTATAGAAATTGACGACGCTCTTTGCGAACGGCAACGTCGGGAAGAAGTTGCGATTCATGGCGATAGCGCTGGTGTTATTTGTAGGTTGTACTCAGCCTGGAATTTGTGGTTGAGCGGGTTCCCAGACAGTGCCATCCATATGGCAGACGAAGGGCTCTCTTTCAGCCAAGATCTGTCGGTCAGCCATTGTGTCGGTTGGGCGCTGAGCTTCAAGGCTGTTATTCTCAATCATCGCAGGGAGTTCGCGGCTTCTCTGTCCGCATCTGAAGCGGCCGTCACGCACGCCCGGAAACATGGTCTAGCGGCTTGGCTTGCCTTTGGAGGAATGTGCCGGGGCCGCGCTCTATGTGGGTTGGGAGAGTATGAGGAGGGTTTGGACCAGTTGAGAACCGGGCTGAAAAAATGGCACGAAACGGGCGCGGGGCTTGGTGATACTCAATGGCTTGCTTTCCTTTCTGCAAGCTGCATTGACGCATGCCACTTTGACTCGGCATGGGCTGCTATAAAAGAAGCCAAAGCTATTAAATCTTCAAACCAAGAACGCTTTTACCTTGCTGAGCTGGACCGGCTAAAAGGCATCCTACACTTAGAATCTAGTGACATTGCTAGCGCGGAACTTCAGTTTCAAAAGGCGATTGATCGAGCGCGCGCGCAACATGCAAAATCACTGGAGTTACGAGCAGCTACCAGTCTTGCTTCACTGTGGCGAGACCAAAACTGCGAGTCCCGGGCAAGATCACTACTGGCACCAATTTGCAGCTGGTTTTCTGAAGGCTTTGAGACACCTGATTTTTTGGACGCCAATGCTCTACTCAAACAGTAAAGCACGTCCCTTCGTTGCGGGCGTGGCGAACGTTTCCAAGCGACGGTTTCTGTATCATTTCTTGGTTTTTGTACGGCAGGTTTATCCGCTTTGATCCCGTTGAAGATACATTGAGTGAAGGTCGCCTTTGGGCTGACTACGGTCCTTTGAAGTAACAATGCGGATGTCCGCAAAGTCCGCATAGTGGTCGTTCATGCCGAGTGCGGCGAATGACTGCTCTGAGCCCTGAGCGGTCATAAACAAACAACGTTTACTGAGGCCAAGTCGGAAAAGGCTAAAGGTTCAGTATCGGAAGCGAAGGCCTACACCAAATCCTTCGTCAAAAGATCGGTTGCCACCAATTCCCAGAAGCGCTTCGCCGTAGACTGCGATGCCTTCGTTGATGTTGTATCCGATCTGGACTTCTGCAGAGCCAGACCATGCATCTTCTTCCCAATCATATGGGACTTTCAAATCCAACTTGGCCCAGTAGTCGGTTGCGAAGGGTTGTAGCGCGATTAACCTGAGCGCCGTCTGGCTGATGTCGGTATCGCCATTGTAGTCAAAGAAATGCTGTACCAAGGGGATAAGTGAAAGACCAGTATCTTGGTTTCCAAAGGCGACCCCGACGAACGGTCCGAGCTGATCTGAACCTGTCCCAATGCCTTGGTCATCATTGCTAAACTCAACTATCCAGTCGAGGCCCACCGCCGCGCGGTACCCCCAAGTCTCATTGAGCAAGCCCTCCGTTGGGAAGTATATCAATTTAACGAGCGCCTTTTCCCAGTCGCTGGAAGACATCCCATTTGCTGATACATTGTTGTAGTGAAGCTCGTATTTGATCTTCAAATTGTCTAGCGCCATGAAGGCGCCATCAATGAAATAGTCTGTTTTTTCACCGCTATTTCCGTCAGTATGCTGAATTCTGAGATCTGTGTTCCGACCTTTTGAAAGTGGGTTAGAGGCGTTTTCGGCAGCTGCCCCACTTTGAGAAAGGGAGAAGGCCAGAATGCAGGCGGCACTGGTTTTCCGAAATATTGAACTCTTCATTTTGGTCGCTTTTGAACCTCCTCCAGAAATAGGGTCGGCATAGCCAGAAGGATATGTACGCCGACGTTATGTCGATATCACTAATACGCTACAATGGGCAAAGCCGCTTTGTCCGCAACTCGGCCGTAGGTCCTGTTCAAACCGATGACTGGTTCCAGTCGCACTATGGGCATTCGACAATGGCGCTCAGATTGCCGCGTCGACCCGGCGCGCTTCTGGGTTTGAAATCGGAACTCTGCTAAGTCCCCAAGAGCAGCGCAACAAAGGAGCACATCATGGAGATTCACCGCGCCGGGGACCGGCCCTCTCAATTTCCCGGCAATGAGTATTTCACCGGTACGGTCCGCTTTGATCCCGTTGTGACAGGGAATGATCCCTCGCCGGTCAAGATCTTTACGGTGACTTTTGAGCCCGGCGCACGGACAGCTTGGCACACGCACCCTGCCGGTCAAACGCTGTATGTTTTGTCGGGCTTGGGCCTGGCTGGATCTGAAGGGCAGCCTGTGCAGGTGTTGCGCCCTGGCGATACGGTGTGGTTCGCGCCAGGAGAGCGGCATTGGCACGGCGCGTCGCCAGACTGCGCGATGACCCATCTGGCTGTGCAGATGTCCGTCGAGGGCAAGACTGCAGATTGGATGGAGCATGTCTCAGACGAGGATTACAGCGCAGCGCGCGCAGAGTGAAGCGCTTGCGCCTTACCGAGCAAGTCGCAGCGGAGTGACCCCTCTAGAGCCTTTCCTGACCCATTCTACGCCCATTTAAAGGAGGTAACGGATCTTTCGCCTTCGGAGCGCGGCCTTCGTTTGGCCCCTGAAAGGCCCTTACAGCGTGTTTTCACTTTTCTGGATTTCTGGCCGCCTCAGCCACCCATTTACCCTGCAAAATCCCATCGCTGCAAAACGTCTCTCGCCCGTGCCATTTTCTGCGCGTTGGCCACAACGTCATGCGCTCCGTCGCGCACCTCTTCATCGAGCAGAAAAGGCTCCTCGTACCCACATGCATTACAGGCAGCTTTCTCACCTGTAATCACCGTATCCTGCGATCCGCATTCTGGGCATCGTGCCTGGACGTCATCGTTGAACATATCGCGACCTCTCCTTTGTTTACCGATTGCCAGAACCGGGTCCGCCCGCCAACATCGCTGATTGGCGCATCCGCTTGAACTCGTCTGGGGTGACGGTCCCGCTGCTGACATCGATATCTTTTGGGATGCGCGCTCTCTTGTGTCCGATCGCGCGAACGCTGCCCCTTGTGATCTCCAGACAGGTTGACTCGTAACATGTAAGCCCGCTTGTGTTGATTTGGATGGAAGTCTGACCGTTCGCATCAGTTACCAACGGAGCCTGGGGCGGTGGGCTGCAGGCTGAAACCAGCAATGCGAACCCAAAATAAATCCATTTGTTCATACGAAATTCCCTTTTTCTCTAAAATAGGCTGGCAGCTGTTCAGTCAATTGTGTCGGGTGTCAGCTTCGAGCGCATCGAAGACGCTCTCGAAATATCATCGCATGATCGCATCGTGTCCAAAGCGGACCAGCACCAAAACCAGTAATGTTCTCGCACGGACGAAAATCTCAAACGTCGGTCAATTTTACCATAGTAGCAGGCTTGCTTTTTGCGCCTCGAAACCTTTTGGCGTCGGAAAAAGCGAGCGCATCCTGGCAACAAGTTCGATCTCACCATCCAGCATCTTTCGGACAGTGTTCAACCAGTAATTGAAGGTTTCAGATTCCCAATGATCTTGGACCGCGGCTTCGTTTCTGAACACTTCGTAGAAATAGAAACGATTTGGGTTTGTCTCATCCACCATAATATGAAACTGGAAAACTTCGGGTTCTTCACTGACAACATTTTGCGCTTGGAAGATGCTAGCGTCCAAAAAGGGCTGCCGATACTCAGGTTTTACGTTGATCACGAAGAACCCACCAAACATTGCATCGTCCATATTTGTCTCCCTCATTGACCTAAAAGCGGCGAAGGTCGCAAAACACACCTGTCCTGCTGGATGGCGTTAACCTACAGCAATGCGATACCCATGAACCTAAGCGGGTATCCTTTCTTTATCTGCTTCACCCCATCCTAGCGCGCGTGCAAGTTCGTGTGACATTGTGGTAAGTGTATGACCAATCTTTTCTCGCTTCGAAGGTGTAAACACCCGAAGAGACGCCGTAGCGCCGATTGAAAGCGTCGCACCAACACCTGTCTTAGTCAGCGTTGTTGCGACAGAACTGATCCCGCGCTCGAGCTCTTCAACACATACGGCATACCCTTTGGCTCGAATGACATCGAGTTCCGCGGCCAGATCCTTAGGGTCTGTAATCGTGCGATCTGTGTACCGCTTAAGCTGCCCATCCAATCGGTCTTGAGACAGCAGCTCAGGCGACACGGCGGCGATTGCCTTGGCGCAAGAGCACGCGTGCATTGGTCGTTTTCCCATACCTGGATGAAGAAAAGACACGCCCGTCTGCGGTGTCTCCACATGAATAATCTCAACCCAATGGCCCCGTAGCCGAGACAAGAAAAACGCAGCGCCATAGTCATTCGCAGCGCCAGAGAGGACAGGCGCAATCACCTGCAAAAGAGCGGGATCAGAGTGATCGCTCAACGTGATACGCTTTAGCCTAATCCCAATCGCGAACTCACCGCGGGTTGGTGATTCAAGTAGGCCGGACAAAACAAGGTCTTGAACCAGCCTGTAGGTCGTCGGTTTAGGTATATCGGACTGGGCACAGATATCCGCTACGGACGCACGTCCTTTTTGACCCACGATTTCCAAAATCAGCGCTAATCGTTCGAGATGCATTTTTCTCACTTTATGGTAACTAAGTTTTCGATATACGATACAATTTAGGGAATCAAGGGAGGAGCACACGATGGATGGACAATGCTGTGGACCGGGCTTCAAAAGTCCGCAAGAAGCCATCAAAGCCGCCCGAGAAAAGCTACTCTACACGATCGCCATCTACACCGGGACAGGGATCCAGAAACCTGATTACCTTGCTACAGTGGATGTAGACCCTGACAGCCCGACCTATTCTCAGGTAATCAATAGGCTAGAAATGCCGGGGATTGGGGACGAGCTTCACCACATGGGGTGGAACGCCTGTTCGTCCTGTAACGACGACGGCTCGATGTCCCGCAAATACCTGATCCTGCCAGGCGTACGCTCTAACAACCTTCACATCGTTGATACAGCCACTGACCCGCGTGCGCCGCGGTTGCATAAGGTCATCGACGGGGCCGAGATCAAGGCCAAGGCAGATTTATCGGGCCCGCATACGGTGCATTGTTTGGGCTCGGAAATCATCATTTCCTTCCTTGGAAATGCCAAGGGTGAAGCTCCTGGAGGCTATCTGCATCTCGACAAAGAGTTCAACATCGTCGGTCGCTGGGAAACCTCGATGGGCGATATAAAGTTTGGCTACGATTTCTGGTACCAACCGCGCCACAACGTGATGGTCAGTTCCGAATGGGCTGCGCCCAATACCTTCATGCCGGGCTTCGATCTGGAAGAAGTGGGTCATCTGAAATATGGGCGGGAGCTGCATTTTTGGGATTTCGAAAAGCGCGAACCGGTCGAAAGCTTCTATTTAGGTGAAGACGGGCTGTTGCCGCTGGAAGTCAAGTTCCACCATGACCCCGACAGCACGCATGGGTTCTGTGGCGCAGCTCTTTCGACCAATGTGATCCATTGGTGGCAAGACGATGCTAAAAAGTGGCGGTGGGAAAAGATCATCGACGTGGAAAACGAGATGCACCCCGAATGGCCGATCCCGTTGCCGGGGGTTATGTCGGCGATCCTGATTTCGATGGACGACAAATACTTGTACCTGAACAATTGGCTGCATGGAGATATGCGCCAGTATGACATCACCGACCCGCATAATCCCAAGCTGACCGGCCAAGTGTTTATGGGGGGCCTTTTGGGTAAAGCTCCGATCGTTAACGGGGTCGAGGTCGCGGGTGGTCCGCAAATGTTCCAGCTCTCCCTCGACGGGCGAAGGCTTTATGTCACGACCTCGCTGTTCTCGACTTGGGATAACCAGTTCTATCCCGAGATCCGCGAAAAGGGCGGGGTTATGGTGATGATCGATTGCGACCCTGAAAACGGTGGTATGAAGATCAACGAGGATTTCATTGTGGACTTTGGCAAAGAACCGAATGGTCCATCGCGCTGTCACGAGAGCCGGTATCCGGGCGGTGATTGCACAAGCGACATCTGGCTATGACTATGTATACCGTGACGATCGCGAACAGAGATGGCGCGCAATACTGTGTGGATGCGCGGCGCCCACTTCTGGAAACGCTGAGAGAACAGGGCGTCGACTTGCCTTTTGGGTGCAAGTATGGCGGCTGCATTACCTGCGCGGCAAAACTAAAGACTGGCGCGATCGATCAACGCCGACAGGTTGCGCTGAATAATCGGCAAATCGCGAACGGCTATGTGATCCTTTGCGTGGCACGTCCGACATCCGACATCACGCTTGAGATCGGGGTCGAGAGCCATGGCAAGCTGTACCGCAATCCGTTTCTCGACCCTCTCAAACCCCACGAACTCAAGGCTGACATTGCGACGCCGAAGGAAGGTTAACCGATGCCCGAAGCAGATATCAACCACATCTACGATTACGACCCCAAATACCTCGCCGACATCCTGCAGTCGGTTAAAACCATTGCAATGGTGGGGGCTAGCGCGGACAAAACGAAATTCAGCTATGGCGTTCTGCGACAGCTGAGTGAAATCGGCTATGATATTCTACCGGTGAATCCTAACCCGAATGTTTCGGAAATTAGAGGGCTCAAAGTCTACCACTCACTGGAAGAGATCGACAAACATGTTGATATGGTAGACGTTTTCCGCCCGAAGGAAGAGTTATATGCCTTTGCCGAGAAGGCTATCGCAATCGGGGCAAAAGTTCTTTGGGGTCAAATCGGTGTGTACGACGACAAAGCAGCGCAACTCGCAGAAGCGGCGGGCCTTAAAGTCGTGATGAACCGATGCCCCAAGATTGAACTCTTCCGCCCTTTTTGGAAACCGCGCCTGGACCTAAAGATATGATGGGAATTCGATTGGTAGCGGCCTCCTCAGCATCCAATGAGGGTGCCAATTGAGATATTGAGCTTACGGAAGAGAAGACAAGTAATCCTGTCACTCTACACAACCGCCTAGTCTAAAACCAAAAATGACCGATTTGTTTGGCGAACCAAAGGCCGCTTTGTCCGCGATTCCGACATAGCCTCGTTTTTCGCCACTGTCTGCTCTGGGTCAAAGCTGCCGTAGAAAACGCGCCGTTTTTGCGGCCAGAACCTAGACGGAAGTCTTGGGCGTTTTGATCAGTTCGCCTTGCCGCTCCGTGCTGACAGGGAAGTACGAGCTGACCGTTGTAACGACGCTTTCGTGCCCGATGTTTTGAGAGAAGGCTTTGACGGCTTCGCGTGTCGGGTAATGTTTGTCCGCCCAGACTGTAAGAGTCTTGCGAAATGAATGTGGCGCAAAGGTCGGCAGGCCCGCGTTTTCAAAGGCTTGTTTGACCGCTGCTCGGATTGCATTGGGGTTTTGATAGGTCTGTCGCTTCAAGCCGACGACTGCGAATTGACCGTCAACGATACCCATTTCTGGTGGAGGGAAAAGCGGGTCATCCGGACCGAAGAACAATTCCGTCTTAAGATATTGCACCCAATCACGAAAACAGTCGGTGTACATCTGATCGACGGGCATGAAGTATGTTGTGAAGGTCTTGGAGTTTTTCGTCCTTACCTCCCGCGCGTCCTGAAAGACGTAGCCGTCAACCAGGTTTATGTGCTTGAGCTTGAGAGACGCAACAGCGCCATCCCGCGCACCGGAGATCATCAGAAAAGCGACGATGGCTGCGTCGCGCCGGTTAATGTCTGTTGCCGTTGGCCTCTGCAAGAAGGCGTGCCGGACCATCTCCAGAGAAGGGTAAGGCCGCTCTCTTACGGCGTGCGCCACCCGCTGGCCCTTTGCGTCCATGTTGAAATAGTCGGCATCCGAGTGGCGGATGCGGCTTTTGTAGCCGGGTTGGTCGGCCAGCCAGACAACGAAACCTTTGATGTTCGACAATCGCGATGAGATGGTAGCCTTCGCCAATGGTTTGCCGTTTCTCTTGTTGATTTCGGAGTCAAGTTTGGCGCGGTAGCGGACAGCTTGTTCAATCCTAAACTTCTTAAATGAAGCGAAGTTTGTGCTAGCTTCATAATGCAGGATCGCATCGGCAGCCTTATCAATGGTGGCTTCGTCTTTGCGTCGAGCAGCTTTGAGGTATTGTTGGTATCTCCGTTTTGTGCGCTCGTTTTCTTCGTTCACTTTTCTCATGCCAGTTCATCCCTTTCAGATGTGTGTTTCAAACGGTAGGAGCCGGTATCCATTAGGCGTTGCTGGCGAGGTTTTTCTTGAGCCTGAACACTTCAAAGAAATGCTGTGCCTTGGACAAGGAAATGATCCGCGACATGGGTGCTCCGCAGGCGTTGCAAATACCGTTAATTCTGCATGTTTTACTGGTTTGGAAATGCCGCGTGACCGCCATGTCTAGCGGTCGCCGCCCCGCTCTACATGAAAGACAGTAGATTTCATCCTGCGAGAGAGCCTTTTTTCTAGATGCAGACTTTGCCCGGATATAGTCCCGGATCGCTTGCCCGAGGATCAAGTACGGTTTGCGTGACGCTAGCACCACCAACCCATCTTTGATCCAGTTCCGGATCGTGGCGGGTGTTCGCCCAAGCGCCCGCGTCGCTTCTAGCACGTCATATGTTCGTGAGGCTTTAACGAGCATCGGGTTTGGGTATTTAGCCATCAGCGTCACCTTCAAATAGGGCGCGGATGTCCTCAACTTTCCAAACCTTAGTACGCGGGCCAAGTTTTTGAGGCTGAGGAAAGCGCCCATCTTTTACACCCTGCCACCATGCAGATTTGTAAACCGGGATGGGACCGGCAGGTGCAAGAATTTGCGAAAGCCGTACGAGGCCAGTTCGGGGGAAATCTATATTGTCCATTCTGATCAATCCTTGTGTTAGGTGATGTGATCAGGTTATGGATCAAAGTTTGAAATCTGAGGGGAAAATGGTTTTGCCGCTTGGAATTATCTATAAGTAATTGATATTATTTAAGGCTATTTCCGCTAATTCCTGAGGAAATATCTTTATTCTGGCTTCCAGTCTTCAGGTAACCTCTCTGAGCCTTCGCGAAGATACTTTCGTATTGTTTTGCTGGTCAGGTTTAAGCCCAGACGATCTGCGATTCCTTCTATCTCATTGGGAACCTCGCTGCGTTTTTCCGTAGGGTCGAAGCCGTTGGCATCAATCGCCATCGCTACGATGAGCTTTACCATTGAGGTTCGTTCGCGACCGTCAAACTTGCTGTCGATCTTGTCGGGCACATCAGGAATTGCGGTCTTACTGGGCGCTGCTGCTCTGTGAGAAACAAGCTCATAAAACCCTGAGTGAACGGTCAGGTTAACTTCATTGATCCAGACAAAAAGGTCCGCAAACTTTGGTTTGTGCCTTTGATTGTATGGGTCGAACTTCCGCCTTATCACCTCTCTGTGGCGGCTCATGTAGGTGGTCACCTCATCCAGCTTTTGCTTGTTGCCCCTCTCATCATACTCCTTGATCGATGCTACGAACCTGTCTTCTGGCTCAAGCCCAACGGAAAGCCACACAACCTCATCCAAAGAAAGAAATTCGTGCTTGGCCCAATGTTCAAAATCGGCCAACTGTTTTGTGCAAAAGAGTGGCGCTGAATACCAAGGCTTCAACCTACCAAACGCCGCTTCCATCTCTCTTCGAAATCTTGCAACCAAGTCCCTCCCTTTTTCGGATATTGGTTCTCCGTTTGGACCGAAAGTGTCCACAAGTTCCTCGGGTGGCAACCATGCCAATTCCCTGCGGATCGTATTCGACATTTCGTCACGCTTCGCAAACAAGTCCGACACCGCCTGACGGTAGTTTTCACCCTTGGCGGAATCTCTGGCTTTTCAGTGTTGGCAAACAAACCACCGCCGATCCTCGCAATTATTCTTTGGTGTCTTTCTGATTTTTCCGATTGGTCCATGAATGAAACGCCAGTGCTAACTACGGTATCAACTTGCCTTCAGTTCATCTACATATCCAGCCCACCAGTCCGAAAGTCTAACCCGTTCTTCCCAATGTGCGCCTCGCGCGTAGGCGCGTCTCACCTCGTTACGTTCCTCATGAGCCAAAGCCCTTTCTGTTGCATCGGGATTCCAGAGACCGCTTTCATTGGCCAGAGTAGAAAAGGTGGCCCGGAAACCATGCGCGGTCATTTCATCACCAGAGTAGCCCATCCGCCGAAGCGCAGCATTCATAGTGTTTTCGCTCATTGGCCGGTGCCATGAACGCAAGGAGGGGAATAAGTATTCGCTTTCGCCGGTCAAAGGGCGCAGTTCATCCAGCAACTTGATCGCTTGATCTGCCAGCGGCACAAAGTGATCGCGTCGCATCTTCATCTTTCCAGCCGGAATTGCCCATACTCTTTCTGTTTCGTCAAACTCACCCCACTTGGCGTGTCGCAATTCTCCGGGGCGCTGTGCGAGTAGGGCCAAAAGCTGAAGCGCGATGCGCGTGGTAACTTGGCCTTCGAAGACGTCGATCTCGCGGAGCAGTGCGCCGAATGCAATGGGATCCGTTATTGCAGCTCGATGCTGTCTCGTCGGTCGGATCAAAGCATCGCGCAAAGCATAAGTCGGGTCAGTTTCGGCGAGGCCGCTTGCAACCGCGTAGCGGAACACAGACCCAATTCGTGCGCGCAACCGGTGCGCTGTCTCATAGTTGCCCTTCACTTCGACTTTTCGCAGTGTGCGCAAGATCATCGGTGCGGTTATTGCAGTTATTGCTTTCTTACCAAAATCGCGGTTGGCGAGCTTCAGGTGATATGCGGTTTTGTCGAGCGTCGCCTTAGACTTTCCTTCTTTATGCTGCTTGGCCAAGAAAGCCGCACCTATCTTTTCGAAGGTTTGGCCACTGGCTTCTGCGCGGCGCAGCTTTTCTTCCTGCTTCAGTTCTGATGGATCAAGGCCGTTCGCGAGGTTTGTTCGGGCTGCATCCCGGAGTTCGCGGGCCTTGCTCAGGCTCACCGCAGGGTAGTCGCCAAACACAATCAGCTTTTCTTTTCCGTCGACGCGGTACTTGAACCGCCATGACTTTGAGCCGCTGACTTTGACCAGCACGAAAAGACCGTCGAAGTCACTTACCTTGTATGGCTTTGACTTAGATTTCAGGTTTCGAATCTTCGCATCGCTCAGAGGCATGTGGGGGTACGCTCCAATTCAGCCTTTTCAGCGTACCCCCAAAATGACCCCCAATCTGGGGGTACATCGTCGGACTGCAAAAAACACGGGTGGACAAACATTCTCATACAAACCCTTATATAAAGGGCTTAAATGGATGTCACTGGACATTGGGATATTGGAAGATGGTGCCCCCACACGGAATCTGACGTCAATAAAATCAACAACTTACAGGAAATTTTTATGCTCGTTACGTACATCTTACGTCTTTTTACCTGAAAGGTGATGGTCTCCCTTTTAGTTGACGTAACGCTCTATTTCCCCGAAAAAGCATCAATTAATTTTAGAAATCACTCTCCTTTCAATACATCACATCTAGTCCGGACTTCAGCAGAAACACTGGTCTTTCCGCAAGCCTATATCTGGTGCAGGTCACAATCATTTGGAGAACACTTCAAGACGAAAGACACCCTTCAACACTCGAATACGCTGACCAATCACCCAGCACACAAGTAAAGCAAAAGCGAAGTGTCGAAATGAGCCCCGATGAACGGTCATTACCGCGCCAGAAGAATGCTGCGGATGCATTCGACAGCCACGGATCCCAGAGCTGACCCAACAATATTCTGAAAATATTCCCGCTAAATGATCTGCACCCCAGTTTCAAAGACCGTTGGATTAGCCAAGTTTGCCATGATGCGTTTGAAATAAATTCATAGCCACAAGACAAATTGGTTTTCTTGATTTCAATCGGTTATATTCGAATGTGATCACTTGGATGCGGGGGGGACAGGTGAACAGTTCTATTTCTGATGAGGCGCTAGCAAGACTCCCTTTTTGGGTAACACCCCCGGGGGAGACAGACGGTTTTCTGATCGTTGTTGGGTTGGTTCTAGTCATAGTGCTGCTGGGTTTTGGCGCACTCTACTTCACAGTACAGGCCATTCCAGACCGCATGGCAGCCGGTGCTCATAAGGTCCAAATGCAGTTGGTCGGTGTACTTGGGTTAATCTCTCTATTCACCCTGAATAACGCTTTCTGGATCGCAGCTATTCTGATCGCCGCCGTGCCGTTGCATGAGATCTTTCCACTCAAGACCGAAGTAGACGTCTCGGAGAGCGACGATGCTTGAGCTAGTCTTCTCTGCACTGATCACAATTGTCCCGGACTATCTGTATCGCCGCTACAAGCAAGGCAAGCGGTGGGGTCACGAAATAACCCTGTTCAATGTCTGGTACGAATTGCGGTGGGGTTTGACAGCCTGTGCAATACTGGCTGTGACGCTGATTACGTTGATCTTCTATTTCCACCCCTCAACGCGGAATGTCTCTGCGGCGTTTCGCACAGTTACCATTCTGTCGGATCGCGCGGGGCGGGTCGCGGAAGTCTACGTTGCCAATAATGACGACGTGAATGCTGGTGATTCCATTTTCCGATTGGACACCACAAGGCAGGAGGCAGCAGCGGAAACGGCTCAGCGTCGTATCGAAGAGATTGAGGCGGCTCTGGGCCTGATTGCAACAGAAGTCGCGAGCGCCACCGCAAGGGTTGAGGCGACGGAAGCTGAACTTGCTCAGGCTACGAGCGATTTGGAGCGACGTCTGGAGCTTGCGGAACGAAACAACACCGTTGTTAGTGAGCAGGAACTGGAACGCTTGCAAACAGCAATGTCCGGCGCGGAAAGTCAGCGCGCAGCCGCAATTGCCTCCCTCGATGGTGCCAAATTGCGCCAAACTACTCTTCTCCCTGCACAGCTTGAAACTGCGCGTGCGGTTTTGAGAGAGGCTGAGAACGAGATATCAAAATCCACCGTGTTTGCCGAGGTGGACGGGACGGTAACGCAGTTCCTGCTAAAGCCGGGTGATATCGTTAATCCAATACTACGCCCTGCCGGGATTTTGGTGCCTGAGGTCACGGGACAAGGGCGTTTTATCGCGGCTTTTGGTCAGATTTCTGCCAGTGTGCTAAAGCCGGGTATGCTGGTGGAAATCACCTGTGCGTCTAAACCGTTGACCATAATCCCAATGGTTGTGGACGACGTGCAGGAGGCGATTGCTGCGGGGCAGTTCCGACCGGGGGATGCGCTGCTGGATCAGCAGGATCGAGCGCGACCCGGTACAATTACAGCGTTCCTAGCACCTATTTTCCCACGGCACCTTGATAGCATCCCGCCCGGTAGTGCGTGCGTTGGAGTTGCTTATACGAGCCGAGCACAGGAAATCGACGCTGGTGAAA
The DNA here is from genome assembly GCF_001238295.1 of Ruegeria sp. 6PALISEP08. GTDB lineage: Bacteria > Pseudomonadota > Alphaproteobacteria > Rhodobacterales > Rhodobacteraceae > Ruegeria. The sequence goes on from NZ_LGXZ01000014.1 coordinate 47,699, forward strand.
TCACGGGCCTGTCTGCTTTCATCGCAAGGATTGTGGATGGCATGGGTATAGCAAATGCAATTGTCTTGCGTGCACAGGCCATTCTGCTCCCTGTTAAGACATTGGTATTCAACTAAGCTCCCAACTAGCAGAAAGGTAGAGTATCGCCATGGGTTGCGACGCAAGCTATATTTGCACGTTTTTGTCGGTTTTCCTTTGGGACCTTATCTACCTGTCACCGATACTTATATTCCTGTCGGTTTTTGTGTGCATTCTGGGGATATCAATTGGTCGGATCGAAGGCTGGTCGACCGGACCGAGCCTTTACCATGCTTTCATAAACGCAACTACGGTTGGCTACGGAGACATAATGCCGGAGAAACCCGCGAGCCGGGCCTTGGCGGTTATCAACGCATTTGTTGGGCTTATCTTTGCAGGCATTGTCGTAGGTATTGGTGTACATGCAGTCGAGACCTCAATGAACGTCGAATTTTGATTTGTGTCGGTTTCAAGAAACGAGAATGACCGATTTGTCCGCGTAGCGGCCGTCAAAGACGACTAGTGCTGCACCTGCAACGAATGGCGGTTGTGTGGCCGTTGCTACTGGCGATAGCGCAACACCGTTGAATCGACTCTGCCTTTCGTCGAGAAAAACTGACCGCAAATCTCTTGCCGGGCTTGATCACTAGTTTTGGCCGGTAGTCAATGTCGGTGGAGCACCGGTTCGAATCCGAGATACGGCTTCGAGCCGTACGTCATCTTACGTACATCTTACGTACATCCAGATCTCATAAGTCGTTGTTTTTAAATGATTTGTGGTGCCCCCACACGGACTCGAACCGCGGACCTACTGATTACAAATCAGTTGCTCTACCAGCTGAGCTATAGGGGCACAGGCAGTCGATTACTTCCTCTGGCGCGGGACTGCAAGCATCATTTTTGGCTCGAACTAGGGTATTGTCCGTTTTCCCGAGAACGTGCAAAAACCACACAGGAAAAAACACCGCATACGTCTGGCAAACCGAATGGTACATGCGAAACTGGACACAACAGCGGGGGTAAGGGAGACGACATGCAGGTGATCATTCATGCTGGCGCTGCCTTTACTGATGAAGGGCGCATATTGTCCTCACTTGCGGCAAACAGACGGCTGCTGGACGGGATGAACACTGCATCCATGGGACCGCGGCTATCCCGGCAATTCGTCAATATCATGTCGGATGCGCTGAGCCAGGGCACCACTGTTGATGAAACCCGAAACAGTTTGGCCCCCCTTTTTCCCGATGACACAAACCTAGAGCGTGTGATTCTGTCGAGCGACAAGTTCTTTGCCCCCCGACGGACCACGCTGCAACATGGTCAGATCTATCCCTTTGCCGGAAAACGGGCAGCTTTTACCGGGACTCTTCTGGAAGGGGCACAACTTGAGTTGTTTGTTGGGTTGGTGAATCCGGGCATTTTTATTCCCAATGTTCTGATGTCCATTCATGAAGACCATCGCAGGGATATTCTGGCCAGCACCGATCTCAGTTGTCTAAGTTGGCTCAGCATGATCGAAGACCTGCGTGAGCTTGCACCCCAGATCCAGTTGACCGTGTGGGAAAACGAAAACTTGCCGCTGATCTGGGGTGACATCATTCGAGCCATGACCGGGCTACCCGAGGAGACCCATCTGCCCGATGAGTTTTCCTTCTTGTCTTCACTTTTGACCGATGCCGGACAAAGGCACGTGCTGGAGATCGTGCAGCACGACAGACCTGCGGATATCCAAAGCCAACGCGAAGAACTGGCACAGGTCCTGGATCAGCACGCGCAGCCGGATCAGGTTGAAGAAGAGTTGGGTTTGCCAGGTTGGAGCGTTGAAATATTCGAAGCGTTTTCAGAGCTTTACGCGCAGGACATGACCGCAATTCGGGCAATGTCGGACGTTCGCGTACTTTAAGCTTCGGTTGTGTCTTTGCGCCTCAAAATGAGAGCTCCGCCACAAATCCGTCAAATCGCCACCTCTCTCGTCATAACGTCAGACTTTTCGTTCATTTCGTCAAATTTCACCCTGCCACTCGAACACCTCTCGGACCATCGTTGGGCGAGGCATAAATTGGGAGGCAAATACAGGTATGTCCTGGAATGTGTGTATCGTAGGCGCAGGCAAGATCGGTCAGATGATCGCGACCTTGCTGAAAGCATCGCCAAATTACACCGTGTCGGTTGCGGATCACGATCTGAAATCACTGTCAGAAATTGCAAAAATGGGCATTTCTACAAAACAGATCGATGCCAGTGACGCGCGAAAACTGGCAGAAAACCTGAAGGGGTTCAACGCGGTCATTTCGGCGGCACCGTTCTTTCTCACACCAAAAATTGCCGAAGCTGCCAAGACAGCAGGCGCACACTACTTTGACCTGACCGAAGACGTAGCTGCCACCAACGCCGTGCGTGCCTTGGCTGAAGACAGTCAGACAGCCTTTATGCCGCAATGCGGGCTGGCGCCGGGCTTTGTAGGTATCGCGGGCGCATCACTGGCCACCGAGTTTGATGAGATCGACAGCCTCCATATGCGGGTGGGCGCGCTGCCGCTCTATCCGACCAACGCGTTGAAATACAACCTGACCTGGTCAACCGACGGGCTGATCAACGAGTATTGCAACCCCTGTGATGCCATCGTGAACGGCCAATTGGTCAAGACCGTGCCGCTAGAGGATTACGAGGTCCTGGGACATGACGGCGTGGAATACGAATGCTTCAACACCTCGGGCGGGCTGGGCACATTGCCCGAAACGCTGGAAGGTAGGGCGCGGTCGGTCTCTTATCGCTCGATCCGTTATCCGGGTCATTGTGAAATTCTGAAACTGCTGCTGCACGATCTGGGCCTGGAACGTCGCCGTGATCTGCTGAAAGAGATTTTCGAATCCGCCCTGCCCCGCACCGATCAGGATGTGGTTCTGGTCTACTGCACCGCCAAGGGCATGATCGACGGCGCGCTGCGTGAAAAATCGCTGATCAACAAGAGCTTTGCCCGTGACATCAACGGCCAGACCTGGAGTGCGATTCAGGTCACAACAGCGGCGGGGGTTCTGGGTGTCGTTGACCTGATGCGCACTGGCACACTGCCCTCGAAAGGCTTTGTCCGGCAGGAGCAGGTGAAGCTTGTTGATTTCCTGAACACCGAATTTGGCGCGCTCTATCGCGCCGGTGACGTTACACTTCAAAACAAGGCAGCCTGAGACATGAAAGATGTTGCAATGAATGCAGAAACCACACTTTCGAAACTGGACCTGACTGCGGCTGAATTGACCGGCGGCACCTTGCAGGTGATGTCTCCGATCGATGGCCGCGTTTTGGCCAATGTGCACGAGACACCTGCCTCTGAGATGGACGCCATCATCGCCCGGTCGCAAGCGGCGTTTAAAGCCTGGCGCGTGGTGCCTGCACCACAGCGGGGTGAGTTGATCCGTCTGTTGGGAGAGGAACTGCGCGCAGCCAAAGACGATCTAGGCGCGCTTGTCAGCTGGGAGGCTGGCAAGATCACGTCCGAGGGTTTGGGTGAAGTACAGGAGATGATCGATATCTGCGACTTTGCCGTTGGCCTGTCACGGCAACTTTACGGCCTGACCATCGCGTCTGAGCGTCCGGGCCACCGGATGATGGAAACCTGGCACCCGGCCGGGCCGGTCGGTGTAATCTCGGCCTTCAACTTCCCGGTCGCAGTCTGGTCATGGAACGCGGCGCTGGCGATTGTCTGCGGCGATCCGGTGATCTGGAAACCATCCGAAAAGACACCGCTGACCGCGATGGCATGTCAGAAGATCTTTGAACGCGCTCTGGCCCGCTTTGGCGACGCACCTGACGGTCTGTTGCAGACCGTGATCGGTGATGCTGCTTTGGGCGAGGCTCTGGTCTCAAGCGAAGATGTACCCGTGATCTCGGCTACCGGTTCGACGCGCATGGGGCGAGCGGTGGCGCCCATCGTGGCGGCCCGCTTTGGCAAGTGCATTCTGGAACTGGGCGGCAATAACGCAATGATCGTTGGCCCCTCGGCCGATCTGGAAATGGCTGTGCGCGCCATTGTGTTCTCGGCCGTTGGCACCGCAGGCCAGCGTTGTACATCCTTGCGTCGCCTGATCGTTCACAACTCCATCAAGGACGAACTGGTGGCCCGCCTCAAGAAAGCCTATTCCGGTTTGCCCATCGGTGATCCGATGGCCGAAGGCACGCTGGTCGGACCTTTGGTGGATGAAGCCTCGGGCGCAGCCATGACAGCGGCGCTGAAGGCGGCAGAGGCCGAAGGAGGCAAGGTGTTCGGTGGCAACCGTGTGACCGAAGGTGTCCCCGGCGGCGTTTATATGGCACCTGCCATTGTCGAGATGCCAGGGCAATCCGATACGGTCAAGACCGAGACATTTGCGCCAATCCTCTATGTCATGGGCTATGAGGACTTCAACGAAGCCATCGCGCTGCAAAACGACGTGCCGCAAGGGCTGTCTTCTTGCGTGTTCACCCTGAACATGCGCGAGGCCGAGCAGTTCCTGACTGCGGCCGGGTCCGATTGCGGCATCGCCAACGTCAATATAGGGCCTTCGGGAGCCGAAATTGGCGGGGCATTCGGCGGTGAAAAGGAAACCGGCGGCGGGCGTGAAAGCGGCTCAGACGCTTGGAAAGCCTATATGCGCCGGCAGACAAACACCGTGAACTACTCAGCGGAATTGCCGCTGGCGCAGGGTGTGAAGTTCGACATCTGAGGCTCGCGCTGTTCGTGAACGAACGGCTTTTGAAATCAACACAACGTGGCCGCATCGGGAAGGCAAACCCGGTGCGGCCTTTATGATCTTTTCAGCAACCCACCGATCGCCGTTGCTTTGACTGTTTGATCAACCAGTCCGAAAAGACCTGAACCGCTTCATTTTTCTGCCCTGTTGGAAAAGCGACGTAATAGGCGCTGCCCGACACGTTCGCGACCTGACCAATTTCGACAAGCGCGCCCGAGGTCAACTCGGCCTCGATCAGATAAGACGGCAGGATTGCAGCCCCCAACCCGGCCACGGCCCCTTCAATCAGCATCGAAAACTGATCAAAGCGCATACCCGGAAAGACAGCACGCGCATCCAACCCCAGACTGGCATGATAGTCCGACCACTGCTCGGACCGAGAGGTGAGATGCAACAGCGGCAGATCGAACACATCTCGTTTCTCACCGAGCCCCGCGCTGCCCAACAGCGCAGGCGCAGCGGTGACCACCAGATGTTCCGGGAACAGCTTGCGCAGCCGAGCACCCGGCCAGTCGTCATGCCCGAAGTGAATGGCAACGTCCACGCGTCTTTCTTCAAGGCTGAACGGCGTCGTGTAGGAATGTAGATCCAGTTCGATCCCCGGATGCAATGCTTTGAAACCGGCGAGGCGTGGCACCAGCCACCGCGTCGCAAAGGTAGGTAGCACGGCCATCGTCAGCAATGTTGCACCATCCCCGGCGGCAATGGCGCGGTTGATCGTGCCACTAAGTCGTTCCAGATCGCCGGCCAGTTCCGCGCGCAACGCGCGTCCTGCTTTGGAAAGCCGAACCGCGCGCCCGACCCGTCGAAACAACGTGACGCCAATCGCCGCCTCCAACTCGCGCACCTGACGGCTGACAGCGCCTTGCGTGACGCCCAGTTCTTCCGCCGCCATAGTATAGCTTTCGTGACGTGCGGCGGCTTCAAAACTGCGCATCAAGGCAAGAGACGGAAGAGCGTTGATCCGGGGCATAAAATCCATGAGCATTAGTCACAGAAAAGATACCTATTAAGGTGTTTTTCTCAAGTAAAATTCACACTAGTTTCAAGCTGAACTTCAAAGGAAGTGCCATGCTGTTCCAACGCGCTGACCGGTTAAACGGTATCGAACTCTCCGAAATCGTGCAGATTTCCGAGGCTGCTGCCCGCCTGCGCACGGAAGGTCGCGATATTGTGGCGCTGTCAACGGGTGAGCCGGATCTGCCCACGCCGCCCCACGTGGTCGAGGCGGCCCATGCAGCGGCGCAGGAAGGCAAGACAAAATACCCACCAACCGCAGGTGTGCCTGATCTGCGCACCGAGATCGCTCGTCAGGCAGGGGTCGAGTTGGCGCAAGTCATCGTGTCGACCGGCGCAAAACAGGTAATCGCAAACGCAATGTTGGCCAGCCTGAACCCAGGTGACGAAGTCATCATGCCTGCGCCCTATTGGACCAGCTATTCCGATATTGTCCGCATGGCAGGCGGTATGCCGGTTGTTCTGCCCTGCCCGATGGAGCAAGGATTCAAGCTGCGGCCCGATCAGCTTGAGGTCGCAATCACACCCCGCACCCGCTGGCTGATGCTCAACACGCCGTCGAACCCGTCCGGGGCAATCTACACGCAGGATGAGATCACCGCCCTGACCGCCGTATTGGCACAGCATCCGCATGTCTGGGTTCTGGCAGATGAAATCTACCAGCACCTCAGCTTCGTCCCCTTCGTTTCCTTAGCCGATGCCGCGCCTGGGCTTGCCGAGCGTATGTTGATCGTCAATGGCGTGGCAAAAGCCTGGTCCATGACCGGCTGGCGCATCGGTTGGGGGATCGGGCCTGCTGAACTGATCAAGGCAATGGTGGTCGTGCAAGGCCAAGTGACCTCGGGCGCGTGTTCGATTTCGCAATGGGCGTCACTGGCCGCCATTACATGCGACCCAACCCTGCTGGCAGAACGCTGCGACCTCTTCGCCCACCGCCGTGATCTGGTGGTTGCTGGACTGAACGCGGTTCCCGGGCTGCGGTGTGACGCGCCTGACGGGGCCTTCTATGCTTTCCCCACTTGCGCGGAATTGCTTGCAGATAACGGCGGACCCTTCAAAAATGACGCTGACTTCTGCGCCTGGGTGCTGGAAGATGCCGGTGTCGCTGTTGTACCCGGTCGCGCCTTTGGTTTGCCCGGACATTTCCGCCTAAGCTTTGCCTACGCACAAGATACAATTGCAGCTGGTCTTGAACGCCTTATGTCGGCTGTAGAAAGGAAACTCTCATGAAACCACAATCCCGTCCGCAGCTTGGCCCTTTCACCTGGGAAGACCCGTTCCTGCTGGAAGATCAACTGGCCGAAGACGAGCGCATGGTGCGCGATTCTGCGCGTGCTTATGCGCAGGACAAACTGCTGCCCCGCGTGACCGAAGCCTTTGCCAAGGAAGAAACCGATCCCAATATCTTCCGCGAAATGGGTGAGATGGGCCTGCTGGGCACCACAATCCCCGAAGAATTTGGCGGCATAGGATCCAGCTATGTGACCTATGGCCTTGTGGCGAGTGAAGTTGAGCGTGTCGACAGCGGCTACCGCTCGATGATGTCCGTGCAGTCCAGCCTGGTGATGTATCCGATCTATGCCTATGGCACCGACGAACAGCGCCAGAAATACCTGCCGAAACTGGCCAGTGGCGAGTTTATCGGCTGTTTTGGCCTGACCGAACCCGACGCGGGCTCGGACCCCGGCGGGATGAAGACCGTCGCCAAAAAGACTGAAGGGGGGTATGTGCTGAACGGCTCGAAAATGTGGATCTCGAACGCGCCGATCGCGGATGTGTTTGTGGTCTGGGCAAAATCCGAAGCGCATGACGGCAAGATCAAAGGCTTTGTTCTGGACAAGGGCATGGCGGGACTGTCCGCGCCCAAGATCGAAGGCAAACTGTCCCTGCGCGCCTCGATCACCGGTGAGATCGTGATGAACAATGTCGAGGTCTCGGAAGACGCGCTGTTGCCCAATGTCGAGGGACTCAAAGGTCCGTTCGGCTGCCTGAACCGCGCACGTTACGGTATTGCCTGGGGAACCATGGGTGCGGCCGAAGCCTGCTGGCACGCGGCCCATCAATACGGGATGGATCGCAAGCAATTTGGGCGGCCTCTGGCGCAGACCCAGCTGTTCCAGTTGAAACTTGCCAACATGCAGACCGAGATCGCCCTTGGCCTACAGGCTGCCCTGCGTGTGGGTCGCCTGATGGACGAAGCCCGCGCCGCCCCTGAGATGATCAGCCTGATCAAACGCAACAATTGCGGCAAGGCACTTGAGATCGCGCGTCACGCCCGTGACATGCATGGCGGCAACGGCATCAGTCAGGACTTTCACGTCATCCGGCACATGGTGAATCTGGAAACGGTGAACACCTATGAAGGCACCCACGACGTGCACGCGCTGATTTTGGGGCGCGCGCAAACGGGCCTGCAAGCCTTCGCCTAAGGACAGTCAACATGGATCGCGCAGCCATTGTGCACGAAAACTTCCTGCGTCGCGTGGCGGCGCGGGATTTCCCAGCGGGTAAGGCCCCAGCTGGTCCTCTGACCCAGACCGAAGCCGTGGGACTGTATCGCGCACAATGCCTTAGCCGCGCGTTGGATCGGCAAAGCCGCGCGATGCAGAAAGCCGGTCAGGGGTTTTATACCATCGGATCTTCCGGGCACGAAGGAATAGCAGCTGTTGCAGCCGCCCTGCGTCCGACTGATCCTGCCTTTCTGCACTATCGCGATGCTGCCTTTCAGATCGCCCGCTCCGATCAGGTGCCGGGACAGAGCCCGACCTGGGATATTCTGTTGTCCTTCGCCTCATCCTCAGAAGACCCGATCAGTGGCGGACGGCACAAGGTTCTGGGGTCCAAAACGCTGTGCATTCCACCGCAGACTTCGACCATTGCAAGTCATCTGCCCAAGGCAGTGGGCGCGGCCTATGCCATTGGCGCGGCCCGCCGCCACCGGCCTGAACATGCTGATATGCCTGACGACGCGATTGTCTATTGTTCCTTCGGTGATGCCTCTGCCAACCACTCAACCGCGCAAGGGGCGTTCAACACTGCGCAATGGACCTCCTACCAATCAGTGCCCCTACCACTTTTGTTTTGTTGTGAAGACAACGGCATCGGCATCTCGACCAAAACGCCGCGAGGCTGGATCGCAGCGACCTTCGAGAACCGGCCGGGATTGAAATACTTCAGCTGCAACGGGCTTGATCTGTTCGACACGTTCCGTGTGGCGCAAGAGGCCGCAGACTATGTGCGCCGCCGCCGCAAACCCGCCTTTCTGCACGTGCGCACCGTGCGCCTTTACGGTCATGCCGGGGCCGATATGCCAACAACGTATCTGCCAAAATCCGAGGTTGAGGAGGAAGAGGCCAACGATCCTTTGCTGCATTCGGTCCGCCTGTTGGAGCAATCTGGCGCGATGCAACCCGAAGACGCCCTGCGTGTCTATACCGACACCTGTGCCCGCGTCGCACGCGTGGCTGACAAAGCCGTAACCCGTCCACGCCTGAAAACGGCAAGCGACGTGATAGCAAGTCTAGTCCCACCCACGCGCCACTGTGCGCCGACCAACGGTCCTACCCCCGAGCAAAGGGCCGAGGTCTTCGGTGGCGATCTCAAGGCGCAGTCCGAGCCTCAGATCATGTCACGCCTGATCAACTGGACCCTGACCGACCTGATGCTGGAACACGCTGAAATCGTGATGATGGGCGAAGATGTTGGGCGCAAAGGCGGTGTCTATGGTGTGACGCAAAAATTGCAGGCCCGCTTTGGCCCCGACCGGATGATCGATACGCTTCTGGATGAACAGTCGATCCTTGGCTTGGCAATCGGCATGGCACAAAACGGGTTCATTCCCATACCTGAAATCCAGTTTCTGGCCTATCTACACAACGCCGAAGATCAGTTGCGCGGCGAGGCGGCCACCCTGCCCTTCTTCTCAAACGGTCAGTACACAAACCCGATGGTCTTACGCATTGCCGGGTTGGGGTATCAGAAAGGGTTTGGCGGGCATTTCCATAACGATAACTCGGTCGCAGTTCTTCGCGACATTCCTGGCCTGATCCTGGCTTGCCCGTCGCACGGAGCTGATGCCGCGCGGATGCTGCGTGAATGCGTGCGGCTTGCGCGCGAGGAGCAACGGCTTGTCGTGTTCCTAGAACCCATCGCGCTCTACCCAATGCGCGATTTACACGAGGTGGGCGATGGCGGATGGATGCAGACCTACCCCGACCCGTCCGAACGCATCGGGTTCGGAGAGGTCCGCGTGGAGGGCGACGGAGATGATCTGGCCATCGTAACCTTCGGCAATGGCGTCTATCTCAGCCATCATGCGCAAAAGGCGTTGCAGGCGGATGGTATCAAATCCCGGATCGTCGACCTGCGGTGGCTGTCACCCCTGCCGAAGGATGCCTTGACCCATGCGATAGCCGGGGCCAAACGTATCCTGATCGTTGACGAAACGCGCCACCATGGCGGTGTGGCCGAGGCGCTGATGGCGCATTTTCATGAATCCGTAAATGTACCACTGGCCCGTATCACCGCCGAAGACAGCTTCATCGCAACCGGCCCGGCCTATGCCGCCACAATGCCGTCCAAAAACAGCATCGAGGCCGCAGCGCGGCGCCTGATGGAGACCGAGGTATGAGCCAAGAAAAACAGACCGCCGTTGTTATCTGCCCCGGTCGCGGAACGTATAACAAACCCGAACTTGGTGTGCTGGGGCGTCACTTCTCGGACAACGCGCTGCTGGCCCACTTCGACCAGATGCGCAGCGCACAGGGCCAGGAAACTCTGACTGCGCTGGACGGCGCGACGCGGTATTCGGTTGCAAAACATACGCGCGGCGATAATGCCTCGGCCCTGATCTATGCCGCTACGCTAGGCGATTTCCGCGCCATCGACCCTGAAAAGATCGACGTGGTGGCGGTGACAGGCAACTCGATGGGCTGGTATTCGGCCCTGGCCTGCGCTGGCGCGTTGATCGCCGAAAGTGGGTTCGAGGTGGTCAACACCATGGGCACGCTGATGCAGGACAACATGATCGGTGGGCAGCTTGTTTATCCATTCCTGAACGCGGATTGGCATCCGGATCCAGTCCGCAAGGCCGAGCTTTTGGCTCTGGTCGATCAGATCAGCGGAACGGATGCAACGCTGACCCTGTCGATTGATCTGGGTGGAATGCTGGTGTTGGCAGGGGATGAAGCCGGGCTGGCTGCGTTCGAAAAAGCCGTGCCAGTTGTGCAGGATCGATTTCCCCTGCGCCTGGCCAATCACGCGGGCTTTCATTCAAACCTTCAAGCCCCCGTGGCCGCGCAGGGCCGCGCGCGACTGGGCGTTGACCTTTTCCAACAGCCCGATCTTCCGATGATCGACGGCCGCGGTCAGATCTGGTGGCCCGGAGCTTGCGACACGCACGCGCTTTGGGATTATACGCTGGGTCATCAGGTCACAGAAACCTACGACTTCACCCAGGCGGTTGCACAGGCCGCACGTGAGTTCGCGCCAGACCTGTTCATTGTCACCGGCCCGGGCACCACGCTGGGCGGGGCTGTGGCACAATCCCTGATCCTCAGCAACTGGGATGGGCTGTGCGACAAGACTGCCTTCCAGAACAATCAGCGCGAAGCACCTTTTCTGGTTTCAATGGGGATGGACGATCAAAGGACACTGGTCACCTAGCCTGACGCCTCACCTTGAAGGCGCCAATGGCTGAGAGGTTGCTCTGGTTAGAGGCTGACAAGTTTGTGCTGACCGTCAGAGCCTAGGAAACTCGTTTGACCAGACCCAAACGCCGCCTGAAAGGCTTTGTCCGTCTTGGCCCATTCCAGCAACGCTTTGGCCTCTTTCAGTGCGTCCGGTCCTGTCGGGGCAGCAGCGATGGCCGCAAGTATCTGCCGCAATTTTGAGCTTTTGTCTGCCACGCTCGCCCCGACCTCAAGCACAAGACCCACAACCGGAGGCGGGGTATACACATAATCCGCATCGGATTGCGCCGCTATACGGGCTTGTAAGGCCGGAACGATGTCGACCGTGTCATGGACATAAGTCCAACTGGTAGACAGCCCCTCGATCATGGGATTGTCAGTCCCGGCCAGCATCGTGATTGGCGTGGTTTTGTAGATCACGATCGGTTTGCCAGCCGCATAAGCGATAGAGGATTCAACAAGACTGCCCCCGTCAGGCACGCGCCCATCCATGTTGAAAACGAGACATGTGCACCGACCGATCAACTGATAAATATCCAGCGAAAAAGTGACTTTGCGCACAATCGAGAGCGCGATTTGCCCTTCCTGCGATGAAATCTGGGGATCAAGAAGCAACGCCATCAACTTGCCCACTTCAAGCCCGTCTCGCTGCGGCAGATAAGTTGTGAACCCCCCGGCCTCAAGCACAGCAGCAATGTTCTGCTGCTCCCAAAGATCCCCGACGCTGAACATCGGCCCCGAGCAATACACGATCTGTTCTGACATTTGAAAAAGCTCCACAAATTGAGTTCATGAATTTACGGAAGTGAGGACACGGGATGCCTTTTGCGCATCCGGAGTATCCGTCCCTGGTTCCAGCGTCTTAAGAACGGTCGCCAACCGATTTCTCGTGGTCCGATCTTCGGACCCAAGTACGTCGTCCAGTGTCAACAACGCGCGAAGCTCTAACGAGCTGGCATGATTGTCGCGCGCCAGGTCCACGGCTTCGGAAACGCTTTCGACTGCCGCTGTGCGGTCGCCCATCGTCGCCTGAACCACTCCTAAAAGGCGTTTCAGTTCCGCATCCCAGAAATGCTGACCCAACATCGCCGACATCTGTCCGCCCGTTTTCAGTACCCCCAACGCAATTTCGGGGTTGCCCTGATCCGCCTGCGCGCTGGCCATAATGGAAAATCCCAGCCCAACGGCAGATTGGCTGCCACTGCCTGACAGGATACCAAGCCCTGCTTCGATATCTTGCAGACGTTTTGCGGGCGGATCGACCTTCTGACCGGCGCGCAGCAGCAGGCACAACCCTTGCCAGAACGGTATCCCGAGGTTGGCGCAGAACATCACGGTTTCATCTGCGACCTCGTAAGCAAGTTCCTCATCCCCACGGTAATGATGGATGAGCGCAAGATAAGACCGTGCGGCGGCCAAGCTGAGGGCGGATTCGAGCCCCTCGGCAAGGGCAACTCCCTGGCACGCGCGTCTGAGACCGGTCTGCGCGGCCCCCAACCACCAATGCGACGCCGCAGCAGCCCCATAGGCCACGACACCCTGATCGGTTCCGACACCATAAGTCACATTTGCAAAATCATCGGGTTGATACAGCGACACCGCCGTTTCTGCGTGGTCGAGCGCATCTTGCACATCGCCGATCTGAAACTTCGCATTCGCAAGCGACGAATGAGCCCGAAGCAGCCCAATGCGGTGATTGGCGGGTTCTGACCAAGACAAAATCTGAAGTGCAAACTCACAGGCTTTACCGCAATCGCCCTTCCCAATCCAATATGCTGCCAAACCATTAAGCGCCGAGGACCGCTCGTCATAATCGTTCAGCGTTTCTGCAATGCTCAGAGCGCGCTCCCACACCGGAACGATTTCATCTGACCCAAACCCTCGCACTCCCATCAACGCGTTACCCAGCAATATCTGCAGTGACAGCTCAGAGATGTTCCGTTCGGGCGTTTCCGGCGCGCCTTCCAATGCCTCAAGCGCGCGTCTGTAGAGTGTCGTGGCATCCTCGACCGCAGCCTGTTTCGCGGCACTCCGACCCGCTTTTTTGAACCATTCCGCAGCTGGACTGAATTGCTCGGACTCAAGCAGGTGGTGGGCCACCACAGACGGGTTCATGGCCCCCTGTCGACTGAACTGGGTCATTAATTGATCCGCTGTCGCTGCGTGAAGGGTCTTTCGTCTTTGACGTAGCAACGTGCCATAAGCTCCATCTCGGGTCAGGGCGTGGCGAAAGAAATAATTGCTTGGTTGCCTCTCATGCTGCCGGATCAGATCGGCACCCAACAACTGATCAAGCGCCGCCTCCAATCCGTCGGCGTCCAGTTCCGAGACCGCTGCAAGAAGCGCCTGGTCAAACGCCTGCCCCAAAACAGAAGCCACCTGAGCGGTGCCTTTGGCATTTCCCGGCAGGCCGTCAAGCTGTTGCATGACCAGGCCGTCAAGCGACGTCGGAATCAAGGAATGATGCCCGGCCTCATCACGCAGCGCCTGGCGCGTCAGCTCCTCCAGAAACAGCGGCACACCCTGCGCACGGTCGATCAATTGCTCCACATCCCCAATGCTGAGACGCTGCGTGTCATCGATCGTCCGAATAAGCTGTTGCGCATCCGTTTCGGCCAGGGACGGCAGTTCAATCGTGTGGCCAATAAGCTTCTTTGCGATACCGTCATTGGCGTTTCGCGAGGTAACAAGACACAGGAACCTTGCGGGAATGTCCCGTTCCAACATCAGGTTCAGCAAGTCAATCGTCGTCGCATCGCTCCAATGCAGGTCTTCACACACCAGCACAACGGGACGTTGAGTGGACAGAAACTCGATCCAATGTACCAGAGTTTCCAATGTCTTCTTACGCAGGCTTTCGGGGCTTTCGCTCCCCAGAACCGAGGTTTCGGGTGCCCGAATCCCCAGAAGGTTGGCGATGACCGGAAACGCATCCGCGGGCCTGTCTTCCCAGGTGGCCAAACCGTCTTTCAAACGGGTCGCGGCGTCTTCGGTTTCCTGCGGGTCCGCAATTCCAAGACTTTTCAGTGCCAGTTCGATGAATGGATGCAAGGCCGCACCTGTTTGAAGCACGTCGCACCTGGCCTCAAGCCACGTATGGGGCGTTTCGGCCAAGCTTGCCTGAAACCTGTCGACCAAAGTACTTTTGCCCAAGCCCGGTTCAGCAAAAATGCAAACGCCCGACCTCTTCCCATCCAGAACAGACTCAAATTCTGACTTCAGCCTAGCCAGCTCCTCGTCACGGCCAACCAGGGTGTGCACCGTCCGCGGCACTGGACGCTTCGCTGCTGTGGATTGGTGCAGGTGATGAAGGACAACTTTGTTCGCAATCCCCTTCAACTGAATCGGCGGCTGCGGTCGCGAAGCGAACTTTCCTTTCAGCAGATCCAACGCAGATTCACTGGTGAAGATCGTGCCCGGCGATGCCGCTGATTGAATGCGTGCAGCAACGTTAACTGTTTCCCCCAACAGGATATCGCCCAGACCGTCGCTGTTTTGCCCTACAATCACCGGTCCGGCATGGATACCTACGCGCGCCTGCAACGGCTCTTTCAGGTTGGGTTGCCCAATTTTCCCCAATCCTCCCAACAACTCGAAAGCCGCGCGTACAGCTCGCTCCGCATCGTTTTCCTGCGCCCGCGGGTATCCGAAATAGACCAGAAGCCCATCCCCCAGATAATTCGCTATCTTTCCACCGAATTTCTCGAAGGTCTGAGTTCCAAATTTCTGAAACGCCAGCATCAGGTTGGCGAAATCCTCGGATTCCATTTTTGTGCTCAACGCTGTCGAGCCGACAACATCAACAAATGCCAGGACAAGCCGCCGCCTCTCACCGCTGAGTCCAGAATCTTTTTGAGTACTGGCGGAGGTCTTCGCCATAAGGTCACCTGCGCGCAAAAAACGAGAAAACAGTTCAGTCAAAATCCATGTATTGTTCAAGCAAACACGCAAAGGTGTCACAAGGTCAAGTTTTGTGATAGATCAAAGGACTAGTCAGACCTCGTACCGAAGTAGGAATTCGAGGCGTTAAAGCGTTATTAAAACATGTATTGGGTGGATTATGGGCGACATCAGATATGTCTGTCTTTCAGATATGCATTTCGGGGCGGATAACAGCATTTTAACCCGTCTGAACGCAACCGATGGTCAAGTAGACCCGATGCACCCCAGCGATGTTTTGATTCACTTGGCTAACTGCCTGAGACACCTGATCAACGAAAACTCAGGCGACCGTCTGCCAACGCTCATTCTGAATGGCGACATTCTTGATCTGGCCTTCAGCACCGAAAATGTCGCTGCAATGGCGTTTCGACACTTTCTTGAACTGACCATGCCGGAAGACCCAGCCGCCCGGCTTTTCGACCCCGAGATTGTATTCATTCCCGGCAACCACGACCATCACCTTTGGGAAACCTGCCGCGAACGCCAATATGCGGATTCCCTGAGTTCCGCCGATTGGAGCACCCCTCTGCCCACCCCGCCGCACATCACACCGATGCGCGACCCGGAAGGGGTGCCAAGTTATTTTGTTAATGCAATCACCCACAGCCTCCCCTGGCTGTCAGAGACGCGGATCAAAACCGTTTATCCAAACTACGCCATCACGTCAGGCGACAAGCTTATCGTGGTCAGCCACGGGCACTTCATCGAAGACGCGTATCTGATGGTCAGCGAGTTTGCGGATCTCCTCTACCCCAAGACAACTCCACCCGAAACGATGGAAGCATGGGAGGCCCAAAACTTCGCCTGGATCGATTTCGTCTGGTCCGTTTTGGGCCGTTCCGGGCATATCGGGGTTGACGAAGAAAACGTTTATAATACTGAAAACAGCCCGAAGGCGATTGGATCATTGCTGGGCAGTGCCGCGCGAAATCTGGTTATGAAAAAGGGCGGCGCGACCGGAAAAACACTTGCCAATGGCGTTGGCGAAATGGTCAGCGCGTTGGTCTCCGACTATTTTGAACGTGGGCAGACCAATACCTTACTCAGCGACGACGGAGCAGGCGTCAAACGGTTCATGCGGGTTCCCGTTCAAGAACAAATAAAATCAGAAATCGACCCTAGCGTTCCTGCAAGCGTTTCTCTTGTTTTTGGCCACACGCACAAACCTTTTGAAGCGATCATGCCGTTGGAGGATTTCTTCGTGCCAAACTTCGCCGCCTATAACAGCGGCGGTTGGGTCGTCGACAGCCCGGAAGTCAAACCGCTCATCGGAGGCGCGATTGTGTTGATCGACGATGACGCCAACCTCGCTTCACTGCGTATGTATAACGAGGGTCACAACACATCGGATTACCGCGTTTCAGTCCAAATCGCCGAAACACCGGAAGACGTGGATAACCCGCTGTATACGCAACTGTCCAAATCCGTCGCCCCCCAGAATTGGCCTTGGGCGGATTTTTCCAAAGCCGCTGCTGTAGCAGTGAAACAGCACAACACACGTCTGGCCGATTTTCTAAAACACTCAGGTGGTACGGGTTAGAGTCAATGGGCGTTCGATTGCGCGGGCATCACGAAACTGTCCAAGCAAAGGTAGAAAGATCAACAGAAAAAGTCTCTCATATTTCAGATTAAAATGGCGCCCGGGGCGGAATCGAACCACCGACACGAGGATTTTCAATCAAGTTCCCAAACGTGATTTCAATGGGTTACAACAAAATTCATCACTTCGCGTATAACTTTTGCAAATCAAAGGGGCGCCCTGAATTCAAGATATTGAAACTATTGCAAAAAACAAAGTGCGCCGACGCCAACCTGGGCGAGCGGACGAAACCAACTCTGTAAGTGACCGCTCCAGCCGGCCTAGAGACAGCAGGAGCGTACGTGACGAGAGGAATGCACGCTCATCAGAAAGGTCAGCAATCACATAGTCAATTTCTTCCGTTTTGATTGAAAGCCAATCCGCATTTGTGAAACCCGTACGCGCGGATTGGTGTGATCACAAATTGGCTGTTCATGTTTAAAAATCGCCGTTTTGATCATCAAGGAGCTTCAGATGAGACTTGCAGCGTCACAACTGCACGAACCAACGATCCTGCTACAGGCGAACAGCGCCAATATGTATCCCGGCGAAGCCGAAGAACGGGCCCTAGTCTGACTGATCAGTCATAGATTTCTACTGCCCGCGCATCCATCGCATATGAAGTTTCGATATTGGCTTGGCCATCTACATAGTTGAGCGATTGGGATCGACTAAGTGCCCGCATTTCTCCGCTTATCCAGACTGGCTTATATAATTCATCGATTTCGAAGCCTTGTTCGTATCGCACATAGACCATCTGATTAGCTGGAGGTGGTGGTGTGTGGATGCAGGCTCCAACTGTCGGAACCAGAAGGAATTCGACCGCCTTCTGGTCGACAATGTCCAGGGGAAGTAGATAGCCAGGAAGACGCACGTTCTCCCCCAAAAGATCAAGATTCGGTTCGCGCGAAGCAATCAACCGTTGGTTCATCACAATTTCGCGTTGTTCAAACAACCAATCTGGGTCAAGGCCTTGAGATACGAGGTCTTCGCGGATCTGAACCGCTTCGGCGCGCTTCTCGTCATCCGCAGTGTCCGAATTCAGAACCTCAATCCGGTAAAGCATGGCCAACGCATTGATCTGAGAATATTCTAGGGTGGCAAATGGATCGTGGTAAGGCCGCTCTTCAGGAAGGAGATCTTGCCAACTTATGTTGCGCGGATCCGCTGCAAGAAGAGGCCCCGCAATCGCAAGGGCGAATAAGATATTCAGAAAATACGTAATGGTCTTCATTTCAGCGGGTCCTCTTATTCAAAGCCGCACCGACAGTCCGTCTGATAGCGTCATACGGTACACCCTTAACGCAGGTATAATACTGGCAAGAAGACCAGAGCAGAAAACGACGGCTATGAGAAGAACCTCGCGAAAACTCGGCAGGGCAACACCGATGCGAAGCCCAAAATTTGCGGCAAGAATCGGATCTATCACGAGCGTAAGGACGCTGAGTGCGACTGTTCCAAGCACGATGCCGGCCAACAACACTAAAACGGCTTCAAGCATGATCAGGGAAAAGACACCGGCTGGTGTTGCGCCCACGGATCGAAGGATCGCAAATTCACGCCGCCGGTTGTCGAGCGAAGCAGACAA
Source organism: Ruegeria sp. 6PALISEP08 (assembly GCF_001238295.1). Lineage (GTDB taxonomy): Bacteria > Pseudomonadota > Alphaproteobacteria > Rhodobacterales > Rhodobacteraceae > Ruegeria. The sequence continues at coordinate 66,260 of NZ_LGXZ01000014.1, forward strand.
CATGACCACCATGCCGATCATTCCAGCCACTGCCACAGCGCCTGCCATCAGACGGAGCGCAGTCTCGGCCGTGCTGGTAATCGACCAAAGTTGCAACAGCGCGACATTAGGGAGAACAGCAGTCAGTGCCTCGTCGCGATGATCTGCCAGTTGCCGTTGAATTGAAAGCACCGCCGTCTTCTCCTCAAGTCCGGCAAAAATCGCGTTGATGGTCTCTGGTTCATGATCATGGCCACCGTGATCGTGCCCGCCAGAGGTCCTGGCAGCTTCCGCCTCGTCTTCATGGTCGCTTTCATGGACATCACTGTCGTCATGATCCTGATGCCCTTCTTCGTGCTCGTCAGGCTCGCCGTGCTCCGCATAGTCATCGTCTTGTCCATGGCCGTCGCCGTGATCCACATGCCCGTCCGCAAATTCGCTGTCTGCGTGATCTTCGCTAGGGGAATGCTCGGTGTCATGGTCTTCGTGTTCTTCGGCGACTTCAGGTGCATCGACCAAAACAAACGGGTCCGCACCCTCTGATGCAGGTTCTTCGTGTAAGGCGTCAAAACCCTCGAGCGAGACAAAAACCATTCGGTCAACGGCCGTCCCGGTATGCCCCAGCACGCCGGTCACTGTGAAAGGCGCTTCGTCGTGAACATCAAAGGCGACTTCCCCTGAGCCATGGGCATTCACGATTTCAGTACCTGACGTGTACCCGAAAGCCTGAGCAACTTTTGCTCCAATCACTGCGCCATCTGGAGACTTAAACGGAACACCTTCAGCAAATATCAGCTGCTGGCCGCCACTATGACGAAAGTGGTCAAAATATTGCTCGGACGTTCCGATCACGGGATATCCACGGTGGTTGTCACCCATCATGATCGGCACTGTCCAGCTTACCTGGGGCAGATCTTCGATCATCTCGTAGCTGTCCCAGCTGATACCAGCGCCTGTTGTGCCTACACCAAAAACCGTTGCCATCAGGATCTGCACATCGTTTCCGCGTGCCGCAATGATCAGGTCGATACCTGATGCAGAGTTGGCAAAACCCGCTCGTGCCTCTGTTCGCAGTCGTTCAACGCCAACAATCAAAGCCACGCTCAAGGCAATGCTAAGAACAGTCAACGCAGCGATAAAGCGGCGATTGAGAAGGCTTTTATAACAAAGATTGAACATCACGTTTTGCCTGCGTTCAGCATCGGCAAGTCAACGCTCCGATCGAAGTGTTTTTCCAGGCTGCGATCATGGCTGACAAATAACAAACTCGCCCCTGATGCTTTGCATTCCTTCAACAACAACTGGACAAACGAGCCTTTTGCGTCCTCATCCAAAGCCGAGGTGGGTTCATCCGCCAAAACTACTTCAGGCGCCCCTATCAAAGCACGCGCCGCCGCAACTCGTTGTTGCTGCCCAACACTCAGTGCGCTGGCAGGTCGATTGATCAGCTCAGCATCTTCAAGACCCAGCTCACTTAGCAACCGTGTGGCGGTAGCCTTGGGGTCTGGCCCCGATCGATTGCGACGTTGCGCTGAAAACCTGCAGGGCAGCAACGTGTTTTCAAGCGCACTGAGCCAAGGCAAAAGATTAAAGACTTGGAAAACAATCCCCAAATGATCCACGCGAAAACGGTCACGATCACCTCCGGCCAAAGCCCCGACATCCGTGCCCGCGACGCGAACCGCGCTTTGCGGCACATCGATCACGCCAGCAATTGCCGAGAGCAACGTGGTCTTTCCGCTGCCACTGGGGCCTCTCATAAACACGCTTTCCCCGGCCCCAAGATCAAAGTCATCGATTGAGAGCACCGGGTCGGGTTGACCGGGCCACCGAAACACCAAGGATTTGAGTTCGACAGTTTTCATTGATGACACAGATGCTTTGGTCCGGTTTTTCAAAGATAATTGAGCTTCTTGGTGACCCAGAAAAGGATCTCTGCCAAAACCCCAATGGCTCCGGCCTCGTCTGTCTTAACCAAAGCTGTTCCTGACGTTCCAAATTGCAAGGAATTACTGTCTGCATCTGCAGGTAGTTCAACCAATACGATGTAGCTGGATATCCCGGCTAGTTCCCGCAATGAGGGAAGCCCTGATCTTAGATCAACAGTACCTTCGACAGTTCCGACCGGAAAATCGGAAATACGGCCGGTAATTTCTCCACCGGGTTCCGTTCTTAGTGCAAGCCGGATTTCGTCACCGACCGAAACATTGGCACGACTGGATTGGGGCAGAGTAGCAATTATTGCATAGTCTCCGGGTTCGACAAAAGTTATTGCGCCTTGTAGCGGAGTAGCGCGGTTACCTGGTCGTAGTGATACAGCCGTGACAACGCCGTTTCCCGGCGCTTTTACAACTGTTTGCTCTAAATCCCAAAGAGCTTGCGCAAGTGTCTGTTCGGCCTCCACAACACCTGCGTCACGCCCGTCGATCTTCGCGGCAATACGCCGCTCAAGGCTTTTCTTCCGGGCTTCGGCTGCGCGGATATTCGCGGCCAACTGGTCGATGGTTGAGACAGCCTCTTGCAGTTGGAACGTGGTTGATGCCCCGCGTTCTTCCAAACGGATGATGTCATCACGACGCTGAATTCCGAAGGTCAACTGAGCAGTCAATGAGTCAATCTCTGCCTCGGCGGCTGATAAATCTGATACCAGTTGATCGGCAGATGACTTTGCAGTTTCCAAGACGGCTTCGAGCCGGGAAACCTCGGCTTTGTACACCTCATTATCTATTCTAAACAGAGGCTCGCCTTTTGCGACTTCCTGGTTTGGCTCGACAATGACTTCTGTAACCGTGCCGGCCACATTCGGAGCAATATTCGTTGAAACACCCTGAATGGATACCGGGCCAGTCGGAGTTGTGTGGTTCAGCGCACCGATGACCACCAGAGCGATAACAGCAGCTACACCGTAAACCAGAGTTTTCCAGAACCCATTCCAGGGGAGAAGATGAAACTTGGAAAAGACCAGCCAGACTATTCCAAAGTAGAGGCCAAGTACGATTAACAAGACTTCATTCCTTCGTGATGTTTCCGGAAAGTTCGAACGACCACCCGAACTTACGAGTGATCGCCCTGTTTGTCATGATGACTTAATTGTCACCTTGCTCTTCCAACACTTTGCGGTTGGCTTCACGATGGCGCCACGCCGCGCCCATACTCTCTTTCAGATTTTCGGGAAGCGCTTCCAGAGGAACAACAAGGTCGTCATCAACTGGCCACTCGGTCAGCAGCTCAGGATGATATCCCTCGGGATAGTACAGCTTAGGATCGATCTCCATATCGCGCACGTAGGGTTCCTGAATGTCTTCGCGTCGATGGGGTGGCTTCGGCACGATCAACTGACCATTGCTAAAGTCAAACTGCGGCGCTCGTGAGTTTGGAAAATCAGGCAATATGCCTTCGCGAACCCATATTTGATCTTTGGTGACGTTCACAACGATCCCGTCCGGCGCTCCAAAGTGATAAGGGCCTTTCCAATGCTCGCGGATCTCCGCGACGGTTTCCTCGATCTGATAGGGGTCATAGCTCATGTGAGTGTTCATCAGAAGCCTGGGTTGCACCAAATTGGCAATGTAGCCGGCCGCATAACTGGGCGTGTGATGGGTATCGACGGTATACCGCCCGAGGAATGGCGGCACGCCTTGAACTCCAGAGGAGATTTCGATGATTTCCTGCTGCTGTTCCGTGACGAAGACATCACAGCCTTTGGCGAAAGGAATGTCGATCATGTTGGGTCGACCGTCACCTGTCCAGATAAAGCACATGCCATTCCAATCCATCCGGTATCCGGACGCACCGTCCTTGGCATGGCTTCTTTGCCAGTGTGTGACTTTGACCCCGTCTTCATCATAGATCACGCCGCCATTATCACGGAAATCAAATTCGTTGACTTCGATGTCCCAACCTTTGCCAACGGGAAAGACGCTGAACGCATCCCGGTGCCAGCCGGTCATCATTTTCATGCCTTCTACCATAGTTGCGGTGCCGTACTCTTTGGTGCGGCCGGATGGACCGTGGACCGTCAACTGCTCGTGCCATCCACCGGCCCAGGTTCCGAACATCCACAGGTACGGCAACCCACCAAAGTGGTCTACGTGCAGGTGCGTGATGAATACATCGGTAATTTCATTCAGTGCATATCCACTGGCAATGATGTTCGCTGGTGAGCCCTCACCAATGTCAAACATGAAAATCTTACCGTTACCCAGCTCAACAAGAATCGCCGTGTTCATTTGCCCAGGGCGAATGAACGGGGCAGATCCCATGAAGATAATTCTCATCTCGTTGGGCTGTACATCTTCGGTGCGTGGGAACCAGTTTGCCGCACTTTTCAACCACGGTTGAGGAGAGATGCCCTCAAAGGTCAGACCCTCTTTCCAACGTCCCATTGGGACGCCGCCAGTCAGTGCAGCCTCAATATCTTCTTGGGATGAGGGCTCCTGTACCGGAGGAGCCTGACCGAACACACTTGTGGCGAACAATGTCGCCGCGGTGGCGAGTGCGCTGAGTGACTTAATTGACTTCCTCTGTCTGTTTTGCAGCATATTTTCAGTCCTTTGTTCGAGCCTTGGTGAATATGGGAACCACTTCTGAAATGGCTTTCGGGACAATCTCTGAATTGGTGAATCGAGAGAGATGCTCGGCGATTTCCTCGGCCAGCCCGTCTAGGCTTTCGGTGACAGGATCGATCAGACATGGTGACGTCTGCTCATTGACCTTCCGGGCCCTCTCCAACTCGGTTGAGAGCAACTCGAAGTCACCGCAAAGTGCCTCGAATTCACGATGGTTCTTTCGCATGACGCGGATGCGGTTGATTTGGTCCGGGAAAGCAAGCTCTAGTAAACTGATGTCCGTCATTGCCCCGGCGCCTAATCCCTCTCTGGGCGCCAGCCTGAGGGCACTACGCGCAACGCGGAAGGGTTACACCGTGAAATTAGGGTGACATTCAAATATTCATTTGACAGTATAGAGTTGAAAATACAGAGAAACTTGAAGTTTCAGATGCCCGACAGAGAATTGACCCTTGATCCGGAACGTCACGCGACCCGTGTGAAGTACGCGCTAGACCAGGTATTGGCGAGTGACATATTTGGCAAGGCGGAACGCCTTCGGAATTTTCTGAGCTACGTTGTCGAAGAGGCCATTGCGGGTAGGTCCGAAGCTATTCTTGGCAAAACGATCGCTCAGGATGTTTACTTCAAGAGTTTTGCCAGTGATGACGGCCACATCAACGTTGTTCGTGTGGATGCGGGGCGGTTACGGCGAAAACTTCAGCAGTACTATGAAACGGCAGGTGCTGGAGACGATCTGCGCATTCATATTGATAGCGGCGGCTACGCGCCTTGGTTCGAGGACCGCTCTGGCACAATTCAGAGCAATGTTGATCATACGCCATTCAGGCCAGGATTACCCTGGCTGATTGGCATCCCTGCTGCCACCATAGCGATCATTGCTCTTGCCTACGTCTTGGGCGGGCGCATGGAACAGATTGTTGATCTAAACCCAAAGACATCCGCGCGCTCACTTGAGCGACAGGCTCTATCCGCTAAATCACCCGCTGTAGTACAGGCGTCAAACTACTGCGATCAAGCCCGGGGCCTGCTCTTTCCAATCGCATCTATCGATAACCAGATCCTGGCCAGCGACATATTTAGAATGGCAATAAATGAGGCTCCCGATTTTTACTGTGGATATGCTGGATTGGCCCATAGTCTGGGAACCCGGGCCCTTCAAACGCGAAGCGCGGAAGAGCGTGACGCGCTGATACTGAATTCAGGACAAATGGCACAGAAAGCTGTGGACATTGCGCCCTCAAACGGCTGGAGCCAATCCGCAATGGCATGGGCATCATACGTCTCTGGCGACTATGGCAGTGCATCGGAATATTCAGCGCTCGCCCAGTCGCTTCGCCCCACAGACGGAAATGTTCTGGACTTTCGCGGCCTGATATTGCTGGTTCTGGGTCGTTTTGAAGAAGCGTATGACGTCAGTGACCCAAGCCATCAGCGAGATATTGGAAGCCATCGGTTTGCACACAGGAACATTCATGCAGTTGCCAGCTTTCACATTGGAGAGTTCAGGGAGGCAATCGCGTCTCTGGAATTTGCGAGTGACAATGGTGACCCTGTCAGCGCTCTCTCTTTGGTTTACTTGGCGGCCGCCTATCAGAGGTTGGGTGAGACAAATGAAGCAGAGGAAACACTGAATCAACTGAAACAGTCCTGGCCTGAGTTCAGGCCAGATTTGGTTCTGGGTGCGTTTTACTCCAGCCCAGATTTGTCGGAAGAAGTGATTTCCGCCTTAACGGATGCGGGATGGCGGTTTTAAGATATACCCTTTCGAGCCATGACTGGAGACAGGCCCACGTAGGTACAGTGTGATTTGCCGCCAACACAAGCGAACATACCTTGGTAGTGTTCTTGAACGCCGAAAGCGGTCATCGGAATTTGTTGTAGCTAACGGCAGCTTTGTCCGCTCTTTGCCCATTCACAGGCACCACGGCTGGCGTCGGCTTACAAACAACATCCGCATTGCTAATCTCGTTGCCCTTTCATCGAAGAAATCCGACCCCTTCTACGACAAACCAGCGTTTGTCGGTGACGGAGGGAAGTTCGAGAGTTGCTTTGCCGTATCTCGGCGAAATGAACCATTCACCTTTGCTCGAATGCCAGACCCAAGTGCTCTTTGACGGGTTACTGACTTCCCCTGCCACCATTCCGGCCAACTGCTTATCGATTGCAGAGACGAATTTCTGACGACGCTGATGAGACGGCTGCGTGGTTTTGGGCTTTTCTGCGGCTTCCAGATTGAATTGCTTTTCAAGTGCCATAGGAATCTCCTTTGTTACCCCAACGGCGTCCTGTGGCTCACGGTTGCAGACAAAAGGTTTAAGAACTGAGCACGGCGGTTTAGAAAAACACTTACACTTAAAAAAGAACACTTCGTTCTCTGGCGAACTGTTCCGATCGTGTGTTCAGATGTGTTTTGGGCTAAACTCGCTTTCATGACCATCGAACCCAGACTGGACATTATCGGCGCTGCGCTGGCCGACCCCAGCCGCTCACGTATTCTGTGCGAGTTGATGGACGGTCGGGCATTCACAAACAAGGAGTTGGCCTGCGCTGCGAGTGTCAGTCCGCAAACGGCAACCGCACATCTCAAGCAACTTGAGTCAGCTGGCTTAACGTCTTCCTTGCGCAGTGGACGACACGTATATCACCGGATCGCCAACGAAGACGTTGCTGGCGTCCTTGAAAAACTGGCAAGCCTTTCACCAACCGATCACCTCTCCCGGAACCGCAAGACCGCTTGCGACACACTTCAACCATTAAACTACTCTTGGCAGGTCTGGGGCTCTATTCTCTTTATTGGAGTTGGCATGGGTGCCATCTACCTCCACCTGCTCAATTTCGGTACAAACGAAGTTGGTGCGTCGACGGCTTCCTTGTTTGCCTATCTCGTACCGATACTCGTTGCGGTCGAAGCCGTGACTCTAAGGGGCATGGACCTTCAGCTGTATCAAGGCATCGGCGGCGTGCTGATAATCGGCGGCGTTCTGATCGCAACCCGGTTGCATCTTCGACCAACAGCTGCGGACCATCCGCCTCATTGATGCGGATGTTTCCAGAGACGATGATCAATCCGGCAAGCCAGCTTCCTGAAGATCACTGACAAACCTGTCACGATCACGTTGCTGAAAGTTCTCGAATGCCAGGCGGACCCGCGAACATGTCATATCGGGGCGAATCTCCTTACTCTGACGGACTATCAGCCTTGCCTCTTCTATGCGGTGTTGTCGTATCAGAATTACCGCCAATACATAATGCCCAAATGGGCCAACTGACCTCCCTTCCAATGTTGTTCTTGCGCAGGCTTCAGCTTGTTCCAGATTATCAAGGAGGTAGAGGCACATTGCTTTTGATAACAATTTAACCTTGAAGTACGGTCCGGACGGTCCAAACCGGGTTGCTGTCTCAAAATGCGCCAGTGCCCGTTTCGCCTGTCCATTTACAAGCTGCGTGTACCCAAGTACCAGATGAGCGTTTGCTGCGCTTGGGTTGAGACTGACTGCAAGTTCAGCTTCTGCTATCGCAGCATCGCGCCGGTTGTACAGAGTATAAGCCCGGGCGAGAGTGGCATGGGCGAAACTACTGTGTTCATCCAAGGCTACAGCGCGCTCTGCGTGATAGAGTGCACGTTCCTTTGCCCCTTTGCGGTCATCAACCTGGACGAAAAACAGCTTTCGAAGCTCGGCATTTGCCATAACGGCATGCGCAAGCGCATAGTCCGGCGTCATGTCGATAGTCTTGGATAAAATGTCATTTGCCTTCTGGGTATCTTCGTCCGTGAACTTGAACAGATGCCACAGAGCTTTTTGAACCCTGTCCCATACATTGACCTCACCACGTTTCAGACGGGCTTGCTCTCGCAAGTCGAACCGCAGCTCCCAGTCGATATGCCCGACGACGGCCGCGGCGATTTCCTCTTGCAAGGAAAAGACATCCTCAATTTTGTGATCCAGGCGATCGGCCCAAAGGTCATGCCCATTCGATGTATCTACCAGATGGGCGGTGACGCGAACGCGATGGTCATCATAGCGCACACTGCCCTCTACTAAATAATGTGCCCCGAGGCGTTGCGCTATTTCCTCACCGGACAAAGAAGAATCTTTGAGTAACTTGGTCGAGGTAGGTGAGACCACCGACAGCCAATCCACCTTTGCAAGTTCGGTAACAAGTTCCTGGTTGATGCCCTGCACAAAGCCATTGCCGTCGGTTTGTCCACTGAGATTGTCGAAGGGCAACACTGCGATTACGGGCTTTTGCGGTGCCGGAAGCTGAGTGACCATACGATCGAACAGACGGTCTTTTTCTGCCGGTGGCTCAGTTTTTGGTGCAAGCGTTTCGGTTTCAGTTTGGGAACCGGACAAAAGTTCATGCGTTGCCGGGATTTGGAACACCGGTCCGTGCCGCGGCCAATCAACATTGTTGAGCGTCATATAGTCTTTGAGATTGTGTGCTGCGTACAAGAATGCGTGGCTACGCGCGCTGACGCTGATCTGCTTGTGTGCAAAGTTAAGTCCCACCGCGACGCGTGCCAACAGGTATTGGCTTTCCATAAAACTTAGCCGATGGCTCTCGTGGCGTTCAACCCAGCTCATCGCTCCACGCCGCAGAGTTCTGACGAACTCTACGATCCCAACATCATCCTGCCACAGCCCCAACGTGTGGTGTTTTGAATGAAAGAGCCCGAGATCATCAAGAATGGCATCCCACTGGGCTGGCACGCAGTTTCCGCGTCTCGCCAACAGGTACGCCAACTCGAAATATGCGTGATCATAAAACAGGAACTGCTTGTCTTGGTAAAGCGCCAGATCGATCAGGTAATAGTCAGGATCACTGCTTTGATGTGATCGTACCAGAACATTGTAGCCGTGAAGATCTCCATGTAGCCGGCCTTTGGCCGCTCGGATGCTTAGTCGGTTTGGCAAGTTCTCGTCGCAGGCAAATGCCAATGGGTTTGGGTACCAATGTCCTTCAAACATAAGGCACCGCTCGTTCGGATCATGGCCGCAAACATCGGAAAGGAACTGGTGTAATCGACCTGCCTCAGGATCCAGTCTGTATCCGAGCCATTCAGAGAGCAATTCCCGGGGTGAATGCATACCCGTTGCCATCTGGTAGTCAGAATTCCAATCGTCAAGAAGGCTTCGCGAGAGCCGCTTTAGGACGTTCAAAGCCAGCTCGTAACCACAATCGTTCCAAGGAAGAGAGTATTCCAGCCCTTGCGCCACGACCGTTGAAAGGATCGCGATCTTGCATTCGTGTTCCAGCGAGTTGACGATGCGAGCCATATGTTTGGATCCGAATGCTGGTATTGCTTCGAACGCCTCAAGGTGTCTTTGGTTTTCAGTCTTTTCTTGCCATTCCGGATCGGGAAGTGCGTCAAGTTTGAGAATTGCCTGACCGCTGAAGGTATCGCATGTGATGTCGACAATATAGACAAGAGCGCCAGACTTGCCTGCACTTAGTTGTCGGTGAAAGTAGATTTCACCCTTTACCGACCAGCGGTCAGTTATCAATGGCAGAAGCTCATTGTAGGCTTCCGGCCAAGAGAGATCGTCGATGGCGGGCATTAACAACACTCCGCAGAAGTACCGCCAAGGACTGTGTAATTCTGCGCGGCGGAACTGTCCTTTTGTATGATACACATGCAAACGCGTGAACCAAGTCGTTTGGATGCACTGGTCATAGTTTTCTGCGCGATGGTTGAGCCTGCCCAGTGAAAGCTCAATGCACCGCAAGATGCTCGAATGTCCGCTTTTGAGCAGTTGTGAAGCAGTCTTGACGCATCGGTGAAGTTCTCCTTTGGGCCGTTTGCCACCCTCGGCCCAAAGTTCTCGGACGGGAGCTTTGTCCGCATTGCGGATAGTGATCGGAATGGATCGGGTGTCTGCGTGGACTTCAAAGTGGTCTTTCGTGCTAAGTGCACCAAATGGCCAAGCAGCTGATGTACTCTCGGCGTAACGAGTTTGTTGCCGCGCGGGGGTGGCCACATCTCACCTGACATAGCAGTCAAAAAGTCCAGATACCACGCGCTTGGTGTGCGCGGGGTATAAACAAAATTGCGCCGCGTCCGGGTGAGGCCGGGGGGTTGGGTGCGACATTCCGACTCGGCAGATGCTTGGCGGGGTCTTTCAGCGGATGCCGAGCAATGCGAAATCCCATAAGGGGGCAGATAAGGGGGCTGAAAGCATTGAGGCGCACCAACTCATTGAGTTTATGAGAAAAGTGGCGGAGACGAAGGGATTCGAACTCTCGAAACGGTTTCCTGCCTACTCCCTCAGCAAGGAATGGGCTGCGAAACCGAATTAAGAATTGCGAGCACCATGATCGCATAGGTGGATATTTAGGTGGACATCATTCGACTTTGAGTCGAATTTTACATAAAAATCTATAGGTTAGTTCTATCAAATGGTGCCCGGGGGCGAACGGAAAATCCTCATTATTTCAAACGGTTAGATCAACCTTCCCCGTGCGGCTAACAATTGAGCAACGATATCGAATGGGAAAACACATAGGCCTACCGTTCAAAACGACATTGAACTAAGGCGTGACGATCAAACTAACGGTTACTATGAAACCAATCCGTCGATAGCTCCAACGACCGCCGAAACATGCGAAATAGCGCGCTTAGCATCTTGTAGGCTGCAATCATACAGTGCGCCTGTTGCTGAATTGTAATCTGCATTGTGAACAATAACGTCTCGGCGATAAGCGATCCCGTTTAGTACTCCTTTGGCAGATTCGGATGTTGTTCCAATTGCTTCAGATATTTTTTTCCACTTGTTCTTTTGCCCCCAAACAAAAGCTAAACCGTCCGCAACATCGTCCGCTTTCTGAAAAGTGCGATAACGCACCATATTTTCTACCGCATTTTTAAATTCAACTACAGTTTGAGTAGAACTTGCGTTTTTGATCTTCAAGGCCGCGTCAAATGGAATTCCCTCATTCAACATTTTAGGCGTTAGAGGTAGTCCATTGGCATATTGCTCGATGGCCTTCTCTATAACAAGTTCGGAAACGAAATGATCCATTGCTGAAATTGACGCAACCCAAACGTAGCGCAAGCCAAAATCGGCTGTATATCCCTTGCCATCCAAGTATTCATACACTTGGATGGCCTCATTACATTGTTTGATGTGAGTATCGAAATTATGTTTCGCGGCAGTCATCAGAAATCAAAAGTTCTATTTTTGCGGTAATTGCCTCAAATATTTCATCAAATTGATTAATGTTCGGCAAGGCTTTTTCAAGAATAACACCTTGAATTCCATCAGATTTCAGCTTGTCTTCATCTAGAGCAAAAATCGGCACTCCAGAAACAGTGGCTGTGTGGATTAGTCCTTGAAAATCAGGAACACGACCTAGCGCATAAAGCCCAGTATTGTCATTCGTCAGGACGTGCTTCCATTTCTCGTGGGCTTCTTCATAGCACTCTTTTGAAGCTACCATTCCCGAAGCTGCCAATTTTGGCACTAAGTTTTCAGTGACACTTTGATCGATTTTTTTGATACGATCATCGAATTTTTTGGCTGCTTTGCTAGCATGCTTATTAAAACGAGCATTAATTGTGCCCATAAAAACCGGCATTGAGTCCCTCAAAGGGTAACCCGCATCGGCAAATTTTTCGATATTTGCAATCTTCCAATCGTGCCACTTGGTAAGATGGGTGCCCAGTGTTTCAACGGCCATCAGAGAAAATGGGTCGGGGTTTGTCGGCACAACAAATCCGTCGCACCCCATAAAAAAGTTTTGATTCAATGCACCCAAACCTGGGTTTAGATCGATAATTGTGTAGTCGATACCGTATTTCTCTTCGACCAACCCTATCAAAGCGTGGATTGCGCCGGGAAGATTCTTCAAGACAGATAGAGAACCACTTGTTTCTTGAGCCAAACTAAGTTGGCCCTCGTAAGCTGCTAGATCGGCATGCCCGGGCAAAACAAAGAGTTTGTCATTGTTCTCCGCCAATGGACACTCAAAAGCTTCCAACGCTTGAGGTCTACCCTCAAATACAGGAGCGACACCGTCCTTAATATTATTCAACTTGGTTGATGGGTCGTCGTAGTATGCGTCGAATCTGTCGTACCCTAGTGCTAAGGCGGTCAAATTAACTTGGGAGTCTCCGTCCACCAGCAAAACATTGTGGCCGTGCTGAGTGAGTTTCCAACCAATATTGTAAGCCGAAACGGTCTTTCCCGTTCCACCTTTGTGATTGAACATGGCTATTCGAGATACCACCGCACTCTCCCTAAAATTGTTTTCACGGAACCTATACAGCTGATTTCAAAATGGAAAGTCGAAAAGACTCGCAGTTGCTACTTACTTCGGTCAGCAAAATTGCAGCTACCTAGAATTGCGACGTTGGAACGGACTCGACCAACGCTAGACGTGTTGTTGACGTTCGACACTTTCAAGCCAGTCAGCCCACCATTGCATCATTTCTCGACGACCTTCCAAATATTGGGCTGCGTTGTATGTAGCTCTTACTTTGTTTCTAGGCACATGTGCTAACTGAGCTTCGATCCAATCTGGGTTCCAACCGTTTTCATTCAAATTTGTTGACGCTGTTGTTCTGAAGCCGTGGGGTACATGTTCATCCGAGTTGTAGCCTATCCGCCTGAGAGCCGAGTTCAGAGCACCAGCCGAGATTGCACGTTCCTTCTGGTGCTTCTGTGGGAACAGCCATTCATACGGTTCACTAAGTGGGCGAAGTTCATTCAAGATACCAACCGCTTGCTTTGCCAACGGAACAACATGCTTCCGTTTTGACTTCATCCGGTGGCTAGGAATCGTCCAGTTATCGCCTTCTATTTCTTCCCAACGAGCCAAACGAAGTTCCCCTGGCCGAGTAAATGTGAAAGCAATAAGCTGAAGCGCGGCCTTAATAGCTGGGTCACCGTGATAACCCCTTATCGACCGCATAAGTCCGCCTACATCTCTGGGTTCAGTAATGGCCGCATGATGCTTTGCCTTTGGAGGCATTAAGGCATCCTTCAAATCGTAGGTAATGTCACGTTCTGCCCGACCAGTGGCAACAGCAAATCGAAAAATTTGCCCCATCAAGGTCCGTAGCCTTGAAGCATTTTCAAAGTACCCAAGCGCCTCTTGCTCTCTTAAGATAGGAAGTAGGTCGGTTGGCTTAAGGTCAGCGACATGCTTGCTTCCAATCGTTGGAAGCGTTTTCTCAAGTAGGATTTCCATTTTCTTACGCGTCAGATTGGCCATTCCCTGCCGAACGCGCCTGTCCCTGTATTCACGTGCTATTGCTGCCCATGTATCTGGGTTCGCCTTCGGCTCATGCTTCTTTCGATACACATTCTTTTTGGGAAACGGATCAGTGTTATTCTTCAACGCCGTTTTTGCTTCATCGCGGAACCTGCGCGCTCTTTCTACTCCCAACTCAGGATAGACTCCCAATACTGAAGAACGCTGCCGACCGTTGAACCTGTATGCAAGCTTCCAGGTCTTCAAACCCGTAGGTGAAACCTCAATGAACAGTCCACCACCATCGGAGATTCGAAATCGTTTCGCTCTTGGTTCGATTCCAGCTAGCTCTGCTTCTGTGAGAGGCATGTGTTGCTCCCTGCTATTGCTTCACTGTAAAGAGCAACAATTGAGCAACATAAAAGCTAATTTGAACGCCACCATCACTTGTGCTCCCAGCGAACAGTATAGCAGATTATGCCTTTATTTATAAGGGCTAACGTTAGTCTTCAAACTGATGAAGTGGTGCCCGGGGGCGGAATCGAACCACCGACACGAGGATTTTCAATCCACTGCTCTACCCCTGAGCTACCCGGGCACGGGAACGATGTTCATCGTTGGGTGGAGGCCTTCTATGACTTGCTACCGGCAGTGTCCAGAGGCTTTTTGAGATTTTTTCAATGCGGCCGTTTCGGCATGGGATCTTCGGCTTCGACTTCGGCCTCAAGGTCTTCTTCGCGTTGCGACGGGACGGCGTATGAGCCGTTCAGCCACTTGGCCAAGTCAATGTCCGCGCAGCGTTTTGAGCAGAACGGGCGGAACTTCTGCGTCGTCTCTTCCCCGCAGTTCGGACAGTTCATTTCAGGATCTCCGCCAGCGGTAAACGACTGCGCTTGCGTTGAAGTTCAAAATGTCCCAGCGGGGTCCAGCCCGCCAGGATCGTCTCGTCCGGATCCGACTTGAAAGCAGCGCGTAGAGCGGATTCAAAGCCACGTCGGTCCTTCTTGGGCATCGGTGCCAGATCCAAGGTAATCTGCCCTGCCAAGCCACGCACACGAAGGGCCCGGGGCAACAACTTGGCACAAGCAAAATTGGCTTTGGTACCTGCTGCGAGAGACGTATCCGAACCGGTATTCACGTCCACCGCAACCAAGGCACGTGTGGGTTCGATATAGAGATGCCCACCTCCCGGCAAAGGCTCAGACGTACCGCGCACCACATCGAGTGCATCCAGTACACCGTGGGTTTCGAAACCACCGGCCTGAGTTACAACTTCAGCCGGGTCTGTCCAGTCCCGCCAGGCCAGGATATGCGGGCGGTCGCCTTCGCTCAGAACCTCTGGCTCGGTGCCGTCGTCAGTCATCACCTGTTCCGCTTGCGCCAACATGGCCGAGATGTCCTCGGCTATGTCATGCGCATCCGCACCCGCGCAGCAGGAGCGAAGGATCAGGCCATAAGGGCTGCCACCCATCTGTTCATGCGCAATTTCGAGCAACTGGTCGCGGGTGTCTTCATCCCTAATACTACGCGAAATGTTCAGGCCCGGAGCTTCGGGCGTAACTATAGCGTAGCGACTTTTGAACAGGATCCGATTGCTCACCGGGATGGCCTTGCCGGGTTCGGCATGGCCACTCACCTGCACCAGCAGCAAGGTACCGGGGGCCAAGCCCTTGACTTGTCGTAGGAAAGCGGGGCCGTCTGGTGTCGTCAGGAACATTCCCCCCTGCCCTTTGACCGGGCGGTCCGCGCGGGCGCGATAGATCGTGCCGGGGGTGGGTGCGTCGGCAGCAATCAGGAAGTCGTCAAGCTTGCCGTCGACCATAAGGGCCGCGGCTTCGCGATCCTGGATGTGGTCAAGAACGATGGTGCGACCCTTCATGGTGCCTCGCGATATAGTGGATAACCGATACCTTGCAGCAAAGCGGCGGTTTCGGACAGGGGCAGTCCGACGATGCCGGTGAACGAGCCCGAAATCCAGGGAATGAACGCGCCGGCGGGGCCCTGGATGGCGTAAGCGCCTGCTTTACCTTTCCAGTCCCCGGTAACCAGATAAGCGTTGATCTCGACATCAGACAGGCGTTTGACCTTAACCTGCGAGACCACGTCGCGTTGTAGTATTTGATCCCCGCGCCGTACGGCGACCGAGGTGATCACCCGGTGGCGACGACCGGACAGAGCGTGCAAAAACTCGGCGGCCTGACCTGTATCTTCGGGCTTGCCCAGAATGCGCCGCCCCAAAGCGACGGTGGTATCTGCGCACAACGTGATGTCATCGTCATCCGCTCGCACTGCCTGTACTTTCTCGCGAGTGATACGGCTGCAATAGGGAACCGGAAGTTCCCCTTTCAGTGGAGTTTCATCGACGTCAGGGGGGTGGATGGCATCGGGCTGCACACCAAGCTGGGCCAACAGGTCCAGCCGTCTCGGGCTGCCCGATCCTAAAATAAACGCCATTGCGGCAGGCGTTACTTGAAGCGGTAGTTGATCCGACCCTTGGTCAGATCATACGGGGTCATTTCGACCTGAACTTTGTCGCCGGCCAGAACACGGATGCGGTTCTTGCGCATCTTGCCTGCCGTATGTGCGATGATCTCATGGCCGTTTTCCAGCTCGACCCGAAACGTCGCATTAGGCAGGAGTTCCTTCACGACACCGGGAAATTCGAGCGTATCTTCCTTGGCCATGTTGTCTCCATCATTACGTTGCACCCGCAGAATCTGCGGGGATGTGCGCTTAAATGAGCCTATTTCGGCCTTATTTCAAGGGCAGATTCACCTAAAGGGCGGATATTGTGACCGATTCGACTCGGGGCCCTTGTTCTTCCCAGTGGGTTCGGTTCAACACGCGGCCATCGGCGCGGACCTCGGCAATGGCTGACAGATCAATCTCGGCATAGGTCCAGCCGGGCTGGTTCAGGGTGCCTTCGGCTAGCACTCCAGTGGCTGGAAAGCCCTTGTCCGGTGGGCCGAAAATGCCACCCATACCGGTGTTCATGTCCACGGCCTCGGACCAGTCGTTGTTGCCGACCAGCGAAGCCATGACCGTAACACATTGATTTTCCAACGCTCTTGACATCGCTCCGATACGGACGCGCCAGTAACCAGAAAGAGCTTCGGTGCAGGACGGGACCAGGATCAGATCTGCCTCGCTGAGCGCGCGCCCCAGCAAGGGGAATTCGCTGTCATAACAGATAAGCACCCCGATCCTGCCCAGCGCAGTGTCGAACAGCTTCAGCGGGCCGCCGGGGGCGATATCCCAATCCTCGCGCTCGAACCGGGTCATGATCTGTTTGTCCTGATGGTCGCAGCGCCCGTCCGGCGCATAGAACGCGGCGCGGTTCACCGGACGACCGTGACCCTCCACAACCGGGGCGGACGCGCCCAGAATGTAGGTGTTGTATGTTTTGGCGAGGTGGCAGTGCAGGGTTTGCACATCCCCCATACGGTCGGACACAGAATGGATCGAGCGCTCAAGATCCCCGGCCATCTCGACCCCGTCGAGGGTCGAAAGCTCCATAGCCCCGTATTCGGGAAAGACCAACAATTCGGCGCCCTGCCCTGCGGCTTCGGCAACCCAGCGGTCCAGCTTGTCTTCGTACTGTGCCCAACTGTCGAGCCAGCTGAGATTATAGGCGGCAGTGGCGACTTTCATGGTTTCGCATCCATTGGGACTAGGTCGCCGCGACACTAGTGGAGGACGGCGCGGCATGTACAGGGCATTTGTCTCCGCGCCGTCCATCTGACCTGCACCCGAACGCTGTGGAGGTTTCCCGAGACGCTGGTTCAACGATCAAACGTTAAACCGTCAAAAACCGACTTGCCACCATTCATGTTATAACATTGCTTGGACGACAATTTATAGCCGTACTGCCCGGTGTGATCCGGGTTAACGGCCACTTCTGGATAGACACACGCCCGGATTGGGTGGCCGAGTTTTCGCTGACAGGTGCCCTGTCTTCGGTTCAACCGCTGGGCACATGGTGGGCCAGCCGCTGCAGGGATTTCAATTCTGGTTGACCGGGCTTGCGCCCGAACAACTTCCAAAGGCCCGCGTGATCTTTCGACCGGATGCGGTGCGTGAGGCCGTATCAGAAATTTGCGAAACGTGGGGCATCTCACGTGGTGAAGAGCGTGATCGGCTGTTGGATGATATCGCGGCTCTGTCCGATATCTTTGCCAGTCTGATGAACGCAAAATGGCTGCGGCTGGACGTCGTGACGGCCAACGCATGCCACCGGTTTCACATTGGTGCAGTGACCGCGCGCCTTGTCTGCACCTATCGGGGCACTGGAACGCAATATGGGATCTCGGAGGCTAGGACGGACCCATCGCGCGTTTTCACAACCCCAACCGGCGCGCCGATTTTATTGCGGGACGCGCTCAGGCCTGCCGAACCAGACCCGGGCCTCGTGCACCGCTCGCCGCCAATTGAGGGCACGGGCGAAACTCGGCTGGTGCTTGTTCTGGATCCGATCCTTGACCCCGGCACCGAGTTGGGCCCGATTCTGGTGCACTGATTGAGCGCCCGGGCATTCCTTTTCACGCCCGGACCCGCTCGGCCCACCCACAGACGGTAACGTGAATTGGCATCTGCGGTTGGACATGGTTGAATATGTGCAGGAGGTCCGCGATGCAAAAACAGGAAGAGTTCGAGAAGTTCTACTTCGCCAAGGTTGGGATGGGCGAAGCCTGTGGATGCGCCGAGCGTGTCATTGACGTCTACGAGTTCAACCGCAAAGGCGGTCAGCAATACAAAACAGCGGTGAAACTGGAAAAACGCAAGCGCCTGTCGCTGCGGGCATGGGCTGTGAAATACGGCTTTCTAAGCCGCAGACGCGCGCCCTGACGGGGCACAGCGCGCGCGTGCTGGCTCCAACGCCTACAGGTCCCTGGTCCAGAACTGCAACGGCTTGAGCGTCTCGCCCTCCTCGCCCAAGTCCTTCCATGAAAACTGCGCGATAACGCCCGGCAAAGGCGCGTAGCCGCGTGCGCGCCAGAAGGCGTCAAGCGGGCGATACTGTTCGGGCCGCATGGGGTGATCAGCTGGGCGTTGCACGCTGCAGAAGGCAGATTTGGAGAACCCAAGACGGCGGGCGTGGGCTTCGCGTTCATCGAAGAACTTATGTCCTACACCCTGCCCCCGATACTCCGGCAACAGCACGGACTCTGCGCAATAGAAAATGTCATTCAGATCAAGGCCTGTCCCCTCGAAGGCCGCCGCGAAATCTTCGGCGTGATCGATCAGGGGAGCGCCGGTTGACGCGCCGATCAGGCGCTCCTTGTCGAAGGCGCCGACCACAATTGCTTTGTCGCTGTCGCGGTAGGATTGCAGGTATTTCCGTTCATACTCTAGATCGCCGTCATAGAGATACGGCCATGCATGAAACACCTTGATCCGCAAGCGGGCGACGTCATCCAGAGCAGATTCCAGCGCCGCTCCGGTCAGGGGGCGGACGGTGGTGACCTCAGCCATTCGAAACCTGTTTGGTCCAGTCTGCCAGGTTGTAGAAGGTGGTGACGCGGGTGAACTTGCCGTCTTTGAGGTCAAAGAACGACCCGGCGGGCAGGCGATAAGTCTGGCCATGCGCGTCAGGCAGGCCTCCGTCAGTTTCCAGATAAGTCCCGTTGACAACAAATTCAGCCGCCGCGCGGGTTCCGCCTTGGGCTTCGAACACAACGATGTCGGTCAGGTTCTCTTTGTAGCAGCGGCTCATATGGGCACAGAACGCTGCGAACTTGTCCTTGCCAGTGCGAATCTGGCCTTCGTTCACGTGATGGGCCACGTCATCAGACAGGCAGGCCAGCATCCCATCAACGTCACCGGCGTTGAAGGCGTCGAAATAGGATTTGACGGTCTGGTTCATGTTATCTCCGTAGGTTCGCCCCAGCGTGCTTTCAGATGCTGAATGATCTGATCGCGGCTTTGTCGATAATGGTGTAACTTCTGTTCGCGGGTCTCACCCATCCCCGTAGGGTCCATTATTGGCCAATAATCGACATCGAGATGAAAAACACGGGTCAGTTCCAATGCGCGGCGCTGACTGGCGGGCGAAAGCGCCACGACCAGATCAAACGAGCTAAGATCGTCGCCCCATTCCTGCATCTCGTCAAAGGAACGTGAGCGGTGGCGCGACAGTTCGACACCCACCTCATGGCACGCCGCGATACTAAACCCGTCAATTTCCAGGTCGTTATGCACCCCTGCAGACTGCACATAGGTGCCGGTGCCGTAAAACTTCTTCATCAGCCCCTCGGCCATCGGGGACCGAACCGAGTTGTGGTCGCAACAAAACAGGACCGACTGCGGCAGAGGCTTCACGCGTCAGCCTCCAAAATGCAACACGCAGATCAGCGTAAACAGGCGGCGGGCGGTGTCCGTGTCAATGTCAGCCTTCCCTTCCAACCGTTCCTGCAAAACGCGACTGCCTTCGTTGTGGATGCCGCGCCGGGCCATGTCGATGGTTTCGATCTGGCTTGGCGGCAGCGACTTCACCGCGTCGAAATAGCTTTCACAGATCTGGAAATAGTCTTTGACCACTTGCCGAAACGGACCGAGCGACAGGTGAAACTCAACCGCCTTCTGCTCTTCCTCTGTTGCAACATCAAAGACCAGGCGCTTGTCGCGGATCGACAATTGCAGGCGATAGGGTCCTTCAGGCACAGCCCGGTCATCGCGTTTGGGCAGTGCAAAGCTGTTGGCTTCCAGCAAATCATAGATGGCGACCTTGCGCTCCTGCTCGATCTCGGGGGTCGGCGGGGGCAGGTTTCGGTCATCCAGTTCGATATGCGAGATACGGGTCATTTTTACAGCAACAATCCTTGTGTCAGCACAGACCTATAACAACGAAATTCGCGGGGCAACGCACAGAAACGCCACATCAGCTCAGTCTTTGCGTCAATTCAATCATTCAGGCGGTTCAGACGGGCCGTAACCGACAGGCCATGCGCCTCAAGGCTTTCCGATTGGGCCAGCTGTTCGGCGGCTGGGCCGATGGCGCGCAGGGCTTCGGGGGTCATCTGGCTAAGCGTGGTGCGTTTGAGGAAATCCATCACGCTGAGCCCTGAAGAGAACCGCGCAGACCGGGCGGTCGGTAGCACGTGGTTCGGGCCGCCAACATAGTCGCCGATGGCTTCGGGCGTGTACTGGCCAAGAAAGATGGCACCGGCGTGGATTGTCTTTTCGCTCAACGCCACCGGATCAGCAACGCATAACTCCAGATGTTCGGGCGCGATGCGGTTGGACAAGGTTGCCGCCTCGTCCAGATCGCGCACGGTGATGACAGCACCAAAGTCACGCCAACTGGCCCCGGCGATTGCGCGGCGTTGCAGGGTCTCCAAGCGTTTTTCCACAGCTTCAGCCACGCCTTGCCCGAAGGCGGTGTCATCGGTGATCAGGATTGATTGCGCGCTTTCGTCATGTTCGGCCTGGCTGAGCAAATCCAGCGCGATCCAGTCAGGGTCGTTATACTTGTCGGCAATCACCAGAATCTCTGAGGGGCCCGCGATCATATCGATGCCGACCTTGCCAAAGACACGCCGTTTAGCGGCGGCAACAAAGGCATTACCCGGGCCAGTGATCTTGTCCACCGGCGCGATGGTGTCAGTGCCATACGCCAGCGCGGCAACAGCTTGCGCGCCACCGATGCGGTAGATCTCATCCACGCCCGACAGTTGCGCCGCCAGCAGAACCAGCGGGTTCACCTGCCCGTCCGGCGTTGGCACCACGATAGCCAGCCGTTCCACGCCCGCCACTTTGGCCGGGATAGCGTTCATCAGGACCGAAGACGGGTATGAAGCCAAGCCGCCCGGCACATAAAGCCCTGCGGCAGACACAGCCGACCAGCGCCAGCCCAGCGTCGCCCCGGCATCATCTGTCCAGCTGTGATCGGTAGGCATCTGCTTTTCGTGATAGGCTTGGATACGAGCCGCGGCCAGTTCCAGCGCTGCACGATCTGCGGTCGAGACCTGCTCCACCGCATCCGCGATTTCCTGCGCGCTGAAAGCCAGAGATTCCGGGGTCAGTTCCAGCCGGTCGAATTTTGTTGTTAGTTCGATGACTGCCGCGTCACCCCGGTTGCGGACATCTTCGATGATCTGTGCCACGACCGCATCCACATCCGGGCTGTCCTCGCGCTTGGCCGAGAGCAGGGTCTGGAAGGCAGTTTCAAAATCGGGCGACGTGGCGTCGAGGAAAACGGGCATGATCTGGCACTCCGGGCGTTGCGCCACGGGACATATCGCCCGCAGGGCGCGGCCTCAACCCTCAGTCCCGGGGGTGCAGCGATTTGCGCATGGGGAATTGCGGGATGCCGTTCCAGTCGCCCGATGTGTTCTGGGGTTGCCACCCGTGTTTCAGATAGAACTGGCGCGCGGTTCGGGTGGCATCCAGATGTGCCTCGATGCATCCGCACTCGGCCATTTTCTGCTCCAGCCGGTCGAGCAGTGCGGCACCTACCCCGAAGCCAATATGATCCGGGTCAACGTAGAGCAAGGTGATCTTGCCGGTTTCGAAAATTCCGCCGGCAGCGGCCACCTGCCCTTCGCGTTCGGCCAGCCAGATCTGGGATCCGGGCTTGAACCACCCTCGGATGGTCTCCGGGTCCTTGTTTGCGGTCCACTGTTTCAAGTGATCGGGGTCGTTGTTGTGATCGGCCACACAAAGCTGCGTGATCGACCGGATCAGAACCCGGCTGATGTCGAACACATCGAAAACGGTGGCCGGACGCAGCGCGATGCCTTCTGGCGATTTGGAGAACGCCTGAGAGATACCGCGCTTATTCTGCATTTATTCCGGATGATGCGGGGCCTGACCCGAGGGGGCCTGATACGGGCGCGTGACGTCCTTGAGGGTCACGTCGATAGCTTCGACCTTCAGGCGGATCACACCGTCACCTGCCAAAGTCAGCAAGATATGACCCGCGCCATCCTCGTCTGCTTCGAAATCGACCGACAGTAGGGACATGACCATGTCCTTCTCGCTGCGATCGATGCCCTGACTGGCCACGGACAGGACCGAATCGAAGACCAGCACGGATTGCACCCGTTCAAACGGGCGGTCACGGCGGGTGGCCGCATCTTTGTCTTCCCAGCGGAAGCGGTTCAGCAGAAGGCCAAAACGGCGCTGCGGCGGCTGCCATTTCATCTCGGTCACAGGGAAAACCGCGTCCTGCGCCAAAGTCGAGATCACCTGCAGGTCATCGCTGTCCTCAGCGCCCAGGTTCAGCGGGGCCTCGCGCCCGTCTTCAAAACTTGCGTCTGTCATTGACCCTTGATCCGTTCGATTCTTGCACCTACGCCTTCCAGCTTGCGCACCACATGCTCATATCCGCGATCCAGATGATAGACCCGGCTGACAGTTGTTTCACCCTCCGCCGCAAGCCCCGCCAGAATAAGCGAGACCGAAGCGCGCAGGTCCGTTGCCATCACAGGCGCACCTTTGAGGCTTTCAACACCCGTGACAGTGGCTGTACCACCATGCACCTCGATATTTGCGCCCATACGCACCAGTTCGGGCGCGTGCATGAATCGGTTTTCGAAAATGCGTTCCTCCAACACCGAGGTTCCTTCAGCGGTGCACATCAGCGCCATCATCTGCGCCTGAAGGTCCGTCGGAAAGCCAGGGAAAGGTTCTGTCACCACATCCACGGCCCGTACGCGGCCATTCTTTCGGGCAACATTCAGTCCATTTCCGGTTTCCGTGACGCTGACCCCAGCGGCGTCCAATTTCCTGGCAAAAGACTCGACCAGCGACATGCGCCCGCCCAGCAGTTCGACCTCGCCGCCGCAAATGGCCGGGGCCAGCATATAGGTGCCCAGCTCGATCCGGTCCGTAACAACCTGATGCGTCGCCCCATGCAACCGATCAACGCCCTGAATTTCGATGGTCGGGGTCCCCTCGCCCGAAATCTGAGCCCCCATTTTGCGCAGGCACTCTACCAGATCGACGATCTCAGGCTCGCGCGCGGCGTTTTTCAGAACCGTGGTGCCCTTGGCCAACGTTGCAGCCATGACGATGTTTTCAGTGGCCCCAACGGAGGCAAAGCGCATCTCATGCACCGCGCCTTTCAGCCCGCCCGGAGCCTTGGCGTGCAGATACCCGTCTTTCAGCTCGATCTCTGCGCCCAGCCCCTCAAGCCCCTCGACATGCAGATCCATCGGACGCGCGCCAATAGCGCAACCACCAGGCAGTGACACAACCGCCTGCCCAAACCGCGCCAGCAATGGGCCAAGCACCAGATTAGAAGCACGCATCTTACGTACGATGTCATAATCGGCAGTCTGACTGGTCAGGTTATGACTCGACATTGCGATCACCTGCCCGTCTTGCAGCGACGACACCTCGGCCCCCAGCGATTGCAGCAGGGCGGTCATGGTTTTTATGTCGCTCAACCGTGGCGCATTGGTCAGCGTCAGCGGTTCTTCGCTCAGAAGCGTCGCGGGCATCAGCGTCAGACACGCGTTCTTAGCCCCCGCAATCGGGATTTGCCCGTTCAGCGGGCCGTTGCCCGTCACAAGAATCGAATCCATCTGCTCTTATCCCTCGTCCTTATCGGCTTTGTCCCCGGGTGTCGCCCGCGCCTTGGCCTGCGCCTTGCGCCGCGCCATATTCGCCTTCAGCGCCGCCTTCAAACGCTCTTCTCTTGCGTCCCCGGATTTGCCTTGTTTTTTGGGTGAATTTTTTTCTGTCATAATCTTTCTCTACAGGAGGCGAAAAAAACCGTCCAGACACCCTTGCGCCGCGTTTCGTTTGAGTCTAATCACCCGCCCACAGCGCTGCTGTAGCTCAGAGGTAGAGCACTCCCTTGGTAAGGGAGAGGTCGAGAGTTCAATTCTCTCCAGCAGCACCATCCCCCACAAATCAATGTCCGAAACAGTAGTGAACGCTCCGATTTACGGGCATTTCTGCTGTTTCGCAGTCCTCCATCTGAAGTCCTACGCGACGAATTGAGGCAAAGATTAAGGAATAAGGGCATAAGAAACTCATGTATGACAAGTTCTCGTAATACTTATGCCAATTTCCATATCTATTGATGCATCATTCTGCCGATCTGTTGACTAGTCCAGTTTTAATGAGGGGGTATCTCGGCAGGGTTAGGGGGATGCCCGTTCAGGTTCACCGAGGACCACAAAGCGCGGCATCCCCTGCCGTATTGGATACCGAAATTATCTTTCACAAAGACTTAGTCGATCTTGTTGCGCTGCGCATGAGGGGTGACACCAAAGCTGGATCGGTACACGCGCGAAAAGTGGCCCGGGTTTTCGAAACCGCACGCGATGGCGATCTCGGTGACCGAAGCCTCGGTTTGCAGCAGCAACTTCTGGGCGCGCTCCAGCCGCATTTCCATAAAGTACTTCTTGGGAGAAGTGTTCAGGTACTTGCCAAACAGCCGCTCAAGCTGCCGGGTGGAAATGCCAAGCTCTTCTGCGATGAACGACGGTGAGACCGGAGTTTCGATACTGTCCTGCATGATATTGATCGCTTTGGCGAGGTGCGCGTTGCGCATCCCGTTGCGTGATTGCAGCGAAACCCGCTGCTTCGCCGTTGCATTTCGTACCGCGTTATAAACCATCTGATCTGCCACATCGATCGACAGTTCTTCGCCATGGTCGCGCTCGATAAGGTGCAGCATCAGGTCTGCTGTCGCAGTACCACCAGATGCAGTAATGTGCTTTTCGTCTGCCACAAACACGCTGCGGACCAGATTGACCTCGGGAAACGCCTCCATGAAGGCGTCGTGGTACTCCCAGTGGATCGCAGCCTGCATTCCGTCCAGAAAGCCGGCCTCGGCCAATACCCAGGCACCCGAACATAGGGCCCCGATCGGCGTGCCACGGGCGCGTTCGCGTCGCAGGGTTGCCAATAGGGGTCGGGTCACGTGCTTACGCATGTGAATACCCGACAGCACAAATAGCTGGTCGCATTTGGTCAGGTTTTCCAGCCCGGAATGCACCAGCGTGACTGATCCATTGGAACAAACTGCCTGTTCACCGTGCTCGGACACGAAGTTCCAGCTGTAAAGTTCTTCCCCGCTGACGAGGTTTGCAATCCGCAACGGCTCGACCGCGCAGGAGAACGCGAGGTGCGAGAACTCCTCGACCAGGACAAAAGTGATGCGCCGCGTCTTTGGCATGAGCTTTCCCGTTTTGATCTTGGGGCAGCGCCCGAAGGTGAGTCTATTTTGCGGGGGCCCATGCTGCACGGATTTTTTCTGTATAAAAGTAACATTTTCTTAGGATACATAACGGCGACCGCACTTGAATCGAACGCCATGCAGAAGGGACGAGCTCTGGGCATGAAAGACGAAGCCAAATCGCGCGAAGATGCGTTACGAGAGCATCTGAAAACATCCATCCTGACGTGACGATTGCAGCTAGGTACGGATCTGGACGGGGCGCATTTTTCCGATGATTTTGGCCTGTCGCGCACCCCGCTGCGCGAGGTGTTCCGGCATTTGGCAGGGGAAGGCTATCTTGATCTGCGCACAAGCCGCAGCGCCCGCGAATCCGAGATGTCTTATACCACGCTGCCCGACTTCTTCCTTGCCGCACCAATGGTGTACGGGGCGATCCTGCGTCTGGGCGCGCGTGAGATCGGTGCAGATGTGATCCTGCTGGCCAGCCCGCCCTATTCGGTACCAACCGACCGGGAAAACGCGTTGAACGCGCTGGCCTTCGACAAGGCCGCTGATCTTCCGGTGATGCTGTACAATTGTCCGCACCGCACCGGCACAATGATAGGTGGGGAATTCCTTGACCGCGTGGGCCGCAGCCGAAACTTCTGCGGCATCACGGAAAGCTCGGGCGACATCAACCGGATCCATCTGCTGGCCCGCGATGTTGCCGCTGATGCGGGTGTTGGAACAGGGTGGCAAGTTCATCCAGACCATCAAACACGGCATCACCATGAACGGGATCGACGCGGGCGCGAGGCGGACGAGGCAGTCGAATGACGCGATTTGAACCGAAAAGCCATCGCCTTTGCGACCGAGGTGGCTGCAGACTGCGCCCTGCCGCAGGAAATGTTCGACCCCTGCGGCAAATACAATGCCGCCGCGACCAAAGCGGGCGATGCGCATAATCGCGCCTTTGCCGAGCATCTGACCAAACTGGGCGCAGGCTGGGTGGTTCACACGGGCAAGGCTAAGGTCAGCACCGGACGGATTGTTCTGGCCAACAATGGCCATCTGGAAAGCTCTGGTTTTCTTCAGCGACAGCTTATGCACATCTGCCTTTACACCTCGATCTCGGCACCGTTGGCCGAGGCGCAGATCAAGACCCTGGGCGGGCAATCGCGCCGGTCGGTGACACCGGCGGATCCGATGGGCACATCGGTGCGGCGCATTTCCGGCAGCTATGGGCATCGCAGAACTGATGATGCAAGGTGGCTAAGAGATTGCGAAACACTTTCTGGCGCAGCCCGACCTTCAGCGCCTACCGCCCGAGCCATTCGCCTCGCTTGGCGCGAACAGTTATCTGGTCTGGAAAGAATGGCGATCCGGAAAAGAGTGACAAATAGGCGTCAAGGCAAGCTGAGCTTGACCATGCGCCCGCCATCCACCGTATAGACCTGACCGGTTATGAAGGCTGCGTCTTCCGAGGCCAGAAATGCAACCAGGGCCGCAACCTCCTCGGGCCGACCCGTGCGGGCGACGGGATGAATGTTGGCAATGTCACGGCGGAATGCAACGGGATCGGCCATAGACTCGATGAAATCTTCGTTTAGATCGGTATCTATCCAACCAGGCGCAACGGCATTGCAGCGGATGCCCTCACTCCCATGATCCACTGCTACGGCACGGGTCAGGCCGTGCAGTCCCGCCTTTGATGCGCAATAGGCAGCGTGACCCGTGTTGCTGCCCAAACCTTCGATTGATCCGGTGTTGACGATGCTGCCTTTGGTTTCGCGCAAATAAGGCAGCGCAGCTTTGATCATCAGGAACGGAGCCGTAAGGTTGACCATCAGGTTACGGTGCCAATCGTCAAGGCTCATGTCCTCGACCGTGGCTTCCTGCATCATTCCCGCATTGTTGACCAACACGTCAAGGCGTCCGGCTTGGGCAATCACATCGTCGATCACTTGCGCAGGGCTGTCAGGATCGGTGAAATCCGCAGCGATGCCGTGGAATTCCGTGTCCTCGCCTCGTTGGGCGGTGAAGACCTGTGCGCCGTCGTCCTGCAAACGTCGGGCGATGGCCTGGCCAATACCGCTGCGCCCGCCTGTGACCAACGCCACTTTTCCATCGAACCGCTTCATGAAACGGGTTTCCCTCCGTTGACCTCAACCAGCGTGCCGCAAACATAGCGTGACGCGTCCGAGACAAGGAACATGATAACGTCCGCGATATCCTCTGGCTCGGCTATGCGGCCCAGCGGCACGGTCTGGCCCAGCTCGGCCACGGCCGTATCGGGATCAAAGCCGCGCTTTTCAAAACCTGAACGCAGCATCGGAGTATTCACTTCGTTCGGGCAGACGGCATTAATGCGGATTCCCTGATGCGCGTGGTCCATGCCCATGCATTGTGTCAAAGAGGCGATGGCGGCCTTGGTCATGCAGTAGACCGCGTGACCAGGCCCCGGGCGCAGACCCCAGCACGACGCGGTGTTGACGATGGCGCCACCGCCAGTTTCAGCCATGATCGGAATTGCAGCGCGACAGACGCGGAAAGGGGCTTCGACATTGACACCCAGTGACAGCGACCAATCCGCATCGGATGTATCCGTGACAGACCCGCGCGTAATGACACCGGCGTTGTTAATTACGATGTCGAGCCCACCCAGCGCCGCAGCGGCGGCCTGAGGCAGGTTGTCGGCATAGTTTGGATCAAGCAGATCTCCGGGCAAATGCGCTTCGGCTTCGATACCATCGACTGAACGATCTGCGACGGAGACCCGGGCACCAGCTTCGCGCAAGCGTTGAACGATTGACGCCCCGATACCACCGGCTGCGCCAGTGACCAGAGCTGATTTTCCATTCAGGTTCATAAAGTCATCCACGACTAAAACGATGCAATCGGGTTGCCGAGTTGGCTTTCGTCAGGCACCACGCCCAGCCCCGGCCCGGTCGGCAGTTCGATATGTCCGCCTTTGATCTGAATGCCATTTTCGGGATCGTAATTTCCTTCGATATAAGGCGCGGCAAGCCAGACGCCTTCCAGAAGGTCGGGTCGCACGGTTGCGCCGATATGGGTGCAGGCTGCGGCGATGATGTCTCCACCCCAACTGTCATCACAGGTATGCGGCAGGTTGCGGGCCTCGCAGATATCGCGGAACGCGCGCATGTGGTGCAAACCGCCGATCCGAGTGACTTTCATCCCGAACCCGTCGACCAAACCCGTTCCCGCTGCCGAAATCACCGTGTTCAGGCTGGTGCTATTTTCGTCCATGTAGATGCCATGCGTGACCTGATGCCGGATCTTCTGCAGATCCTCGATGGTATTGCAGGGCTGTTCCATGATGAAAGGGATTTCCGGGCACTCGCGGCTAACCCGCAAAGCGTCGCGCGTGGTCCAGCCCCGGTTGCCGTCCACGGCCAGACGCACACCCGACCCTTTGACGACGTCCCAAACCTTGCGGATGGTTTCGATGTCAATCTCGACCGGGCGACCCCCGACCTTGATCTGCAGACGCGGGTAGCCTTCGGCCATTTTCTCGGCGACCAGTCGGGCAATTTCGTCGGGCGCGCCGACGCCAGTGGCATAGTAGGACGGCACCTTGTCCGTGGTTGCTCCACCCAGAAGATCGCAGACCGGAACGTTTAGATGCTTGCCCAACAGATCGTGCACCGCGATATCGATAGCCGCTTTCGCATACGAGTGCCCGTTCAACAGTCCATTCATCCGGCGGTGCAGGGTCAGGGGCAACGCTTCGGTGCCGACCAAACCGGGGGCCATTTCAATTAAAGCAGCGCGGGCGCCTTTTGCGTGCGCCTCAGCATAAGTCGGACCAACCGGGCAGGTTTCACCCCAACCTTCCAACCCGTTTTCGGCCACAACTTTCACCAGCGTGGTATCAAGCGACCAAACCTCGGCATTGGCCATAGTATAGGGTCCGTCTTTGACCGGCAGGTCGTGGCTGTAGATATGGAGTTCTGCGATCTTCATGTTGTTTACTTGTCCTGAACGAAAAAGGAGCCGCCCGGAATGCGGGCGGGCCAGTACGGGGAGTGTTTATCAGTATGTCTGGTTCAACTCATCTGCTGCCGGTATTTCCCTCTCTCGGCGGGCGATATAGTCCAGAAGGGCTTCGTTTTTAGCGTCGTCCAGTTTGGGTTCTTGATATTCAGCCAGCAATTTCCGGGCATGTTTCAGGGCGCGCTCGGTGATTTCAACTTCACCTTCCGCCA
Source organism: Ruegeria sp. 6PALISEP08 (assembly GCF_001238295.1). Classification (GTDB taxonomy): domain Bacteria; phylum Pseudomonadota; class Alphaproteobacteria; order Rhodobacterales; family Rhodobacteraceae; genus Ruegeria. Next base: position 96,346 of record NZ_LGXZ01000014.1, read on the forward strand.
CCCATTGTTCGATTGAGTTGTTGTCGAATAGTTCCGGCATGAAGAACGCGGTCTGGAAGTTTTCCTGCGTATGCGGGTGACCCAGATAATGGCCGCCGGGGCCGACCTCCGGAACCGCTGCCAAAGCCTGATCGAAATCGTGCCATTTCGGACCCTCGGCCATGCGATAGGCCATCGCGCATTGTTCCGCGTCGACGATGAATTTGGCGGTCGAGCAATGCATGCCCGCCTCGTTCCAGCCTGCCGAGTGCCAGATATAGTTCGCACCGGCATGCATGACGGCCTGTAGCGTGGTGGCAGATTCATAGCCTGCCTGCGCGTCAAACGTCTTGGCCCCGCCCAGCGTATTCGAGGTGCGCCATGGCACGTCATAGTACCGCGCCATCTGACCGATCATGAAATTCATCAGGCTGATTTCAGGCGTACCTGCCATCGGCGCACCGGATTTCATCGACACGGTCGACAAATAATGCCCCCAAATTGCCGGGCAGCCCTTGCGAACCACCTGTGTGTAGGCCAGCGCCGACAGCGCCTCGGCGGTCAATTGTGCCACGGTTGCGGGCACCGAGGCGGGCGTGTTGGCACCACCCAGAACGAAGGGCGAGCACAATACCGGCTGGTTGCGGCGGCAGAAGGCACGCATGGCGCCCAGCATGGTTTCATCCCAGACCAGCGGGCTGTTGCCGTTGCAATTGCCGGTGGTGACAGGGTGGCTGTCGATGAACTCGTCGCCAAACAGGATGGCGCACATATCCATCACATCCTCGGCGTTTTTGGGCGAGGTTGTCATGCCCATGAACATCTTGTCTGAATACTTCATCGACGAATAGGTAATGCGCAGATGGCGCTGGCTGATCGGGTGATCATACGGTTCGACAATATGGTGGGCCGAACTGTGCAGTGCGGGCATCATGTGCGACAGTTTGTGGAACATCGCCAGATCGTCCAACGTCGGGTTCCGGCGCACGTCATCCAGATCGCGCAAGAAGGGGGCCCCGGTCATCGGCACAAAAATTGAGTGCTTGCCGCCCAGCGCAAGGTTCTTTTGCGGATCGCGCGCATGGTACGTGAATTGCGCCGGAATGGTCGAAATCAGCTCGCGCACCATGTTGCGATCCAGATAGACCAGCTCTCCGTCAACTTTGGCGCCAGCTTTCTTCCAGTCTTCTAGCGCGATGGGGTCGCGAAACTGAACGCCGACGTTTTCCAGAATATCCATCGCGGCATTGTCGATGCGTTCGACCTGACTTCCGTCCATGACTTCACAGACAGGAATGCCCCGGGTCAGACCCGGCAGCATGGCAAAATTCGGAGCGGTACGTTGGGCGCGACGGGCGGAGCGTCCGCCGGACCGCGCGGCAGTACGAGTAGTCAAAGGGCAATCCTCCAATTTTCAAACAAATTGACGGATTCGCAGAGCGATCACCTCTCTGATTGCGATATGTGCTTGCAGGAAGCGACACTGGCCACATTCCGCGATTTTAGCTCGCGCAGCGCAAATGAACCTTTGTTTACCTTTCGTTAAGTGACCGGCTTCATAGTCAATCATGTGCATACATCTGCAACAGGTACCCGTATGGTTGTTTCGGGAGGGGCGCAGAAATGCACCACATGACAGAGATGCTGATTGTTGGCGCCGGGTTTTCTGGGCTGACGATGGCGCTTGAGGCACGCAAACGCGGTATCAAGGATATCGCCATTCTGGAAAAAGCCGATGATATCGGTGGTACGTGGCGCGAAAACACCTATCCCGGTGTCGCCTGCGATGTGCCATCGCATCTGTATTCCATGGCGACCCACCCTAATCCGCACTGGAGCCGCGCTTATGCCGAAGGCGCTGAAATTCAGGCCTACCTGAAGGATGTCGCGCAGCGAGAGGGGCTGTATGACCTGTGCCATTTCGGGCAGGAACTGAAATCGGCCAGATGGGATGGCGCGCGCTGGCAGGTTGAAACCGTCGACGGGCGGCTGTGGTCGGCCCGGTTTCTGGTTTCGGCCATCGGAGCGTTGCATCATCCCAGCATTCCAAATCTTCCCGGCGCGGACAGTTTTCCCGGCCCCTGTTTCCACTCGGCCCAGTGGGATCACGACGTTGATCTAACTGGAAAACGCGTGGCGGTTGTGGGCAACGGGGCGTCGGCCGTTCAATTCGTACCAGAGATTGCCAAGGTTGCGCGTCACGTCACCATCTTTCAGCGCAGCGCGCCTTACGTCATGCCGCGCCCGGATGGCCCAATCGCGCCTTGGGTGCGCAAGCTCTATGCCCGCCTTCCCTTACTGCCGCGTATCCGGCGCAAACTGATTTTCATGTTTTTCGAGTTCCGCCACCGCGTATTCAGGGGAGAGGAACGGGCGATGAACTTTGCCCTAAAGATGTGGTGCAAATCGCTGGAGGGGGCGATTACCGACCCCGAAGAACGGCGTATTCTGACACCCGACTATCAGATTGGTTGCAAACGTATCCTCAGCTCGAACGACTGGTATCCAACCCTGGCCCGCGACAATGTCAGCGTTGTGCCAAAGGGTGTTGCCCGCATCGATGGGGATACTCTCATCGCGTCGGATGGCACTGAAGTCCAAGCCGATGCGCTGATCTGGGGCACCGGGTTTCACGTGACCAATGTGGTCGAGCGGCTGGACATCACTGGCGCAGATGGCGTGACACTACGAACAGCCTGGGCAGACGGTATGAACGCACATCTGGGCACAGCAATTGCAGGCTTTCCTAATTTCTTTACTCTTCTGGGCCCGCATACAGGTCTGGGCCACAACTCGGTCGTGCTGATGATCGAGGCGCAGGTCGGTCATATCGGCCGCGTCCTAAGCGAGATGCAGCGTAAGGGGTTTCCCGCAATCACACCTGATGCAACGAAACAGGCGGGTTTCACGCAAGAGATGCAGGACCGTCACGCCGACAGTGTCTGGCAGACTGGGGGATGTACATCCTGGTACATTGACGAAGACGGCAAGAACACGACTTTATGGCCAGGGACTGTTGGCGAATTTCAAGCGCGTATGGCACAGTCGGGATTGGAACAATACACCCTCGTTGGGCAGGAGCCAGCCAAATGACACTTATTCTAAGCCTGATTGCAGCCTGTGTCATTTTTCTTCTGGCTATGGCTCTGTGGACCCGGCTGATTACGCGTCAGGGGCTTAGAACCGTGCCACAAATGGGCCAGATCGTGCCTGTGCAGGGCGGCAGCATCCACTATGTGGAAAAGGGCAATCCTGACGCACAAACGCTGGTCCTTATCCATGGTTTGGCGGGACAATTACAGCATTTCACCTACGCCTTGGCCGATCAACTGGCCGAAGAATACCACGTCATTGCGCTGGATCGTCCCGGCTGCGGATATTCAACCCGCGACACGGCAGAACTGGCACAATTGCCGCATCAGGCGGCGATGATTGCCGAGTTTCTCGAGATCAAAGGGGGGGATCAGGCCGTACTGGTCGGGCATTCACTGGGCGGCGCGGTGTCGCTGGCGCTGGCTTTGGACCACCCCGAACGAATATCGGGGCTGGCGTTACTGGCCCCCGTGACGCACAGGCTGCCCGAAACACCGGTGATCTTTAAACCGCTCAATATCCGGTCAGAATGGCTGCGTAGCCTGATCGCCAACACAATTGCGGTGCCCATGGCCTCAAAAACAGCGCCGTACAGTCTGGGCGTGGCATTTGGCCCTGAAACCCCACCAAATGACTTTCTGGACCGTGCAGGCGGTGCGCTTGGGTTGCGCCCATCGGCCTTTGTCACGGCCTCGCAAGACGTTGCGGGGCTGGATGCCAGTTGCGATGCGCAGGTTGCCAGATATCCCGAACTGTCCGTGCCCGGGGGTATATTGTATGGCCGTCAAGACGCGCTCCTGTCCCCTGCCCTTCACGGGCCACCGATGACCAAGTTTGGCCTGAGTTATGAAGAACTGGACGGTTTAGGGCATATGATCCTGATCACGGAACCAGAGATATGTGCGGCGTTTATCCGCAAGATGGTGAACGCCACGACCGCTTCGAAGCCGCCCAAGCAGAACCGGGTGCCTGATCCTTTGAAAGAAATCCCCAAGTAGCGTGATTTCCCTCTTGACCCTCACCGGCCCCTCGCTTACATCGCCTCTCACTCAAGGCGGAGTAGCTCAGTTGGTTAGAGCAGCGGAATCATAATCCGCGTGTCGGGGGTTCAAGTCCCTCCTCCGCTACCAAAATCCCGCATGAAATACCTTAAAACAAAGGGGCTTTCATAGGCGACCGGGGCCAGAGCCCCATATAGACCCCCACATATTCCGCGTATGAATGGTATTCAAGGTTCCTCATAGCCGCTGTTGGTGATCTGACTTGCTTCCGAATTCGTTATCTCGTTGAGGAAGCGAGAGTTACGATGCAAATCGATCCGCGCACGTCCAAATTTGAGAAACGAGAATTGAGACGTGAGTGGGAGCATCCAAGGTGTATTGCATGTCTTGTAACTAAGGAATTGAGCGTTGAGCATCTGATACCAGATGGCCTTGGAGGAATCCTCACGTCACGATTTCTTTGCGGGAATGCAACAGCCGATTTGGTTTCTCACTCGAAGCAGCGGCACGCCTCGCTCCTGAACTCCGTAACCCACGGGTCAAATCCCAGGGCAGATGGCAAGAACATAAAGTTAAGTTATTATGTCAGCATTATTGACGTAAAAATGACGGTAATCACGGTTCAATGACTCACGACGAGCCAAAGCCCAAACGCGGTCCAGACGGGAAGTTCCTACCAGGGCACAAACCGCCAAAGTCGCCCGGTCGACCACGAGGGTCGAAGGGCATTCAGGCGCGGGCATCTAAATTGGCAGGCGAACGTCTTGAACAAATGCTTGGACGCGCCACCGAAGTTATTTCTGACGAACTGGAAGATGGTAATCCCACCATCGCGCAATGGCTCATCGACAGGGTTCGACCACCAGGACGATCCGACTATGTGCAACTGACTGAAGACATCAGCTTTGAAACCATCGAAGACATCGTCGTTAGTTCAGAATGCATCGCCATGGCAGTTTCTCAAGGTGAAATCAGCTTGCAGGATTCTAAATGGCTGCAGGAAGCTCTGGGACGACACGTGCAGTTGAAAAGCATAGAGGAACTTTCTGTGCTTCGTGCTCAGGTTGAGAAGCTGCAACGAACCCGCAGCGGACCACAGGCTATGAACAAATCTCTAGTGCCGAAATGGGGCCGCTTACGTGAGACTTACAAGCATGACTAACCGAAGTTGGATATGGTGTCAGATTAGTGTTATGTCTCGCAAGCTTGAATACTAGGCGAACGAATGGAACGGACAAATCCAATCTCTGACTTTGCGGCAGTTACGGCCTCGCTGAAAGCCGCTCGAGATGCTGAAGCGAGACTGGCAGTCGCCATTCGGCATTCGGAGCAGATTGGTGCGCTTCCCCCTAAATTAATGTCCGCACGGCGAGAACTCTATGAAGCAAGCCGATTGCTGTCTTCAGCCATAGCAAACTTTAAAGAAAATGGCTCGTAACAATGGCGACCAAAATTACTGCAGCCGACGACCACTAAGTTTATCAATGGCTGCTTAACGCGACAAAGCCGCCACCTTTGAAGAATGCTCGAATGCCCGTTTCGAGCCCGACCTAAAACGCAAAGTTAAAGGCATGCTGCACTTGCATCCGGCAATTCGCAGTCCAGAGCGGACATCGCCATTTTCTCATCGAGCGGAAAGCGGTCGTTGCCTGCGATTACAAGCTAAAGATCCACAACGATTGAAAGCAGTCTAAAAAACGCAGGCAGTTGTGCCTCACAAGAAAAACTCTGCCCGCTTGACTACCCAGACCATAGCGATCAGGCTGGCGCATACCGCAACAGCTGCCCGCGAACCGGTCCAGATGCGACCCGGCTGCTTACGCAGAAACAGTACCAGCGGCCAGACCAGTAGCACGATCATCACTTGTCCTGCCTCGACACCGACATTGAAGGCCAGCAGGCTGTGCCAGACATTCGGTGCATCGACGCGTAGGATCTGATGCAACATGAAGGAAAACCCAAACCCGTGCAGCAATCCAATGCCCGAAGTGATGGCGAAGGCTTTCAGATCACGGTGTCCCCGTTGAGGCGGTCGGACGGCCATAACGGCTGCGTAGATGATCGACACGGCAATCGCCAGCTCGACCGTCGGGATGAACCACACTCCGCTTGGAGCAAAGCCGAAGAACCCGAGGATCAATGTGACCGTGTGGCCAAGCGTGAAGCCGGTGACCCGAGCCAGTAGGCTGCGCAGGTTTAGCGCTCCGATGATCATACAAAGCACGAATAGAAAATGATCTGGGCCTTCCAGTATGTGGCGGATGCCTTCGAAGAAAAAAGTAGACGCTGCCGCTGTTGCGGACCCTGATACTTTCACCTGATCGTGCATCAATCCCGTAGCGCGGTAGGTGCGAACCTCGTTGTTGTTATAGTCGAGGATCAGGTTCGCGGTATCCTCTTGCCCTGGTAGGCCGGGATTGGTGGTGTAGGACAGGCTGTAAGTATTGACTGCCCCGATGGCGTAGTGAAGGTGCAGGTCGATCATAACGTCACCGACATAGGTTTCGCCCATCTCGGGGGGAAACACAGTGCCATCGGCCATTGCAGTTTGTGCCTCTGCAAGGGCGGCAAACCCCGGTTCAAACCCCAATGGATGGAGGGCTATGGCGACTACTGATGGCTTCTGGGCCTGGTCCTCTATGTATAGATTGAGGCCATCAGTTGTCAGTTCCGCCAATCCCCCCGGATCGCTGTGCAGAGCGCTTTGATCCAAATAGTGCATCAACACGCCAGCTTCGATCTGATTGTAGGTATAGGGCGCAGGGGTTGGTAAACCGTCTTTACCTTGAGGACCCACCAATTCGGCGACCACATAGGACATCGGCACGCGCAGATAAACGTCCAGACCATCTTCTGAATGCAGGACATGATGCACCCGCACGTTCTGGTTCAACTTGAAATGCGCAAGTGCTGGAGGAGTCATTAAGCCGATAAGCAGGGCAATAACCAGGAATACAGGTCTCATGTGTTTCCTCCTTCAGCTGCGCTACTGGCACGTGGTTTCGCTTCAAGGACTGTCAGGCCGGTCATGCGCCATCCGGTGTCGTGTTCGGCAACATCCAACAATGCGCGGTAGCTGATGACTCTCCGGTGCAGATGCCCCCAATGACCGCCGGACACATAAGCGTCCCAACGTGCCAAGATCTGGAGGCCCTCTTTTGCTTCTTGAACTGAGTCTGCAGTGATATCGTCGACGGCCTCGATGCGTGCCAGCGCGCCGGACGGAAGTTCAATGGAAAGGCCTCGCCGCATCTCAGCGCCAACGTCCAGCCTATGTTCCTTCGACACGTACGAACCAAGGGAGGACTGAAAGGTTGCAGCGTCTGCACTCAGCATGGACACGCTCACATTCTGCAACAAACCATCGAGGATCTGGGTCGCTTGATCGCTATTAGGCGTTCCAGCCCACGGTAAACGCATGCTGTGCGTGGCTCCGCTGGACAGGAATGAAAGAATGAGAAGGATCGAAGACGGAGCCGTTAAAGCATAGCGCCGCCAGGACTGACTTTTGAACGCAAAAAGCGCGATCACACAGGCTATGGCCAGCAGTATAAACGATACGACAGGGACATCGAATTCTCTTCCAAGAGGGGCAATGATGGGTTTTGTCTCGGGGGTTGACCACGACGTGAGGAAATTTGTCCATACCACTGTCGGGTCAGTGGAGGTCACTGTTTCCGGAACGCCTCCAGCTAGGTCGGTGACACGAATGGGAACGGGGCTGCCTCGTTCGGAGAACAGTTCCCATGTAAGACTTAGCTCCTCCGGCAGATCGACGTGAGGAAAACTCAGCACAGCACCGAACATAGCGGTGTTTCGTTCTGTGAACTGTTGAGCATCCAGAACCTTTAAACCTTGCAAGTTCAATTCGACCTGTTCCACCCGAATACTTGCAGGATGACGGCGCACACCATCGACAACCAAAGGATTTCTGTTTGCCAACACCTGCGCCGCAGCCTCTTTGATACTTGCAAGTTCCGTGGCGGTCAGGCTCTGTGCGTTGCCCAAACTTAGTTCAGTCCACGCTTCAAGATCACGCAGGCGAAAGACGACCTCGTGCCGGACCTCCTTTGGTTCAACTGATATGAAAGACGTAATTGGCGCAGAACCATGGCGGGCAATCACCCTGTTCTCGAATGCGGTGTACCAAGGGTCATCCCAGTCCAAAGCCAGCGTCTCGGTGGACGAAAGATAGCGATAGTCATTGATTGCGGTTTCGCCGTGCCATGACAGGAAGCCCATCGTAACCAGGGTCGTGCCATTGTCATTGTTGGGGGGCGCGAAGGAGATGCGTTCGGGCCGGCCAGCAAACGGGTATTCAAGCTCAGCGTATATGACTTCAGATGTTTGGGGGGCTGGTTTCGGAGGCTCCGGCATGCCAGCAGTACGAATGGGCATCGGGCGGTCTTTTCGTAGCCTGAGCTCCACCGTTTCAACGGTTGGCTCTAAGGCTGTCTCGCCGATCTTCACAACGAGTGCGGACATCGGATTTTCTGCAAGCAGACTGGGGTTCAACGAAACCGCTGCGTCCGCGACACTGGTCGGAAGGAAGGCGGCATAGTCCTTTAGGTCAATTTCCAATAACACCCGGACACGATCTTCGAAAACCCGAATCTCGGCGAAGTTGGGAGCGCTTTCAGCGCCATTTGTATTGAGATAGTCCGCCTGCACCGCCCCAACGCATAGCACTAACGTTCCCATGATTACCGACGCGCGTTGTAAGAGGCGGGAGGGGGCCGCCGCAAAGGCGGCCCAATCCAGTTTATGTCTCATCTGTTCCATCCTCAGTCAGGCAGCGGAATGTCCGTGCCGAACATCTCGTTGGTTTCGGTGTAGATTTCCTCGATCAACGGGGTGAACACTTCTCGCCCTTGTGTGATGAAGTCGCTAAACCCGACCTTGTCTTCCGGATTGGCTGGCAACTTCTCGGTCACCGAAGGCAACGGCCAGACGTCTTCGTTGATCACGGCCATACGAACCCGAATGTCGTCTTTCGTGATGTTCCAGACCATGTAGTCGGTGGCCAGTGATAATGGACCGTCGTAAGTCTTGCGAATTTGCGCCTCAACAATCGAGGAAGTGTCGAAGTCGTTGAAGAAGTGATACGCCACGGCCATACGCGGCTCGGTCATCGACATCACTTTGCCCATCATGGAAGGCTCAGTATGAACCTGAGTACCCACGTTCAAGGCATCTTCAACTGGCCATTTCTGCTTGGTCACCAAAAGCTCCGGGGGCAAAAAGCTTTCGTGGATCGAGATGTCTGCACCCTTGGTATACTCAATGTACCACTTGTTAGGGTACGTATCGCTGGTAAAGGCGAACATCAGGTCGTTCCATTTCAGCGTGTAGCTGACGGAACCATCCAGCGCGTGCACCGCAGGTATTGTGCGGATGATCACGTCATTCTCATCGTAGATGATCTCGTTTTCGAGCTTGTAGTCGAATTCGTTCATCTCGATTTCAAGGCCAAGGGTGTTCACATTTCCAAGTCGCGACGCGGAGTCCCACGTCATCATCTGTTTCATACCCTCGACCGCGTGGGCTGTTCCAAGTTCAGGAGATGGGCCGCTCGGCCCCCAGACGCGCAGAGGCCTTTGACGATTGCCGATGACGCCACCGACCCAAAGAGCATCCAGATCGCCGATGTGATCCGCGTGCAGGTGTCCAATGAACACCTTGTCGAGGTAGTCATAGGGGATGGCTAACCCGCTCAGGCGCTCAGCTGAACCAGTTCCGATATCAAAAATGAACTTGTCACCATTGCCAAGCTCAACGAGGAAGCAGGCTGCTGCCTGTGCCGGGCGCGCATTCGGCATTCCGGTGCCACAGGCGGTCACCCGCATCTCATCCTCCCCAAGGTCTTCTGTGCCTGGGTAGTAGACATCCCGTTCAGCCAAAGCCTTCACGGGGGAAAAAGTTGGTGCTGCTTCTTGGGCGTGAGCCGCAGATGGAAACAGGATTTGCTCTGCCACCTCCTCGGCGACTTGCGCGGTTTCTTTGGGCGCAATGACCCATGCGCCAAAGGCGAGACCTGCTACGAACACCGTGGAAAGTCTCAAAACTGCTTTTCGTTTCATGAATACGGCTCCTCCAATCCATTGATGAGGCATCGTTCGCTCGGCGTATTGGTTGCCGAGTGAATTCAGTGGGCTCATGATCAGAAATGAATTCACGTAATGTAATGTATTCACTGTGATTCAGGGGTGATTCACGTATAGTGAGCTGACCTAATGTTCTGTTGCAGGGACCAAATTTGGATCAGACGCATTCAATCGAAAAAGCCAGAACTGTCGCCGAGGCAGACGTGCGCTCGGCCTTGGATCGCGTGCTGAACAACGAGATGTTTTCACAAAGCGAGCGTCTGAGCAGCTTCCTAACCTACATCGTGGAAGAAGCACTCGCCGGGCGTGGGGATGCCATACGCGGCAAGACAATTGCGCAGGATGTCTACGAGCGCGCGCCGCAGGAAGGCAGCGACCCCGAGAATATCGTTCGGGTCCATGCTCGCCAGTTACGTCAGAACTTGGCGATGTACTACGAGACTGAGGGCCGTCGCGATCCTGTGCGGATACACTTAGACAGTGGCGGATATTGTCCGAGGTTTGAACATGTAGATTTACCGGTATCCAAGACACTCATGCCGCGACGAACATCATTCCTATTGATGGCGTCGGTTTTCGTTTTCGGCGGCGCTTTGGGCGGCCTGATTGCCCACTCAACCCTCAAACAACCAATTACTTACCCAGCGGTCGAGGATGCGAGCGACGACAGACAAGCACAGCTGACGCGACAAGCTGTCATGGAAAAATCCGCAGCATCTTTACAGGCTGTGAACTTTGCCGAACAAGCACGTGGCATGATCTTCCCAATCTTTGACCGACCACGACAGGAGCTCATCAACAGCGTTTTTCTGCACGTCATAGAAACCGACCCAAACTTTTACGGCGGTTATGCAGGTGCAGCCCAGACCCTTGCGACATTGGCTATACTGTCACCACGTGGTCCCGTCAGGGACGATTTCGCTGCACAGGCCGAGGCGATGGTACAAAAGGCCGTCACCTTTGGTCCGACAGAGCCTTGGGTTCAATCTGCCAAAGCATGGGTTGAGGTAGCTAAGGGCGACTATGACACCGCATACCGCCTTTCTTCCCGAGCCAAAGAGATGTCCACGCAAGACGGGCACATTCTGGATTTCCACGGGGCGGTATCACTCTTCTCAGGGCGGTTCGAAGATGCGATTGAGGCGGCTGATCGCTCATACCTCAAGGGTCGAAGCAACCAGCGATTTGCCAGCCGCAACATTTTTGGCGCGGCCAACTACCACCTCGGAAACTATGAAAAAACGCTGGAAGGCTTTGAGGCCGCTGCCGCCTTTGGCGACCCGGTAAGCGCACCGTCATTGGCCTATCAGGCCGCTGCCTTGCAGAAACTGGGGCGGAGTTCGGAAGCTTCCAGAAAACTACAAGAGCTCGAACGCAGTTGGCCCAACGCTCCACTCAACGTCATGTTCTACGGCATTTATCAAAACGCGGAACTTGCCGATGAACTGCTTGCGCCACTTGAAGAGCTTGGCTGGGAACCGAAAGCAGCGAAAGCTGGCGCCAAAGAGGCAAACGCAGATTGATAGTGATCAAGTTGGCTGGAGCCATCGACGTCATTTATTCGTTCATTTGTTCCTGTCGGGTCGGAGGCGGACCTCTGCCTCAATGGGCTACGCCGCAGCATTACTGAGCCATGTTGGAGGTCTGCTTTGGGCCGTTCGTTTAACTTTGCTAAGTCCGGTTTCTGCGCATTTCCGACATTCTACAGCCGGGATGCTGCCGGGCAGCGAATTGGAGATTTGTCCGCGATGCGGTCCTTCACGAATTTTCGACGAACGTCTGCAATGAGCCCAAAGCAGAAATTGCTTTTCGGAAGCACAGTCTGCCTATCTGAACTCTCAATTTGACTTCAACTGATCGCCTCCGTCACTACTGCAGTTGCAGAATATCTGGAACGCAAAGCTGTCTATATGCCGGCATCTTATCTGCACCATCCGATCGTTTCAGTCGCTTCGGACCGTCTTTGACCTTGATTTTCGGCTTTGCTAGTGGGCCCTTCAAGGTCACAGGCCAGGGGCTCTTCGAAAGAGGTTCGCCAATTTTGCGGGGCTGAAGATTTAGGTCCAAAACCTTGCCCGCCAAATTAACACCGCCAAAGACGACGACTTGGACGTGATCCGTCTCCAATGTGGTTTGTTTCGTCGAAAAACTTCCATTTGAAATGCTAATCGGCGCCCGCAAACATACGATTGGAGCAACCTTTTGTTTCTCTTTGGAAAACACCCAAGGTAGCACCCCTAGCCCTGCCAGATCCAAAAGTTGGGTCTCGATCGAGCCGTCACGCATTGAAACTGTGGCGTTACCGTTCATGCTGTTTGCAAAATGCTTCGGTGAATCGGTTCCGCCGGTCACCGAAAAATCTGCATAGATCGTACCGCTCGCACCCTTTTTGAAGTTCAGGTTGTGAAGAATTTCATCCAGCTGCCAGCCGCCTGCTTTGCCGGTCAACGTGAGTAGATGCGCGTCGTTCGATAGATCCATCTGCCCGCTGACGTCGAAATGAGCACCTCCATATTCGAACTTCAAAGGTCCGGCCTTGAGCTCTTTTTCGTTGAGCGTCAGTTCGCTTTGCAAACTGCTGATGCCCTTGGCACCTTCGATGTGCCGAAGGTCAACGTCGACATCCATATCCATACCGGACAAGAGAATTGAGCGCCCGATAGGTTTGAGCGTTACATCTCTTAACGCACCTTGGCCGCCCTCGTCTTCTTGCTTAGTTTCTTTCTCTTCCGGCTCTGGGCCTCCTATTTTCCGCAATTGTGCGGCAGCCTGAACGATAGTTCGGATCTGATCTATCTTTATCAGGTCACTCTCAATGGAACCCTGCAGCACCGGGTCGCTTGTTGCATCATCAAGATCGGCCATAATCTGCAAGATAGAGTCGGCGACCTCAACATTGGCACTCGCGTTCCAATCAGTGCCTTCGCTAACAAGGTTGATTTCTAGGCGAGCCTGCCCGGTTTCCACACGTTCAAGCGATAGTGCCTCCAAAAGATCCGCTCCGGATGGAACTGCGACATCAATCGCCAAATCCAGGTCCTCGAATTTGAGTACATTCTCGACAGTGCCATGCACCTCAAGGTTCCAGACGTCTGTATCGCTTGTCTTTCCATCCAAATTCGTTAGCGAAAGCTGATTGATGTCGCCGTTCAAATGGAAGTCACCGGAAAACCTGCCAAGCTGGTCGTCTGGTCCCAACAATTCTTGCGAGATCAAACTGCTTGCCGGTATATCCATTAGGCCTTCTGCTGATACGCCTTGCAACTGAAGCGCGTCATCGACCGAACCGTTCAAAATGATAAACGGATCGGCTGGGTTCCCAATTCTAAGGTTGATGTTTCCGACTTTTAAGGCGCCTTCTGGTGTTCTGGAAAGCTCGGAGAACTTAATCGGGGGCGGGCCTTCGCCGGACGTGTCCAACGTGAAACCGTTGGTCTTAATGACCATTTGTCGCTGCGGCACCTGCCCGGGTACGCTGTCGATAACCATGTCGACTGCGATAAGTTTAAGATCATATCGCGAGGCGGCTGGGGCTGGTTCCGCATCTTCTGGGTACAACCTTATTCGGGTTGTTAGCGATACGTCTTCCGGGTTCCCCAATTCTCCGATCTGCCCCGTCAGCGAAAGGCTTTGCCCGCCATCTAATTCCGCTAATACAGATAGGTCATCAATCCTTGCTACGCCGTCGACTGATGTGAACGTTGCGCCAATATTCCCTGTACCTTCCAAAACGCGGCTCAGCTTCAGGATATCGAGAAGCTGGCCAAGTTCGGCAATCTCTACGGTCGTTGCCACTTGCAGACCGTTCTCTTGAGGGACTTCCTCGGCGAAAATCGAAATCTGTTCGAAGTTCACCGTAAACCGAAACGGGTCTTCCGTGGGAAATGTCGCGATTAGATCAAACCTCTCTCCGTTCAGCGAACCGGCCCCGACTGCTGTCGCAACATCGGTTTCCGTATCACGCTTTAAGAGCAGCTCAGGAAGCTGCAAGTCCAACTCAAGTCCGTTTAAATCGTTCTGATAACGAATGGCGATATCAGTCAGATCAATTTTGCGGTCCGTTAGAATTCCGGCTAACAGTGGCGTCGGGGAATTTTCAGGTCTCCCGGCTTCAGCTTCCGTTTGGGAAATGGACTGCCAGTTTCCGAAGCCGTCTTTGTCTGTGACTAGGTTCAGATGAACACCTGAGAGTGAAAGACCTCTCAGTGACAGTTTTCTGTTCCAAAGGTCGCGCGCGGAAACTTCAAACTCAATCTCATCGATTGCTGCAAGTTTCACATCAGCATTCGGAGAACCGGGTAATTCCAGCCCTGCCGCTGACACCTGCAATTGCCGGCCAATACCTAGACGCACTTCATCTTCAATTCTAACCTCCTGGCCAAGTTTCTTAGAGATCAGGTTTTCGACGAAAGTAGTCCTGACCGAGGAAAACAAAGCAGAAGACAGGAAAAGCCAAGCTGCAAACACAGCGACAAACGCGACAGCGCAACAAATCAAAATACCTTTTGCAACGTATCGCACGTTCTTCTCCCAAAATTCCGCTTCATCCAATGGGCAGCCCAGACCATTTAATCCTTAAGTTAATGGAATATATAGTCGGTAAATGATCTGAAGTCTGAATGATCTTGACCAAATAGCTGATATTCTCGCTTATTTGGTCGAACCGCTAAGAAGCGGGTAAAGGACAAACGTTCGGCTAGTGTTGCACGCCCGGTTTCTTAACAGCTGGCTTAAGGTGAGTTAACCACAGAAATTAGTGAAAAAAAACCACGGTCGTTAATGGGATGGAAGACGACCGTGGGTAGCAGTTAGGGGTATGGCTTTTACGAAGCCATCATGTGTTTGGATCAAAACGCCCACAAGAGATTGGTATTTTGAAATTTGCGTATTGAAAGAAGAGCTTACGAGTTCTTCAAGTAATAGGCGTTCACTGACGCTCCGCAGTGCTTTTCGAGGAGTTGTTTGCGGAAAACGCTTTCACACTTGAAATGAATTCACATCGCGATATTTGACTGCTTT
>NZ_LGXZ01000015.1 GCF_001238295.1 Ruegeria sp. 6PALISEP08
ATTTCTTGGATCAGACTTATGCCGTTTGATTATCGCGGTTTAGCCGACAGGGCTTTTCGAAGTTCCATGCACCGCACCTAAATCGATCCCCACGTCCACCAGACCATCGGGCCAGATCTGATGGGACAGCACAACAACGCGGTCGTCTTCAGCACAGGTTCGTTTGATGTCCACACGCTTTCACTACGAAAGCTCAGATTGCGATTGCAAACCAAGGGCAAACCAGAAGGCGCTACATTTGCTGCATTCTTTTTCCAGCATGCGTTGTTTCGACCGTCTTGTTGATCCGCCGTTGGCGCGTTGTTGGGTTCTTGGCAATCTTGATCCAGCGAAGGACGTTGCGCCGGTACGAGGGGGGCAATTGCTCCCATTTGTTCAGGTCCAATTCACCGGATAAATCGTCTGGCACAATCAGAGCATCGACGTCATCAAAGAAGTTCCATAGTCCTGACGCCTTACTGGATTTTATGGACGCCTCTCCTGCGGGGTGCATTAAGCCTTCTTGCCTAAGGCGCTCTGCTCTGCCCTTGTAGCTTTTGGACCAAGCTTGCTGTTTTCGCGGGCTGATCAGTTGCGCCGTCCGGTCTTCATCGATTGTAAATCGTCTTCCATCAATCCAACCATGCGCGATCAGCGCATCCAGCACCTCGTCCCGACTGACATATTTCTGCGGATGTGCCGCCTTCCACGTGATCAGGCGGACGCTATTACGTTGGGCAAAATGCGTGCTCAGCCACTCCCACAGTTGATCACGGGATGTGACCTCAATATCAGCCACGCGCCACCATTGTGTTCATGCTTGTGTCATCAGTCGCAAAAAAGCTTCAGCCGTCTTTATGTGCGTGCTCTTGGCCTCTGGCGACATCCATTCAGCCGTACGGCACATCATCGCCCATCGGGGATTGCCAGCCAGTCTATCGCTGTTATTCAGGATAAAGCGCCAATAAAGCCCGTCCCAAATGTCGGCCCAGGGCCCTTTGCCCCAATTGCTCATTTTGCGAACATAGTTTGATCCCGAAAAGTACGGTTTGGTGGTGATCAACCCGCCATCGGCATGCTGGCTCATCGCGTAGGCATTGGGAACCATCACCCAATCATAGCTGTCGACGAACATTTCCATGAACCAGCGATAGACATGATCCGGATCAATTTCGCACAGAAACATAAATCCACCCAAAACCATGAGGCGTTCAATATGATGACAATACCCTGTCTTGAGCACCCTTTTGATCGTGTCGTCCAGCGGATCAATACCAGTGGTTCCGTCGTAGAAAGCGCGGGGCATTGGGCGGTGATGGCCCCAATGATTTGTAGTGCGCATCGGCACACCCAGGCTCTCATAGGTCGCGCGCATAAACTCGCGCCAGCCAATGATCTGACGGACGAAACCTTCTAACGAATTGAGAGGAATACCCTTTCGATCCGCATGCGCCAGCGCAGCGTCCAAAACCTGTTTGGGCGTCAACAATCCAATGTTCAAGGCTGGCGTGAGAACGGCATGCCACAGCCAGCTTTCACCCGCAACAATGGCATCTTCATAGTCGCCAAAGTGATCAAACCGCCGTTCCAGAAACTGCGCCAGCCAGTCGGACGCAGCTTTGTGTGATGTCGGATAGTACAACGTATCCAGGCTGCCCAATGCTTCTGGAAAGTCAGCAAGTACGCTTGCTTTCGCGGCTTCATCAACCGCGTCATGGGAAGGCCAGTCGATCCAAGGCAGGCTGCCCAACAGCGCCTTGGACACTTTCTTACGGTTTTCCTTGTCAAAGCTCCATTGTCCCCCCGCCGGTTGACCGCCGTCCATCAACACATTCAAGCGGCGGCGTTGGCTTTTGTAGAACTCTGCCATGAACCAGCGTTTGCGACCGGCAAACCAATCCTGATTGTCGGCCCGAGTGTTCAAAAAACCAGGTGATGGCTGGAAATCGAGCGTGATATCGGTTCTGCCAGCCGCCGCCCGAAGACGTTTTTCTGCAATTAAGTCTACCGGATCAACCATGATTATATGGCTGATGCCGCGGTCCCGCAGACTTTGAAACAGGCGCAAGCAAGCGCCCGGCTGCCGCTCAAAGGGCCAAATCGCGGCATCAAATCCCTTGGCGACCAAGCCATCGCGATAGCGCGTCATGGAAGCACGGTGCAGCCAAAGCTTTTGCTTGTGCATCGTGGCAGGATAAAACGCATCGCCAAAGAAAAGCGGGTCTTCGAAAAGCACAACCGCGTCGGGTCGGGCGGCCACACCGGGGTGCTGGGCAAACAATTGGTTGGGAAGTAAAAGCGCGGCAGTGGACACCGGCTATGGCCTTGGTTGGGTGGCCAGGTTCAATTGGCTCAAAAGCGATGGGATCTTCTTTCGAAGACCAAAGAAGCCTGCCCTTGCATGAGGCCATGTTATCGTGTCGTGGGGTCGTATTATCCGGTTCAAAGACAGGCCAGCGTCCCTCAACAGAGGTTCCGCACGATCAAGTCGTGACCGAGTGGGACCGACGGGCGCATAGGCTGTTGCAATGGTTTTGACACCGGTATTCCGCGCTGCCTCGATCAACGGATCACTCCAATCCTCGGCGGATTGCACGCGCTTTCCGTGAGGTTCCAGGGCGCTGTTCATCGCGCCTTCGGCAAAATCCGTTACAGCGCCTGCAATCGGATTTGGAGACCGACCATGCGTCGCCAAAAGTCCAATCGCGGCAGCAGGCGATGTCGGCATTAAGCTATCGGCTGACAGATCATCCTCGGTCAACAGCATGAGGTAAGGGCCCTCTGGGGGCTCTTGCGGAGTCAAAAGCGGAATAAGCGGGTGTTCTGCTGTCTCGGTCAGAGGTTCCGCAAATTTGGCGAGGTTTTTTGGTTGAAACCGTCCTTCGGTGTATTTGGCAATATTATCAGGTCGCGCGAGGTAGGTTTTGCCTTTTGTGTGCAATCCGCCGACCCACCGCCAGCTCAGCGTGTTCGACGCGGGATCGCCATCCAGCAAATGCCGCAAAAAGAAGTCCGCGCCAAGCTGCCAGGGTATGTGGAGCGTAAAAATCCAGATTGATGCAAACCACATGCGCGCTTGGTTGTGGAGGTAACCGGTCGTCATCAGTTCCCGCGCCCAATGATCGAAACAGTCGATGCCGGTATTGCCGTTCACTGCATCGTTGAAACGGGTCTCTAAGCCCTGATCGAATTTTAGTCGCTCTAAAGCACTCAACAGATCCCGCTGATAATGTGTCCAGACGCTGGGCCTCTGTTCCAGCCAGCCCTTGAAGTAAGTGCGCCAGAACACTTCTTGAACGAACTTCTCCGCCGCGTCGGAATTTTGGGACGCTAGTACAGTTGCCAGTACCTCTTGTTCCGTTATCAAACGGTGGCGCAGCCAAGGTGACAAACCCGATACATTGCTGCGTTGATCGGTCCCAAAATCGTAGTCCCGCTTACCTGTATAATGCCGACCGGCGCGTCCCACGAACTGCTTCAGCCTTTTAAGGCCATTGGTTCGTGTGGGCTTGAAACTGATCGTCTCTTTCGCTTCCGCAAGTTCTGGAAAAATCTCGGTCATGCGGCCAACCTGCATTTCTTCGAACAGTATTTCACTTGATCCCAAACGTTTTCCCATTTCTTGCGCCAGGTGAACGGGCGCTTGCAGATCGGGCAGATTTTCAGGGGCAAATCGGCTTTCTTCCGCATCCTCATCATTGGTCCCCCAAAGGCAGGCCGAGTTGCTCTTGATCTTGAGCCGACCGCGCATCTTTGCGAGCAGTCCGCCTGGTCTTTCGGCTCGCGTGCTTTGCCGCGATGGCTTGCGCTTGGGCGCGAAACTCAGTGCTCCGGCGGACGCCCCATACCCGCTCGCGCGCGGCTTTGGCTGCTGCGAGATGGTCAAAAACACGCTCTGGATAATGCGCTCCGATGATTTGTTTCCCATCTTGGGCTTTCCAGGGTTCGTGGATGTACCGATCCGAAATATGGGCCAGTTCCGGCAACCATGTCCGAATGAACACCCCTTCTGGATCCTGATCATAGCCCTGCTTAACTGGATTATAGATGCGCACGGTATTGATGCCAGTGGTGCCTGATTGCATTTGCACCTGACTCCAGTGAATGCCTGGCTCATAGTCCGTAAACATGCGCGCCAAATGCTCACCCTGGGCTCGCCAATCCACCCAAAGATGATAGCTCGCCGTGGCCATCACCATCGCGCGCTTCCGAAAGTTGAGCCACCCCGTCGCTTGCAATGACCGCATACATGCGTCCAAAAACGGATATCCCGTTTCGCCTATGGACCAGGCAGCCAAAAGCTCGCAATCTGGCGCTTTCGGTCGAAGCCCGTCGTAAAGGCGATGCAGATTTTCAAACTCGATCCGAGGTTCATCCTCAAGTTTCTGAATAAAATGGCAATGCCAATGCAACCGGCCCGAAAACGAGCGCAGCGATTTGCGCCAGTCCTTTGCTTGCGGCGGCAATTGGCGTATTTGCCTTTCAGTCGCTTGCGAGACCTCGCGCATAGAAAGCGCGCCCCAAGCCAGGTGGGCCGACAGCCGCGAACACGCAACGGCTCCCTCCAAAGGGCTGGACATCTCGCGTTGGTATCTTTTGCCTCGGTATGTCAGAAAGCTGTTCAGCCGCTCCAAACCCGCAGCTCGTCCACCGGCTTGACGACCAACGCACAGATCATCCCGCAAGCCGAGGTCGCGCGCCGTGGGAATATACCCTGGTTCTATATCGATATGTTTCAGCGCAACTGGTGACGAAACGGGCAATGCCATAAACCTGTCCCACCGTTCCGCCCAGCCGTCGCGAGACTTGAGCCTGCGAAAAACGCCGTGGTTTTGCACTTCGTGCCACTGCACACCATGATCCCTGCACCATGCTGCGACCTGACGGTCCCGCTGATACGTCCAATTGTTCCCTGTTTCCTCGTGTGACCAAAGTACGTCGACTAGACCACGATCCTTCAACTCGGATAGGACCGACACAATCTGCCCGGTGCGCACAACAAGAGGCTGGCCAAGTTCCCCAAGGTCTTTTCGAAGTCCGGCGATTGTCTCAGCAACAAAGTTCCACTGCCGTGTTGACGCGTCGGGTTGCTGCCAAAGCTCCGGTTCAACAACATAGAGTGGCAAAACTGGCCCGACCTCAGACGCCTGCGAAAGTGCCGGATGATCATTTACCCGTAAATCCCGTTTGAACCAAACGACCTGCACGATACCTCCGTTCTTCGAGTACTGTACGTATGGCCACAGAAATTGGATCTTTGTTTCAACCATCTCTCCACTTCGCTGTGGGCGCGGCCTTTGCGCAGACGCCATCGGCCTTCGGCACTTGAAGGTCGGAAGCTTCCGCGAACTCATTGATGAGCGTCTGGCCTGGAGAATGAGACCTTGGCGAAAGTGACATAGATTGGTAACGGCTCTGAGCCCTAAAACACCATGCCAAGAACCGGGTTGGCCCAACTTTAGTTTGTTTGAACTCTGATTTCTGAACACAGGTTAGAGAGACCACCACAACGACCTGTACGCCACCAAGCACCGTGAGCGCGATTGGCAGCGATCCCCAGAACATCTACCCCCAATGCACCGTTAATGGGAGAAAGCTAAATCTAAACCGAGTCATCTCGTTTGCGCATTGAAATCGGTAAATTAGGCTCATGCAGCATTTAGCCTCGTCGATCATTCGATACGGAAACCACTGAATTTATTTGATTGCCGTAGTCAATTTTTTGTGGCGGCGAATTTTAAGCTCTCTTCAGCAAACCGCGAGATAACTACAAACCTCGCGCACTATGCAAAAATTTTGCCTATACGCCTGCAATTTGAGCAAAGCTGCCGTTAACTATGACTTGCGGCATCCCAAGTTGCGGCTTCATAGCGTATCTGTGTTCCACGACTGCCCCATTGTTTCTTTGGTTTTCGCGCTAACTCTCACGAGCGTACCGGCGAAACCCAATGGGCAAGGTCAAACAAAATGCACAAAACAGACAATGCTGAGTTTGCACTCACATCCGATGACGCCGATCAACCGCACACTACGGAGTACTACGATGGATCATGCCCGCTTTGCTCCGTTGAGATCGGGCATTATGCTTCTTGCAAGGGCGCTGAACACCTGCGGTTTGTCGACGTTTCAGAACCCAATGCTCGTGTTGGTGCAAATCTAACGCGGCAAGAAGCGATGGATCGACTCACTGTGCGCCGACCAGATGGAGAACTTGTGTCCGGTGCGCGCGGGTTCACGGAACTCTGGGGCACTTTACCCAAATGGCGTTGGCTGGCGCGTCTGGCAGGCTTACCCGGGGTAACGTCCCTGCTGGAACTTGCATACCGAGTTTTCCTGCCCTTAAGACCGAAGCTTTCGAAGATCGCCTCTTGGTTCGGAGCGAAGCCGGTTAACAGGACAAGTTCGTCGACATGATAAACCTAAACGATGGGCATTTCTAATGGCTGGATTGGCTCTTCAAAGGCGTTCTCGAATCCGCGTTTGGCAACATTCGCGCCGTATTCACACTTCGTCTTGGGTTGGTCACGCTGATCAGTGACGCAGGTATGTAGTTGTTCGGCTTGTTGGTTTTGAGTGAATTGGGTTAGTTCAGATGACGTACTTTTCAAGCAGCATCTTCACGGGCAGCGAGGCATTCAATCGAGTAGCCAACAGAAACATTCCCCCAATCTTTCGCTGAAGGTAAAGAACGTCCATTGGCACCTGGGGTGGGATATAGCCGACCTCGACCAGGGCCATACTCTCTTTGTTCAGGCGGTGGGAAAGCGTTAGGTCGGAGAAATCAAATTCATTCGCAGATAGAATTGCTTCGAAAACGCTGCGGATCATTCCGAGGATCCGGTCGTCAAATGGGCCATCACCTTCAATAAGCTTAAGTTGTATGGCAGCCTTACGAAGCGCCGCGCCGTCTTCAAGCAAACCGGCGCGCAACAGATCCACGTATCCATCTATTGCAGATGGTTGCAGTGCGCGTGCCGCGCCAAAATCCAAGAGACCGATTTTTCCATTGGATGGGTTGTATCGGTAATTGGCAAAGTTTGGATCGCTCTGCATCATACCGAACTCAAAAACCTCGCGCAGCGTGAGATTGACCAAGGCCTCTGAGACTCGATTGCGTTCCTCGCTTGTCGCATCACTCACGGCCTCGATAGGGCGACCTTCCAGAAAGGACATCGTCAGAACTTCTGGCGTGCTCCAATCTGCATAGAACTCTGGGATCTTAAACGCTTCATCGCCCTGCAATAGGTCAGCAAAACAGCGCATATATTGCCCCTCGCGTTCATAGTCCGTTTCTTCATGTAATTGACTGCGCGCCTCTTGGATATACGGAGCCAGATCAAAGCTTTGGGGAAGCAGACCTGACATGCGAACCAGAGTGGCAACGTTGGCCACGTCGCTGTCGATACTGCGCGCGATACCGGGATATTGCACTTTGATCGACACATCGCGTCCGTCTTTCAAGGTCGCACGATGTACTTGCCCAATGCTCGCTGCCGCTATGGGCCTAACGTTAAAACTTTTGAAGGATTTTCGCCAATCTGCACCCCAAGCTCGGTTCAGGACGTCACGCAATTGTTTCGGTGGCATGAAATGCGCCTGATATCGTAAACGCGCCATGATGTCAGCCAGTTCAGGCGGCAAGACCTAACCTGCATCCATCGAAATCAACTGACCCACCTTCATCGCGGCGCCTCGCATGCGAGCAAGTTGATCCGCGACTCGTGTCACGTTGCCGGGTGTCATCAACAAACCACGCATATCGGGTCGCGCGCCGCGGCCGATCTCTCTTAGGGCGCGTACTGCCATGTTCCCCGCAATGCCTGCCGTCATGCTGCTTAAACCGGCAACACGGACCAAACGGCTTGTAGGAACTGCCAAAGGGGTTGGTGAGGATTTAGGGTCGGTCATCAATACTCACCAAAATTCCGTGCCCGGAGCGCCTTTAATGCGACCCTTCAAGTTTTCGGTGACCCAACCTCCATAGAAGTCCCCGGGTTGCGGGATCACCCGGTACTCACCAACAAAACAAGCGTCCATAAGTCCGGCGTAAAAGGCGAGATAGCCCTTAATCCGTTCAAATTTGATGGTTGGTGCAGCATAACTCCACGCAGCTTTCTTAGCCGCAGCTGCCCCGCTCTGAACGTCCCAGTAGCTCGCAACACCCTTCCACTCGCAGAATGATCTACCCGAGGCCTTTGTCAGAACGGCATCAATGTCTTGCGGCGGAATATAATACGTGGGGGCGTGGTGGGTTTCGAGAACCTGAAACGCCTGATCGGTTTCCACGATTGTTTGACCGCCGAGCTCGATCCGCACTCGATGAGGCACTGCCCGCAGCGCAGGTGGTCGCGGATAGTCTTGGACGTTTGCAGTTGTCCAACCTGTCATTTCGAACCTTGGGTATGAATCAGTTGTTCCATCTTCGAACTAGCGCGCCGACAGCGTTATTCTAGCGATAGAGCTTTCAGCGTATGGCAGGTGAACTTGCACCAAAATTGGGCTTAGTGTCAGCTTGGGACGGGCAACGTTATTTGACCGACTTTGCAGCCCGAACCGTCGAAATGAGTGTCCTAAATCTACCAGTTTGCCAATAGTTCGCCCATGCGCTCTAGGCCAAGGTCGAGGTTGGCAGCAGCACCTCCCCCCACACCCAGTCGGATGTGGTTCTGCATCCCGTAAGACGAACCCGGTAGTAGAAATGTCCGATAGGGATCGGCGAGCAAGCGTTTGGCGAACACGTCGCCATCAATCCCATCGAGCCGTGCCAAACCAATTAATCCAGCCTGAGGTTTGACCCAATCGAGGTTGGGCTGATCGGCAACAAACCTATCCAGGCGTTCCAGCGTTTTCACCCCAGCTGCCCGTGCAGTTTTCAAAGCCTGATTATATCGGTCAGACCTCAAGGCGATTTCGGCGATGACTTCGCCAAGAATATTCATAATTTCGCTCGAGTTTTCCCGCAGAACAATAGCGTCCCAAATGAGATCTGAATCACGGCATATCATCCAGCCGGTGCGTAGCCCCTGGAGCCCCAGTGCCTTGGAAACGCTGCCCGTCGTGATACCCCTTGGATACAAACCAGCAATCGAAGGGGCACGGGACCCGTCCCACTCCAATCCCGCGTAAACCTCGTCAACAACCAGCCATGCACCTACGCGATCTGCGATTTGGACAAGCCTTTCCATCTCTGCTTGTGTCATCAACTGCCCGGTGGGGTTATTGGGGTTGGTCATAAAGATGAGCCGCGTGCGCGCTGTTACTGCGGCCTCAACTTTGTCGAGGGGCAATACCCAACCAGCACTCTCTTCGCGGTCGACAATTTTTAGCGTCGCGCCAACTGCCTCTGCCAATACGCCCGCTTGTGGCCAGCCCGGGCGTTCCGTTACGACTTCGTCGCCCGGTTGGACCAATTGCATGAATGCAAGATAATTGGCTTCCGCGGCGCCGGCGGTGATCAGAACGTCGTCTGGCTTGCAAACATCAGACAAGCCGGCGCGGTCCAAAACATGCCGTCGTAAAGCAGGTAGACCCCGAAAGCTCTTTTGGTTCCAATCCAACGGCAGCGCTGGATCCAGCGCATCCATGAACTCACCCAAACGCGGCGACTCGGACAAGGAAAACCCAACGAAAGCTTCTGGATCCGCTTCCGTGGTATCCAGTAGGTATTGAAAAAGTGTGTGTATCTTGACTTTCATGCTCTACTCAAAATCTTTGTAGTCAATCAGGGAGAGAGTCTGTGCAAGCAGAGGGATTTGTCAAAGGGCGACCGATTGACCTTGTGGTTTTGGACTACGGGCTGTTCAAGGTCCATTCCACTGGCCGCATCATAGGTATCTGCGGGTTTCTGATCCGAACAGATTTGGGAGAAGCAATACTCATCGACACTGGATTTCCTGAAAAATACGCCATTGATACCGACGCTGCGGTCAAAGAAGATCGATTGTTCGAGTTTGGCGAGGTTCTGAAGTGCGAACCTGATAATCTGCCACGCGCACAGCTGGCAAAACTCGGGCTTATTCCGTCAGACATTACATTACAGATTTGTACGCACTCCCATATCGACCATATCGGTGCATTGGGCGACTTTCCAAACAGTCCCATTCTCATCTCCTCTGCCGAGCGAGCCTTACCTCGCCCCTTGTATTGGGGCGATATGCGGCCGATGGAATGGCCCGAGCAGGATTACCTGGTTATTGATGACGACGTAGAAATTGGATCAGGTATCTTCGTTTTGATGGCACCCGGTCATGCGCCTGGCCAGATCGCGGTAATGGTCGATCTTCCGTCGGGGGCGATTTTATTGACCAGTGATGCGATTTCCCGACCAGCAGAAATCGACGAGAAGTTTGCCGGGTCTTGGGACGAAGATGCAGCAATTGCCAGCGCAGACAGGTTGATGCGTCTGGCATCCGAGCGAGATGCCTTTGTAATCTATGGGCATTGTCCAAAGCAGTGGGGTGTTCTGAAGAAAGCACCAGAAGTCTACAGCTGATCCCACCCCTTGGACCATTTTTCCGGAAAGTGATGTCGCACCAAAGAATTATCTGACGTCGCGCCCTTGGTTCAGAATAATCACATTCCCACTGGAAACGTCCCCTGCCGGTGAAATGAGAAAACCAACCCAAGAGGCGATTTGCTCAGGTAGCATCGCATGACCATGTGGCATGGCACTAACGGCTTTCCTCAAGACTTCCTCGGTCAAGACATTGAACAACGGTGTCTCAGTCATGGCAGGTGCCAGAGAATTTACACAGATTTTATCCTGTGCGTATCGACGGGCGAGGTCTTTTGTAAGGGTATCCATCGCTGCTTTTGACGCGCGGTAGTGCGGAGGGTCGAACACATCGAAATTGTAAGCACCGTTCGATGAGATATTTACAATCTTTTTGATGCCTTCGCGTTCTAACATCAATTGGACCGCTTGCTGGCAACAATGGAATGCAGAATTAAAGTTGATTGCCATCTGCTTTTCGAGTTCCTCGGGCGGAATGTGCGGGAAGTCAGACATAAAGCAGGTGCCAGCGTTGTTTACCAAAGCATCCAGACCTCCATGGGCTGTCCTTATGCGCTCAAACGTTTGAGCCACGGCCATAGGATCAGTTAAGTCAACGTAAATAGGTGTGAAGTCCGAACTAAATTCTGATGCCAGTTCGTTCAGACGCTCTTCTTTGAGGTCCAGACCAATCACATGCAATCCGTTTGTCTGCAATTGGCGGCAGATGGCCTGCCCCATCCCTCCCGCGGCGCCGGTCACAACCGCTGTCTTCATGGTAACTCCTCCTACCTAGGTATGATTTGGGATACTTCGAATTAAAGAAGGAAACTCATAACCCTTTTTTCTGAAAGCGGCGAAAGCCAATTTCGTTTAATTCAGTGCACGTTCGTTTTGGGCTCAAGCTAGACTTTGCAAAGTCAGCTTTCTGCGCATCGCAGACCTTCGCGAGAATCCAAGGTTCCTTAGGGAGGCCCTTTGTGGGATTGAGCAATGCAAAGGGCCATAATCGCGACGACTAAGCCATAAACTGATTGAATTCGTCGCTAATGCAGACAAACGCGCAGCGCAAAACTATGGGCGAACTACGCAAACTTATGGGGTGCGCGAAGTGTTATGCGCAAACCTACACACAGTTAGAAATCTAGATTCTCCACGCTCAGTGCGTTTTTCTGGATGAATTCGCGGCGGGGCTCGACAACATCGCCCATCAGTTTGGTGAATAGATCATCTGCCTCAACCATGTCATCTACGCGCACCTGCAAAAGTGTACGTGCATCCGGATCCAACGTGGTTTCCCATAGCTGATCCGGGTTCATTTCACCCAGACCTTTGTAGCGTTGCAACGACAGGCCCTTTTCGCCCTCTTCCAGAATCGCGCGAAGCAGATCCAGCGGGCCGTGAATGAGCTGAGACCGGTCACGGCGGACCAGTGTCGCCGAAGTGTTGTAAACCTCTTGCAGGCTTTGCGTGAAGCTGCCGGTCTTACGCGCTTCGCCTGAGCGCAGCATGGGACCGTCCAGCGTGCGCACCTCTTCCACGCCGCGCAAGATGCGGGCCAGACGGATGCCGTGGTCCTGCGTGATGCGACCTTGCCAGCCGCGCTCGTATTCCAGTGCGATCAGGTCCAGACGGGCCGCGACTTTGTCGGCCACACCTTGCAAGTCTGCATCGACCGCGCCGGGCACAAAGGCCCCGGCAACGGCGGCCTGTTCCAGAATGTGGCGCGGATAATGAGTCGGGAAGGCGTCCAACACACGCTTCAACTGGCGCGCTTCGTCCACCACGCGGGCGAGGTCCTGGCCGACAATCTCTTCACCCGAGCCGAGTTTCAACACGGCCCCATCGACGCCCTGATTGATCAGGTAGTCATCCAGTGCGGCCTGATCTTTCAGGTAAACTTCTGATTTACCACGGGAAACCTTATAAAGCGGTGGCTGAGCGATGTAGAGGTATCCGCCCTCGATCAGTTCAGGCATCTGCCGGTAGAAGAAGGTCAGAAGCAACGTCCGGATATGCGCGCCATCCACGTCGGCATCAGTCATGATGACGATCTTGTGGTAGCGCAGTTTTTCGATGTTGAACTCATCGCGGCCGATGCCGGTACCCAGAGCCATCACAAGGTTGCCAATTTCCTGAGACGAAAGCATCCGGTCAAACCGGGCCCGTTCCACATTCAGGATTTTCCCGCGCAAAGGTAGAACAGCCTGAGTTAACCGGTCTCGACCTGTCTGCGCAGATCCCCCGGCCGAGTCGCCCTCTACCAGGAAGACTTCGGTCTTGGACGGATCTTTTTCAGAACAATCCTTCAGCTTGCCCGCCAGATAGTTCACATCCATCGCCGTCTTTCGGCGGGTCAGTTCACGGGCTTTTCGCGCAGCCTCACGGGCCAAGGCGGCCTCGATGATCTTGCCGACGATGCCCTTGGCTTCATTGGGGTTTTCCTCAAACCACTCGGCCAGTTTTTCGTTCATCAAGCCTTCGACCGCCGGCCGCACCTCGGACGAGACCAGTTTGTCCTTAGTTTGAGACGAGAATTTCGGGTCGGGTACTTTGACTGACAGCACGCAGGTCAGACCTTCGCGCGCATCGTCACCGGTGAAGCTGACCTTTTCCTTCTTCGCAATCCCGCTGGACTGGGCATAGTTGTTGATCGTCCGGGTCAACGCACCCCGGAAGCCCGCCACGTGGGCTCCACCGTCCCGCTGCGGGATGTTGTTGGTGAAGGGCAGCACAGTCTCGTGATACGAGTCATTCCACCACATCGCGATTTCGACACCGATATCGTCGCGCTCACCCTTGATGTAGATCGGCTCAGACATGGCCGGGGTTTTCGAGCGGTCCAGGTACTTAACGAATTCCTTGACGCCACCCTCATAGAAAAGCTCGGTCTCCAACCGCTCGGCGGGGCGTTCGTCGATCAGGATGATCCGTACACCCGAGTTCAGGAAGGCCAGCTCGCGCAGACGCTTTTCCAGCGTCTCAAACGAGTATTCAAGGTTCGAGAACGTATTGGTCGAGGCCAGAAACCGCACCTCGGTTCCTGTCCGGTCGCCGCACTCACCGACCACTTTCAGATGCTCTGCCGTCTCTCCGCCTTCAAAGCGCGCGACATGCTCCTTGCCAGAGCGCCAGATACGTAGCTCCAGCCAATCCGACAATGCGTTCACCACCGAAACACCCACACCGTGCAGACCGCCCGACACCTTGTACGAGTTGCTGTCGAATTTACCACCAGCATGCAGCTGAGTCATGATGACTTCAGCGGCCGAGACGCCTTCTTCAGGGTGAATATCGACAGGAATTCCGCGTCCGTTGTCGCTGACCGAAACGCTCGAATCCGCGTGGATTTTTACTGTTACATGGTCTGCGTGATCAGCCAAGGCTTCATCGATCCCGTTATCGACAACCTCATACACCATATGGTGCAGACCCGAACCATCATCCGTGTCCCCGATATACATGCCGGGGCGCTTACGAACGGCTTCCAAGCCTTTGAGAACTTTGATGGAATCTGCGCCGTATTCTTGAGGAGCCTGTGCGTCTTCGGACATTCAGTCAGTACCTATATTATTTTGGTAACTTATACGTTTTCTTGTGGGGATTGTCACGCGATCCCCCAATATTTTGTGTTTGTATGAGTTGTTTTTTGCCCGCCCGGGCCCGGCTCATAGCCGGTCGATATCAGACGCGATATCCGCAGCAATTTCCAGCGCATCGACATCCTTGCGTTCCGCCGACAATCGCAGCCCGAGAATGTCTGACTGATACCGCGCTGCCAGCCGATCCGGATCATGATCAGCCCTGATTTCGCCTGTTTCCTGAGCACTTCGAAACAACTCAGCAAAACATGCCTTCATCTCAGTCATGTGGCGCGCAGCCTGATCCGCAAGATCGTGATCCTTCGCCTGCAACTCGGCAAATGTCTTTGCCAGCATGCAAGCCTTCGTCGGGTTCTCGACGGCCTCAATTACCAAACGAGGTTGCGCTTTCAGCGCTTCCTTCGGGCCCAGCTTCTCCGCCAGGGCCTTTATGCGTGCGACACCCTCATTCGCATAGCTCTCCAGCGTCAGAGCATAGAGCGCATCCTTCGACCCGAAGGCCGCATAGAAACTGCCAGGTTTCAGTTTCAATTCCCGCTCCAGATCCTTCAGCGATGTCCCAGCCCAGCCCTGACGCCAGAAGATATCTCTCGCCTTTGCGATCAATGCGTCACGGTCATATGCGGGTTTGCGGGGCATCAGCATCACCAATTCTTGAACGTTCGCTCAAATATATACTTGAGTGATCGCTCAAGAAACCCTAAATACGATCCATCGCGCCACAAACAGGAGTTCCGACATGGCCACTTTCCCGTCTCATGACCTCGAAACCGCCCCTGAAAGGTCAAAACCACTTCTTGAAAAATCTCAGGCCGCATTTGGTCGCTTGCCTGGCCTGCACAAGGTGATGGCCGAAAGCCCTCAACACCTGGAAGGTTATCAGGTCCTGCATGGCCTGTTCCTGCAGACCGATTTCGACAATGAAGAGAAAACCGTCGTCTGGCAGACCATCAACGTGGAAAACGAATGCCACTACTGCGTGCCCGCGCACACCGGCATCGCCAAGATGATGAAGGTCTCGGACGAGATTTCCGAGGCCCTGCGCAACGAAACTCCGCTGCCCTCAGCCAAGCTTGAGGCGCTGCGTACCTTCACCCTGCAGGTGATGGAAACACGCGGCAACCCGACCGAGGAACAGCTGCAGGCGTTCTTTGACGCGGGCTATTCGCACCGTGCGGTTCTGGATGTGGTGCTGGGTCTGGCGCAGAAAACCATGTCGAACTACGTCAACCACATGGCCAAAACCCCGGTCGACGAAGTTATGCGCGGCTTCCTGTGGGAACGTAAAGTCAGCGAACCGGCCTAAGCAGCCACGACCGAGCCCTCAACGCCTTCGGTAACCACCAGCGATTGAGCTCGGTCCCCCAGTTCCGCAAACAGTTCAGGCCCGGTGCCCGTCATCCAGGCCTGAGCCCCCAGCGCGCAAATCTCGTCATAAAGCGCCGCGCGCCGATCCGCGTCAAGATGGGCGGCCACCTCATCTAACAGAACAATTGGCGGCGCCCCCACCATCCCGGCCAGCGCCCGCGCGTTCGACAAGATCAACGAAACCAAAAGCGCCTTCTGTTCTCCGGTTGAACAATCTTTGGCCGGAACGCCCTTCGCCGCAAACACACCGTACAAGTCTGAACGATGAGGCCCAACCAAAGTCCGGCCTGCCGCCAGATCACGGAACCGACTTTCGCTCAAAGCCTCACGCAGATCCTCTGTCGACCGGGGCATCGCGCCTTCCGTTTGCACCAGTTCCAGTTCAGCAGACGGAAAAGCCGTTTCCGCAAGTTCCTGTGCCGCGCGCAGATGCTCCAGCGCCGCCAGACGCGCCATATGAATGCGATGTCCCGTCTCGGCCAACTGCCCCTCAAGCGCGGCATACCAATGCGCATCACGCACCTGCTCTTTCAGCAGACGGTTCCGTTCCCGCATGGCTTTTTCATAGGTTAAAGACGCTTCGGCATGGGCCGGGTCAAAGCTCAGCGCGATACGGTCCAGAAACCGCCGCCGCCCCTCGGCCCCTTCGATCCATAGCCGGTCCATCGAAGGCACCAGCCACACAACCCGCGCCAGTTTCCCCAACTCGATCTGGTTCGAGGTTTTTTCGTCAATCCGAACCTGCCGCGCCGCGCCGCCCTCGGACCAGGTTTCGATCTCATAACGCTGCCCCTGCGCGTCCAATACCCCAGACAACTTCCAGCCCAGCGCCTCGGGCCGTCGCGCCATCTCAGCCGCGCTCGCCCGTCGCATCCCGCGCCCGGGTGAAAACAGGGACACCGCTTCCAATATGTTGGTCTTGCCCGCGCCGTTGGGTCCATGAATGGCAACGGGCCGTCCATCCAACGACAACCGCGCCAGTTTATGAGATCGAAAATGCGAGACCGTAAGTTCGGTCAGGGCCAATCCCATGACCCCTCCCTTCATCTTTTCAAAAATACTCCCGCCGGAGGCTTGGCGCGTCAGCGCGATCAGACGCGCATCGGCATGACCACATAAACCGCGCTGAGATCATTGCCTTCACGCATCAGCGTTGGGTCTCCAGCCGAATTGAACAGAAAAACCGCGTTCTCACGATCGACCTGAGACGCAATCTCCAGCAGGTATTTGGCGTTGAACCCGATCTCCAGCCGTTCGTCGCCGTATGCAACGGCCAGCTCTTCTTCAGCCGCGCCGCTATCTGGCGCGTTGACGGACAGGATCAGCTTGTCACCGTCCAGTTGCAGCTTCACCGCCCGAGACCGTTCCGAAGACACAGTGGCCACTCGGTCGACGGCCTGCGCGAACTCGGCAGCATCGACCTCAAGCTTGCGGGTGTTCCCTTGCGGGATGACGCGTGTGTAATCGGGGAAGGTGCCATCGATGACTTTCGAGGTCAGCGTAATATCCGGCGTGGCAAAGCGCACCTTGGTTTCGCTGACCGAAACGGCGATATCCATTTCATCGTCATCCAGCAGCTTGCGCAACTCACCCACGGTTTTGCGCGGAACAATCACTCCGGGCATGTCTGCCGCCCCGTCCGGCAGATCCGCATCGATACGCGCCAGACGGTGGCCATCGGTGGCCACACAGCGCAGAACCTTACCGCTGTCCGAGCCGTCAGCGACGTGCATGTAGACACCATTCAGATAATACCGGGTCTCTTCCGTCGAGATGGCGAATTTCGATTTGTCGAACAACCGGCGCAGCAGTGCCGCCGACGCGGTGAAATTCGATTGATATTCCGAGGACGCCATTACCGGGAAATCCTCTTTTGGCAGCGTCGCCAGCGAGAAATTCGACCGCCCCGCCTCAACCGTCAGACGGCCTGCAGCGCTGTCAGCGGTCAGCGTGACCAACGCACCGTCGGGCAGTTTGCGCACGATTTCATGCAAGGTGGTCGCCGCAACTGTGGTCGCCCCGGCTTTCTCGACCTGCGCCGGAGCCTTGTCGACCACTTCAATGTCCAGATCGGTGGCGCGGAACTGCGCCACATCGCCTTCAGCCTCAATCAGCACGTTGGCAAGTATGGGAATGGTATTGCGGCGTTCCACTACGGATTGGGCCTGCGAAACGGCCTTGAGAAGGGTGCCGCGTTCGATGCTGATCTTCATACCCTCAGTTCCTCTGACTTGCGTACCGACATGGGCGGGACTGGCACGTTAGCGGTTCCACCCTGAGGCACAAGGATTTTTTACGGATTTCTGGGTTGGAATACCCCAAGCGTCAAGGGCAGCGTGCCCGGCAGGCATCAGTTCCGGTCCAACCGTGGATAAATGCGCACAAGAAAATGCCCCGGAATGTATGTCCGGGGCATTTTCTTACAATGCAGGCGCGGATCAGGCTTCGAGCGCCCGGCGCAGCATTTCCACATCTTCAGCGATCTGACCATCGGTCAACTTCAGCTCTTCGATGCGTTTCACACCATGCATGACTGTTGTATGGTCCCGCCCGCCAAAACGGCGGCCAATCTCTGGCAAAGAGCGACTGGTGAGCTGTTTGCATAGATACATCGCCACCTGACGCGGACGCGCGTAAGAGCGCAGGCGCTTGGGGCCGATGATATCAGAAAGGCGAATGTTGTAGTACTCGGACACTTTCCGCTGGATCTCTTCAACGGTGATTTTGCGTTCCGAGGCCCGCAGCACATCTGCCAGACAATCCTGCGTCAACTCCATATCGATCTCGCGACCAACCAGCGAAGCGAAGGCGAATAGGCGAGTCAGAGCGCCTTCCAGCACGCGGACATTGGTCGAGATACGATGGGCCAGGAATTCCAGAACACCGTCGGCAATCGACAAATCGGGATACGAACTGCTGTATTGCTGAACCTTGTTCTGCAAGATGCCCAGCCGCAGTTCATAATCGGTCGGGTGCAGGTCAACCACCAAGCCACATTGCAGGCGCGACTTCACACGGTCTTCCAGATCCTTGATCTCACCCGGAGCGCGGTCGGCCGAAATGATGATCTGCTTGTTCTGATCCACCAGCGCATTGAAGGTGTGAAAGAACTCTTCCTGGGTCGAATCCTTGCCCGCGATGAATTGCACGTCATCCACCATCAACACATCGACCGACCGGAACAGGTGTTTGAAATCCATCATCCGGCGTTCGCGCAGGGCCTGAACAAAGCGATACATGAATTGCTCGGCGGACAGGTAGAGCACGTTCAACTCAGGATGCTTGGTTTTCAGTTCCCATGCGATGGCGTGCATCAGGTGGGTTTTACCCAAACCCACGCCGCCATACAGAACCAGCGGGTTGAACGTCACGGGACCACCTTCCGACACTCGGCGCGCGGCGGCATGGGCCAGTTCGTTGGGTTTGCCCACAACAAAACTGTCAAAGGTAAAGCGGGAATCCAGCGGCGCGGCCTGCAGCGAATCCAGTGCATCTTGCGCAACTTCCGTCACAGGTGCGGTAACGCGTTCCGGATCTGCTGCACGGGTCGCCGGAACCGTCGGCTTCGGACGTGCCGGGGAATTTGCAGCAACATGGAAATCCAGTCGCTGTACAGTTTCACCCGCTGTGTTCAGCTCATACAAGATAAGGTCTGCAAAATTCTGACTGACGTAGTTGCCCATAAAATTGGTCGGCACGGAAAAGACCGCTACGCCATTCTGCAGCTCCTTGAATTCCAAAGGCTCGATCCAGGTAGTGTAATTGTTCCGACCAACAGCCTTCAGCAACTTGTTTCGCAATAGTCCCCATTTCTCTTGTGTCATTCAGCGCCTCACGCATCCCATTCTTATTGGCCTGTCGGCCTTATTCATACAACCCGGTTGCCCGGTTAAGAATTCACACGCTCAAAGCTATCCCGTCGCCAAACCTGACCGGTTTGGCGGGATGTCTTCACGAATACGCGCATGTCCGGAAGCAGACGCTCGGCAATAGGCGAGCGTCCGGAAACCGGGCTGCATTTCGTACTCTCATTTTATTAGACAGGGCCGAGAGTACCGGGTTTATCCCGGAGTTCACGGCAGATCGGCAGCCTGACAACAGCCAGTCGTCGACAACTTCTTCCAATCGCCCTGATGCCCGTCAGTCCGACCAGAGAAACAGCCTGTCCCCCCAAGCGAGTGAATCGCTGACATCAGTGGTAGCAAGATGGGATAGGGCCCGGCAACGAAACTCTGATATTGACTCGGTTCTTTGACCGAAAGAATCTCTCAGATTTGTGAAGGCGCGGTTTTCGGGCAACACGAAAAAAGGCGCCGCTCTACGCGACGCCCTGAATATTATATCAGCCCTGCTGACATGACCCATGGTCAATCTGAGGCATTAGCCCAGTGCTTTGACGCGTGCCGACAGGCGCGACATCTTGCGGGCTGCGGTGTTCTTGTGGAACACACCTTTGGTGACGCCGCGCATCAGTTCAGGCTGAGCCGCACGCAGAGCATCGGTTGCCGCGCCCTTGTCACCAGAAGCAATCGCTTCTTCGACTTTGCGCAGATAGGTACGGATGCGCGAACGACGCGCTTTGTTGATTGCGAAACGCTTTTCGTTCTGACGTGCGCGTTTCTTTGCCTGGGGCGAATTTGCCATGTGTTTCTGACCTTCGTTCGGTACGGTTATCTTGTGTTGCGCGCCACGGACATATCCGCACCGGATCAGAAATCACGAGTGTGAGTCGGG
The DNA here is from genome assembly GCF_001238295.1 of Ruegeria sp. 6PALISEP08. GTDB lineage: Bacteria > Pseudomonadota > Alphaproteobacteria > Rhodobacterales > Rhodobacteraceae > Ruegeria. Next base: position 20,176 of record NZ_LGXZ01000015.1, read on the forward strand.
CCAAGCGGGCCGCACGCGCATGTATAGCGGGGGTCTCTACCCAAGTTTTCAGTGTTTGCCAAGCCGATTCTTCCCGTCGGGGCTTTGGCCACAAAAAAGGCGGGCCGGGCCCGCCTGCTTTGTATCCGCTAAGTTTGGCTTACTTGTCGCGGAACTGCGCCGCGCGCTTTTCAAGGAAAGCTGCCATGCCTTCCTTTTGATCTTCTGTCGCGAACATCGAATGGAACACGCGGCGTTCGAACAACATGCCTTCGCTCAGCGGAAGTTCATAGCTGCGATTCACCGCCTCTTTGGCCGCCATCGCGGTCAGTTGCGATTTCTCGGCAATCTTCTGGGCCGCGCCAACAGCTTCTTCGATCAGCTTCTTGGCCGGAACCACACGGCTGACCAGCCCGGCGCGCTCGGCCTCTTCGGCATCCATGAAACGACCGGTCAGATTCATGTCCATCGACTTGGACTTGCCCACGAACCGCGTCAGGCGCTGGCTGCCGCCCAGACCGGCAATAACGCCCAGATTGATTTCGGGTTGCCCGAATTTGGCCGTGTCCGCCGCGATGATGAAATCGCACAGCATCGCCAATTCGCATCCGCCGCCCAGCGCATAACCTGCAACAGCCGCAATGACCGGCTTGCGAATCGCCGAAACCCGATCATTGGCATCGGCAAACAGGTTCACGTTGTAGACGTCCACAAAACTCATCTCGGACATTTCCTTGATGTCCGCGCCTGCGGCAAAAGCCTTGTCCGATCCGGTGATCACGATGCACCGCACCTTGTCGTTGCGGTCTGCATCTTCCAGCGCCTCGCACAGCTCACCCAGCAACTGGGTGTTCAGCGCGTTCATCGCGTCCGGTCGATTGAGCTTGATAAGGGCGACGTGGTCTTCGATTTCGACGATGATCGTCTCAAAAGCCATGAGGTGTAAGCTTCCGGTTGTTCCGTTCAAGTACGATTCCTTACCACGCGAAAAACTTGGATCAAGTTATCTTTGGCATTGCGCACAATAGAAGGATGAGCGACCGGACTGGGTGATTCTCTTGATTGCGGCGCTACAGCCCTCTGTCCGGCAGGGCTCTCCCTCGCGCCCATAGACGTCAAAGCTGTGCTGAAAATATCCAAGTTCTCCATCGGCTTGGCGAAAATCCCGCAGGGATGAGCCACCCGCTTCGATGGCGTCCTGCAACACCTGCCGGATGATCGGAACCAAAGCTGCGACACGTGATGCCGAAATTTGTCCGGCTTTGCGACGTGGCGACACCTTGCCGCGATAAAGCGCCTCACAGACATAGATATTCCCCAATCCGGCAACGATTCCCTGATCCAACAGCGCCGATTTAACCGGGGTGTTCTTTCCATTGAATGCGTCGATCAGGTGTTGTTCGTGGAAATCATTGCCCAAAGGTTCTGGCCCCAGAACCGACAGCAGCTTGTGGTCTTCGGCCGTTGCTGTCGGCAGCAGGTCCATAGCACCGAACCGACGCGGGTCATTGAATGTCACGCGGGCACCGTTAGCCATGTGAAAAACGACGTGGTCATGTTTCTCAGTCATCGGATGCTCATGCACAAACTGCCCCAACGGATCGCCCGACACGGTCATGCGGCCCGACATGCCCAGATGGATCAGCAGCGTCTCGCCACTGGTGAGATCTGCCAGAATGTATTTCGACCGCCGTCGCAAACGATCCACCCGCTGCCCGGTTAACCGCTCGGCCATGCGCTCGGGGAACGGCCAGCGCAGATCAGGGCGATTCACATCGGCCTTTTCGATGACCACCCCTTCCATCGCAGGACTCAGGCCGCGTCTTACTGTCTCGACCTCGGGCAGTTCCGGCATTACACGGCTCCTAATTCAAAGGGCCGCATTGTGCCCGTCTCTCTTGGCCCTATAACAGAGACGAAATTCGACAAACGGCAAGGCAAATGTCCGACAACAGCGACAAGACCACTCATTTCGGGTTCGAAACCGTGCGCGAGGCCGACAAGGCCGGGCGCGTGCAGGGCGTGTTCAACTCGGTTGCCTCGAAATATGACGTTATGAACGATGTCATGTCGATGGGCATCCACCGGGTCTGGAAAGACGCGATGATGGACTGGCTGGCACCGCGTCCCGGCCAACTTCTTCTGGACGTGGCGGGCGGCACGGGCGACATCTCCTTCCGCTTCCTCAAACGCGCAGGCCATGGCCACGCCACCGTTCTGGACCTGACCGAACCGATGCTGGTCGAAGGCCGGCAACGCGCCGAGGCAGATCAGATGTCGGACAGCCTGAACTGGGTGGTCGGCGATGCCATGGCCCTGCCGTTCGAAAACAACACGTTTGATGTCTACACGATCTCTTTTGGCATCCGGAACGTGACCCGCCCGCAAGACGCCCTGAACGAAGCTTACCGCGTGTTGAAACCCGGTGGCCGTCTGATGGTTCTGGAGTTCAGTCAGCTGCCCAATGACGGGCTGCAAAAGCTCTATGATCTCTACAGCTTCAACGTCATCCCCCGCATGGGCAAGCTGATCGCCAACGATTATGACAGCTACCAGTACCTGGTGGAATCGATCCGCAATTTCCCCGATCAAGAGACATTTCTGGGCATGGTCCGCACCGCGGGCTTCGAGAACGCCAAATACCGAAACCTGAGCATGGGCATCGCCGCGCTGCATTCCGGCTGGAAAATCTGATGCGTGGCCCTCACAACATCATCCGCCTGATCCGCACCGGCGCCACTTTGGAGCGCACCGGAGCCATGAACGTGGTGCTGGACGCCTTTGAGGCCCCCCGGTCGCTGCGGTTTGTTGCCCATGCGTTGGGCAAACCGTTCCAATGGCTGGGCTACAAAGGCGATCCTGATATGCCGCCGGCCACCCGTGCCCTGACGGCGCTGGGTCCTGCCTACATCAAGTTTGGTCAGGTGCTGTCTACCCGCCCCGATGTCGTCGGCAACGAACTGGCCGAGCAGTTGCGCGTGCTTCAGGACAAATTGCCCCCATTCTCCAAATCTGAAGCCATGGCCGAGGTGGAAAAGGAACTGGGTCAGCCTGTCGCCGAGATCTTCAGTGAATTCAGTGAACCCATTGCCGCCGCATCAATCGCGCAAGTCCATAAAGCCAAACTGGTCAGCAACGGTGAGGATGTAGCCGTCAAGGTCCTACGCCCCAATATTGAACGCGCCTTTCGTAAGGATGTGGACGCGTTCTATTTCGCGGCCCGAATCGTGCAGCTTTTTGCCCCCGGCGCGCGCCGCTTGCGCCCGATGGAGGTGATCGAACATTTCGATGGCGTTGTCCGAGGTGAACTTGATCTGCGGCTGGAAAGCTCCGCTGCATCGGAATACGCCGCGAATACCAAGGATGATGCCGGGTTCTGGCTGCCACCTGTGGTATGGTCCCTTTCAGCCCGTCGTGTCATGACGCTCAGCTGGGCCGACGGTATTCCGCTGGGCGATAACGCCGCACTTGATGCGGCAGGTCATAACCGCCGCGATCTGGCCGAACGTGTGCTGCGCCTGTTCTTGCTGCACGCCCTGCGTGACGGCTATTTCCACGCCGACATGCACCAGGGCAACCTGAAGGTCGCCGCGAACGGTGACATCATCGCCTATGATTACGGCATCATGGGTCATATCGACGAATATACCCGCCGGGTCTATGCCGAGATTCTCTTTGGCTTCATCCGCCGCGACTACAAGCGCGTGGCCGAGGTGCATTTCGAAGCGGGCTATGTCCCCGCCAACCGGGACGTGGATGAATTCGCCCGCGCCCTGCGCGCGGTCGGTGAACCCATTTTCGGGATGGATGCCTCTCATATCTCGATGGGCCGCCTGCTGAACTACCTCTTCGAGGTGACAGAACGGTTCGGCATGGAAACTAGAACCGAACTGATCCTGCTGCAACGCACGATGGTGGTGGTTGAAGGCGTGGCGCGCTCACTTGACGATCACATGAACATCTGGGAGGTCGCCCGCCCGGTGGTCGAAGACTATATAAAACGCTCTATCGGTCCACGCGCCGCTCTACGGGATTTTGGAAAAACCGCAATGGTTCTTGCCCGTTTCGGCCCGCGCCTGCCGGCACTCGTCGAAAACGCGCTGATTGCGCAAACCCAAAAAGACGATCAGAAGAACAATGGCCTTGGCACGTATGTCTTATCTGCGGTTCTCGGCGCCGGGTTCGGCATAGCCGCCACGCTGATTGCCATAGCACTCAGCTAAGGCAAACCCGCCGGCTTCATCTGGCTAAAAATATCCTCGGGGGGAATTGCGCCACGGCGCAATGGGGGGCAGACAGCCCCCCTCCCCCGGTCTGGCTCAGAGCCGCTCTATGGCAAGTGCAATCCCCTGACCACCGCCAACGCACATGGTGATCAAAGCTTTTGATCCACCCGTACGCTCCAACTCATACAGCGCTTTCAAGGTGATGATCGCGCCGGTTGCGCCAACCGGATGGCCCAAAGCAATGGCACCCCCATTCGGGTTCACCTTGGCGGCGTCCAGACCGAGTTCCTGATTCACAGCCAGTGCTTGTGCGGCAAAGGCTTCGTTGCTTTCGATCACATCGAAATCGCCAGCCGACAAACCTGTCTTCTTGAACAGGTTTTGAACAGCCGGAACCGGGCCAATACCCATAACTTCGGGCCGCACGCCGGCATGAGCATAGCCGATCACTCGTGCTTTTGGTTTCAGACCAGCTTTCTCTGCCGCGCTCGCCGTTGCCAGAACCATCGCCGCAGCGCCGTCATTGATGCCCGACGCGTTCCCTGCCGTCACGCGCCCGTCTTTCTTGAATACCGGCCTCAAGCCAGCCAGCGCCTCTACCGTCGTTGCTTTGGGGTGTTCATCGACCTTGAAATCGACCATGTCTCGCTTGACCTTGACCTGCACCGACGCGATTTGGTTTTCGAAAAATCCCCCCTCAATCGCAGCTGCCGCACGGGCCTGGCTGGTCATGGCAAACTCATCCATCTGTTCACGGCTGATCTGGTGTTCATCCGCCACATTTTCGGCCGTGATACCCATATGCCCTGTGCCAAACGGGCAATTCAGCGCGCCCAGCATCATATCCAGCGAAGAAACGTCGCCCATCTTCGCGCCCCAGCGCGCCTGAGGAACAATGTAAGGGCTACGCGACATGCTCTCAGCACCGCCCGCCACGGCAAATTCTGCGTCGCCCAGCATCAAGGACTGCACTGCGGATACGATAGCCTGAGCCCCGGAACCACACAGACGGTTTACGTTCATCGCCGGTGTACCGTTGGGAATGCCCGCCTGCATCGCGGCCACACGCGACAAATACATGTCACGTGGTTCGGTGTTGATGACATGACCAAAGACAACACTGCCGATCTGCCCACCTTCGACTCCCGAGCGTTCAAGGGCCGCTTCCGTTGCAACAGTGGCCAGATCAATCGGAGCCGTTGAGGCCAAAGTGCCGCCAAATGTGCCGATGGCGGTACGCGCACCATCCAGAATCACTACGTCAGTCATGTTTTCTCCTCCAAAACCCGCGCGCATTATGCACGTGCAGCATGATCTTCAAATTTGACTCACTGTCACGCCCGGAATTGACATTACGTTGCGCAACACGCATGGATTCCGTCATGACGGAAAATACAGACGATATCCTGAACCTTTTACCTGCACGCCTGAAAGAAGCGCGTCGGGCCAAAGGGCTATCCCTCGAGGCAGTTGCGAACCTCAGCGGCGTTTCCCGGTCCATGGTCAGCCAGATTGAGCGCGGAGAAAGCAGCCCTACGATCTCGACCCTATGGAACCTGACCCGCGCCTTGCAGGTGGATTTTGCAGGTCTGCTGGAAGGCGCAAAAGCCAGTGACCAGATTGAGGTTCTGCGAACGTCCGAGGTCCCCAGCATCGATAATATGGGACAAAACTGCCGAATTCGCATCCTATCCCCGCCGGAAGAGGCCGGAGGGCACGAGGTCTACGATATTGAGTTTGAAGAAGGCGGAGCTTTGAACAGCCAGCCTCACGCCCGTGGCGCTCGTGAACAACTGACGGTGCTGGAAGGCGCAGTCAGAGTCACGTCCGGCAGCGCCGTCTCGGACCTCAGCCAAGGAGACACCGCCCGCTATGCCGCAGACATTGCACATTCCATTTCCGCCAAAGGGCCCGCAAGAGTCTTCCTGATCGTGAAAAACGCCTGAAACCGGCAGATTTCCGCCTTCACGGAAATTTTTCCTCCATATTGTAATTCCCCTATTTGGGAAATTCATCCGCTATGTTAGATGTGCGACTCAGTTGAACGGAGGTCGCCATGGCAGATGCATTCCTGTCCCACATCACGGACACACTCGCGCAGATCGAATCCGAAGGATTGTACAAGCGCGAAAGAATGATCACCTCGCCTCAGGGCGGTGAGATTACGGTAGGCGAAAAACAGGTCATCAACCTGTGCGCCAATAACTATCTGGGTCTGGCCGATCACCCCGCGCTGATCGATGCCGCTACGAAAGCCATGGGCCCAAAAGGCTTTGGCATGGCCTCGGTTCGGTTCATTTGCGGCACGCAGGATATTCATCGTGAATTGGAACAGAAACTGGCGGCATTCCTGAACAAGGACGACACCATCCTGTTTGCTGCCTGTTTCGATGCCAATGGTGGTCTTTTTGAACCGCTGCTCGGGCCCGAAGATGCCATTATCTCGGACAGTCTGAACCATGCCTCGATCATCGACGGGGTACGCCTGTGCAAAGCCAAGCGCTATCGCTATCTGAACAATGACATGAACGACCTCGAAGCCTGGTTGAAACAGGCGCGCGAGGATGGCGCACGGCATATCATGATTGCGACCGACGGCGTATTTTCGATGGATGGCTATCTGGCCAATCTGCCGAAAGTCCGCGAGTTGGCTGACCAGTATGATGCAATTGTCATGGTAGATGACTGCCATGCCACCGGCTTTATGGGGCCGAACGGCGCGGGTACGCCGGATCACTTTGGCGTCGACGTGGACATTCTGACGGGCACTTTGGGCAAAGCACTTGGGGGGGCAATCGGCGGTTACATCGCCGGGCCGCAGCCAGTGATCGACCTGCTGCGGCAGCGGGCGCGGCCCTATCTGTTCTCAAACTCGCTGCCGCCTTCCATCGTCGCCGCCGGGCTGGAAGCGATCCGCCTGGTCGAAGAAGGTGCCATGCTGCGCGCCCAGTTGTTCGGAAACGCCAAATACTGGCGCGCCGGGTTGGAAAAGCTGGGCTTTGACCTGCTGCCCGGCGAGCACCCGATCATCCCGGTGATGCTGGGTGAGGCAGCGCTGGCGCAGGAAATGGCATCACGATTGTTCGGCGAGGGCGTTTACGTTTCAGGCTTCTTCTTTCCGGTCGTCCCACGCGGGCAAGCACGGATCAGAACGCAGATGAATGCGGCGCTCACAAAGGATGAACTGGATCGCGCCTTGGCGGCCTTTGGCAAGGTTGGCAAGGAACTAGGGGTCATCGAATGATCCTGCCATCGGTCATAGACGCAATCGGCAACACCCCAATGGTCGAGTTGTCGCGTCTGTGTGCCCGGCTAAACCTGAACGGGCGTATCGTCGCCAAGCTGGATTACTTGCTGCCCGGTTTCTCGAAGAAAGATCGGGCTGCAAGGTCCATCATCGAAATGGCCCGTGCGGATGGTACGCTTGCGCCGGGACAAACTGTGGTCGAGCTGACATCCGGCAACATGGGCACAGGGCTCGCGATTGTGTGTGGTATCCTCGGGCACCCTTTCATCGCGGTCATGAGTGCCGGTAACTCAGTCGAGCGAGCGCGCATGATGCGAGCCCTGGGGGCACAAGTGATCATTGTGCCCCAAGCCCACGGCAGCAAGCCAGGTGAAGTCTCGGGGGCTGATCTTGAACTGGTCGATGCCGAGGCGAAGCGTATCACAACCGAACGCAATGCGTTTCGCGCCGATCAATTCGGGCATTCAGGAAACCCCAAAACCCATGAAACAGGAACCGGACCCGAGATTTGGGCGCAGTCCGAAGGTGCCGTCACCGCGTTTTGCGATTTTGCCGGATCCGGCGGCACGCTGGCGGGTGCCGCAAAGTTCCTAAACCGACATGGCGTGCGCTGCTATGCCGTTGAACCCGAAGGCGCACGGGCCCTCGCCGGTGAAACGATTTCGACCCCCGACCACCCCATACAGGGTGGCGGATATGCCATGAGTGAACTGGTGCATATGAATGGCACCGCACTTGCCGGACATCTCGCTGTGTCCGGAGAGGCTGCGCGGGAATGTGCGCGACTTCTGGCCCGTACCGAAGGAATATTCGCCGGCTACTCGGCAGGTGCGAACCTTTCTGCCGCAATTGAGCTGCTTCGCGGCCCTGAAGAAGGCGGCTGCATCGCAATCGTCATGTGCGACAGCGGCTTGAAATACCTTTCGACCGATTTGTGGGAGTAACAAAATGCGACCCAACACGATGAAAGCACTGGAGAAATCCAAGCCTCGGGAAGGGCTGTGGATGGTTCAGGCCCCGGTTCCCGAAATTGGCGCAGAAGAGGTGCTGATCAAGATCAACAAGACTGGTATATGCGGCACCGATATCCATATCTGGAACTGGGATGATTGGGCTGCCGCCACTGTGCCGGTCCCGATGATCACGGGCCACGAGTTCGCCGGAGAGATCGTGGAAATAGGGCGAAACGTAACCGGGCTTGAGATCGGCCAACGGTGTTCCGGAGAGGGTCATCTGATCACGACCGACAGTAGACAGAGCCGCGCAGGAAAGTTCCACCTCGACCCCGGCACGCGCGGGATAGGCGTGAACGAACAAGGGGCATTTGCACAATATCTGAAACTTCCCGCCTTCAACGTCGTGCCTCTGCCGGATGACGTGCCGGATGAAATCGGTGCCATCCTCGACCCTTTGGGCAATGCTGTTCATACGGCGCTGAGTTTCGATCTGCTTGGCGAAGATGTTCTGATCACCGGCGCTGGACCGATTGGTATCATGGCCGCAGCCGTCGCCCGTCATGCAGGCGCGCGTCACGTGGTGATCACCGACATCAACCCCGACCGTCTGAAACTAGCCGAGCATGTGGTGCCAACCGTCCGCACAGTCGACGTGTCCAAGGAAGATTTGCAAGATGTCGTCACAGAATTGGGCATGAAGGAAGGCTTTGACGTTGGTCTGGAAATGTCTGGTTCTCAAGCGGCGCTGGACCAGATGGTTGAGGCATTGGTGATGGGTGGGAAAATCGCCTTGCTGGGGATTCCTCCGGGTAAATCTCCGGTCGATTGGTCGCGCATCGTGTTCAAGGCCATCACCATCAAGGGTGTCTACGGGCGTGAAATGTTCGAAACCTGGTACAAGATGATCGCCATGTTACAAAACGGGCTGGATGTATCCAGTGTGATCACGCACCGAGTCAAGGTCGATGAATTCGCTCAAGGCTTTGCAGCCATGAAATCCGGGCAGTCCGGCAAGGTTGTTTTGGATTGGACCTAAGGCTCTGGAACTGCGCGGGATTTGACCCTAAACAGAGGTAAACCCGCGTTGGAGGAGCATATGGGCGACAAGGATGACAGGTTTCTGGAACGCGGGATCGAGGATTCGCTAGTCACGGACTTCGCGCAGACCCATCGCAAAAGCTATGGTGATTTCCTTCAGCTCAAAACGCTGCTGAACCTGCAAAAGACCTTTCAGGACCCCGCGCAACCCGATGAGATGCTGTTCATCATCATCCATCAAGTCAGTGAGCTGTGGCTGAAACTGATGCATCACCAACTGGTCGAAGTGCGCCGGTTTCTGCAGCAGGATGAGTTCGGCCCGGCCATGAAGAACCTGGATCGGATCAAGGCGATCCAGAGACAGTTGATCGCGGCCTGGGAAACCCTGCTGACCATGACGCCCGCCGATTACATGACGTTCCGGCAAGCTTTGGGCAACTCTTCGGGATTTCAGAGCTATGGGTATCGGCAAATCGAGTTCATTCTGGGCAACAAGGATCCTTCGACCCTGAAAGTGCACCAGCATGACCCCGAGGTGATGGAGATGCTGAATGCCGCCCTAACCAAACCGTCGCTTTATGACGAAGTGCTGCATATGCTGGCCCGTCAGGGATTCGATATGCCCGCGGAACTGATCGAACGCGACTATGCCCAGCCTTACTCTGGTGATCCACGCGTGGTGCAGATCTGGGTCGAAGTGTTCCGCAATACGGACAAGTACTGGGATCTGTATGCACTGGCTGAAAAACTGATGGACGTGGAAAGCCAGTTTCAGCGTTGGCGCTTTGACCACGCCACAGCCGTTGAACGCGTGATCGGGATGCAACCGGGTACCGGGGGATCCAGCGGCGTCGCATTTTTGCGCAAAGCACTTGAACTGCGATTTTTCCACGACCTCTATGATATGCGCACCGAACTTATGTATAGCGAGCAGGGCTGAAACATGCTGTATCGTGGTTTTTCGCAAACCGAGCTGGAACAGGAATATTCCCCAAGCACGATGATCGGCGGCGACCTGTCACCTTATCTTGCAAGCTATCAGGCGCTGAGCGCGCAGGCGCGGTCAGAGTTTCCCGTGCAGGAAAAGCTGGCTTATGGCGACAGCCCGAACCAGGTTCTGGATTACTTTCCAGCAAAAGGGGCAGGCGCACCGCTGCATGTCTTCATTCACGGCGGCTATTGGCAGGCGCTCAGCCAACGAGAGTCGGCGATGATGGCCCCGGCGCTGATTGAGGCAGAACACTCCTTTGCAACTCTGAACTACACACTCGCCCCGGACGCGCGGATCGGCGAGATGATCGAGGAATGCCGCGACGCGCTGTTGTGGCTGGCGGCTCAGGCCGGAACGCTTGGGTTCGATCCCTCACGGATCACCTTGTCAGGGCACAGTGCCGGAGCGCACCTGGCGGCGATGATCATAGCGACCTCGTCTGACGCGCTGGCCAAAGCAGGGCTGCGGATTCGGGATGTGATTCTAATCAGCGGTATTTACGATCTGGAGCCTATAAGCCTGATGTCTGTAAACGACCCGCTGCAATTGACACCGGTTGAAGTAAACGACCTCTCGCCCATTCGAAACCTTCCCCGACCCGGGCCACGCTATTACGTGACAGTGGCCGAACGGGACACTCCCGAGTTCATCCGCCAAAGCCGCGACTATGCGGAACGGCTGCGCAAGGCCGGGCATTCCGTCAGCTTCGATCTGAAAAAAGGGATGCAGCATTTTGATATCATCATGCATTCAGAAACGTTTCTGCCCACATCTCGCTAGTCACACGTGTTGGACGTCTGTCAAATCTGACCTTTGCTTCTAAATCGGAAGCAACCACCACGAACCGGAAAATTGTGGCTGAAACAAAATGGTCCGGTTCGAGCCCGTAGCAGACGCTCTCTTCAGACCGTGCTATCATTCTGGTGAAGAGGTTTTCAGTCGATGAACACTCCATCGGGCTGACCATTTAGACCCACGCGCAATCGCGTTGGGTTCAATGTTGCCAACACGAGCGGAAATCTGCGCTGGTGCTCCTCAACACACAGGAAACTGACATGAAAGAAAGAGACCTCAAGCATTTACGCGAAACTATCAGGATAGCGCGGGAAAGCCGTGAGGCTGGCAATCATCCCTTTGGTTCGACGCTGGTCGGTCCAAACGGAGAGATTCTTATCCGTACCGGCAATAGCTATCGAAAGGACAAGGGTGTCGGCCATGCTGAATTGAATGTCGCCCGGCAGGCGAGTCGTCTCTATGATCCTGAATTCCTGGAAAAATGCACGCTATACACCTCTGTAGAACCTTGCTGCATGTGCGCGGGAGCCTGTTACTGGGCCGGAGTCGGCACGGTCGTCTACGGCATGACCGAAAAGCGCCTGGCGGTATTGACGCGCGACAATCCGGAAAACTTAACGCTGAATCTGTCCTGCGAGACCGTTTTCAGCGCAGGCCAACGTACCGTCGAAACCCGTGGTCCTTACAGCGAAATTGAGGACGAAGTCGCCAAGGGTCACCGAGGTTTTTGGCAATAGAGTCGGCAGTCTGGACCGAAAGAGAGGGATTGGCGGGGATTCGAATAACGGATCGACCCTTTACGATGGCCGCTGTGTCCCGCAGAGCGGACACTAGGTTAGACAACTTAACGTTTAGGCCAGGATTGTAAGGTGCTTGGTACTGACGAAGCCCAGAAATACGCAGACTTACGATCGAGTTTTCGCGACCTTCAAAAAAAAACAGCGACCCAATCGAGCCGCTGTTTTCAATCACTAATCCCGAACCACATCAGTCCAGCGTCCGGGTGACCTCTTCGCGTTCGAAGATTTCGATCACGTCGCCCTGTCGGATATCGTCGTAGTTCTCGAACGCCATACCGCATTCCTGACCCGACTGAACCTCGGCCACTTCGTCCTTGAAGCGCTTGAGTGTCTTCAGCGTGCCTTCGTGGATCACCACGTTGTCGCGCAGCAGCCGGACGCCTGCGGAACGGCGGGCAACGCCTTCGGTGACCAGACAGCCGGCAACCTTGCCAACACCGGTAACCTTGAAGACTTCGCGGATTTCGGCGTACCCGATGAACTTCTCGCGGATTTCGGCGCTCAGCAGACCGGATGCGGCGGCTTTCACGTCATCCACAAGGTCATAGATCACCGAGTAATAACGAATCTCGACACCCTTCTGGTTCGCAGTGTTCCGCGCCGACGCATTGGCACGCACGTTGAAGCCAAGGATCGGCGCACCGGATGCTTCGGCCAGGCCGACATCGGTTTCGGTAATTGCACCTACGCCCGAGTGCAGCACGCGCACGCGCACTTCGTCGTTGCCGATCTTCTCCATCGCCTGAACGATGGCCTCAGCCGAGCCTTGAACGTCTGCTTTCATCAGAATTGGCAGTTCGTCGACATTCTCGTCTTCCTTGGCCTTCTGCATCAGCTGCTCAAGGGTGGTCGCGGCACCGGCGGCGGCGCGTTTGTCCTTGGCGGCTTGCTCGCGGTACTCGGCGATCTCACGGGCTTGTGCTTCGGTCTCGGTCACGTTCAGAACGTCACCAGCCTCTGGCGTGCCGTTCAGACCCAGAACCTCGACCGGGACCGACGGGCCAGCTTCCTTGACGCGGTCACCCTTGTCATTGATCAGCGCGCGGACCTTACCGTATTGCTCACCCACGACGAAGATATCACCCTGGCGCAGCGTGCCGTTCTGAACCAGAACGGTGGCCACGGGGCCACGGCCCACATCCAGCTGCGCCTCGATCACGGCCCCTTGGGCGGCGCGATTCGGGTTGGCTTTCAGCTCCAGAATCTCTGATTGCAGCGCGATGGCTTCCAGCAGTTCGTCCAGACCCTGACCGGTGATGGCGGACACTTCGACGTCCTGAACCTCACCCGACATCTTCTCGACGATCACTTCGTGTTGTAGCAGATCGGTGCGCACCTTGTCCGGGTTGGCACCAGGCTTGTCGACCTTGTTGATCGCCACGATCATCGGCACTTCGGCCGCCTTGGCGTGGTTGATCGCCTCGATGGTTTGCGGCATCACCGCGTCATCGGCGGCGACGACCAGAACCACGATATCCGTCACCTGAGCCCCGCGCGAACGCATCGAGGTAAAGGCCGCGTGGCCCGGTGTATCCAGGAAGGTCAGCGTTGTGCCACCATCGGTTTTCACCTGATAGGCGCCGATATGCTGAGTAATGCCGCCAGCTTCGCCCGCCACGACGCGTGCGTCGCGGATTGCATCCAGCAGCGAGGTCTTACCGTGGTCGACGTGACCCATGATGGTGATGACCGGAGGACGCGGCTTCAGATCAGCATCGTCGTCTTCGACTTCTTTGATGACGTCCTCGACATCCGAATCAGAGACACGAGTCACCTTGTGGCCAAATTCTTCGATGATCAACTCAGCCGTGTCGGCATCGATGGTTTGGTTCTGCGTTACCATCATGCCCATGTTCATCAGCGATTTGACAACATCGGCCACGCGCTCGGCCATACGGTTCGCCAACTCGGAGACCGTAATGGCCTCGGGCAACTGAACGTCACGAATAACCTTTTCCCGCTCAACCGCGCCGCCCATGGCTTTCTGGCGCGCACGCTCTTGCTTTCGCTTCATCGCAGCCATTGAGCGTTGGCGGTTGCCTTCGCCACCGGTGGCCTGACCCAGTGTCAGCTTGCCGGACCGACGGTTGTCATCACGGCCTTTACCACGATTGCCGCGTTGCTCACGCTCGCGATCGTTTTTCCGAGGCGTCGCAGCCGGTGCAGGCTTGTTGGCCGGGCTGCGGGGTGCAGCGGCCTTGGGCTCTGCCGGGGCGGCAGGCGCAGCAGCGCGTTGGGCAGCAATTTCAGCCTCTTTGCGCTTGCGTTCTTCTTCTTCGGCCTTGGCGCGGGCACGTTCTTCGGCCTCACGCTGCTCGCGTTCCTTGGCTTCCTGTTCCGCACGGCGGCGGGCGCGCTCTTCTTCGCGCGCTTTTTCAGCGGCCTCGCGGGCGGCGGCCTCTTCAGCCTCGCGCGCCTTGGCTGCTTGCAGCGCTTTCATGCGGCGCGCCATTTCCGCGTCGGAAATACCCGCAGGGCGACGCGACGGATCACCCGAAGGTGCAGCACCGCCACCCGGCTTTGCCGCGCCCGGCTTGGGGACCACCACGCGCTTGCGTTTGGTTTCCACCACGACATTCTTGGTGCGTCCGTGGCTGAAACTCTGTTTCACATTTCCGGGGCGTGCCCCGCCACGAAGACCCAATGTCTTTTTGCCGTCACTATCGCTCATAAAGCTTCTTACCCTTCCGTGCGGCCCTTGCCGCCGTCATCCGTTTCGCGCAAGCCACGCAGGCGCTGCGCTTCCTCTACAACACGTTTGGCGAGTCCGCCAGAGGCCAAGGCCGCATGAATCACCGTTTGGCGCCCAAATGCCTGCCCTAATTCGTCTGCCGTCAGCCAACCGATGTATTTTCCGAAGTGCGGCGTGCTGAGTTTGGACTTGCCGCGCCCCGATCCATCAATGGCCTGAAGCAGCACTTGCGCCTCTTCCCGGTCTAGCCACGTCTTGACCTTTTCATACCCGGCAACTGCATCGCCGGACTTGCGCGCCAGGCTGAGCAACTCAACCACACGGCGCGCGATCTGCTTTTCGACCTCTTCGGTCAGGTCCTGTGGCACACTCACCTGCGCCTTGAACCCGCGCGCGAACAACTTCTTGCCAATGGCCTTGTCCAACGCGGCGCGATCTGCCGCCACATAGACCCCGCGTCCCGGCAATTTCGCCGCGACATCGGGAACGACTTGACCATCCGGCCCCATCACAAAGCGGATCAACCCATATTTGGGCTGGACCTCGCCCGTGGCGATGCACTTGCGTTCAGGTCCGTCAGACCGATCCTTATGGACGCCACTGCGACCCATACGCGCCACCCGAGGCCCGAAATCAGGCCCCGACCTCCTCGTCTTCTACGTCGCCGTCGACATCCTCTTCCGCCTGCTCCAGCTCGGCCGGATCAACCCAGCCCAACATGATGCGTGCGGTCATGACCAGATCCTGTGCCTCTTCCAGCGTCATGCCAAAAGGCTCCAGCACACCGTCATCCTTGATGCGTTCGCCATCGACCGTGGTCCAGCCACCGGCCAGTTCCCAGTCCGCGCAGGTCGCGAAGTCTTCCAAGGTCTTCACATCGTCCTTGGCCAACGCCTCTACCATCTGGGGCGTCAGACCTTCAAATTCAATAAGACTGTCCTCGGCACCCAATGCACGTGCAGCATCCAAAGCTGCCTTGGCCTGTGCTTCCAGGAATTCACGCGCGCGTGTCTGAAGCTCCTGCGCGGTACCTTCGTCAACACCGTCGATGACCAACAGCTCATCGATTTCGACATAGGCAACTTCTTCGAGGTTGGTGAACCCTTCGGAAACCAGCAGCTGTGCAAAGAATTCGTCCAGGTCCAGGCTGTCCATGAACAGCTTGGTGCGGGCCTCGAACTCCTTCTGACGACGCGCCGATTCTTCGGCTTCGGTCATGATGTCGATGTCCAGATTGGTCAGCTGGCTGGCCAGACGCACGTTCTGACCGCGGCGACCAATTGCCAGCGACAGCTGCTCTTCGGGGACAACAACTTCGATTTTGCCAGCTTCTTCGTCTAGAACCACCTTGGAGACCTCAGCGGGCTGTAGCGCGTTCACCAGGAAGGTCGGCTGATCTTCGTTCCACGGGATGATATCGATTTTCTCGCCCTGCAGCTCGTTCACAACAGCCTGCACGCGGCTACCGCGCATACCAACACAGGCCCCGACAGGGTCGATCGATCCGTCATAGGAAATCACAGCGATTTTGGCGCGTGAACCGGGGTCACGTGCCACTGCCTTGACCTCGATGATGCCGTCATAGATTTCCGGCACTTCCATCTTGAACAGCTCGGCCATAAATTCGGGCGCGGTGCGCGACAGGAAGATCTGGTGGCCACGAACCTCGCGGCGGACTTCCTTGATATACGCACGCACACGGTCATTCGGGCGATAGCTTTCGCGACCGATCTTGTCGTTGCGGCGCAGAACGGCTTCGGCCCCGCCCAGATCGACTATGACGTTGCCAAATTCCTCGCGCTTGACGGCACCGTTGATGATGGTACCTGCGCGATCCTTGAATTCTTCGTACTGGCGATCCCGCTCGGCTTCGCGGACCTTCTGCAGGATAACCTGCTTGGCGGACTGAGCGGCGATTCGGCCCATTTCGACCGGGGGAACTTCTTCGACATAGACGTTTCCGACTTCGGGCGCTTCCATGTACTGACGCGCCTGCTCGACGGTCATCTCGGCCTGATAATTTTCCAGCTCTTCATCCTCAACCACGGTGCGGACGCGGGTGAAGGTCGCCTTGCCGGTTTTGCGGTCGATGCTGACACGGATGTCCATTTCCGCGCCGTAACGGCTCTTGGCGGCACGGGCGAGCGATTCCTCCATCGCTTCGACGACCAGACCGGGGTCGATCATCTTTTCGCGGGCCACGGCCTCGGCGGTCTGCAGCAGCTCCAGCTGGTTGGCTGAGGTGATTGCCATCAGTTCGTCTCCTCTTCGGACCCTTCGGTCTCAATCTCGTCGAAAGCGTTTTCGTTCAGGGCGCCCGCGTCTTTGCGCTGGCGCAGCATTTCCTTGATCAGATCATCGGTCAGGACCAGCTTGGCATCGCTGAGCCAGTCAAATTGCAGACCGATGGTGATCGTTTCATCTCCCTCGGGGATGTTGATCAGAACCTCATCCCCCTCGATCCCAGCCAATTCACCCTTGAATCGGCGGCGGCCGTCAATCATTTCGGCGGTCTCAACCTTGGCCTCATAGCCTTCGAACGCCTCGAAGTCCTTCAGACGAGTCAAAGGACGGTCGATACCAGGGCTGGACACCTCAAGCGTATAGGCGTCGAGGATCGGGTCCTCGACGTCCAGCGTGGCGCTGACCGCGTTCGAGATTTCCGCGCAGTCATCAACTTCGATACCGCCGTCGGGCTTGTCAGCCATGATCTGCATGGTGGTCTGCTTGCCGCTCATCAGGCGGATACGGACGAGCTCGTACCCCAGATCCTCAATCACGGGGGTTATGATCTCGGCCAGTCGCCGGTCGATGGCAGCCTTGGCTATCAGGTCGTTTGTCATCTGGTGCTCTACCCTTCAATCGGGCACAAAAAAACGGGCGCGCGGCCCGTCGAATTTTCCGGTGGAGCCTTGAACCAGAAGTCCAACGCGCCGCTGTTGAAACTGCATATACGCAGGATGGTCCGAGTCTGCAACCCCTGGCGGGTTCACAATCGGATTTACGCCATCCACCACCGTTCGGCGATACGGCCATCGTCCAAAGCCGAGGGCCCTGCGATCTGACGTGGCATCCCGACAGCGCCAGCCACGGCAAGAGCCATGTCCGCCTCAGACGGATGGAACCGCAGACCGCGCACGTCCTGCATTTCGGCCCTGTCCGGCAACGCCGCAACGTCGACATAGCCGTCGCGCAGTGCTTCGGCCCGCACCCTGGCATCCGGAATCACTATAACTTCAATCGCATCGACCCACCCGGCCTGACCATCCTTGTAATGTCCTGCCACTCGACGTCCGAGGAAGTGTCGCCCGTCCTCGGCCCGTTCAACGCGGTAACACCCGGTGCCATTGGCGGCCTGCAACGGCGAAACAGTTTGACCTATGCGCGTGATGACAAACCGACTGTCTGCCAACATGAAGGGCAGGCCCGGATTGGCCTGAGCCAGTTCCAGTCGCAGGCGATTGGGGGCCAGAACCTCGACGTGACCAACGTCCGCCAAAACGGCCAGAATGTCCGTAACCTCCAACGGTTCTCCGTCATGGAACACCGCATCATCGCGCAGATCAAATGTCCAGACCCGTGCTTCGGCATCGGTTTGCCACCCCGTTGCAAGTTCGCCCCGCAGCGTTCCGTCGGGCGCGATCTCGGTCAATGTGTCGAAGACAGCCCCGCGCGCCACCTGTTCCAGACTGTCGTCGCGGGGAACGGCCAGACGCAAAGTCCCGCCCTTTTTGGGCGTATCAGCCAAGGACGCTCCCGTCGCCGCCAACAGCGCAGCAGCAGCACCCGAGGCAAACAGAGCACGGCGGTCAATCCGGGTCATGCCACACCCTCCGCCACGCGATCCATGATGCGCACAAGCTCGGCGCTGATGCCGGGTTCAGACAACGCATGGCCCGCCCGCCGGACCACCTTCAACTCGGCATTTGGCCAGCGTTCGGCCAGGTTCCAGGCGGCCTGAGGCGGGCAGATCATGTCATACCGCCCCTGTACGATGTTGCCGGGAATGTGCGCGATCCGGTCCATCTGTTCCAGAATTTGCCCATCCGTTTCCAGAAAGGCTCTGTTGATGAAATAGTGATTCTCGAGTCGCGCAAAAGTTCGGGCGTATTCGCCCGGGCTTTCGCCAACCGCCCCGTTGGTATGGATCGAGGCCAGCGCATTTTCCCAATGCGACCATGCGCGCGCGTACAGAATCTCGGTCGCCCGATCGCCCGAAAACAGACGCTTGTTGTATGCGGCGATGGTATCGTCCAGCTCACCATCGGGCAGCAGAGCGGTGAATTTCTGCCAGAGCTCAGGCCAGAACCGGCCAGCCCCGCCGCCATAGAACCAATCCAGCTCGGCCTGTGTGGCCAGAAACACACCGCGCAGCACCAAACGACTGACCCGGTCAGGATGCGTCTGTGCATAGATCAGCGCCAGTGTCGCCCCCCAACTGCCGCCAAACACGATCCACTCATCAATTTCGAACAAATCGCGCAAACGTTCGATATCGGCGACAAGATGCCACGTCGTATTGTTTTCGACCGACGCCGTGGGTCTGGACCGACCACATCCGCGCTGATCAAACAGAATCACCCTGAAAGTGCGCGGATCGAAATACCGCCGCATCGCAGGGCTGCAGCCGCCGCCCGGGCCCCCATGCAGGATGACAATCGGTATCCCATCGGGATTGCCGCATTGTTCCACATAAATACGGTGTCCATCGCCCATATCGACCACACGCTGATCGAAAGGATCGATCGGCGGGTACAGATATTGAACTGCGCGCTTTTGGTCCGGGTACTTGTCCATTATGGCCCTATATAGTCCTTTAGCGTAAAAGAGCACACGGAGACAGGAATGCAAGCGCATCCGAACACGGTGGACCCATCCGAGATCGCAAAATTCGAGGCGATGGCGGCAGAATGGTGGGATCCCCATGGGAAATTCAAACCTTTGCACATGCTCAATCCGTGCCGTCTGGATTATATCACACAGCAGATTGCGGGTGAGTTTGACCGCGATCTGAAGGCGCCGAACCCGTTCAAGGGCCTGCGCCTGCTGGATATCGGCTGCGGCGGCGGCTTGTTGAGCGAACCGATAGCCCGTTTAGGGGCCGAGGTCGTGGGTGCTGACGCTGCTGAGGGCAATCTACCTGTGGCGCGTATCCATGCGGAGCAATCCGGGCTTGAGATCGACTACCGCCACACCACGGCCGAGGACATGGCTGCCGCAGGCGAGCAATTCGACGTGGTGCTGAACATGGAGGTCGTCGAGCATGTAGCCGATCCTTTAGGCTTCCTGACCGCGTCGCAGCAGCTGTTGAAACCCGGCGGGTTGTTGCTCTGCTCGACTATCAACCGCAACCCGAAATCCTATGCGATGGCCATTTTCGGGGCCGAGGTCGTCATGCGCTGGTTGCCGCGCGGCACGCACGAATGGAACAAGTTCATCACTCCGGATGAATTGTTCGACCTGCTGCGTCAGGCCGGATTGGAGCCGGTAGACCGCAAGGGTTTCGTCTTCAACCCGATCCTCTGGAGCTGGTCGATCTCGGACCGGGATTTGAGTGTAAATTATGTGACGGCGAGTGTGAAGCCGGGGTGAGCTAGAGTATCGAATAAGCTTAGGGCGGGTGCTCGAACTCTTATCATCAATTGAGTGACCTTAGCCTTGAATCCGACAGAATCTAATCAAGATTTGACCCAAATCATTACCCAAATGAAGTCTCGCATTGATTTATTGCACTGAAGTGCACTCACGAGGAAACCGATGAGACTACCCCGACTAATTGTTGTCTTGTCAGCAATTGCGCTTTTGGGCGCATGCTCTTCTTCAACCACGACACGACTTGCTCAGAACATTGTCCGAATCGACGTAAGCACGGCTCCCGCTTGCGGCTCATCCGGTGCACGAAAACTTGTCTCCAGAATGGCCGCAGTAGAGACAATCCGTTTGGGCTACGACAAGTACTTAATTGCTGCGATGGATGCCGAGAACAATGTTCGCGTTGTCGGCGCGAACTACAATACAACCGGGACGTTGAACACTTATGGAAATACTGGCAGAAACACCGGATACACGACTGCGACGCCGATCTATGGTGGCACGCAAGATGCGGCTATTGTGGCTATAATGTTTAAGCAACAAGATCCTGAAGCCAAGAACGCAATCGATGCGAGAACTACATTAGGAGCAAATTTGGCTGAAGTTGTTGCGAAGGGCACCCCAAACACTTGCCTACAGTGATCAATAGAAAAGGCTGATGGGAAAGCTTTGGCGGTGAACGCCGCCCAAGACTCTTGGCCCTACTCCCCCTCCAACTGCAACCGCAAATCCCGCAGCACGGGCAAGGTACTGCGCACCCGCTCCAACCCCAGCTCTCCGACCACGCGGTTGATCAGCGGGGCAATCGACGAAATCGCCTGATCCCGCGCCCTCCGGCCAGCGGGGCTGATCGCGACCATCTTGCGGCGGGCATCATCCCAATCAGGGCGGATGTGGATGTATCCGGCCCATTCCAGCTTGGCCAAAGTGTTGGTCATCGCGCCTCGGGTCACGTGGAACGTGTTGGCCAATTGCGCCGGACTGCGCTCGTCGCCAACGAACACCAAATGGTTCAGCACCGAGAAATGCGAGATTTCCATGCCTTTGGGCAGCACTCGGCTCAGCCGGTTGCGCAATAACTGGTCTGCAGTCAGAATCTCGCTGAACAGCGTGACCGCCAAGGCATTCTTTTCGTCCGTCATTAGTCCGGTTCTGGATCAGGGCCCGTCAAAGGGCCGCACATGCGTCAAGGAGGGCACGCGACGGCGTGCCTCTGTCACAGAACTATCATCCAAATCGAAAATGTGAATGCCCGGATCGGTACCTGCGTCGATCAGCACCTCTCCCCACGGGTCGATAACCATGCTGTGACCATGAGTATATCGTGTTTTTCCGCGCGTCTTCGGGTGTTCTCCGGTCTGGGCCGGAGCCAGCACCCAACACCCGGTCTCGATGGCGCGGGCGCGCAGCAGCGATTCCCAATGCGCGGCACCGGTCACGGGCGAAAACGCCGCGGGAACCGTCAGGGTGCGCGCGCCGGACTGCGCCAACGCAGCGTGCAGATGGGGGAACCGGATGTCATAGCAGATGGTCAGGCCGACCTTGCCGAAATCGGTCTCGGCAATCACGGCTTTCTCGCCCGGGCGGTAGTTCTTCGATTCGCGGAAGGTCTCGGATTCGGAAACCGCAACGTCGAACATATGAATCTTGTCGTATCGTGCCACAACTTGTCCCTGCGGGTCGATCATGAAGCACCGATTTGCAAAACGGCCATCCGCATCATGGGTTTTGATCCCCAGCGAACCGATCAGAAGCCACACACCCAGTTTGGCGGCCTCTTCGCGCAAGCCCGCCAGAGTGATGTCGTCTTCTTCATGCTGTAGAACTTCGTGCTGCCGTGTGGTGCTGGTCGAAACGCAGTTCGTGACCTCGGGGGTCAGGATGAACCGCGCGCCTTGTGCGGCCGCCTCGGCCATCATGGCGCGCACCATATCCAGATTCTCTGCCGGATCATCCGACGAGGTGATCTGCAGCAGCGCGGTCTTCATCAGGCCGCCAGTAGCCGGTCGAGCTTGCCCTGACGTTCCAGTTCGTACAGATCGTCACAGCCACCCACATGCTGCGTGCCGATGAAGATCTGCGGCACGGTGCGCTTGCCACCGGCCCGCTGGATCATCTCGGGTTTGCGTTTGGGGTGCATCAGCACGTCGACTTCTTTGAATTCAACGCCTTTCTGTTTCAGCAGACGTTTGGCCGCATGGCAAAAACCGCATAGCGGCGAGGTGTAGATTTCTACCGGCTTCATTTTCCGTTCCCTTTGGAATTCGCGCAATCTTGGGCGAATTAGGCATCCTTGGCAACGCGCGCCAGTGCCAACACGAAAATATGATTTGCTCCTGCGGCCTGGCATACACGGGTACAGGCTGCCAGTGTCGCGCCAGAGGTCATCACATCATCCACCAGCAATACGTCCCGGCCTTTCAGATGATGTACTCTGCGCGGGTGGACGCGAATCGCATCATTCAGGACCTTGGCCCGTTCTTGCGCGGTTTTGCCATCCAGAACCGGTGTCCGCCTTTTACGCACCAACAGATCGGGCACACAGTCCAGCCCGGTGTCCTGCCCCAGATGCTGCGCCAGCAGCGCCGACTGATTGTAACGCCGTTTGAGCAGGCGAGACCAATGCAATGGCACCGGGGCAATCACCATATCCGGCTGTAACAGCTCACGCCCCGACTGCGCCATCCAACGGGCTGCCAAGCGGGCCAGTTCGGGCCGGTCGCCATGTTTCAAGGCCAGGATCAAGGCACGCGCCTTGCCATCATACAACAGCGCCGATCGGCCCGACTTCCAGAGCGGCGGGGCTTTCAGACAGTCATCACACTCGATCCGGAATCCATCCTGTGCGCCCATCAGCGGCACCCCGCAGCCTTCGCATACGGTGCCACCGATAAACGGCGTTTCACACCAGCAGGCCCCGCACAGGCCAAAGTCGGACTCTGTAAGCGCGCCGCATCCCATGCAGCGGGGCGGGTAAATCAGTACAAGTGCGGTTTGAATCCGCTGCGCTATGCGATACTTGCGAGCTATGAAACTGCCAGAACCCAACGCACCCTCTCTGTTTGATCGTAAAACCATCCTGCGCCACCGCGCCCGTGTGCAGGAAGACGCCCTGTTCCTGCATCGGGCCGCAATGGACGAAGTGCAGGAT
Source organism: Ruegeria sp. 6PALISEP08 (assembly GCF_001238295.1). Lineage (GTDB taxonomy): Bacteria > Pseudomonadota > Alphaproteobacteria > Rhodobacterales > Rhodobacteraceae > Ruegeria. The sequence goes on from NZ_LGXZ01000015.1 coordinate 43,643, forward strand.
CGGCTCTCTATGGTTAACAAAGCCTTTACGGCGCCCGCCATCGTGAGCCCGTTTCCAAAGTTTTGGGACGGTATTTTACCAGGTGCGGCCCTGGCCCAGGATGATGACGTGCTGGCACTTCAGCCCGGTGCCCATGATCTGATCATCCACGCAATGGCCTTGCATAGCGCCAATGACCCTGTTGGGCAGCTGATCCAATGCCACAGGGCGTTACAGCCCGACGGGCTATTGCTGGTCGTGTGTTTGGGCGGAGAAACGCTGCATGAACTGCGTGCGGCTTTGGGTCAGGCCGAAGTCGAAATTAACGGCGGGCTGAGCCCACGCATCGCACCAATGGCTGAGCTACGCGATCTGGGCGGATTGCTACAGCGGGCAGGTCTGTCCTTGCCCGTGGCGGACTCTGTACCACTCACCGCAGAATATCGCGACATTTGGCATCTGATGCGCGATCTGCGCCATATGGGCGAAACCAACGCGTTGTCTGCCCGGCTGAAGCGCCCAACCGGGCGGGCTGTGTTCGAGGCCGCACAGCGTATCTATGCGGATCACTTTTTAACCGATTCAGGCCGCCTGACCACGACGTTCGAGCTGATCTGCCTGACCGGATGGTCGCCGCACGATAGCCAACCCAAACCGTTGCGCGCGGGATCGGCCCAAGCCCGTCTGGCAGACGCCTTGCGCACCACCGAGGGCAAACTGCCTGATTGACGTGCGGATAAATTCCCTTATCTCAGGCCGGACCACAAGAAATTCAGGAAGTCCCATATGTTCGACGCTACCCGCCCTGCACACGCTCCTACGGATCATCCCAAGATCAGGATGGGTCGCGTCGGCATTCTGCTGGCTAATCTGGGTACACCGGACGACTACACTTATTGGCCGATGCGCCGTTATCTGAACGAGTTTCTGTCGGACCAGCGCGTTATCGACTATCCGAAATGGAAATGGCAGCCGATTCTGCAGGCCATAATCCTGAGCAAACGACCTTTCAGCTCGGGAGAAGCTTATAAATCGATCTGGAATCACGACAAAGGCGAAAGCCCGTTGATGACGATCACCAAGAATCAGATCGCCAAGCTGCAGGCGGCGATGCATGATCGATATGGTGACCAGGTAATGGTCGATTTCTGTATGCGTTATGGCAACCCTTCAACCAAATCCAAGGTGCGCGAGATGGTGGCCGCAGGGTGCGACCGCATTCTATTTTTCCCGCTCTATCCGCAATACGCAGGCGCGACGACGGCCACCGCCAATGACCAGTTCTTCCGCGCCTTGATGGAGGAAACCTGGCAACCGGCAACCCGCACCGTGCCCGCCTATTTCGACGAGCCCAGCTATATCGACGCGTTGGCGCAATCGGTTGAACACGCCTATGCGGCACTGGAGGTCAAACCGGACATTCTGGTCTGTTCCTACCACGGAATGCCCGAACGCTATTTACAGCAGGGGGATCCCTATCACTGCCAGTGCGCCAAGACATCACGTCTGCTGAAAGAGCGGTTGGGCTGGTCGGATGATCAACTGGTGTCGACCTTCCAATCTCGATTCGGCCCCGAAGAGTGGTTGAAGCCTTACACCGTTGATCACGTGGCGGACTTGGCAAAACAGGGCAAGAAAAACATTGCCGTCATTGCTCCCGCATTCTCGGCCGATTGCATCGAAACGCTGGAAGAGATCAACGAAGAAATCAAGGAAAGTTTCGAAGAAGCCGGTGGTGAGACCTTCACCTATATTCCTTGCCTGAACGACGACGACGCGCACATTGCGGCCCTTGGGAAGGTCGTTGAGGATAACCTGCGCGGCTGGCTGGAATAGTTCAGTTCGGGAAATCGCCGCAACACTTTGCACAGGTGATTCGTTCAGCAAAGAAACGCCGGACGCCGGAACAGATACTCAAAACAAAAAAAAGGCGGTGGATTGCTCCACCGCCTTTCTCACGAATTCCGTGTCGGCTTAGCTTGCAGCAACAGCAGCAGCAACTACGACCAACAGGATCAGCGGCAGGATGATGCCCTGCGACGAACCCTGAGTTTCTTCTACAACAACAGGTGCTTCAACAACCGGCTCTTCCAGGTTACCAGCATAAGCGGTCGAAGCAGCAGCAGTCAGTGCAGCAGCGAGAACGAGTTTCTTCATATTAACCTCCAGAATTTGCACAGTTCCAATGCCCGGAACCGCACATCTAAGACTTACCTCGTGGTTTTTTCTAATCAGCATTGGCGCGGGAATGCAATTGCAACTTGAGCGTTAAGCGGGTTCGCGCAGGAAAATGTCGTCATATTAGCAACACTTGCGTACCGACCTTCGTCATAGAAAAGAGCTCGGCGATATCGTCATTGAAGAGCCCGATACAGCCATTTGACGAGCGTCGCCCGATTTTGCGTGTATCGTGTGTGCCGTGAATGCGATAATACTTCCAACCCAGATATAAAGCATGTGTTCCCAGCGGGTTATCCGGACCCGGTGGAATATGGTCGGGCCATTCCGGGTTTCTTTTCTTCATCGACGGTGTCGGCGACCAGCTGGGGCCTTCGACTTTGCGGATCACGCTTGTGCGTCCGCGGCGGGTCATTTCTTCGGTCAAAGGCACCGAGGATGGGTAGAGTTTGTATATTGCTTGATCATCTGACCAATAATGCAGCGCGCGTGACACGGTGTCGACCAGAATGGCGCCGTTTCTGGTGTTTGAAAAATACGGCTGCCAGTCCAAAGCCCGGAACCCGGACACGTTGCGACGCACAGACGGCTCGGGTTCGGGCGCGGGGCGCAGCGGATCACCGGGAGTGTATTGCGCCAGCGCCGGTGACGCCATCGATGCGGTGGCCCCGGCCAGGAACCCCCGGCGTGTGGGCGACAGAAAACGCTTTTTGACCATGACAATGGGTCCTGTGTTCTAGAGAGCTTTGAAATCTGACCTATTCTATTGCGAGAATGCTTCAGTCGCAAACCAAACCGGCAGAATCACGCAAGTATAGACGATTGTACGTTTGCTCAGCGCCGTCAGGCACGCTATGCCGGGTGACAACACAATTATCAGGTCGATCATGACGCGTATCGTTTCTTTACTGTTGATTTGCTTTGTCGCGCTTGCGGCATGTACTGACACCCGCACGACAGCCCTTGGCGCAGATGGCCGCCCCCTGCCGTCGGTTTACAAAATCCGGGGCAACCCGGAAAAGCTGCAATTCCGAATGCTTGATTCGGTCAATGCGCTGCGTCAGGCTCAGGGCCTCCAATCTGTGCAACTGAACTCTCAGCTGAACGCTGCCGCAGCTACTCATTCTAAAGATATGGCCCGGCAGAACCGACCCTGGCACTTTGGATCAGATGGGTCATCCCCGATCGATCGGGCCGCACGGGTGGGTTACTTCGGCACATTCCTGGGCGAGACCATTTCTGAAACCTACGAGACCGAGACCGAAACCCTGGCCGCCTGGATGCAAGAACCCGGACCGCGGGCGGTCATCTTGGATCCAAAGGCAACTCAGATGGGATTCGCCTGGCATCAGGAAAGCGGCGGGAAAATCTGGTGGACGCTGGAAATGGGAACAGGCGGCTGATCCCGATCACGGTTTACACAAAAAAGCCCCCGGATTTCGGGGGCTTTTTTTATTCCATCATGCAGCTTGCACGGATTGGGCTTCGGTCAGGATCGCATAAAGTTTGACCGGGTCGGGATTTGCCCGAAGCTTGGTACAGACCGAGGTATCCCGCAAAGTACGCGACACCAGAGCCAGCGCTTTTAGGTGATCCACACCCGCCTCTTCCGGCGCAAACAACGCAAAGGCAATGTCCACGGGCTGGCGATCAACCGACCCGAAATCGATGGGTTTTTCCAGCATGACGAATACACCCGAAACCGACTCGAGTTCGGACAGGCGCGCGTGCGGCAGCGCCACACCATGCCCAACGCCTGTTGGTCCAAGGCTTTCGCGCTCCAGCAGGGAATCGACCACGGCCTGAGCATCAAGGCCCCGGGTTGCGGCGGCCACGTCGCCGATTTCCTGAAACAACCGCTTCTTGCTGGAAGCGGCAGAAAGTACACGCACTGCCTCGGGCTTCAGTATGCTCGAAAGCTCCATGATCACGCTCCATGGCACGGCACCCGCCTATGCGGGTGCGGTCCCGTTTTTCTTGCCTGTTATGGATCAATCCAGCCGATGTTACCGTCATCACGACGGTAAACAACGTTCAATCCATCCTTGTTCTCGTTCCGGAACACCAGTACCGGAGCACCGGCAAGTTCCATTTGCATCACGGCTTCCCCAACGCTCAGCGATGGAATCTTCGTCTCCATCTCAGCCACAATCATGGGCTGCAGCGATTCGGGCTCATCCGCTGTATCCGATTCGTCAGAAGCGAGGATATAAGAGGACGCACCAAAGAGTTCAACCGGCTCTGCCCGGTCCTTGTGGTGGTCCTTCAGGCGGCGCTTATAGCGGCGCAGTTGGGTTTCCATCTTATCGCAGCATGCCTCAAACGCTGCGTAGATCTCGGTCGCGTGCGCCTTGGCCTGTGCCGTCAGGCCCGTGGAAAGGTGCACAGTTGTTTCGCATACATATTCATGCGCTGAACGGGAAAAGACGACGTTGGCATCTGTTGGCCGCTGAGCATACTTGCCCACAACCTCGCCCAGCTCGGTCTGCACATGTGTCTGCAGGGCCGCGCCGATGTCGATCTGTTTTCCGCTGATTTGGTAACGCATGTGATCTCCTTCACAATTCACACCCATTCTGACGTCGCAGGCCGCGACGAACTTGTTTTTATCGGGTGGGGGGTCGCGACATTTTCTGCGGTTGCCTCAATACCTGCCCTTCAATGAAGGGACATCGAGATCCAGACTGGAACCGAGTAAATGCCATGGACCAATTGAGGCAAGAGACGAAGGAAGAGTCAATCAAAACAGGCGTGTATATACGCGATTTCCGCCATGCACCCGACGCAAACCGGCGCAAACCTATGAAATACGGAAGTTTTCGCCCAAATAAACCCGACGCACGTTCTCGTTTTCGACAACCTCATCGGGTGTGCCGGACATCAGAACCTGACCGTCATGCAGGATATATGCGCGATCCACAATTTCCAGCGTTTCCCGGACGTTGTGATCCGTGATCAGCACACCGATTCCTCGTTTTTTGAGGTCGGCCACCAGATGCCGGATGTCCCCGACACTGATCGGGTCGACGCCTGCAAAGGGTTCGTCCAGCAACAGGTATTTCGGATCTGCAGCCAAACAGCGCGCGATCTCGACACGGCGGCGTTCACCGCCCGAAAGCGCCAAGGCCGGGGCACGGCGCAAATGCTCGATGGAGAAATCCGACAAGAGTTCTTCCAACCGCTCTTTGCGCCTATGGGCGTGTGCGACCGTGATATCCAGAACAGCGGCGATGTTGTCTTCTACGCTCATACCGCGGAAAATCGACATTTCCTGCGGCAGATACCCAATCCCCATTCGAGCGCGCCGATACATGGGCAAAGTCGTGACGTTTTGCCCGTCGATTGTCACCTTACCCGCCTCGGGGAACACAAGGCCGGCCACGGAATAGAAAGTTGTGGTTTTACCTGACCCGTTCGGCCCCAACAGTGCCACGACCTCGGACCGGTCCAATGTCATCGACACGTCGCGAATGACCGTTTTCTTCCGGTAGGATTTACGCAGCTTCTCGATGCAAAGACCTGAACTGCCTTCGGCCAAAGTCAGGCTGGGGCGCGCCATCAGTTGTTGCCCTGCTGCAGGATCGTTTTGACACGCCCGGTCATCGTCGCAGTGCCCGTCGTCAGGTTGGCGTTCATCTGATCGCCGCTGATGATACTGGGGCCCTGCGTCAGAAGGACATTGCCCTTCATCACGATCACGCCGGAATCGATTGTGTATTCCGCCCAATCGCCTTCAGCCGCATCCGGCGGGCTGACCAGAACCACGTTTTCGGTCGCTTCCATCCGTTCGATGGCCGAGCGTTCCTGATTGTAAATCACCAGCACCCGTTCAGCGGTCAGCCGCATTTCGCCCTGCACGACAATGACATTTCCGAGGAATTCGGCAGACCCGTCGTCCTGATTGACGTTTAGCGTTTCCGAAGTCACTTCGACTGGAAGGCTGGGATCGGCATTCGCAGAGCCAAAGGCCACCTGCGCCTCCTGAGCCGTCGCGGCACCCGCGATCAAAGCGAGGCACAAAGGAACAAAACGAAAATCGAACACACGTTATCTTTCTGCTTTTTCAGGCTCGTATACCAGCTTCACACCGTCTGTAAAAACAATATGGACTGGACCATCCTTTTTTTCAGTCCCAAACGTCATGCGACCGGCGGAAAAGTCACCGATAGGCCCAGTTCCATTCACCTGCCCCGGAGTGTCGCCCCGGATTTCGTCCAGAGACGTGTTGAGCAGATCCGTTGTAACCTGAAGCCCGTCAGCAGTGGTGATCACCACGTCGCCGACAAAAGTTGCCGTGCCTTCGTCAGGACGGATCAAACCGGAGTTTGAATCCAGCGTGATCGTTCCACCGCTCAGCAGACCGAACCGGCCCCGGAATTCGGACGCCGTCGGGGTCGTGTCCTCGCTGCCCTGGGCGGCTTGAATAGCCTCGATATGCACATTTTCACCCTTGCGGGTCGTCCCCTGATAATTGGGCTGCGTAACCACCTGCTGCGCCAACCGTTCATCAATGTCTTTTTCCGCAAATGGCACGGACACGTTTGTTTCGATACTGCGGGACAGCAGGAAAACAGTGGACAGCATCACGATGGCCGCAAGCGGCAACAGCACCTTCAGGAACTGCACCATGCGGGAATACCTGTCCACGTCGCTCTCCTCAACCCAAACCGACGCGCAGGCAATCGTGAATGTGCAGCAAGCCCAGCGCTCGCCCGGTGCCTTCGGGCTCGACCACGAACAATGATGTGATCTTGCGGTCATTCATGATGGCGACGGCCTCTTGAGCCAATGCGCCGGGGGCAATGGTTGTCGGGTTCGAGGTCATCACCTGTGCGGCTGACTTGCCCATAAGACCGTCCAGATGCCGCCTCAGGTCGCCGTCAGTGATGATCCCGGCCAACGCGCCCGAGGCGTCGGTAACACCGGCCACACCGAAGCCTTTCTGGCTGATGACAATCAGCGTATCCCCCATGGGCGTATCGGCTGCCACCAGAGGTAATGCCGCGCCGGAATGCATGAGGTCCTGCACTGTACTCAACAGCGCACCCAGTTTGCCACCGGGATGGAAGGCGCGGAAGTCCTCGGGGCGGAAGTCGCGATATTTCATCAGCGCAATCGCCAGCGCATCGCCCATCGCCAGAGTCAACGTGGTCGAGATCGACGGTACCATGCCAAAGCCACATGCCTCACCCATCGACGGGATCAGCAGATGCACATCCGCCTGTTTCATCAGCGTGCTCTCGGGCTTGCTGGACAGGCCAATCAGCGGGATGCCAAAGCGGCGTGTAAAGGCCAACAGGTTGGCCAGTTCCGGTGCCTCGCCCGAGTTTGAGATCGCCAAGACCACGTCGCCCTTGGACACCATACCCAAGTCGCCATGGCTGGCTTCGGCCGGGTGTACGAAATACGCAGGCGTCCCAGTACTCGCCAGCGTCGCCGCAATCTTGTGGCCGATATGGCCGGACTTGCCGATCCCGCTGACGATGATGCGACCCGTTGCTTGCAGGATCAGTTGCACGGCCTCGGCAAAGTGTTCATCCAGGCTATCGGCCAGCACGTCCAGCGCACGGGCTTCGTCTGTGATGACCTGACGGGCGGTTCTCAGAAAGGCTTCGGTATCGGTCATGAGTGCGCAAAGATATCCGTTTCGGGCCAACCGGCGAGGTCCAGCTTCGCACGCATCGGCAGGAAGTCAAAACAAGCCTGTGCCATCTCGGTCCGATCCTCGCGGGCCAGCCGCTTGTTCAGTTCGTCCCGCAGGCGGTGCAGGTACAGAACGTCCGAGGCCGCATAGTCCAGCTGAGCCTCCGTCAGGGCTTCAGCACCCCAATCGCTCATCTGCTGCTGTTTCGAGATATCGACGCCAATCAGTTCCTGACACAGGTTTTTCAAGCCATGACGATCGGTGTAGGTGCGCACCAACCGGCTGGTGATTTTGGTGCAATAGACTGGCGCAGCCAGCGCACCGAACGTGTGGTACATCGCGGCGATGTCAAAACGTCCAAAATGGAACAACTTAAGTACGTCAGGGTTTTCCAGCATGGCACACAGGTTCGGTGCCTCGGTCTGACCCTTTTCCACCTGAACGATGTGGCTGTCGCCGTCGCCGCCCGACATCTGGATCAAGCACAGACGGTCGCGATGTGGGTTCAGCCCCATGGTTTCACAGTCAATGGCCACGACGGGGCCCAGATTCAGCCCGTCCGGCAGGTCGTTTTTGTACAAATGGTTCGCCACGCGACTATTCCTTTGTGCGATATCGCCCCCGAGATAGGCGGTTTAGTCCCTAAACTCAACGCCGTCCGAAAGTCGCGGGCAAATCAGCGCCGGGCACTTGATCATATCCCCATGGGGGGGATAAGGATAGGCTATGTCAAATCAACTCCACGAGTCACATCCACAGATCACGGCCCGGCTGAAACGAGCCCATGGGCATCTGGCCAAGGTCATTGCCATGCTGGAGGGACAGGCCCCCTGTTCGGACATCGCCCAGCAGCTGTTTGCTGTTGAAAAAGCCGTCACGAATGCCAAACGCGCTCTGATTCACGATCACATCGACCATTGCCTGTCCGCCGACGGTGATGGCAGCGGAATTGAAGATTTCAAAGCGATTACAAAGTATCTCTGAGCCATGCTGAGCATTCTGAAAAACCGAACCTACCGCCACCTGTTCGCCGCCCAGATCGTCGCCCTGACCGGAACCGGGCTGGCCACGGTTGCGCTGGGGCTGCTTGCCTTTGATCTGGCCGGGGATGCTGCGGGTCTGGTTCTGGGCACGGCACTGACGATCAAGATGGTGGCTTACGTCACCGTTGCCCCGCTCGCTGCCGCTTTTGCCGAGCGGCTGGACCGCCGAAAAATGCTGATCGTGCTGGACCTGATCCGCGCTGTGGTGGCCCTGTGCCTGCCTTTCGTGACCGAAGTCTGGCAGGTTTACGTGCTGATCTTCGTGCTGCAATCGGCCTCGGCCGGGTTCACACCCGCGTTTCAGGCAACAATCCCAGATGTATTACCTGATGAGGGCGAATACACGCGCGCTTTGTCCCTTTCACGTCTGGCTTACGACATGGAAAGCCTGTTAAGCCCGATGTTCGCCGCCGCATTGTTGCTGCTGGTCAGCTTCAACAACCTGTTTTTGGGTACGGCACTGGGATTCGTTGCTTCCGCACTTTTGGTGGTTTCGGTCGTACTACCTTCACCCAAACCAAGCAAACCCCGTGGCATATATGACCGCACCACCCGTGGTATCCGCATCTATCTGAAAACACCCCGGCTGCGCGGGTTGCTTGCGCTCAACTGGAGTGCGGCCGCGCTGAGCGCAATGGTGATCGTCAACACAGTGGTTATCGTGCGCGCGAATCTGGGCCTGTCGGAAAGCGCCGTGGCCATTGCCTTGGCCGGGTTCGGAGGTGGATCGATGCTGGCGGCGTTTACCTTACCCCGCCTTCTGGATCGGATCGAAGACCGTCGGGTTATGGTCGTAGGGGCCGTTTTTGCCACCGGTTCCATGGCCTTGGCCGCAATACTGACCACAACCGTTCCTCTGTCGCTGGGCCTTCTGACCGTGTTTTGGGCGTTTACCGGTTTCGGGTACTCTACCACGCTCACACCCTCGGGGCGTCTTTTGACCCGATCAGCCCATCCCGAAGACCGCCCTGCCGTTTTCGCCGCACAGTTTACCCTTTCGCATGGGTGCTGGCTGGTGCTTTACCCACTTGCAGGGTGGCTGATGACGGTGTTTGGATCGACTGTCGCGCTCAGCAGCATGGCGACATTGTCCGTGGTGGGTGTGATTGGCGCGATCAGCTTGTGGCCACGTGTCGATCAGGACCCCGTCGTCCACGAACATCCCGATCTGCCACCCAATCACCCGCATCTGGCCGGATCGGGCATCCACGCTCATCCGATCATCATCGACGATCTGCACCCGCGCATCCCGAGTGAGCCTTGAGCAAGGGCTTCAATCTGATCTAAACCCGGACTTGCCACAAACCGGAGCCCCAATGGACCAGCTTGACCGTCGCATCATCGCCGCCCTGCAAGCCAACGCGCGCGCCTCGACCACTCAGATCGCAGCCGCGCTGGGTGTGGCCCGCACAACGGTACATGAACGGATCAACCGAATGGAGCAGCGCGGCGTCATCACGGGTTACACCGTGCGCCTTGGGTCAACGGAAGATACACCCAAAGTGCAGGTGATCGTCATGCTCGAAGTGCAGCAGAAAGAAACGACCCGGATCATCAAGCGGCTTGAGGCCTACCCCGAGGTCAAACTGTGCCTGTCTATCAACGGTGAATTCGATCTGATGCTTTCGGCCGAAGCACCCCGGCTGGAAGATCTGGATGTTCTGGTCGACGAACTGGCCAAGATCCCAGGTGTTTTGCGTACAAATACCAGTATTGTTTTCGGGCGCAAAATCGACCGAAACTGAAGCGGCGTTAACGGTCTGTAAACCGATCAATGGCTAGCTTAGCCGGGACAGTTCAGAATCCCGGACCGGCAGAATGCCAAATTAAAAGATCCCGCTCGTTCTCGTGTTCCTGCTTGTGACGTTGGCCCAGGCAGTGTTTGCCGCGCCCAATGCCCGCATAGGACATCTGTGCGATCAGGCTGCGCGACGTGCAGCTTTGTCCCAAGGAGTACCCCTGGACGTTCTGCGCGCCATCTCGCGCGTTGAAACGGGCCGCACACTAAAGGGTCAATTTCTGCCCTGGCCCTGGACCATCAATGTCGAAGGTCAGGGATACTGGTTCAAGTCCGAAGATGCGGCCAAGGGCTACGTGTTCAAAATCTTCAAAGCGGGGACGCGCAACTTTGATGTGGGCTGCTTTCAGATCAACTATCGATGGCATGGCAAGGCATTCCGCTCGATCGACGCGATGTTCGATCCGGATGAAAACGCAACCTACGCCGCCCAATTCCTGAAAGACCTGCATGCCGAGCTTGGCTCGTGGCCTGCCGCCGCCGGGGCTTATCATTCCCGCACCACGTCCTTGGCCGAAGCTTACAAAGGGCGGTTTCAAACGGTACTGGCACAGCTTGAAGACTCGGCCCAGCCCCGGCTTGCGGCCATGCCCCGCGATCCCTTCACCGGGGCCGCAACCCCTTTGATCCCAATACAGACGAACTCGCCCCACACCGGCGCATTGGGGTCTTTGGTACCAACCGCGGGCGCTGCAACCGCGTTCATCGCCTTCAATTAGGAGCGTTAGGTGCCCCAGATCGACATCCGGTCCCTGTTTTCGCCAACTGTCCTGCTGGCTCTGGCGCTGATGACAGTCATCGTCATGATGATCCTGCCCATGCCCGCCTGGGTGTTGGACGTGGGTCTGGCCACCTCCTTTGCTCTGGCCATCTTGATTTTCACACTAACCCTGTTCATCGAACGCCCACTGGATTTCTCGTCCTTCCCGACGATCCTGCTGGCATCTCTTATGTTGCGGCTGTCGCTGAACGTGTCTTCGACAAAACTGATCATCGGACAAGGGCATACCGGCCCAAACGCAGCAGGCGATGTCATTGAAGGGTTCGCCAATTTCGTCATGGGCGGCAGTATTTTTCTGGGCCTTGTGGTGTTTGGTGTTCTGTTGATTGTGAACTTCATGGTCATCACCAAAGGCGCGGCCCGGATGGCTGAGGTCGGCGCGCGTTTCGCGCTGGACGGGATGCCGGGCAAACAGCTTGCCATCGACAGCGACATGTCCGCCGGGGCCATCGACCACCAGCAAGCCAAGGAACGACGTGAACGGCGAAGACTTTCGACCGAAAAACGTGGCCGCGGTTTTGGTCACTGCCAGCCTCCCGCCTTTTGCAAGAGTGGGCGGTCAGATCGATGTGACGGTTTCGGCCATCGGCGATTCCAGCAGCCTGTTGGGGGGAACGCTGATCATGACCCCTCTGAACGCAGCCGACGGTCAAATCTATGCAGTTGCGCAAGGCACAATCCTGGCAGGTGGCGTTTCTGCCGAGGGCGCAGCCGCTTCGGTGGTGAGAGGCGTGCCGACGTCGGGCGTCATCCCCTCTGGTGCACGAGTCGAGCGTGAAATTGACTTTGACCTGTCGACCCTGACCCAGATGCGTCTCGCACTGAGAGAACCCGATTTCACCACAGCTGCACGGATCGAAACCGCAATCAACACCGAGTTCAACAGGGCAGTGGCCATCATGCGGGATTCGGGAACGGTTGAGCTTAACGTCGCCGCAACACAGGCGGTTTCAACGGCCCATGCCATCGGGCGCATTGAAAACATACTGGTCGAACCTGAATCAAAAGCGCGTGTGGTCGTCGATCAGCGGTCCGGCACGATTGTCATGGGGCAAGAGGTTCGAATTTCGCGTGTGGCAGTCTCTCAGGGCAATCTGACTTTGACAGTGCAAGAGGCACCGATTGCCGTGCAACCCAACCCGTTTGCCAGGGGTGAAACAGTAGTTGTGCCCCGCACCATCGCTGGAATCGAAGAGGAAGAAGGCACCGGTCTTGCCGAAATCCCCGAGGCCACGACGCTGTCCGAAGTGGTTGCAGGTTTGAATGCGCTGGGCGTGTCGCCTCAGGACATGATCGACATTTTGAAAACCATAAAGGCAGCGGGCGCGTTGCACGCAGAGTTCATAGTCAGGTGACAAGCAGTTCAAGCTATAAGGGCGTGCTGATTGCACGCCCCCTGCACTTTATTTCGACTTCCAGCTGTCCAGCCAGCGCCGAAACCTGTTGCGGCGTTCTTCAATTGCGTCGCCCGCCGCATACAATCCGTCTTCCACGTTTTCGATCATCGGATCGATCCGAGCTTGTCGGAACCTGCGCCAACGCACCCATATCGCCCAGACCACCGCTGCGAATATCGTCAGGAAGATGATGTTGAACCAAGGGATAACTCGCGCATCCGGCCCATCCACATGTTTGATGAAGATGGCGTTTGGAAAAATCGACAGAAACTCGTTGCGCCAGCCGTAATGGGTGACGACCACCCATTTCGGATTCTCCTTGGTCGACTTGGCATCATTGGCTTCGGTATACAGGTTCGCTGTATCGAATTTGAAATAGGGCGGCCAGCCCCAGCCGGTATCCTCGTTTCGATAAACGATAGGCTTACCGTTGTCACGAACGGCCTGAATGAACTGCACGTCCCGGTTGGCCAGGCTTGCGGATTGGTCCTGAGACTCGGACCAGAAAATCCGAGTCCAGTCGTTCAGGTCCTGCCGTTCTTCATACGTGTTGACGATGCGGACAATGTCATGCTGCGGCAATGAGTATTGCAGGACCGCTGCAATCGTGCCCCAGAAAATGATAATGAACGCCCATTTCACATAGGCCATGCCTTAATCCTCACATGTAATTCACAATGTAGATCAGCGCGCCAATCGCCACCCACGGCACAATATAGACACCCAGGATCAGTTTGCGCCGGAACGAATTGTCATACACATGCAATCCGCGTTCGACAAAGGCTTCCTTGTTGCCCGTTTTGCCCTTTTCGTCCCACCAGTCCTCCAGTTTGCGCCGCCGAATGCCGCGCGAGTAGAAGGAAAGCGCCGCATAGGCAATCGTCTGGATCACCAGCATGATTAGCAACAGGCGCAACAATCCGAACATATCAGCCTTTCCTCATCGAACCCCATGGACCGACCCGAGCGATTAGGTCATCGCTGACCCGGTCATCGCCGCTCATATCCGGCTCATGCCCGAACAGCGCGGCGCGGGCTCCTTGCTTGTCCACCTGATACTCGCGTGCAAGGAAGTCGGCAACATAAGCCTTCTTGCTCTCGGGCCAGCCCGAGTAGGTGCGGTAGAATAGCTCTTTATGGCAGATAAACATCTGGCGCGGGTCCAGCGGGGCCAATTCAGACAACAGCATGTTCACCAGATCGCGGTTCGGCGTATCGGCGGCGCGTAATGTATAGAAATAGGCCGGATGGTCCGAGGTGATACGCGGCCACGGCCCCCCATCGCTCGCCCAGCGCAACAGTTGCGCGAGCCCATGATAGGCTTCGGGCAGGCGATCCGAGTGATTGCGCGCCAAGCGCCGCATGTCACTGCGATCCAACCCTGTCAGATCGACATCTGCATCCGCAGCCGCGTCAACAGTCAGGAAATCCATCTTCTGCTGCAGGATCGCTGCAGCATCCACACCGCGCGCTTTGACGATGGGTTCGACCAGATCGTTATAGCCCAGAAACTTGGCAATCTGGTTCCGCTGTAACGGGTCAAAGGTGTATTTGATCGGCAAGTCGTCAGGCTTGTCACCCATGCAGATCGCCGCCGGGTGGTCCATGTCCGGGAACAAGTAGAGCCCGCCGAAATGCGCCGTCCAGAAATTGCGCTGCTCGAACGCAGTATGGCGCAGGCGGACGGGGTTTCGGGTGACGTCGCCGGTTTCCTTGGCCGTTTCGATCATCCTGGCGATCAGTACGTCGTCGAACCACGCGTCTTCCTCGGTTTTGAACCGTTCAACCATGCCAGCCAGTTGCTGTGCCTTGCGCAGGGTGCCGCCTGCTGTGTCGGCCTCAATCTCGATCTTGCGCAGGTTCAGCAGATCGCGCGGGGTGCTGAGTTTGATGACCGAGTTCACCAGCTCTCCGGCCACCGCATCGGTGGCGGTCAGGGCAAAAAGCTGCGCCTCGTTTATCTCGATGAATTCGCGCAGAATGTCGCGCGAGGTTGAGAATTTGACGTTCAGCAACGGTGCGCGTTTCTGCTCGGTCGTCAGCAGGATGAACTGCCGGTTCACGCCGTTGGGATTGAGGTAAAGCTCATCCTCCAGCTCAATCCCCACCTCGGGCGAATAACCCGAGATATCGACATGGAAATCCGTGAGCGCCGTGGTCTTGCCCGCCAGATGCTGCAGCGCGCGGTTATACCGCTCGACCAGAGCCGGGCTGGAGATGTGGACGAGATTGCCGAACATCAGGCCTTTTTCGATGAGGCGGATCAACTTTTTCTGTTCCTTCGAATAGAGCCTGTTTTATTCAAATTAGCCATTTGCCTGCGTTGACGGCGTATGCGCTTTGCGGTTTCCTTTGCTTCTGTATCCATCGGAAAAAGATCGTGACGGGTATAATAGCCTAGACAACAGATTGACGCCGATATCATCGGGCCAATCACAAGAATCCATGGAAAGGCCAAGACTACAATCACAGTTCCTGTAAGAAGGAATATGGCCCCAGCACCAAATCTACCAACTGACAGCAGCCCATAGACCTCTATAGCCACGCTAGGCACGAGCGCCATACCTACAAGCGGTGCACAAAGAAGCGCTACAATAAAAGGCACTCTTCCTTCAACTGCGAACCAACCTGTGAAAAAGCTGGCTATCGCGGCAACGGGAAAATAACCTACTTCTAAGAGCACATCGTCCACTACCCCTTCCCCTCCAAATACCGCCGCTTGGCTTCTTCCATCCGGCCCATCTCGCGGACGGCGTTTTCGATGGCGACCTCGTCGCTCTTGTCGGCATAGCGGAACTCGCTGTCGGCGTAGCGGTTGATCTCTTGCATCACCATGTCCACCGTGATCGGCTGGCGCAGGTCTTCGATCATGGCTTTCTTGGTGTCGTAGTCGCGGAACAGGAACAGGTCGGGGTTTTCCATCCACTCGTCGGGCAGTTCGAAATCCATCGCGCGGACCTTGACCGCGTCGGTGATGTTTTTGATCGCGCGACCGGTGAACCGCTCATCCGCCTGCTGGATCGCCTTGAGGTAGGTGCCCATCTTGGCAATCGTATCCATCTGGCCGATATCGCCGGAGACCCGGTCATAGACCTGCAATAGAGCCTCTTCATGCGGGCGGGAATGGCTTTCGAAACTGGCGGCGACGGCCTTTTTGATCTCCTGCGCGGCATAGGCTTCGTGCTCGCCCAGCGGGATGTCGTGGTTGCGACCCATCAGCAGGTGCAGGATGTCGATGTAATCCTCGCGCGTCTGCGGCCCGTCGACCAGGAACCGTGCGCCCGCCCGCTGGCGCAGGGCGTCGTCCACATTCTCGGGGTAGTTCGAGAACATGCCAAAGGTGCAGTTGCCGCGCACGACGGTGTTGGCGCCCGCAAAGCTCTCCATCAGCACGGCGGTAATTTCCAGCTGCCCGGCCGAGGACTGCCGGTCGCCGCGTTTGCCTGCCAGTTGGTCGATGTCGTCGATTGTGCCAAAGCCGATGACCGAGGGGTCGATGATCGTGTTGATAAAGGCCTTGGCGTTCTGGCCGGATTTGCCCTGATAGCTATCGATATTGTCGGTGCTCAGGTTCTGATAGCGGAACGGATAGCCCGCGTTCTGGCAATAGTCGTTGATCAGCCCGGCCATCATCTGGATCAGGGTGGTCTTGCCGGTGCCCGGTTTGCCGTCGCCCATGAAGGTAAAGATGAACCCGCCAAGCTCGGCAAACGGGTTCAGGCGGCGGTCGAAGTCATAGGCCATCACCATCTTGGCCAGCTTCATCGCCTGATATTTGGCAATATGGTTGCCGACCACCTCGTTCGGTTTCTTGAACGTCATGGTCAGGGTGGTGGATTTGGCTTTGGAGGCCGGTTCGAACCCCCGGATCGTCAGATCATCCGCCTCGATATGCCAGGCGGCGTTCTGGAACGGGGCCAGATGCCCTGCAGATTGGGCGCGCAGGGTGGCCTTGTCCATCAGCTGTTCAGCATAGGCGCTGGTGGCCGCGATCAGATGCGCGTCGTCTGGCGCGTGTTTGGCCAGCGTCTGGTCCAGCTCCCACAACGCACCGTGCAGGGCGAGTTGGCCATTGTCGGTCAGAACCTCTTCGATTTCGCCAACATCAACAGTGGTTTCGCCCAGATGCGAAGACATCAGATAGGCCAGCGCATTGCCGAATGTGTGCGAGGTGATCAAAGCCTCCGCCGTCAGAAGTTCCGAGAATTCGGTCTTGCGCGCCGCAGGCAGGTTCCCGGCCAAATTCGCGCGCTTGAGATCAGCCAACGAGGTCTGCTCCGCGTAGGTCTCAGCAACCGCCAAGGCGATAGCGATAGCCCGGCGAATGGCCTGCTGCGTGGTGGCCTGCGGCGGCGAAACCAGCGCATCGCCATCATCCGAAGCCTCGATCCGTTCGACCAGATGCACCCCATCGGCACGTACGGTTCGACGTGTCACCAGACCCGGCGTTGTTGACCGAAACCGTCGCCCGGTTGATACGCCCGGAGAGCGTTCATCGGTGGCTTCAACAGCCTTGGCAATCCGTGGCGCATGCTCGAACCCGTTCAGCAGGGCAGTCGCTGCCGGATAATGCTTGCGAATATCGTCTTCGCGCAATTCCATCTGATCTGGCGTCAAACTCATTTCATAAACCGCTCTTGCTTCATCTTTTTAAAAATACTCCCGCCGGAGGCGTGAAACTCAATATCTCAACACTTGCCCGGCCTTGCTGACGACGAACTTGCGCACATCAGCAAACCCCGGCGGGTTGCGTTCGGCCAGCACCTGGAACGGACGTTGCGGCAGGATGATCGACCGCTGGGTGCGAGTGGCCCCGGTCTCGGCCCCCTGCCCGCCGAACGGGTCCAGTGCGAAAACCTCGCGCTCGACGGTGGAAAACCACCCTGCGCGTTCTTCAATCACCTCTTCGCTTTGCAGTTCTTCGGTCGTCCAGGCCAGCGCCCAATCCTGACCTTGCGGAGATTGGGCGTCCTCCAACACCTGCCGCAAAGGGCCAGATTGCTCGGTAAAGGCCGAAGAATACATCGGCCCCACATGAATGCGGCGCATATGTTTGGGGTGCAGGTCGTCGAAATCCTGATCGAAGCCTTTGGCGATGGTCACCAGCTTTAATCCGCCCAAGGACTGCGCCATCAGATGCGCCTGCACTTCGGGCCAGCGACGCTGGTCCTTGGGCAGGGCTGTTTTGCCGCTGTCTTCCAACTGCATCAGGTAGATGACCGGCAGATTGATCTGGCTGTCATAGACCGCCCAGTGGAGCATGAACTTGCGCCGTTCGCCTTCGTTCCCGATCCAGTGGCATTCAGGATCGTTGCGGGCCCAGAACAGCTGACCTTTCAACAATTCCTCGTAATAGAGCCTTTGGGACAGCGCGAATTGCAGCTTGGTGGGGATTTCCCGGTCGCCAATGATGGTGCGCACCATATCGGTTTTCAGATCGTCCTCGGACGGCATATTCGTCAGATGCACCTGCGCCTGTTGCGCGTCATTGGCCATGGTCAGCAGCTCAGTCGCCACCGGAAAGCCACTATCGCGCTTGTCCATGGCGAGGCTGCCAAAAAACCGCCCCGTATCGCGCCCGACCAGCAGATATTTCATAGACAGCGCGCGGAAAGTGTAGAGCAGCCCCGAGAGGTAACGCGACACGATCCGCACCTCTTGCTTCGAGATCGCGCCCTCAGCCTCCATCGTCGCGGCCACGCGCAGAAGGTGGACAGTGATCACCTCGAACTTGCGGAAATACCGGCGCGAGGCGAAGGTGTCGGTCAGGCCGACATGGTCCTGGGTGGGGTTAGTCATTTCGGGTGACCAAACTTGTTGTAGGCCCAAGGGCGGTATTCACGATCTAGCTCGTTTCCCTTTCTGTGGAACCAAATGAACAGCCAAAAACCATAGGCGATGAACGCCAAGCTGGCCGAGATTATGACGATTTCGGTAATCAACGCGTCCGAACCAAAAGCTCTTATTGCGATCACGCATGATCCCACACAGAGCACCACTCCGATGGCACCAAGCCCCAAGAACGAAGCCAAGAGTTTAACTATCGAGCTAACCCTACTCGGTCGAACCATCAGGGTTTAACCCCCATACAAATTCTTATCATGCTTCTCGACAATCGAGGCGAACCGACGGGCAAAGCGCTCATCTGCCTTGGCCTTCTTCTCCAGCACGTCGCGGGCAAAGACCATGTGGTCCTCATGCGCCTCGAGCATGTCGGCCATCTTCTGGTTGGTCGCGGTGCCGATGGCAGCCATCGCGGTTTGTGCCTCCTGGTCCGTCTGAACGCCGATCTCGTTGATGCGGTGGGCCACGTCCTGCTGCTGCGCGGTTTTCAGCGATTTGGTCAGGGCGTCATACAGCACCACGCGCTGTTGCGTGTCTGTCTGCAGCTTGTTGATCAGCACCATCTGCGTCGCCGCCTGGTTCTGCAGTGAATCGACCCAGGTCTTGCCCTTTTCGATATAGCGCTCCAGCGTCTGCGATTTGGCCAGCTTGACCTGCTCTTCCTGAACCTTGGCGTTGTATTGCTTGTTCAGCTCGGCCAGTTCGGTCTCCAGCTGGGTGCGTGCGGCGGCGTCCTGTTCGACGGAGATCTTGTTTTCCAGCGTTATGATCGCCGGGTCCATGCCCTGAATCTCGGCGCGCAATGCCTCCAATTCGGCCACGGTCGCTTCGCGATCATCCAGCGTGACGGTTAAGTTATCTTCAACCTTCACCCGCTGTTCTTCCAGCACCGACAGTTGCCCTTGCAGCAATTGCACGATCACGTCGGATTTGGCGATCAGGTCCTGTAGCTTGTCGTCGATATTGGCAGTGCGCATCCGCTCTTGCCGCATGGATTCCGATTTCCCGCGTGAGAAGATGCCGACGAACGATTCCCAGCCGGTTTTCGAGCGCATCTCGTCGAAATCCTTGGAAAACGCGTTGGTGACATCATCCAGACCCATGATCAGCTCGGCAATGTTGGCGTTCATCACCTCGGTATGGGCGTGCACATCCTCAAGCGTGGCATTTTCGATGTCGATGTCTGCCTCGGCGGTGCCGATCTTGGCGCGGGCGGCCTCAATTCGCGAAGTCAGCCCTTCGATTTGCGACTGGCTTTCGCGCACCTTGGTTTGCGTTTCTTTGATCAGCGCCTCAAATTGCTGGTTCGACATCGGCTCTATCCCTTTTTTCTTCTATTACCCAATAAGATAGGGAATGTTACGACAATTTACATCCCTTCGGGCTCGAAAATCACCCGAACTTTCGCAAACTCGATGCAAAAAAGATAGATCGGATCAGCACCTGTTTTTGATCAAATCTGGATTGATCCCGTGCCTATAGTGGACATAGACAAGGACAATCCCACCTGATTGAGTACGCCCAACCCCATTCCTGCCGGAGATTGACCCATGCTGGACACCCCAACCGACCTGAAATCGCTGCTGAAAGACCCTGCGTTGTTGGCGACCAAAGCCTATATCGGTGGCCAATGGGTCGATGGCGAAAATGGCGGTTTCCCAGTCACAAACCCAGCGCGCGGCGATGTTCTGACCGAAGTGGCAGACCTCAGCCGGGCCCAGGTCGCCGGAGCCATCGCGCAAGCTGAGGCCGCGCAAAAGGAATGGGCGAAGCTAACCGGCAAGGAACGTGCCGTGATCCTGCGGCGCTGGTTCGATCTGATGATGGAAAACGCCGAGGATCTGGGCAAGATTCTGACGGCCGAGCAGGGCAAGCCGCTGGCCGAAGCGATTGGCGAAATCGGCTATGGCGCATCGTTTATCGAGTTCTTCGGCGAAGAAGCAAAACGCGTATACGGTGAAACCATTCCCGGCCATCAACGCGACAAACGGATCATGGTGCTGAAACAGCCGATCGGCGTGGCGGCCTCGATCACTCCGTGGAACTTCCCAACTGCGATGATCACTCGCAAAGCGGCCCCTGCACTGGCTGCCGGGTGCGCGTTTGTGGCCCGCCCGTCCGAAGAAACGCCGTTGTCCGCACTTGCGCTGGCTGTACTCGCCGACCGTGCGGGCATTCCTGCGGGGGTATTCAACGTTCTGCCCTCACTGAACGCCAGTGAGATCGGTAAAGAATTCTGCGAAAATCCCGGAGTGCGCAAGCTGACCTTCACCGGCTCGACTCAGGTGGGCCGCATCCTTCTGCGGCAGGCGGCGGATCAGGTGATGAAATGCTCGATGGAGCTGGGCGGCAATGCTCCGTTCATCGTGTTCGACGACGCCGATCTGGATGCCGCTGTCGAAGGCGCGATGATGTGCAAGTTCCGCAACAACGGGCAGACCTGCGTCTGCGCAAACCGTATCTACGTTCAGGCTGGTGTGTATGACGCCTTCGCAGCAAAGCTGAAAGCCGCGACCGAGGCGCTGTCGGTTGGCGATGGCCTTTCAGACGGCACCACGACCGGCCCGTTGATCAACGACAAGGCGGTTGTCAAGGTTCAGGACCACATTGCGGATGCGACCGCAAAGGGTGGTCAAGTTTTGACCGGTGGCTTGCCCCACGATCTGGGCGGCACTTTCTTCCAGCCGACCATCGTCACAGGCGTCACGCAGGATATGAAAGTCGCGCAGGAGGAAACCTTTGGCCCGCTGGCCCCGCTGTTCAAATTCGAGGATGTGGATGATGTGATCGCCATGGCCAACGATACGATCTTTGGCCTGGCCGCCTATTTCTATGCCAACGACCTGAGCCGCGTCTACAAAGTGGCCGAGGCGCTGGAATATGGCATCGTGGGCGTGAACACAGGCATCATCTCGACCGAGCTTGGCCCGTTCGGCGGTGTCAAGCAATCCGGCTTGGGCCGCGAAGGCAGCCACCACGGCATGGAAGACTATCTGGAAATGAAATACGTCTGCCTGTCGATTTAATCTGACAAGACCCCGGTGCATCGCGTCGGGGCCGTTTGGTTTGTCACAAAACTGCAAACAAACCGTCACATCCCTGCAATGACCGGCGTTCATCCCCCTCTCATCCAACTGAGAGGGGATACCCGACGATGTCTTTGCGTTTTGCCTGCCTGACATCTGCCCTTGCCCTGACCACCGGTCAGGCCGTGGCAGAGATGAACTTCAACCGAATTGCGTCTTTTCCAGTCGTCAAGAACATGGCCGAGGGGGCCGACACCGAACGTGAAACCTCGCCCGAGATCATCGCGGCAACTGCGGATGGGATGACGCTGGTCTACACCGACAGCCCACTGGGCGTGATCGGCATGGTCGACATCACCGACCCCGCAAACCCGGCCCCGCTGGGTGCGATGGAAGTGGGCGGCGAGCCAACCTCGGTTGGAATCGTCGGTGCGACAGCTTTTGTGGGCGTCAACACGTCGGAAAGCTATACCACTCCGTCCGGCAAGCTGATCTCGGTCGATATCGCGGGCAAAGCGGAAACCGGTGCCTGTGATCTGGGCGGTCAGCCCGACAGCGTCGCCATCGCCCCCGACGGCAGCTTTGTCGCCGTGGCGATCGAAAACGAGCGCGACGAAGACCTGAACGACGGCATCATCCCGCAGCTACCGGCCGGGTCCCTGGCGTTGGTACCGCTAAAAGACGGCGCGCTGGAGTGCGCGGGCATGAAGATGGCCCCGCTGACCGGTTTGGCCGAGGTTGCGCCGACGGACCCCGAGCCCGAGTTTGTTGACATCAACGCCCTTGGCGAGACCGTCATCACCTTGCAGGAAAATAACCACATCGCGGTGGTCGACAAAGACGGCAACGTGGTCAGCCATTTCTCGGCAGGTGCAGTTGATCTTGAAGGTATCGACGCCACCGACGAGCGCGGCGCGCTGATCTTTACCGAAAGCCAGCCGGGCCGCCTGCGCGAGCCTGATGCCGTGAAGTGGATCGACGACAATCATTTCGCCACCGCCAACGAAGGCGACTATGAGGGTGGTTCGCGCGGTTGGACGATCTTCCACAAGGACGGCACCGTTGTGTATGAAAATGGCACCGAGTCCGAGAAAGCCATAATCCAGATCGGCCACTACCCCGACAAACGCTCGGACAGCAAAGGGATCGAGCCCGAAAGCGTGACCGCAGCAACCTTTGGCGGCACGCCCATGATCTTTGTCGGGGCCGAACGCGCCTCGGTCATTGGTGTCTACGATGCCACCGACCCGGCCAACCCAGCACTAAAGCAACTGTTGCCTTCGGGCGTTGGCCCGGAAGGCTATGTTGCGATCCCAGAGCGTAACCTGCTGGTGTCGGCCAACGAAAAAGACCTGATCGAAGATGGCGGTCCGCGTGCGCATGTTTCGATTTTTGAATACCAGGAGGCCCCAGCCAACTATCCGCATCTGACGTCCGCAGGCGCGGATGAGCTGATCGGATGGGGGGCTCTGTCCGGCTTGGTCGCGGATGAAGACGGCATGATCTATGCGGTCAATGACAGCTTCTACGGTTTCCAGCCCTCGATCTTCAAGATCGACCCCGGTCAGACCCCGGCCCGCATCGTGGACGTGATCCGCATTCACCGTCAGGACGGCAACCCGGCGCAGAAGTTGGATCTGGAAGGCATCACACTGGACGGTGAGGGTGGTTTCTATGTTGCTTCCGAAGGTCGTACCGACCGGGTGATCCCGCACGCGATCTACCACGTCTCAGCCGAAGGCAAGATCAAGGACCGTAAGGGCGAGATCGGCCTGCCGCCGGAACTGATGGCCGTCGAGAAGCGCTTTGGCTTTGAGGGCATCACCAGGGTTGGCGACACCCTGTGGATGGCAGTTCAGCGCGAATGGAAGGACGATCCGGACAACCACGTGAAACTCGTTGCCTACAATCTGGACACCAGGGAATGGGGTGCCGTGCACTATCCAAAAGCTGATCCGGAAAAAGGCTGGGTTGGTCTGTCGGAAATCGTGGCTTTTGGTGACCATGTCTACGTCATCGAACGCGACAATCAGCACGACCACCGCGCCGTGACCAAAAAGATCTACCGCATTCCGCTGTCCGAAATGACCCCGGCCCCACTTGGAGGCGAGTTGCCTGTGGTCAGCAAACAAGAGGTGCGCGACCTGCTGCCCGACCTGACCTCAACCGGTGGCTACGTTCTGGACAAGATCGAAGGTCTGGCCATCCTGCCCTCGGGCGAGGCGTTTGTGATGACCGACAATGACGGCGTCGATGATGCCTCGGGCGAGACGATGTTCTGGTCGATCGGGTCGGTCACGGCTGGGAACTGATTTTCAATCCCAGCGCATTATTGGCCCCGCGAGAAAACTTCGCGGGGTCTTTTCTTTTACAGCTTCGAATAGGCGCACGATTACTTCTTTGGTTCTTCTGAGATTACAGTGGTCACGGTGCGCGTCGTCCGACTTCTGGTGGTCGCGATAGCCCCCAAAACCAAAGCGCAGGCCACGGCCTGGGATGTTGTAATAACCTCTCCAAACGCAAAGAACCCGACGGCAAACATCGTGGGCAATTCAATGCTTCCTACGACTGCGGTTTGAGATGCACCGATCAGCGGCGAACAGATCGTGTAAATCAGCTGCGGCACCAGCGCAGTGATCAACCCAATTCCGATGATCAACATCCAATCGGACTGCCCTTTGGGGAGTAGACTGGAAACGTCCGCACTCAACATCAAAGGCAAAAGCCCAAGTACCGATCCCAAAGAAACCGAGGCAATGCGTGCAAGTGGCGCGATGCGGGACAGCCTGTGCACCAAAACAGATATGCCGAAACCGAAACCAAGTGGGGCTGCCAGCGAAATCAGAAGCGTCGGAATGTGCTCGAGCGGAACAGATGCGGGCGAGCCAGCTATGATTGCGGCCACCACGATAAGGCCCGAGGCGAACAGTGCACGCCGGGTGGGTGTATCCGAGAACAAAACCCAGGCCGTGACCAACGTGAAAACCGGATATGTCATGTAAAGGACGCCGACCGTCGAGGCGGGCAACGTTTCCAACGCGGTCACGTAGCCTATCCACCCAAGCCCCATCACCACGCCCACCGCAAGACCCCAACAAATCTCGCGCCACGCTTTGCGGTGAATGACAAGAACAGGCAGCAGCAAGATCGCCGATACGACGTAGCGATAGAATGCGACGGCATAGGGTGCGACGCCTTGCTCGGTCAGTCCCCTGCTAAAATAGGGAACCAGCCCAAAGCAAATTGATGCAAATAGAACACCAAAGACCGCAAGTGCATAAGGAATAGCCGGTTTGGTCTGTGTCGACGTCGCTGCCATGCACAAGTGCTAGCACGGGTCCCGAAGAAATGAAGCAGAGATTCAGCAAGCGGAGAATATGGGTTTCTATTGCCGACAGGCACAATCCAAAAAACAACGCCCCGCGTCTGGAGGAACGCGGGACGTGTGTTGCGACAGTCTGGGAGGAGGAGACTGTCGCAGGATTCTCAGCCGTGTTAGTTTACAGCCTTGGCGTCCACCACATCCTTCTCGATGGCTTTGGACGAGGAAATCTCGATCCGGCGCGGTTTCAGGGCCTCGGGAACTTCGCGCTTCAAGTCGATATTCAGCATACCGTTCTCATGGCTTGCGCCAGTGACGCGGACGTGGTCTGCCAGCGCAAAACGACGCTCGAACGCGCGGGTGGCAATGCCACGATGCAGAAAGCTGCGGTCCTTGCCGTCGGTGGCTTTCTTGCCAGCCACGACAAGCGAGTTTTCCTTCACTTCGACGGACAGGTCATCTTCCGAAAAACCGGCGACAGCGACCGAAATACGGTAGGTGTCGGCGTCGGTTTTTTCGATGTTGTACGGGGGATAGCTGGGCTGAGCCACATCGTTGGTCAGAACGCGGTCCATCATGTCAGCGATCTGGTCAAAACCGATAGTTGCGCGGTGCAGCGGTGCAAAGTCAAATGTACGCATGTGTCGTATCCTCATCCTTGAGCGATTTACGATAAGTGCCCTCCGACTGGACGGGCGATTACAGGTACCGGACCCCGTTGTGGCGATCCGATACATATCACATGGGTAGCGATTTGATCGAGTTCAACCCCCGCCAGAGCTGATGAATTTCGCCCCTGACCCAGACTTGCCGGAACCGACTTGCAACCGCCGGATCGACGCCTTGGGTTGTGGTGCGTCACGCCGCATGATGCCCTTGAGCTCGGTGACGATCCCGTCAAGCTCCATGCCAAAGCCGACTTTATGGCTGCCATCTGTACCAACCGCCGAAACAACGGACAGGATCTGCCAGCGCGATCCGTTCTTCGCCAGAACGGCGGACCCGGACGATCCGAAAGTGACATCGCAATCAAACAGGATCAGCCCCAGTTGACGATCGACAATCCGGCACGAGCGTTCCCGCGTGATCGCCTCGGACCGCCCACGACCATAAGAGGCGATGCTGACCTCACTTCCCAGTACACGCCCGCTGTGCAGCGCAAAGGGGTCTGCGATGGAATAGGGAATAGGCTCACCAAGGCGCAACAGGGCAACGTCTATCCGAACACTATCGTGCGAAAGCGGCGTATTAGAGCCGTAGTTGGGGTGAATTGCAATCTGTGTAACTTGACGCTCGGCCAGGGCATTACCGTTGCTGAGTCCGGCGCGAAAAGTAACGTCTTCGGGGGAAAATGCGGTTCCGGTTCGCTGATCCACGGCGCAATGCGCTGCTGTCAGAACCATGTCTTGCGAAATCAACGTACCGGTACAAAACGACCCGTCTCCCATATCCAGCCGCCCAATCGCTTCCCAGCCATAAAGGTCATCCCGGTCCGTCAGCTTGCGCTTGTTGGCTTGCGCATGGGACATGGTGGCCAGAACGCTTAAACCCAAAATGAGACTGAGGAAGGCTCTGATCACGGCCGAATGAACCTCGCGCCGACGTTTTTCCCAGACCCTGAGCTGGGCGATGACAATCCGAATCCACGCCCCGCAGACAGTTCATCACGCAGCACTTGCAAAGAGTGCTCAACGGCAGTGCCAATTGCTACATTCTCGCCGTCCAGACTGGCCTTGGCCGCCACAACAGACACGATCTGAGGGCGCGGGCCCTCAAAGGAAAAAACCGGCGCCCCGGACGAGCCGAAATCAACGTCACACGACATGACCATGACACCTCTTTGTCGGTTCATCACGGAACAGACCTGTTGCAGCGATGGTGCCTCGGACCGGTCATGCGCATAAGACACCACGCCAACTTCTGCGCCCCTGCGGGGTTGATCCCCTGACTCGAATGGAATGACGGCGGTGTTTCTGATGGGTTGCCACAGCTCGATCAGGGCCACATCCGCGCTCACCCTGTCGGTTGTTGAGGCAGAGCTGAATTGATAGTCGGGATGGATCACGGCTTGCCGCGCTGTCCGATAGGCCAGGGCACGCCCCAAACGCCAACCTGCCAGAAACTCGATATCTTCCGGATTGATCCGTTGCCCTGAAACTTTGTCGAACAGGCAATGTGCCGCTGTGAGCACCAATGTTGGCGACACAAGCGTTCCGGTGCAAAACCCTTTGCCCGCTATATCCAGCCGACCCACGGCCATCCATTCGCGACCAGAATCCGAAGTGTCCAGACTTTTCAGCCCGGTATCCTGCGCTGTGGCCGCCATCGGCAAGACACAGAGCACAATCGCCTTGATCCAGTTACGCACACGGTTCTCCGGGATTCACTCTGGCCTATTTGTCCTACGGGTTGCGTTGGGCGAAAATAGGGCAATCAGCGGCTGCGAGAAATTCCAAGGCAAGTGATGCGCGTGGGCACCAACGCGAATTACTTCAAGATCGGTACAGCGTCCCTTGATTGTTGCATCGACGGCGGCTTTGGCCCACCAGTCGCCCAGTCCAGCAATTCAACTGTATGCAAAACCGGGATCTGCGTGCCCGACCCGATCTGCATCATGCATCCAATGTTTCCTGCAGCAATGAGGTCCGGCTTCTTCACCTCCAGCGTTTTGACCTTGCGCTGCTTCAGCTGGCCAGAAATCTCGGGCTGCATCAGGTTGTACGTGCCTGCGCTGCCGCAGCACAGATGGCTGTCGGCAGGCTCGACAACTTTGAACCCGGCCCGTTTCAGCAAGTCCTTGGGATAGGTCTTGATCTTCTGCCCGTGTTGCAGGGAACAGGCCGCATGATAGGCAACCGTAAGGTTTTGGTCGCGACCATCAGGCAAGTCCAGCTGCATGACCAACTCACTGATATCCATGGCAATACCCGAGACACGCTCAGCACCTTTGGCCAGAGGATCGTTCCGGAACATATGTCCATAGTCTTTGACTGTCGTACCACAGCCCGACGTATTGATGACGATGGCATCCAGACCATCGCCGTCCATTTCGCGCGTCCACGCCTTGATATTGGCTGCGGCGGCCGCGTGGCTTTCACGACTTTTACCCATATGGTGCGTCAAAGCTCCGCAACACCCAGCGCCTTCGGCCACCACAACCTCGCATCCAAGACGGGTCAGCAATCGGATCGTGGCATCATTGATATCGGTATTCAAAGCCTTTTGCGCACAGCCCGTCATCAGCGCCACGCGCTTTTTCCGATCTCCCTTGGCCGAAAAACTCTGCGGGTCATCGTTGCGGCTGACCGGCGGGATGTACTTTGGGGCCATATCCAACATCGCCCGCAACCGGGCATCAGGCATCAGAAACCGAAACGGACGGCCCAGCTTGGCACCGATCAGGGCCCAGCGAAACCGCATCGGATAGGGCAGGATCTGCGCCAGAGCCCAACGCAGTACACGGTCCGCCAAGGGGCGTTTGTAATTCGACTCGACGTACTCTCGCGCGTGATCGACCAGGTGCATGTAATGCACACCCGATGGACAGGTGGTCATGCAGGCCAGACAGGACAGGCAGCGATCGATATGCTTGACCGTCTTTTGATCCGGTACGCGTTCGTTTTCCAGCATGTCCTTGATCAGGTAGATACGGCCGCGCGGGCTATCCAACTCATCCCCCAACACCTGATAGGTCGGGCATGTCGCAGTACAGAACCCGCAATGCACACAACTGCGCAGAATCTCATTCGAGCGCTGGATTGCCGGGTCCTGCAGCTGTTTTTCTGTGAATGTTGTTTGCATCGCCCTACCCCATCAGTCCCGGATTGAATACGGAGCGAGGGTCAAACCTCGCCCTTATCCCCTGTGTTAGAGCCAAAAGAGCGGCGTTTTCCGGCTGGAACCGCCCCAGTGTTTGCATTTCTTCCGGGGCCGCCCGTACCAGCGTTGAATGCCCCTGAACATCACAGAGAGCGGCTCGCAAATCCTCGCCTTCGGGCGCCAAAGTCCAGATCAGACCGCCACCCCAACCGACCACCCTGTTCGGATTATTGTCGCTGGCCACACGGACCATGTCCGTCGGCTTGACCGAGGTCTTCCAGACATTGCCCGGCTTGTCGGCAAAAGGCTCGATGTCGCGCACTTCGCGCCAAATTCCAGCATTTTCGACCGGATCGGTGACAACCTGGTCCGGCTTCATTTCCGCGAAAAGCTCCAGCAACTTGCCGACGCGATACTTGACAGATTGCTCAAACCCTTCGATCCGCAGCACCGTCCGAGAAGGCTTGCCGCCACACTCGGGCAACCGCGCCGCGCCATTGACTTCGAACGGCGAGCATAATGCGTCACAAAACAGCTTGGACGTCGCGGTCCACCCGCGATCTTCCCAAACAAGCGTCGCAACGGCCTCTGGCTTGGGCAGCACTTTCAATGAAACCTCGGTCAATACTCCCAACGTGCCCCAGGACCCAGCCATCAATTTCACCAGATCATAACCGGTGACGTTCTTCATCACCCGCCCACCGTTCTTGACCACCTGACCGCGCCCATCGACAAAGCGCACGCCCAACAGAAAGTCCCGGCACGCTCCGGCCTGAATCCTGCGCGGCCCTGAAACATTTGCAGCGACTACACCGCCGATGGTCGGATCACCCGAAGTTCCCAGCAACGCGCGATGATCCATAGGCTCAAACGCCAGTTGTTGCCCTTCCGCATCCAGCGCGGCCTCGATCTCAGCAAGCGGCGTACCTGCCTTGGCCACAAGTGTCAGGGCTCCGGGCTCATAAAGGGTGATACCGCTCAACCCCGACACGTTCAGTTCAGTGTCCGGCCCGGTCACACCGCGTGTTCCACCCCCAGCTATCCGCACCGGCTCTTTCAACCCGGCCACCAGTTCCGCCAACTCGGCTTCCGTCTCAGGTCTCATTTGCTTCATCTTTTCAAAAAAACTCCGGAGAAATCGCGCCTGCGCGATTGAGGCACAGCCCCTTTATTCCGCCGCAATGCGCCGCGCCTCGGATACGTCCAGAGGGAACACCTTTGCGGGGTTCAACAGCCACTGGGGATCAAATACATCCTTAACCGCCATCTGCGCCTCAAGATCGGCTGGCGCATATTGATGTGACATCAGATCCCGCTTTTCGATACCGACGCCATGTTCGCCCGTCAGACATCCGCCCACATCCACGCACAGCTTCAGGATCTCGGCCCCAAACGCCTCGCATTTCTCCAAATCGCCGGGTTTGTTGGCATCAAACAATATCAAGGGATGCATGTTGCCGTCGCCAGCGTGAAACACATTCCCCACCGGCAGTCCAAATTCTTCACTCATCTCACCGATGCGACGCAAGACTTCGGGCAAAGAGGACACCGGAATCGTCCCATCCAGACACATATAGTCGTTCATCTGCCCCATTGCGCCAAAAGCCGATTTCCGACCCAGCCAGATTTTAGCGCTTTCTTCGGCAGACTGGCTTTCGCGCAGCTCAACGGGATTGTGACGCATGGCGATCTCGACAATCTTCGAAAGCTGATGATCAATCTCGGCCTCTGATCCTTCAACTTCGACGATCAGCAGAGCATGGCAATCGGGATATCCGGCCTTCGCAAAATTCTCACAGGCTTTGATGCACAAGGTATCCATGAACTCGATCGCAACCGGTAAAATGCCAGATTTGATAATGTCAGAGACACATTGGCCCGCCACTTCATTGTCATCGAAGCCCATCAGAACCGGCCGTGCCCCTTCGGGTTTGCGCAGAATACGCAGCGTGGCCTCTGTCACGACACCCAACTGCCCTTCTGACCCGCAAATAACGCCCAGCAGGTCCAGACCGGGGGCATCCAGATGCGCACCGCCGATTTCGACAACACTGCCGTCCATCATCACCATGGTCACACCCAGCAGGTTGTTCGTGGTCACTCCGTATTTCAGACAATGCGCACCACCCGAATTCATCGCGATATTCCCGGCAATGGCGCAAGCCAATTGCGAGGACGGATCGGGCGCATAAAAGAAGTCCTCTTCCTCGACGGCGCCCGTAACGCTCAGATTGGTCCGTCCGGTCTGCACCTTGATGAAGCGGTTGTCATAATCGACCTCCAGCACCTCATTCATCCGCGCCACGCCCAGAATGACGCAATCCGCAGTGGGCAAGGCCCCGCCCGCCAGCGAGGTGCCCGCGCCACGTGGGACAACCGGCACCCCTTCTTCATGGCAGATGCGCAGAACATCCGAGACTTCTTTTGTATTGGACGGCAACACGGCCAGCATCGGCGGGCACTTATAGGCTGTCAGCGCATCACACTCATAGGCTCGGGTCTCAACCGGGTCCTCAATGATGGCACTCTCGTGCAGGACACGCGACAGGCGCGCAATAATCTCCGATTTTCGGCTCAGAACCTGCGGGCTTGGCTTTGGCATTTCCATGGCGGCGCCTCCTTTTGGTAAAATAATATTACCAATTTCAAAATCTGGCAAGTTCTTCCGTTCGGTCTTAGTGTCACGCTTATGACCTGGATCGAACGTGCCGCATTGTTTTCCCCTCTGGACTACACCTCCCTCGCCGTACTGCTGGGCGCGTGGCTGTGGATCGGGTGGAAGATCGAACATCCGTCGCCGCAGAAGCGTTCTGTCTCTCAGATGATGGACAACTACCGCCGCGATTGGATGCGCGAGATGGTGACGCGCCAACCGCGCATGTTCGACGCGCAGGTTGTGGCCGCAATGCGCCAGGGCAGTACGTTCTTCGCGTCCACCACAATGATTGCGATCGGCGGTGGGCTGGCCCTGTTGGGCAATACCGAGCGACTGGCAGGGGTGGCCAGTGACCTCGCCATCGGAAGCGCGCCTGCCATGGTGTGGGAGATCAAGATACTAGTCGTCGTTCTCTTGTTGGCCAACGCATTCTTGAAATATGTCTGGGCGCATCGCCTGTTTGGGTATTGTGCCGTGTTGATGGCATCGGTCCCAAACGATGCGGAAGACCCGCAAGCGTACCCACGCGCCGCTCAATCGGCCGAGATTTGTGTTACAGCAGCGCGCAGCTTTAACCGCGGTCTCCGCGCCACCTATTTTGCGCTGGCCTCGTTGGCATGGTTCCTTGGGCCAATCGCTCTGATGTTGGGCACCGTGACCACGTTCGGGGTCTTGTATCGGCGCGAATTTGCCTCGCAGTCCCGAACAATCCTGATGTCTCAAAATCCCAACACAGAGACGTGATCCCGATGCACCGCCATACCCCGTACATTCGCGCCATGCGATATGTGATTCTCAGCGCCTTCCTGGCCAGCCCCGCCCTTGCCGACCCGCCGACTATCGAGAAAGTCGCGGCCAGTCGAAGTGGCGATACATGGCGCTTCGATGTCACGATTCGGCACCCGGACATCGGATGGGATGATTACGCCGATGGCTGGCGTGTTTTGGACATGAATGGAAACGAGTTGGGGATGCGTGTCCTGCATCACCCACATGTGGATGAGCAGCCGTTCACCCGCTCGCTGAGCGGTGTGGAGATACCCGAAGGTATGGCTCAGGTGCAGATTCAGGCGCGTGACAATGTCGGTGGCTGGGGCGAAGACACAACAGTGGTCGACCTGAACTGAGCGTCAGAACACCCCAAGGCTCAAGCCCGCCGCCATCGCGGCTCCAATCTCGCGGCATTTCTCAAGCTGATCTTCGGGAATAGATTTTTCGGCCAGAATCGCCTCGGGCGTTTGTGCATGGGTGCAGAGGATCAGCGGTGGTTGCACCTCTTTCAACCGCCAGCCGGTTGCAATGCGGGCGGTTTGGCGCGCGGCGTTTGCGCCATCTGATCCCGCGCAGACCAGTTGCGCATATGGACGACCTTCGATTTTCCCCAGAACCGGATAGTAACTGCGGTCGAAAAACTCCTTCATCAGACCCGAAATCGCGGCCAGATTCTCGGGCGCGCAGAAAAGATAGCCGTCGGCTTCTAGCAGATCATCAGGCCCGGCCTGATCAGCGGTTTTTAGAACAACGTCTGCCTCGCCTCGTCCGGCCTCCGCCGCTGCTTCGGCCATTTGCCGGGCTCCGCCGGTGCGCGAATGGTAAACGATCAGAAGCTGCGCCATGTCAGACCCGGTGATAAGGGCCACCCGACAGGATGGTCGCGGCCCGATAAAGTTGCTCGGCCAACATCACACGGACAAGCATATGGGGCCAGACCATCGACCCGAATGAAATGGAAAAATCGGCCTCAGCCCTCAGATTAGGGTCTATTCCGTCCGCTCCGCCGATGATCATCGCCAGATCTTGCCGCCCAGCATCGCGCCATCCACCCAGCTTTTTGGCAAATTCGGGTGAGGACATGACCCGCCCCCGCTCATCCAAGGTGCAGATCACAGCACCTTTGGGCACCGCCTTGCGCAGCAGGGCAGCCTCTGCCCCCATGCCAGCGTTTTTCTTGTCTTCGACTTCGACTACACGCGCGGGACCAAGACCCAACGCACGGCCGGTCCGGTCAAATCGGGTCATGTAGTCGTCAAGCAGGGACTTCTCCGGTCCGGCACGCAATCGCCCGACCGCAACTATGCTGATACGCATATCTCTCTCGCCTCCGGCCCCTTAATACAGGCCGGGATGGCGCCTCAGTTCGCCGAGGCGCTACCGCCCTGAGGCAGCCACATCTTTTCCAGCTGATAGAATTCACGCACTTCGGGGCGGAAGATATGGACGATCACGTCGCCCGTATCGATCAGCACCCAGTCGCCGGCATCTTTGCCTTCGACCTTCGAGGTGAAACCGAATTCCTGCTTGATGCGATCCGTCAGCTTTTCCGCCATGGCCGAGACCTGACGGGTCGACCGACCCGAGGCAATCACCATGTGATCCGCAACAGAAGACTTACCCTGCAGATTGATCTGCACGACGTCTTCGGCCTTGTCATCGGAAAGTGAGGAAAGGATACGCTCAAGCAGCTTGTCGCTGATTGACTGAGAGTGGGCCATCATTTTGGCCCCGTCATCGGCGGGTAAACCCGCCTGTGTATGTAGAGACAGGACATAGTCCTCCTTTGTTGCGCGCCGTGAAACCCCGGCGCCGGGGTACTAATAAGGTAACAAGCACCCCACGACATTTCAATGAAGGCCCCCCGGCCCCTCGCAGGAATGTGCCTTGGCGGCATCTGCAGGGGTACGCAAGACCTTGATAGACTCGGTCAGTATCTATATCTGACCGCTTATGAGACCTCATACGGCCCCGAATATCGACCTGCAAGACCGCACGCGCCTGCGCGAACGGTTCTTTGGGGCCGCCCGCACGGTTCTGGCCCGCCTAGCCGCGGCCTAAGCCAACTCGCCAGCCAATTCTCATTACATACGGGAGTGGACCAATGTCCCCCAAAACACTCTATGACAAGATCTGGGATGCCCATGTCGCGCACGAAGCCGATGATGGCACCTGCCTGCTGTATATCGACCGCCATCTGGTACACGAAGTCACCAGCCCGCAGGCGTTCGAAGGCCTGCGCATGGCGGGCCGCAAGGTGCGCGCACCGGAAAAGACCATCGCCGTGCCGGACCACAACGTTCCAACCACACCAGACCGCGTGAATGGGATCGAGAACCCGGAATCGCGCATTCAGGTAGAAGCGTTGGACAAGAACGCCAAGGATTTCGGCATTCACTATTATCCGGTGAATGACGTGCGGCAGGGCATCGTGCACATTGTCGGCCCCGAGCAAGGCTGGACCCTGCCCGGCATGACCGTGGTCTGCGGCGACAGCCACACGGCGACTCACGGCGCGTTTGGAGCGTTGGCCCACGGCATCGGGACGTCTGAAGTGGAACATGTTCTGGCCACCCAGACCCTGATCCAGAAGAAATCCAAGAATATGAAGGTGGAAATCACCGGTAAGCTGCAGCCGGGTGTGACTGCCAAGGATATCACTCTGGCCGTGATCGGCGAGACCGGCACCGCCGGCGGCACCGGCTATGTCATCGAATATTGCGGCGAAGCGATCCGTGATCTGTCGATGGAAGGTCGGATGACCGTCTGCAACATGGCCATCGAAGGCGGCGCCCGCGCTGGCCTGATCGCACCGGATGAAACCACCTTTGAATATGTCAAAGGCCGCCCGCACGCCCCTAAAGGTGCCCAGTGGGAAGCTGCGATGGATTGGTGGAAGACCCTGTTCACCGATGAAGGAGCGCATTTCGACAAAGTCATCACCCTGCGCGGTGAAGACATCGCGCCAGTCGTGACCTGGGGCACCAGCCCCGAGGATGTTCTGCCGATCACAGCGACCATCCCCCACCCGGAAGATTTCGAAGGCGGCAAGGTCGACGCGGCCCGACGTTCCATCGAATACATGGGTCTGGAAGCCGGCCAGAAGCTGAGCGACGTGGAAATCGACACTGTATTCATTGGTTCCTGCACTAATGGCCGCATCGAAGACCTGCGCGCCGCCGCAGAGATTCTGAAAGGCAAGAAGATCAAGGATGGGATGCGCGCCATGGTCGTGCCGGGTTCCGGTCTGGTCCGAGCACAGGCTGAGGAAGAAGGTCTGGCGGAAATCTTCAAAGAGGCAGGCTTTGAATGGCGTCTGGCCGGTTGTTCAATGTGTCTGGCGATGAACCCTGACCAGTTGCAACCGGGCGAGCGCTGTGCCGCGACCTCGAACCGCAACTTCGAAGGCCGTCAAGGCCGCGGTGGACGGACCCATTTGCTGAGCCCGGCGATGGCTGCCGCAGCGGCAATCACAGGACGGCTGACAGACGTCCGTGAATTGATGTAAGGTGCCCTCATATCTAGATATTTGAGGGATTGAAGAAATGAGTGACTGGATTAAATGGCTTTTGCTGGGACTTCTGTCCATAGCGTTCGGCATCTTTGCCCTGGGCAATGCCATTGCGGCTTCGATTGCCGTGACAGTGGTGACCGGCGCGTTGTTGCTGGTTGCAGGGGCGATGCAAGTGGTCGGCGGATTTACCGTCGAAGGCACGGGCAACAAGATTCTGTCACTCATCATGGGTGCGGTCATGCTGTTTCTGGGCTGGTCCTTTCTGGATCACCCTCTGCAGGGCACACTGACCTTGGCGACCGTGATGCTGATCCTGTTTATGGCAGGCGGCATCGCACGGGTCATCCTGTCGTTCCAGATGAAAGGAACGCAGTTTTTCTGGCCTACGATGATCTCGGGCATCTTGTCGATCATCCTCGCAGGCATCATCTGGTCTTATGCAAGCAGCGAACCTACAGCTCTGCTGAGTTTGCTGGGAATCCTGCTGGGAATCGAGATGTTGTTCAACGGGTTCGGATTGGTCTTCATGGCGCTCTTCGTCAAGAACGCACCCAAAGGCGAAACGAAAGAAGCTTAAACGCGGGATACGGGCGCGGCCCTCTCTCGCAGGAGTGTAAACATGGAAAAGTTTGACAAAGTCCACGGGGTGGCCGCCCCAATGCCGCTGATCAATATCGACACCGATATGATCATCCCAAAAGTGCACCTGAAAACCATCAAGCGAACCGGTCTTGGCGTCGTGCTGTTTGATGAGATGCGCTATCACGATGACGGGCAGGAGAACGAAGAGTTCATCCTGAACAAGCCTGCTTATCGTGAGGCCGAGATTCTGGTTGCTGGTGACAATTTCGGCTGTGGCTCATCGCGCGAGCACGCGCCTTGGGCAATCAAGGATTTCGGCATCAAGGTGGTGATCTCGACCAGCTTTGCCGACATCTTCTTCAACAACTGCTTCAAGAACGGAATCCTGCCCATCGTGGTCGAGGAAGAACATCATGCAGTTCTGATGGAAGACGCACATAAAGGCGAAAACGCCCGAATAACCGTGCATCTGGAAGATCAGCAGATCACCACCTCGGATGGCGTTGTCATCGAGTTCGACGTCGATCCGCACCGCAAGCACTGCTTGCTGAACGGTTTGGACGATATCGGCCTGACGATGGAAAAAGATCATCACATCGACAATTTCGAAGATCACGCCAGTCAGGCCCGTCCCTGGGTGTGATTCTGGGGGCGAATCTGTGGACACTCAACCTAACGGGGTCGCTGCGGCGACCTCGCTCTCGTTCTTGGGGTTGATTTTTGCAAAACCACAACATGTAGGTATCACATTGAGATACACGTCGGATTTGCGTCCGAATTGATGCAATCTCGCACCAGTTGCGCCATCATTTTGCCCGAAATCACGTGTTTTCTGCCCCCTGTCTTGAGCGAAATGCCGCTTGTCGTCCATGTTGGCGCTAAAGAGGCATCCGTCACAAAGACGCGAGGAGACGGGCACAAGTTGGATTCAGGTCGGCAAAGATCGACTGGTTCGGTTTGAAAAAGGGTTCGGATTGTGATTGCACGCACAACAGGGGCGGCGATACGCGGAGTACTTGTAGCACTGATGGTGCTGACACCCGCGTTGTACCTGCCTGTATCATCGACGAACGGGACCGAGATTCTGGTCTTTCTCGCGATCCTCGCGTTCCTTCTGACGTTTGCGGAATACAATTCCGCCTTTCCCAGCTTTATCGAATTTCGCGACGCACCACCGGTGAATCGCCTTCGGTTTGTTGGACTGATGTCGATGGTCACGTTCCTGACTTTGATCTGTAAAAATGGCTACACGCCGACCGATCTGACCTCATTTGCATATGGTGTCGGTCTGGCCGTCGCAAATGTAGCAGATTTCCCCTATTCTCCGGTTCGTTTGGTTGTGTTGATGTTGCCTGCGGATGCCGGTCACACACTGATCGAACTGGTGCGGATTACGGCCAGCGTAGCCTATGTAGCTGCTCTGGTAACAGTTGCCAGCTTTGCCTATGCGGTTAAGGTCCGCGGATGGCCCACCGGGAACGGGGCCTTCAATGTCTGGACGAATCTGCCACTCTTTGATCCCACCAAAGGCGGAGACGTTGTGACACGCCTGCAACGGGATGGCCGTCTGAACATCTGCATCGGTATTCTGCTGCCCTTCCTTATTCCGGCCGTTATCAAACTCGTCAGCAGCATGGTTGCTCCGATCTCACTCAGCAACCCGCAGACGCTTATCTGGACCATGTGCGCATGGGCCTTTCTGCCAGCCAGCATGATCATGCGTGGCGTGGCGACTCTGCGTATTGCGGGGCTGATAGTGGAAAAACGCCGCGCCTATTCAACAAGCGAGACGACGCAGACTGCATGATCCGCGCATTGGTTCTGCTTCTGCTGCCCTTGGCAGCACAGGCAGACATCTTACGTATCGCCACCTACAATACCGAGCTCAGCCGAAAAGGCCCTGCATTGTTGTTGCGCGACATTGAGCGCGATGACAGTCAGGTTCTGGCCGTCATCGACGTTATCGCGGCAGCCCATCCTGACGTTATCGCCCTACAGGGTATCGATTGGGACATGGAGGGCGCGGCTCTCAACGATCTGGCCAACAAACTGCGCGCCGCAGGTTTGGATTATGGCTATCATTTCTCTGCGCAACCCAATGCGGGTCTCGAAACATCGCTGGATTTGGACGGAGATGGCCGAACTCAAGGCCCCGGCGACGCGCAGGGTTGGGGCCAGTTCACGGGCCAAGGTGGGCTGGCGGTTCTGTCCCGCTATGAAATCGTCAGCAAAGAAGTTCAGGATTTTTCCGATCTGCTTTGGCAGGATCTTCCGGGGGCTGATCTGCCCCGGGTAGATGGGCAACCCTTTCTGTCCAAGGATGCGCAATCAGTTCAGCGTTTGTCCTCGACCGCGCATTGGGTGGTGCCGGTCAAAACCCCATGGGGGCGGATCAACCTGATGACTTTTCACGCCGCCCCGCCAGTTTTCGACGGGCCCGAGGACCGCAATGGTCTGCGCAACCGGGATGAGATCCGGTTCTGGTCCGTCCTTCTGAACGGTGATCTGGGGCCAGCGCCCGCAGGGCCTTTCGCTATCGCCGGGGACGCCAATCTCGACCCTTTGCGCGGTGAGGGGCACAAGCAGGCCATCCACGCTCTGCTCTCTCATCCCAATGTGCAGGATCCGCGCCCGACAGACCCGTCAGGTTCCTCCGCAACCGTCGAATGGAAAACTACAGGAGAGATGCGCGTTGATTATGTCTTGCCGTCCAGGGATCTGCGCGTTGTTGGCTCCGGGGTTGTGTGGCCCGATGAAAGCAGTGCGCTGTTTGACAGCGCCCAGCGCGCCAGCAGACACCGTCTGGTCTGGGTTGATATCACGTTACCCTAAAGCATCGCCCGCATTTGCGATCGCAGACAGAGATGCAACAGTTTCAGTTGGGATCGCAGTGCGCATGGCATCATCCAAATCGGTCTGAACCACCGGATCAAGCAGGTCTGCCAAATGGGCACCATCCAATTGATGCGGCATCTGCCACAGGTATCGCATCTCGATCAGATGCGGGGCCATGGACCAGAACGGGCGGGCCAATTGCAACGGCCACCATTGCATCGGCTTCACGGCAATAGGCCGCCCGATAACGCGCGACAGCGATTGTGCGATCTGCGTTCCGGTCAGAGTGTATCCTTCAAACGGAACATCACAAAACCGGGGCAACTCTCTGCGCATCTCGGCCAGCGCGACGGCGGCGCGGGACAGATCGGGCAAGTAGGCCCAGGCATGCAGTGCCTCGGGGTTGCCGGGATAGATCAACTGGTTGCGCGCCAGGCGTTTGATCATGACCTGATCGAACCAGTTGCCTGACGCCTTTGTGTCAATGAAATCCCCTGCACGCAGGATGATGGTGCGAACACTTGAGGCACGATACGCCTCTTCCATCTCAATTCGGATACGCCCAAGCGAATTGGTGGCCAGATGCGGCGTTTCACCTGACCAAGGGCTTGGAGTGTCGTTTCCGAACACATAGACATTGCCCGGAAGCAACACGGTTGCACGCGCGCGTGTCGCGGCATCAATCACGAGTCGCGTCAAGTTTGGTACATCTTTGGCCCAGTTTGGATAGGCCGGATTCCACCCGTTCACGATGACGTCCACCCCACGTGCCGCCTGCGCAAGTGTGTCAGAGCCACGGCTGAACACCCGCACCTCCCATCCTGCGGCCTGAAAAGCCAGCCTGGCATTGCGCCCGAAACGGCCCGATGCACCCAGTATCAATGCTGTTTGTGTCATGGCGACCTCCTGTCCAGAGGCAATCTACCCATTCATTTTACATAATGAATTGCCGCTGAGCGCAGAATATGTATTCATTTCTGAATGGATAAAGCTCTGACACACGCGGACTGGTCCCTGATCCAAAGCTTTCTGGCCGTAGCCGAAACAGGTTCTCTGTCTGCAGCGGCCCGACACCTGGATCGCAGCCAGCCCACATTGGGACGACAGGTCCAAAGCCTTGAAGACGCGTTGGGCGTATCCCTGTTCGATCGACACGCGCGCGGGCTGAAACTCAGCGCGGCGGGCGCGCAGCTTTTGCCCATGGCGCAACAAATGCACAGCGCCATGACCGCGTTCAGCCTTGCCGCCGCCGGGCAATCCCAGCAATTGGAAGGCTCTGTCCGGATCACCGCATCCGTCTTTGTGTCGCATCACCTGCTGCCCCCAATCCTTGCGGACATCCGCAGGAAAGAACCGTCCATTCAGCTTGAGCTGGTCGCCACCGACACAACCGAGAACCTTCTGTACCGCGAGGCGGACATTGCGGTGCGCATGTATCGCCCGGCCCAGATGGACATCATTTCCCGCCATCTGGGAGAGGTGCCCCTGTGTTTTTGTGCGGCCAAATCCTATCTGGACCGAAAAGGACGCCCCAAAACCCCAGAGGAACTCTTCGCGCATGACCTGGTTGGCTTTGATGCCAACCAAGACATCATCAAAGCCATGCGCGAAAAGGGATGGCCCGCCAGCCGTGACAGTTTCACCACCCGCTGCGATCTGCAAAGCGCCTATTGGGAACTGATCCGAGCTGGTTGCGGCATCGGGTTCAGCCAGATACAGGTGGCCGCGGCTGATCCGGTGGTTGAGATTCTGCCACTTGATGTGGACATTCCGGTTCTACCGGTCTGGTTGGCCGCTCCACAGGCCATGCGCCAGACCCCGCGCATTCGCAGGGTCTGGGATCTTCTGGTTGAGGGTCTCAAAGCCAGTCTTTGAAACTCAAAGCGGCCCTGTATAGGTCCCGCGCGCAGGGTAGTTGTTGCCCAGCGTGAACTTCAGGCCACCGGCAATATCCGACATGGACGGGCGTCCAAACGGCGTGGTCTGCTGCCACGCGTAATAAAGCGTTTGGTCGGGCGCGATATAGAAATGACCGGGCTCTGCGAAAAGATCGGGTTCTGCACTGCCTTCACGCTTGGTCGAGACGTTCAGCCCCCAATCCTCACGCGCTTCTGCCAACGGCAAGCTGTGACCCACACGAAGTCGGGTCGCCCCGGCTTTCTCAGCGGTTTCGGCGGCACGTTCGGCGGTATCTGTCGTGATCATGATGACCTCGACACCCAGCGCCGCAAAATCGTCCAGCGCCGCTTCGACCTCGGTCATCTGTTTGATACAGATCGGACAATGCAGCCCGCGATATTGAATCACCAGCGTCCCGTTTTCGCCCTTGTCCGCCTCAAGATCGAAGCTGCCATGCGCCACGGTTTCGATTTTCAGCGCAGGAACCGGATTTCCAGGTGTCAGCATGTATTTTCCTCGTGTTTTGACGGGTTCGTCTCATTGACCCGATGCAACGCAGACGCTAGGCCCTGTGCAACAAAACGCAAGGAGACCCTTCATGTCCAACCCCTCGCTCCTCATCCTGCCCGGAGACGGAATTGGCCCGGAAGTTATGGCCGAAGTGCGCAGAATCATCGATTGGTTCGGCACCAATCGCGGTATTCAATTTGACGTGAGCGAGGATCTGGTCGGCGGTGCGGCCTATGACGCCCACGGCAAGCCCCTGTCTGATGAGACGATGGCCAAAGCGCAAGAGGTTGACGCCGTGCTGCTGGGTGCCGTTGGCGGTCCGAAATACGACGATCTGGATTTCAGCCTGAAGCCCGAGCGCGGCCTGCTGCGCCTGCGCAAGGAAATGGACCTGTATTCGAATCTGCGCCCGGCCCAATGCTTTGACGCGCTGGCCGATTTCTCGTCGCTGAAAAAAGACATTGTCGCCGGTCTGGATATCATGATCGTGCGCGAGCTGACCTCGGGCGTCTATTTCGGCGAGCCGCGCGGCATCTTTGAAGAAGGCAACGAACGCGTCGGCATCAACACCCAGCGTTACACCGAATCCGAAATCGAACGCGCCGCGCGCTCGGCCTTTGAACTGGCGATGCGCCGGAACAAAAAACTGTGCTCGATGGAAAAAGCCAACGTTATGGAATCGGGCATCCTGTGGCGCGAGGTGGTTAACCGCGTTGCTGCCGATTACCCCGAAGTCGAGCTGAGCCATATGTACGCCGATAACGGTGCCATGCAGCTGGTGCGCGCACCTAAGCAATTCGACGTCATTCTGACCGACAACCTGTTCGGCGACATCCTGTCCGACTGCGCCGCGATGCTGACCGGCTCGCTGGGGATGCTGCCGTCGGCCTCGCTGGGTGCACCGATGGCCAATGGCCGACCCAAGGCGATGTACGAACCGGTCCACGGTTCCGCGCCTGATATCACGGGTCAGGGCAAAGCCAATCCGATCGCCTGTATCCTCAGCTTTGCTATGGCGCTGCGCTACAGTTTTGATCAAGGCGAAGAGGCAAACCGCCTGGAAGCCGCGATCGAGAAAGTTCTGGCTGATGGTGTCCGCACCGCCGACCTGCTGGCGGATGAAGGCGTTACACCGGTTTCGACCACCGAAATGGGTGATGCAATCCTGGCGGCTTTGGATTCCAGCGTCTAAGTTACGCAAGAAACGAATGACAAAATGCGGTGCCCAGTGCACCGCATTTTTAGTCAATTACCGCCAAAGATGTTCTTCAGCAGATTATTGATATCCTTGGCGAAACCGCCTTGCTTGCGGCGCGGTTGCGGCTGCGCGACCTGTACTGGAGGTGTAGGAGCCATCATTGGCAAGGGTGTGGGTGTCATCCCTTCGGTGACACGCAGCATGGTCTCTTGCCAGATTTCGGCAGGCAGCCCGCCCCCGGTTACGCCAGACAATGGCGTGTTGTCGTCATAACCCATCCAGACGCCGGTCACATAATCTGCCGTAAACCCGATAAACCACGCATCCCGCGCAGCCTGAGTTGTCCCGGTTTTGCCCGCCACCTGCCAACCCGGCAGCTTGGCGCGCCCGCCGGTGCCTTCGGACACCACACGCTCCATCATCCAGGTCAATTGCTTGGCGGCGGAGTCATTGATCACCCGCTCACCAATACCGGTCGTCGTGACCATGACGGGCGTTTCGTCGCCCAACAGTTTCAGCTCGGTCAGACCATAGGGCTCAACCGCCGATCCACCGTTCAGGATACCCGCGTAAGCCCCTGTCATCTCAATCAGCGTGCTTTCGGATGCACCCAGTGCCAATGCCGGTCCCTGCGCCAGATCACTGGCGATCCCAAAGCCGCTGGCTATGGTGCGGACGTTATCCAAACCCGAGATCTCGGCCACTTTGACTGCCGGAATGTTCAGAGAGTTTTTCAGCGCATCCGCCAGCGTCACCTGTCCATAGAACTTATTGGTGTAGTTCTTTGGGCACCATTGGCCTGATCCGGGGATGTCCACGCAATAGGGCTCATCCATCACCGTATCCAGCGGAGAATACCCAAGTTCCAGCGCAGTGGCGTAGACAAACGGCTTGAACGACGATCCGGTCTGGCGCAGGGCCTGCGTCGCCCGATTGAACGCACCCGACACACGCGTCTTGCGCCCGCCAACCATGCCGCGCACTGCACCGTCCGCAGACATCACAACGATTGCAGCCTGAGCTTTGGACCCTTCGCGCACCTTTTCCTGAAAGATGTACTTTAGCGCTTCTTCGGCAGAAGTCTGAATTCGCTGATCCAGAGTAGTGCGGATCACCACATCCTCGGTCGTATTGCGGGTAAAGAACTCGGGCCCACTGGCCATGACCCAATCTGCGAAATAGCCGCCCGCTCGCGCAGCGGCAGCGTCTGAAAGTTCAGCAGGTCTTGCACGCGCCTCGCTGGCTTGTGCAGCGGTCAGATAACCCTGATCCTCCATCAGCCCAATCACAAGCCGCGCCCGGTCCTGAGAGCGTTGCAGGTTGTTTGTCGGTGCATAG
Organism: Ruegeria sp. 6PALISEP08; assembly: GCF_001238295.1. Taxonomy (GTDB): domain Bacteria; phylum Pseudomonadota; class Alphaproteobacteria; order Rhodobacterales; family Rhodobacteraceae; genus Ruegeria. The sequence continues at coordinate 87,777 of NZ_LGXZ01000015.1, forward strand.
CGTGTGGGCGCGACCAGCAGACCGGCCAGCATCGCGGCCTCGGCCGGAGAGACTTCGGCTGCGGACTTTCCAAAATAGCGCTGGCTGGCCGCCTCGAACCCGCGCGCGCCAGCACCAAGGAAGGCACGGTTCAGGTAGATCGTCAGAACCTCATTCTTGGAGTATTTGACCTCCATCGCCATAGCATAGACGGCTTCCTTGCCCTTGCGCCAAAGTGAGCCCTGACGGCAATCCGCCTCGTACGCCGCCTCTGATTCCCACTCGGTCGGATCATAAGGTTCGCCCAGACACAAAAGTTTCGCGGTCTGCTGCGTGATGGTTGACCCACCATGCCCGGACAAAGGTCCACGCCCTTCGCTCAGGTTGATACGCACAGCGCTGGCGACGCCGCGCGGGCTGACGCCGAAATGTCGATAGAATCGTTTGTCCTCGGTCGCGATGACCGCGTTTCTAAGATGCGGCGACACCGTATCCGCCGTGATCACCCCTCCGAACTGATCGCCACGCCACGCAAAAACCTTGCCATCGCGATCCAGCAACGTGACCGAGCCGCGCGCCCGCCCATCCAGCAACGCATCAACGTCAGGCAATGTGGTGTAAACAACGCCGATCGCCAACGCGATGAGTGCGGCGACAATAGCCCCCACACGCCAGGTCAAACCCCAGATCAGCCCCCAGATCCACCGGAACAGACGGCGAAAAATCCCGCCTCCGTTCCCGCCCGAACGTTTGCGCTTAGTCTTGCGTGTGGTTTTGCGCGTGGCGGTTTTGCGTGCCGTCGATTTCTTGCCGGAGGGTTTCGCAGCCCGCTTCGACGCTGCAGGTTTGCGCGCTTTCGATGGGTATCTTTTGTCCGCGACCAGTTTCGGCTTACGGCGATTGGACTCAGTCATGCTCAAACTCTGCCCGGTTATGCTTTTGCGCCACCATACCCCGGCGACCTGAGTATGTAGAGGTCCGATTTTCCGTAAATTCCCCTCATTAGTCTGCCTATTTTTTAGTCACCTCGCACCATTTGTGCAAAAAATGTGCAACATTGCGCCATTTTGGTGCGCAATAACGACCCGTAACCGTTTCTTACCACGCTCTGTCACGCTCTTTTTCTGCAGGTGCAAACAAACCGGTCCCACCGGACAATCAGAGGGGAAAGATGTGAAACTGATCATTGCGACAATCAAGCCGTTCAAGCTGGAGGAGGTGCGCGTGGCACTGACCGAAGCTGGCGTGCGCGGCATGATGGTGACCGAAATCAAGGGCTTCGGCTCGCAATCCGGTCACACTGAAATCTATCGCGGGGCCGAATACGCTGTGAACTTCGTCCCCAAGATCAAGCTCGAGATCGTGGTGCCTGCGGCAATGGCCGACCAGATCGTCGAGACCATCACCAAAACAGCCAAGACCGGCAAGATCGGCGACGGCAAGATTTTTGTCCTCGATGTCGAGCAGGCCCTGCGCGTGCGAACCGGGGAAACCAACGAGGAAGCGCTGTAAGCGCGGCCACTCACACTCATTCGAGGACTGAAAATGAACCTGATGAAATCTCTCATCCCTGCCGCCGCGATTGTCGCGCTGCCGCAGATGGGTCTTGCGCAAGAGGCCGCTGCAACCGGCGAGACTGCGCAGCACACGCAATATATACTGACGTCGCTGCTGTTTCTGGTCGGCGGTTTTCTGGTGTTCTGGATGGCCGCGGGCTTTGCCATGCTCGAGGCCGGCCTGGTGCGGTCAAAAAACGTGGCCATGCAGCTGGTCAAGAATATGGGCCTGTTTTCGTTTGCGGCCATCATGTACTGGCTGGTGGGCTTTAACCTGATGTATCCGGGTGATGGCTGGACCATCACAGGCATTCTGGGTGCGTTCTCGCCAACGTCGCTCGAGCCGGTCGGCCTGGACGGTGTCGAAACCGACCTGTCCTATGCATCCGTCGGCTCGGACTTCTTTTTCCAGCTAATGTTCTGCGCCACCACCGCGTCCATCGTATCGGGCACCATGGCCGAGCGCGTCAAACTGTGGCCCTTCTTCTTTTTCGTGATCGTCCTGACCGGCGTCATCTACCCGATTGAAGCGTCCTGGCAGTGGGGCGGCGGCTGGTTGTCCGAGATGGGCTTCAGCGACTTCGCAGGCTCGACACTGGTACACGCCGCAGGTGGTTTCGCAGCGCTGGCCGGTGCCATCGTACTGGGCCCGCGGATCGGCAAGTACAACAAGGAAGGCAAGGTTGTGCCGATCCCCGGTTCGAACCTGGCACTGGCAACCCTGGGTACGTTCATCCTGTGGCTGGGCTGGTTCGGTTTCAACGGCGGTTCGCAGCTGGCAATGGGTACCATCGGTGACATGGCCGATATCAGCCGCATCTTCGCCAACACCAACATGGCCGCTGCTGCTGGTGCTGTTGCAGCGCTGATCCTGACGCAGGTGATGTATGGCAAGGTAGACCTGACCATGGTACTGAACGGCGCACTGGCTGGTCTGGTGTCGATCACCGCTGAACCACTGGCCCCGTCGCTGTTCCAGGCCCTGATCATCGGTGCAATTGGTGGTGTTATCGTGGTCCTGACCGTCCCGATGTTGGACCGCATGAAGATTGACGACGTCGTCGGTGCGATCCCAGTTCACCTGATCGCAGGCTTCTGGGGTACCTTCATCGTTGCATGGACCAACAGTGACGCTAACTTTGTGACGCAGATCATTGGCTTCGCGGCCATCGGTATCTTCGTCTTCGCGGTCAGCTTCATCCTCTTCTCGATCCTCAAGGCAACGGTTGGCCTGCGGGTTGGCGAGGAAGAAGAGATCAATGGCCTGGATATGGGTGAGTTGGGCATGGAAGCCTACCCCGAGTTCTCGAAAGGTTGAGATACTTGAATAACAAAAACGGCCCCAGCCCTGTGCTGGGGCCGTTTTTTTGTGCGGCAGTCATTTTTGGGTTAGAATCGGCCTGTCAAAATAGGGGGGAGTGCAATGCCGGACGCACCGCACACGCTTGTTGGCACAAGCCTAGAATGGACTGGGGTCCACCACTCCGGGCATGGCGATTTCGAAGACTTATCGACACACACGGTCAGTTACGAAACCGAAAACACCTGCTATGTCACCGCGAACGGCATGCTGGTAGGCGAGGCGGATTACACATATCGCCGCCTTGATGAACAGGTCGGCATATGTATCTACCACCCTCGTGAGTATCAGGGCAGAACTGATGTCGTGCTAAACGCCATGTTCGACTTTCGGGCGATGAAAGATCGGGCCGTGATAACGGCGGGCGGAAACCCTTTCGCCGTGGCGGACGGAGACATGCAGTTCGTCAAAACTCCGCCGCGCCCGGGCTGAGCCAGGCGCGACGGCTGTCCGATCAGACGCCGACGTCGACGATCGCCTTGGCTAGAATCGGCACTGTCGTCGCGTTCAGTCCGGCGATGTTCAGGCGGCTGTCGCCGACCATGTAGATGCCGTGTTCGACGCGCAGTTTCTCAACCAGTTCAGGCGCCGCACCCAGACGTGAGAACATACCGCGGTGCTGAGCGATGAAACCAAAACGGTCCGAGCCGCTCAGACGCTGCAATTCGTCGGCCAATTTCTGGCGCAGACCCAGCATGGACAGGCGGACCTCCTCCAGCTCTGCTGCCCAATCCGCGCGCAGGGCCTCATCCATAAGGATGGTCGTCACGACGCGCGCGCCATGATCCGGCGGGAAGGAGTAGTTCTGGCGGTTCAGGAACGCCAGTGTTCCCTGATTCAGAGCGGTTTGACCTGCATCGGCGCTGATCGCCATCAACAAACCAGTGCGCTCACGGTAGACACCGAAATTCTTCGAGCAAGACGCCGCAATCAAGCATTCCTTGACCGAGGACGCGACCAAACGCGCCGCCTGCGCGTCTTCTTCCAGACCGTCGCCAAACCCCTGATAGGCGATGTCGATCATGGCAACGAGGCCCAGATCATTGATCACCTTCACGACCTCTTGCCATTGCACCATGTTCAGGTTGGCGCCGGTAGGGTTGTGGCAACAGCCATGCAGCAGAACCACGTCGCCAGCTTTGGCGGTCTTCAGGTCCGCTATCATGCCGTCAAAGTCAACGCCACGAGTCTCACCGTCGAAATAGCGGTACTGAACCGTTTCCATCCCCAGATAGTTCAGGATCGATAGGTGGTTCGGCCAGGTCGGGTTTGACACGAACACGCGCGCCGAAGGGTTGGCCATCCGGATCATCTCGAACGCTTGTCGGCAGGCACCGGTGCCGCCCGGTGTCGCCACGGCAGCGATGTTTCCGCGAGAAACCGAAGTACCGAGAATCAGACCGATCATTACATCCGCAAACGCAGGATCGCCCGCCAGACCGGTATAAGCCTTGGATTCCTGCTCTTCCCAGATGCGCTGTTCGGCGGCTTTGACGGCGCGCATGACTGGCGTCACGCCTTCGGCATTCTTGTAGACACCCACACCCAGATCGATCTTCTGATCACGCGGGTCTTCGCGGTACATTTGCATCAGCGCCAGGATTTTGTCGGCAGGCTGCGGTTTGAGGTTCTCGAACATCAGTTCTCTCCGGTTGCGACGGGCAGGGTCGGGAAGGCACCCCATTCAGCCCAGGAGCCGTCATAAAGCGAGTGGTCGTTCTTGCCCATGCGTTCAAGCGCAAGGCTGAGGATCGCGGCGGTCACACCAGACCCGCATGAGGTGATCGCCGGTTTCGACAGATCAACGCCAGCGGCTTCAAAAATCGCGCGACAGTCCTCGGGCGATTTCATGGTGCCATTGGCGTTTAACAACTGCCCGAACGGCACATTGCGTGACCCCGGGATATGGCCTGAACGCAGACCCTCGCGCGGCTCGGCCTGTGTCCCGGCGAAACGCGCGGCCGAACGGGCGTCGATAATTTCATGATCGGCCAGCTTGGCTGCGGCAGAAACTTGCGTGACGTCGCGCACAAGCTGATTTTGCACCCGCACGGTCATGTGGCGATCGCGGATGACCGGAGGCAGATCTTCGATTTCTCGTTCCTCGGCTTGCCATTTTGGCAAACCACCATCCAAAACAGCGACATTCTCCTGCCCCATCAGACGGAACAGCCACCAGACGCGTGCTGCCGACATCAACCCAGCGCCGTCATAGACGACCACTTGATGGCCATCACCCACACCCATGGCCCGCAAGCGCGACATGAATTTCTCGACCGGTGGTGCCATATGCGGCAGGTCCGAGCGATGGTCTGATATTTCATCAATGTCGAAGAAACGCGCTCCGGGGATGTGCCCGGCGTCATATTCGGCCTTGGCATCACGGTTTTGCGCGGGCAAATACCAGGACCCGTCCAGAATCCGCAGATCCGGGTCCTTCATATGCGCGGCCAGCCATTCGGTAGATACGAGGGTTTTCGGATCGTCCTGCATCAAAGCCTCCCCTAAGCGAGCTTGATTTTTCCCTATACCCGGCAGCATAGGGGTTCAAGACTGGATAGCGCTAGCGTCGGTTAACCGCTTGATTTATCCCGCCCGGCGCAGGCGGAAGTGCTGAATGATCCCTACAATACTGATCAGGATCCAGAACCCTTCGATCAGCATCGAGGCCAGATTGAAGTTTTGCAGCAGGGAAAAGACGATAAGGACCGAACCCAGCAGGTTGACCACTGGAAAAGCGAGGTCGTCAGAATTCATCATCCGCATCTGCGTTGCAAAATACGCGGCAACCACGATCAGGGCCCCAAACGAGCCAATGGCGTCCACGATGGTCAAACTGTTGAAAAACGCGGTCATGAAATGTCCCTGCCGTTCTCAAAAAACTCAGTGTGCTGCGCGTAGTGGTGCATGTTCAGAAAAGCCGCCCCTTGCGAGCCCGCGCGATAGCCATGTGGGATATCCGCAGCAAACCGCAAACCTTGCCCGGCCTTCAAAGATACCCATTCCTCATCGCGAAGGATTTCCAATGTACCACTGAGAACAAAAACCTCTTCTGTCACGCCTGCCGCATGTGCCGGCGACTCATGGCTCTGGTTTGGGGTAAGGCTGACGTGGAAAGTTTCAGCCCCCAGTGCAGGGTCAAAAGGGAAGACGATCTTGACCTCGATACTTCCGGGGAAGGTCACGGTTTGAAAGACCGACGGATCGCCTTGCATAGTGTCGATCAGCGCGCTCAGCGGCACCTGAAACCCTTTGGCGATTTTCCAGAGCGTTGCAATCGTCGGGCTGGATTCGCCCCGCTCAATCTGACCCAGCATGGCTTTGCTGACGCCTGTCAGCTCGGCCACCTTGGACAGACTCAACCCCGATGCGGCCCGCACGTCCCGAAGTTTCAGTGTAATTTCATCCGGTGCCATATCATCATCTTTCGAATCCTCTTGTACGTTATAGCGCACATGTGGTACGTGCGCTATAACGTACGAACCCCAAGACATGCAACCCGAGGCAATAGGGAAACAGCATCATGCCATTGTACCGATCAAGAACCTCTACTCATGGCCGCAACATGGCCGGTGCACGCGGATTGTGGCGTGCCACAGGCATGGGAGATGACGATTTCGGCAAGCCGATCATTGCCATCGTCAACTCGTTCACGCAATTCGTGCCGGGCCATGTCCACCTAAAGGATCTGGGCCAGATGGTGGCGCGTGAGGTTGAGGCCGCTGGTGGTGTTGCAAAAGAGTTCAACACCATCGCGGTGGATGACGGTATCGCCATGGGCCATGACGGGATGCTGTATTCGCTGCCTTCGCGTGAGGTGATCGCGGATTCGGTTGAATATATGGTCAACGCGCACTGTGCGGATGCGATGGTCTGTATCTCGAACTGTGACAAGATCACCCCAGGGATGTTGATGGCCGCCATGCGCCTGAACATCCCGGCGATCTTTGTGTCCGGTGGACCGATGGAGGCCGGCAAGATCGATATTGCCGATCTGGATGCCAAGAAGATCGACCTTGTGGACGCTATGGTTGCCGCTGCAGACGACAAATTCACCGACGAGCAGGTTCAACACATCGAAGAAAATGCCTGCCCGACCTGCGGGTCATGCTCGGGCATGTTCACTGCCAACTCGATGAACTGTCTGGCCGAAGCGCTGGGTCTGGCACTGCCGGGCAATGGCTCGACACTGGCAACACATGCCGACCGTAAAGAGCTGTTCCTGGAAGCGGGTCGCCGCATCGTAGAGATCACCAAACGGCATTACGATCTGGACGAAAAAGGCTTCCTGCCGCGTGAGATCGCAACATTCGACGCGTTCCAGAACGCCATGAGCCTGGACATCGCCATGGGCGGGTCGACCAACACTGTGCTTCATCTGCTGGCCATCGCGCATGAGGGCGAAGTGGATTTCACCATGTCCGACATGGACCACCTGAGCCGTCGCGTGCCTTGCCTGTGTAAAGTTGCGCCAAACACCGAGAATGTGCATATGGAAGATGTCCACCGCGCGGGCGGCATCTTCTCGATCCTGGGTGAACTCAGCCGTGCGGGTTTGCTGCATGAAGACTGCAGCACAGTGCATTCCGCCACAATGGGTGAAGCGATTGCCAACTGGGACATCAAGGTCGCCAATAACCCGAAGGCGCAAGAGTTGTTCAAAGCTGCCCCCGGCGGCGTCCGCACCACGCAGGCGTTCAGCCAGTCAAACCGGTTCAAAGAATTGGATACCGACCGCGAAGGCGGTGTAATCCGGTCAAAAGAGCACGCTTTCAGCCAAGATGGCGGTCTGGCAGTTCTGTTTGGCAATATCGCTCGTGATGGTTGTATCGTGAAAACCGCTGGCGTGGATGCCAATATCCTGCAATTTACCGGCTCAGCTTATGTGTGCGAAAGCCAGGATCAGGCGGTCAACGACATTCTCACCGGCAAGGTGAAAGAGGGTGACGTGGTGGTGATCCGCTATGAAGGCCCGCGTGGCGGTCCGGGGATGCAGGAAATGCTGTATCCAACCTCTTATTTGAAGTCCAAAGGGCTTGGCAAAGCCTGCGCCCTGCTGACCGATGGTCGTTTCTCGGGCGGCACATCCGGGCTTTCGATTGGCCACGTTTCACCCGAAGCAGCCGAAGGTGGTGAGATCGGTCTGGTACAGAACGGCGATAAAATCGAGATCGATATCCCGAGCCGCACCATACATCTAGCCGTCTCAGATGAAGAGCTTGCCGCCCGGCGCGAAGTACAGGACGCAAAAGGCTGGGTGCCTGCCGCGCCGCGCAAACGCAAGGTGTCCACTGCGCTCAAAGCCTATGCCAAGCTGACCACCAGCGCAGCAAAAGGGGCTGTACGCCAAGTCTGAACCGATACGTGACCGGTCTGCTGAGGCAGCAGACCGGTAAGTCGACCGCGCACAGACGCCTCCGCATCCAAATCGCACCATCAGCTTCGCCGATGTCACGTTTGGCCTTGGGCCCGGCGCTGCGCAAAAGCGCGGCGCCGGACCCAACCAGAGAAAATGTTTCGCAAGAAATATTGACGATGGGCGGAAGTATCCTGCGCCGCAGTCAGTCACCGAGTTTGGCGTGAATTTCGTCCAGATCGATTTCGCCGATCGGCATCTTGTTGGCTGGGTTTTCGAAATCGTATTTGAACAGCTCGAAATCCTGTTTGTAGATCTCATAGACCAGATGCATTGACAGATCGTCGAAGTAATCCTCAACCGGGTGCGCACGCTTTGGTCCATGGCCTTCGGACTCATTGAAACGTGGGATTTCTGACAAGGAAACTGAGTGCTTCAGTTCGATATTGCCCAGAACATCCTGCATCCCGTCATTGAACGCTTCGGTCCAGAAAATCCGATCATAGTGACCGCCGTTCACGATGAAAGTAGACACATGGCCTGACATTGCAGACCAGTGAATGTCCGGATCCATCGGGCGCCGCCACCGGATCGTGTCACGCGCAAACAGCAGGAACCGGCGGAAGCTGGCGATCTGGTCAAACTCTCCTTTGCCGTCATCACCGCCCACTTCGATTCCATAGTTGTAGATCAGCGTCGGCACCAGATTGCCCCGATACCGCTTACCGTTGCGCTGGATGCCGCAGATTTTGTCAAAAAACGAGCTTAGGATGCGTGTGTAGGGATTGCGCACACAGGTGAAAGAGTACGAGGCATGACTGCGCACGTTTTTGGTAATCAGACCCTGACTCTGGTCAAAAGCCCATTTGTGCATTCCATCCTTGGCATCGTGGATGTCACCTTCAAAAAACTGACCGTGATCCGAGTAATACATGATCTGACCAATGGTCGAGCACGCGCATTTGGGCACCACACGGTACACCATGCTTTCACTCTCGGTCATCCAAGTACCGGGAAAACCCATCTGCTGCGCCTCCTTCGCTGGTCAGGTATCGATCCGATACGCCAGCGTTTGGTAACAAAGAACCAAAATTATTCTGTTTATTCAATCGCGCATCCTCAGTATCACGGTAGAAACCGGGCAGAAACGGAAATTACGTAAACTCAATGGCAAAGATTGCCTACATATTGCTGTGCCATAAGGACCCCAAGGCCATCGTCGCACAGGCTGAACAGCTGACCGCAGCGGGCGATTGCATGGCGATCCATTTCGACGCGCGCGCAAACTCTGACGCCTATGACCAGATCCGCAGCGCGTTGCGCGACAATCCCAACGTGGTTTTTGCCGACAAGCGCATCAAATGCGGGTGGGGAGAGTGGTCGCTGGTGCAGGCTACGCTGAACGCCCTGAATGCCGCGGTCGAGGCGTTCCCGCACGCCACGCATTTCTACATGCTGTCTGGCGACTGCATGGCCATCAAAACGGCAGAATATACTCACCGTTTTCTGGATGATCGCGACAAGGATTTTGTCGAAAGTCACGATTTCTTTGAAAGCAACTGGATCAAGACCGGTATGAAAGAAGACCGGCTGATCTATCGCCACCATTTCAACGAACGCACGCAGCCCAAATTATTTTACACCGCCTATGAGATGCAGAAGCGGTTTGGCCTGACGCGGGATATTCCCGAAGATCTGCAGATCATGATCGGCAGCCAATGGTGGTGTCTGCGCCGCCGCACCGTTGAGATGATCCTGGAGTTTCTGCGCCAGCGACGGGATGTAGTCCGGTTTTTCTCAACCACATGGATTCCAGATGAAACCTTTTTTCAGACACTGGTGCGCCACCTGATTCCGAAAGGTGAGATCGAAAACCGTACACCGACTTTCCTGATGTTTTCAGATTATGGAATGCCGGTCACATTCTACAACGATCACTATGACATGCTTTTGGGGCAGGATTACCTGTTTGCCCGCAAGATCAGCCCCGAAGCGCATGAGTTGAAGGAACGCCTGGGATCGCTTTATGCCAGTGAGGGCATCGAATTTCCGGTCTCGAATGAAGGGCCTAACCTATATGCGTTTCTTGCCGGGCGCGGACGCATTGGCCGCCGCTTCGGGCAACGGTTCTGGGAGGCCGGATGCACACTAGGCCCCCAGCAGGAGCTTTTCGTCATTGTCTGCAAGAAATGGCACGTTGCCAAACGGCTGGTCGATCAGATCGCGGCCGAAACCGATATCCCTTGTGTTGAATACCTGTTTAACGAAGAAGATACGCGGATGCCCGATCTGGGCGGGATAGAAACGAGTTTGGCCAAACGTTCGCGTCACAGACGGGCCGTCGTGCGATTGCTGTTTGACAGTTTCGGATCGGATCAGCTGGTTCTGTGTCTCGACCCCGCCAATCTTGATGTCCTCGAGGAGTTTTGCGGCGATCAGGCCAAGACACATGTGCTGGAAATCGAATGCGAATACTCGGACGAATATCTGATTGGCCATGCCCGTCGCGTAAGGCTGGCCGGGGAAAACAGCCCGGCGGAAACCGTGGCACAGCTGGTGCCGACGCTGCGCAATGATCTGAGCTTTGAATCGCAACAAATCCGGGCTGCGGAGCTTAAGAACTACGTACGCCTGAGGGAAACGGCCCAGCTCAGCGAAAACGAGGCCGTCATCGCCAGATTTCTTGGCGTGAGTCAGGAAAAGGCAAGCGCCGTGATGCGCCTGGATTACCTGTTCCTCGATTAAACCGGAAACTGGCGCCATGCCGGCAGCGCATGGACCCTCTTTGCGATGCGCAACGCGCTCTGGCTGGACCCGTTTCTGTCCCAATCATTGGCACCTCACCGATCGACCTCACTGTATTCGTGATTTTTGCCCAAAAATCGGATATTGTGCCGCCAATTAGGCCGATTTGTTTATACTTTTTCGATCAACAGATCAGTCTCGACCAGTGAAAAGGCGCCGAGCCGGGCGATTTTCGTATCGTGAAGATCAATACCCGCTTGGGGAAACACGGTCATTTTTCTGGTCGAAATTTGAAACGCAACTCCGGGGGGACACAGTTGTGACCATAGATCAAATTGCCAATGCCAGATCATACATCCCAAATGACGCAGACTGGAGCCTGATTTACAAGGTTTTGCCTGGCGACGCCGCAGTAGCAGACCCTGCTGTCATCAATCCTCATTTCGAGTTTTTCGAAGCGACTGGTAACACTGTGTTGCCCGCGAAAGGCATGTATGTTGTGCTGCGCGGCGTGGTTCAATTGCGTCAGGATGGGGACCCTCTGGCCAGCGCAGATGTAGGCGATTACTTCTACGAAGAACATCTTCAGATTTCGGATATCCCCGTCAGCCTGGAAGCGCTTGCACTGGACGGTACCTGTCTGGCCTATCTATCCAGCAAGAATTGGCGGAAGATACCGGAAGAGGTGCGCAAACCCTGTTTCGCCACGATGTTCGGGGATCTGGTCAGTGTCCAGTTGCAGAACTTCCAACAGCCAATCAACTGCTGCAGCGTGACGGCAGCGGCACTCAGCATGTCGGCTCTGGGGTTCAGTTGCGAGGTGAATGACATCTTCCGCGAATGCGCGCTGCCTTCGTCCTTTGTGGTGAATGACGGAATCTCGCTGGGTGAATTGTTTGATGTCGCCTGCACCTACATTCACTCGCAAGGGCTTCGAGATCGGGTTCAGGTTCAGGCCTATTTCATGGATGGAGACACGACCAGTGTGCCGCTTTTGCTTGAGGCGATCGACGAATCCAATCGGTTGGGCGGAGACAACGACATTCTGGTGGCGAATTTTCAGGTTGGTGTTGCCCATGGCAAAGAAGACATGCCGGGCGGGCATTTTGCCGTCATCGCCAAATGCAACCCAAGCACCGGTCTGGTCCACATGATGGATGTGCACCCCGAAAAATACGGCAAGCTTTGGGTGACAACTGTCGAGCGGCTTTGGAAAGCGATGTCGGATCGGGACGGAACCTCGATGCGGTCGCGCGGCATATTGCGGTTTTCGGCACGTGCTGCAGTCAAAACCCATCTGAAGACGTTCAAGCAGCGGTGCAACTACGTCGACAGCACGCTCTATCTGGCGAAGGACCCAAAGAAGCGCCGCAACCTGTTCCGCCGGGCCACGCCCAACATGAACTCACTTGGTGTGTTGGCGGAAAGCTTGGCCATTCACGGCGACAACCGCGTGGACGAGGACGAGCTGCTAAGAGCGACCGAGGCGTCGTTCACGGAGGCAGTCAGCCGGGTCGCCACCGCAAAAGACATGCACGAGATGGCGGAAAAATACCTCAGCCAGTCCGAGAACGTGCATCTTGGCAGTACGTTCCAAAGCTATGCGACGCGCAAGGATACATCGATCCAAACCCCGCAGGATTGGTTCAAGGCACAGCTCAAAAGCCTGAACGCCAAAAAAGATCGTCACCTGATGATTAATATCGACTTCAATCGCGTCACCGGGATCGATGCGATCTGTCCACCGGACAACGTTTATCGGGAAACTGCCCTGCTGGAAGAGTTCTGGTGTCTCTGCATTGCTTACGACGAGGACAAAGACGTTGTCACCATAGTCGACATGAGCCCCGCGACATCGCAGGTCTGGCAGGCACCGCGCGGCAACATCTTCCGCGGTCTGCGCGATCTGGAAGACCCCGCATTGGTGATGATCGAAGAGATCGACCCGCCCGAAGACCCAAGCGATGTTGCCAGTATCATCAAGCACAATAAGATGGTTTTGTTCTACGAAGATGAGGACCCCTGGTCCTACATGCTGCGCAGCGTTCTTTCGAATATCGGGGCAACAACCGTCAAGCAGATCGATGTGGGTGGGCGCGATCCCAATATGATCAGGATGCGGCGGCAATTGGTGACACTCGGCGAAAGACCAGATCCGCCATATTTGTTTTTCAAAGGCGGGTGCATCAGCAAAAGCGATGAGCTGGAAGACATTGTGGACATGATCAGAGCCGGTGAATTGCAGGCTAAGATGCGCACGGAAGGGTTGCCTGTATCAGAGCTGAATGAGACCCCTAGCCTTGAAAAGAACCCGTTCGGCTATCCCAAAGGAGTTATGAATCAGGTCAACGCCGGCAAGCGAAACGTATTGTTGTGCGCCTGCGGGTCGTCGGCGGCAGACAAAATCCCGGAACTCGTCGAACGCATCGTCGATGCAGGGCATAACGTGAAACTGATCCCCTCCGTCTCGGCCGAGAAGTTCTTTCGCGATTTCGGGGCCGAGCGGATCGACGCCAAGATCACCCATCATGACTATTATCGCGACGATGATGAGTGGAATTTCCGCTACTTGAAATTTGACATGCCTGTGCGCGCATCGCATTTGGCGCTGTGCGACTGGGCCGATTGCGTCATCGTGGCGCCCATCACCTGCAACACGATGGGCAAAGTGGCCAACGGTATTGCCGACAACCTTCTGACCTCGGTCTTTGTGGCGTGGCAGTATCAGAAGAAACCGGTGATCCTTTGCCCCGCCTGCAACACGAACATGTGGAACAACATCACCACGCAGAACAATGTCGACAAGCTGAAAACGCTGGGTGTCGACTTCATCGGGCCGCGCGAAGGTCGCCTGTCAAACGGCCGGATGGGTATCGGCATGATGGCAACTCCGGACCAGGTCATGGAAGCTTTGGCGGACGCCTTTGAGGAGTTGGACGATCAAAAATACCGCGTCTGCAAATGGGCGCGCGAAGCTGCCGCCGCCGATGACATCAACGAATGGAAACGCGTGTTCCGCGCCATCGACGAAGAGATCGTCGGCGTCAACATCGTGGACGAAGCCCATGGCGATTCTCTGCTGCACTATGCAGCCGGTGGTGAAGGTGAGCTGAACGAAAGCGGCCATGATCTGGGCAAGCCGGATTATGAAGCTGCTCAGGACCTGATCAATCGTGATATCGACGTCAACATTGTCAACGATCACGGGTTCACGGCGTTGCATGTGGCGGTGATGAACAAAGCACCCAAGATGGTGGAAATCCTGCTCGGGGCTGAAGGCATGGATGCGACCTCGTGCATCGAATTTGTTCAGGGCATGAAGATCGACCCCGAAATCCGAACCATGCTGGATACCTGGGCACACGATCACAACCTCAAGATGGCAGACGCCGAACAAGGGCGCGACGAAAGCTATGTGGCTGTCAACGAACCCACGTACCTGTACTTCACCTACGGATCACTGAAGCAGGGGTTCCCCAATCATGACGCCCACAGCAAAGTTTTGAACGACTTCGTAGGAACGGCGCGCACCCGGCAACCGATGCCCCTGATTGTCCCGAAAGAGCCGTTCTGCGACAATCCGAACTGTGGGTACTTGCACCGCATGGCCACGCTTGTGGATCAGCAGGGAATGGGCAAACAGGTGAGTGGAGAGGTCTATCGGGTGACACAATCCGGCCTGCGCGAACTTGACAAGCTAGAGGGGTATCACGGCCCCAACTCGACCGAAAACGTGTACATCCGCAAGAAGATCAACGTTGTTGTGAACGGCGTGATGAAGCCCGCATACGCCTATGTGATCGCGGATTCGGAAAAATATCTGAAGAACTTGCGCGATGGCACGTCAGAGATGGTCAACAACTACACGTTGGACATGGCGCAGGGCGAGCCCAAGCCCGGATTTGAACCCGTGGCCTAACTGTCTTCCGTGCTGATCGGTGGCGGTTCGTGGCTTACCTTCAGGCTAAGATTATACGCCGTGATCGCCACCATGCACAGCAACACAAACGGCCAGAAGCTGGCCTTGGGAAACAGGTTGTCCCGGTAATGGATGAACCGAAGCGACGGCACCGCTTCGGATGCGAAGAGGTAGGTGTTGACCGATACCACCAGCAGCATGAAATACATCAGGAAGAAGAACGACTCCATGTAGATCACGGGTGAGCCCGCAAAGCCTTCGCGCAGTTGCACATGCGCCAGCAGGATCACAAAGAACAAAACCGAACAGGTGCCGATCACACTGGACGTGCTGAAATCATGCCGCTCGATCAAGCCCTCACGGCGGGTGACGGTCATGACTGCCCCAAACAGCAACATCATCACAACGATCAGAGGAACCATATGCACGATAAATGCATTGCTAAAATTGCGTTTGATGACGAAGTTATAATGCAGCTCGGGCGCGTTGGTTTGATACGCATTCTGGCCGATGCCCAGCGTCGTATCCAGATTTGACAGCTTATAGTCGAAATAGGTGTTTTCCCGTTCCCAGGTGCCCATCACGATCTGATTGTCGATCCCAAAAATATCGTCTGGCCCGGTCGCTGGATATGACTCGAAATCGGGAACCAACGCGACGGCGTCTTCAAATGAGGACGGCCAGAACCGCACCCAGACCGTTTTGTGATCAAAAGGGTAACTTGTGTAATCAAAGCTCTGGCGCAGGGTTTGTTCGAAATACCACCCAATCAAAACACCGTCAGATTGCGGCAGCCGATACGCCTCGGCAAACAGACCATTTGCAGTGTCCACCGCTTCGGGCAAAAGAAATCCAACCTCACCCTCGGCCGGGGTAATCTTGTCATGCACGCCCGTCTCATAGTGCTGCCAGATATAGCCCGTGACCTGAACATCACTGGCGCCCAGAAAGCTGAACGACTTTAAGAAAATTCCGGTCCGCACATAATAGTCCGGGGCCACATCCAGCTTACCCAGGTATGAGTCCACCGCGGCTTGATCCGGCAATTGTGTCGGATCGCCCTCGAAATGGTTCAATTCGATCCAGAGTTTCAGCAAAAGACCCGCCAGCCCAAAGGTCAGCAGGCCAGAGATAAGCCAGACCTTCTTCTCGACGCTCATTCAACCTCCCGCCTGTTCGGTCAGAAAATCAACGCGTCCCAGCAGGGACTGGGTGATGCCCATTTCGGCAAATTCGGCTTGAAGGTTGGCAAAGCTCTCGCTTTGGGTCGGCGCGATACCCATTTGTCCGCATTCAGCCAGAAAACGCGTCTGTCGGATGGACAGGTCGACCATTGGCAAAGGTTCCCCTGCCGTAAATGCCGCCAGCCCATCCGCATAATCATTCGCCGCTTGCCAATCACCTCGCCCCAGCATGACTGCACTGGCATCGGGGTAAAAATGCAAATGGCTATGGCCGACACACCCTTCCGCGATGATCTCGGCCCCCAAATTCAACAGGCGCACTTGCTCATCCGGGTCGGTTTCTGCCATCGCCAGCGCCGACAACGCCTTGGGCCCTACAAAGTTCCGTCCGTGTTCCAACGCAATCTCAACCGCCTGACGGCCCGTTTCCAAAGCTTGGTCCATTTGCCCGGCATAAACCTGCGTGCGGGCCAGATGTTCCAGCGCCTGCGCCTCAAGCCGTTTTGCGCCCACACGCTCTGCAATCTCGGACGAAACCCGGAACGCCTCAAGCGCCCGATCAAGATCGCCTAGAAAGGTTTCGGCCACACCCAGGCAGGTCTGAGCCACACATTCGGGCACGAAAGCAAAATACTTCTGCGAAACTTCGATGGCTTCAGTTGCGTCTGCGCGCCCTTGCCCGACATCCCCCGTGTAGCTGCGCGCAACACTCAGGTTGTGCAAATTGGCCGCCAGATCCCGAACCAATCCTTTTTCACGCGCCCGATCAACAGCTTGCGTGTAAAAACCGGTCGCAGTCCTCATGGTGGCCTTCATGAAATTGGCATCACCAAACCCGCTGAGCGCACCCACTTCAAGGCGTACAGAATCCAGTTTGCGGGCCAGAGTGAGCGCGCGCTCATTCGCACTCAAGGCTTCCTTGTCACGACCCAAGGGGAAATAAACATTGCCGCGTACATAGTTGATCTGGGCCACATCCCGTTCGGACCCAGCACGCTCGGCCGCAGCTTCAGCCGTATCCAGCGCTTCCAGCGCGTCCTGATACAGGCTGGCCTGCCGCGCAGCCTGCGCAAGGCCAATATGCGCCCGGCTGATTTGCTCATCCGTTTCCGCAAGGTGTGCCGCGTCCCGGAATTCCTGTAAGGCTGCGTTGGACAAGCCCTGCAACCGATGTGTCTCACCCCGTGCGCAAAGCAGGTCAAACCGGACGCCAGCAGGCGAGGGCAGTTCCAGAGCACGTTCGATCAAGGGGCTTGCATCGTCAAACCGAAACGCGTGGATCAACTTATCGGCCGCAGCCAGATAGGCTTGTGCTGCATTGTTGGCCCCCGCCCGGTCCAGATGTTGTGCGCGCAGGGTTGCATCACGATCTTCGAACCATTTGGCCGCCTGGCGATGCAGGCGCGCGCGTTCTGATTTGACCAGAGTGGCATAAGACCCGTCCCGGATCAGCGCGTGGGCAAACATCAGGTCGGCCCCGGCCTCTCGGATCAGGGCCGAGCGAATCAAGTTTGTCGTGTCCAGATGGCCCTCGCCGAGAAGGAAGTTCAGAACCTCGGGCGAGAATCTCTGCCCCAGCACTGACGCCGCCTGAATGGCGGTACGACTGGTGCGATCCAGCGCATCCAAACGCGACTGAACTATGCCTTGAATGCTTCCGGGCACGGTTTCCTGCTTGAGTACATCGATGTTGCGCAACAACTGTTCCAGAAACAACGGGTTACCGCCCGCACGTTTGACGCAAGTGTCCAACAGCTCGGGATCAATGGCCGTAAATTCCTCGACCAATTGCCTCGCCTGGTCTTCCCCCATCGGGGCCAATTCCAACTTGGACACAAGCGCGCCATCCGTGGCCATTTGCCAGTCTCGGTCGATCGGGTCCCCTTCGACCCGACTGGTCATCATCAAGACACAGGGGATTTGTCGCGTTGCCGCTGCCATATGTGCGCAGGCCGAGAGAATGTCGGGGGACGCCCAGTGGATATCTTCGATCTGGATCAGCAGAGGCGTGTCCTGACTGCGCGCCAACAGCAACTCATCAATGACTTGCCTGCGACCACGCAGCCGGGTCTTGTTGTCCATAACGGCATAGACCTCAGCCAAGCCAGGATCCTGCTCAAGCTCAAGCAATGCATTAAGATGCGCCGCGTTCGACGGGCTGATCCAACCTTTGGCTATCGCATCTTTTGCCACGGCTGCACCTGTTTCCGCTCCATCCGATGGGTCAAGGCCCAGAATGCTGCGGGCCACGGACTGAATGGCCGAGTGCCCCTCGCGTGCTCCAAAATCCATGACGACGCCATTATGGATCGAATAGGACAAGCTTTTGGCCAGTTCAACCACCTGTTCGGACAAATGCGTCTTGCCGATCCCGGGCTCGCCCAGAACCACATGAACCTCGCCTTCTCCGTGTCGTTTGCACCGATCAAACGTTGCCGAAAACAACGAAATCTCACGATCGCGCCCGATGAACTTGTGACGTCTTGTCCGAATGTTCCGGGCCAAACGGTCCAGGCGCCAAACTTCGACAGGTTCGTTCAAACCCTTGATAGCCTGTACTCCGATTGACTCCCCCACAAATAGGGGTCCCAAAGCGCGCTGAATATCGTGAGAAACCAGCGTTTCACTGCCCTTGGAGATATCGGTCAAGCGCGAGGCCAAATTCACCCCATCTCCGGTGACGGTGTATTCCGTATGCGTTTGGCTTCCGGTTGAGCTGGCAATGACCTGACCAGACGCAATACCGATGTGACAGGACAGTGGAGGTGTCAGTGTTGGCAATACCGCATGTATCTCGGCCGCCGCCCTGGCCGCCCGTTCTGTATCGTTGGTATGCGAGATTGGTGCGCCAAAGACCGCCATGACCGCGTCGCCAATATGTTTGTCGATACGCCCACCAAATTTTTCAACCACGTTGTCCACTTTGCCAAAGAACTGATTGAGCAATGCGTGCAAGTCCTCGGCATCCAACTCGCTGGACATTTTTGTAAACCCCGTGAGGTCGACAAACATCACAGTGACCTGTCGTCGCGCGGGTTCAATTTGTTCAGAGGTTTCAGACGCCTCGGATGTTTCCGTTACATCCAGTTTTTCAATAGCGCGCAGCAACCGCCGACGATCCCCGACCGCAGTTACTCCGATTTCAATAAGATCTTCAGCCGTCAAATCTGGCAGAATGGAAAAATCGATCTTGTTGTCTAAGAAGGCTTGCGCGTAGTCAGACAATCCTATTGCGCTTAGCCACTTGCTCAGGTCCTGAGACATGTCGCCCCTCTGAAGTCCCCCTACTTCAAAGGTGAACCTAGCACGGGTTTTGAGTTTGAGTCTTCAAAAACCAAATTAATTGAAAATATGCACAAGTTTAACTCAAAAAGTCTTTTGCAAGATTTTTCTGCTCCCGCCTCGGGTTGCGCATTCACCACAGGGATTTTCCGCATCCGCCCTGATGCTTCCATCGCCATCGCGACAACGCAAAACACCGCTCTTAGGCGGTGTGTAACGTATTGATTTATAATAGTGTTTTT
>NZ_LGXZ01000016.1 GCF_001238295.1 Ruegeria sp. 6PALISEP08
AACGCAGTCAAATATCGCGATGTGAATTCATTTCAAGTGTGAAAGCGTTTTCCGCAAACAGCTCCTCGAAAAGCACAGGGGAGCGTCAGTGAACGCCTATAGCCTGAAAAAACTCGTAAGCTCTTCTTTCAAAATACAAAGCTTTTGTGGGAGTTTTGATCCAAATTCATGATGGTTTCGTACACATCATACCCCTAACTGCTACCCACGGTCGTCTTCCATCCCTTTAACGACCGTGGGTTTTTTCGTTAATTTCTTTGGTTCGTGTCTGGAAAAGACTAAAGGCTGCGCCGAAAACAGAACTACATATGCTCGTCTATGCATGTACAGAAGTATTATTCATCACGTGGGTTCTTTTTAAGTAACTGCTTGGAATAGATCCAAAAAATGGACCAACAGATATAAGCCACTAACCAATTTTGAGAAGGTGCTCGGGAAACTCGCGATCAAAGCTCTCTACCTCGAGGGGTGTTCGCATTGCACGCTCTGACTTTTGAAGCAGTTGGAACTATCAAATATTCAAATTGGATACATAAATAAATCAAGCATCGAAATATCAGAATGCTTCCCGTAGTGAGTGCGGGCATCATTTTGATTACCTAGCACTTTCCTACAGCCCCGCGTTGATCCTATCCCAGGGTAATCGACGCGGGGCATCTGATAAAACCACCTCCGCAAGCAAATACTCTGTAACTTTGTCATTGTTCCAACGCACACTGTTTCTGGATCCTAAAAGAAAACGTAAAAAGTGATCGAACTAGGTTAGCTTCCCGCCCTACTCGGGCTGGACGCGGTTACTCGTCGCATCCAACCTTAACTTAAATTTGTGAGCAATGCAGACGCCAACGGCTTGCTTTTGCAGACGACCATTCAAGTATGACTGGAGTTCATCTTGCGATAGTCAGAGGGCGTCAGCCCCGTCACCTTCCTGAATGCGCGGCTGAAGTTGTTTGCGGTTTCATATCCTAGCATGGAGGAGATACCGGAGACTGTCTCGCGCGTATCTGTGAGGAGTTCCTCGGCCCTTGCTACCCTAACATCGTTGACGATTTCGCGAAAACGAACCCCTTCGCTTGCTAACTTCCGTTGTAGTGTGCGAACGCCAAGATCGAGCGAACGCGCGGTGGCATCAATCGACATTTCCTCCCGATGAAGTTGTTGCCAAACCACCTCTTCGACTTGTCCTCGAAGTGTTTGGGGGGGCCGCCCAATCGTTCACGAGAAATATCTCCGACAGTTGTCGAGCCGCCGCTAAGTTTTTTGGGCGTGGCTTCGGCTCGCAAAGTCGATGCATCAAACTCAACCCCAAGCCGGGTGGCGTTCCAGATTACAGGACAAGCGTAGGTGTCTTCTGCCTCGACAAATCCAGGAACCTTCGGGAAGTCCAAGAGCACGGCCGATGGCTTCCAGTCGTTTCCTAAATACGCGCGGAATATGCTCAGAAAAACCCCAACGGCCGAGAAACCGATGTCCGGATACGCGAAATGCCAGCGAAGTCCAAAACGATAACAGTAACGCGCGCTATTGCCCGAAGTTTCAAGCCACGCGCGATCCGTGGACGAATGAAATGGCATGACGGCAGAAGCTCGTTTTAGCGCCGCCCCCAGCGTTGGAGCAGAAAGAACGTAACTCCCCCAGGCGCCGTAATCAGCAACGGTAAGATACGGTGACCACAGCAATCCGATGTTTTGTTGTCCCGCGGATCGTGCGGCTTCGTGCACAAAGGTCGCCAAGGCATGCTCCGAGATGTAACCGCCTCTTTCCTCAAGGAAGTGAACAGGAAGATCGGCCGATTCAAAAGCACGCAACAGGCGCCTTTCCCCAGCGGCCTCAAGCACAAACTGGGGCATCGCGCCCAAGGCCTTGGCCGAAATCATCGGTGGTAAGTTCAATCCGTCAACCCGCTTGTTCGCCCGCGTGTCGTGAAATGATACGCATCGGCTGAACGGATGTGCAAGCTTTCCCTAAACAGCAGGGAGCATTACAATATGAAAATACTTCGGCCATTACACGGCGGTTTTTCGATGCATTTTTGGGGAATGGTGCTCGGCGCAGGTATTTCTGCTTCACCAGTTTTCTCCCAGTCCTTCAACGACACGGGCGACATCCTTGCTCGATCAGCCGAGGTCGAGGACATCGAGTACAAGATCATGGTGCAGCGCGCCACTCAGACGGCCATCTGGGGAATGCCCGCCGCTGGTATGATCGATTTTCTGAAGGGCATTCGCCGCGACCTCGGTGGCGACTACAACGACATCATTTATCTCAACAAGCCATTCGATTCCAAACATGGGTTTCTTACGGCTAACGATGTTACGGCCTATGCTTGGGCTTCAATGACCTCCGAACCCGGTCCCCTTGTCATTGAAGTGCCCGCAGCTACCGACAAGGTGAACTACTTCGGTACAATCGTGAATGCTTGGGATGTTCCTATCGTGGACGTTGGTCCCGATGGTTTCGATGAAGGTGCCGGCGGCAAGTACCTCATGCTACCCCCAGGCTACGAAGGGGATATGTCCCTAGAGGAATTAACTGAGGCGGGATACCTTCCCTTTGAAACAGATACCTACGAGTATGGTTTTTCGTTCCGGCCAAAACTGACGAATGGCGGAACGGACGCCGATGCGGCCGACTACGCTCAGACGATCAAAGTGTACTACCTGTCTGAGGCCGACAATCCACCGCCCAACAACTATCTCGAAGCGTCAGAAGTGCCGTACGACTCGCTTCCTTACTACAACGAGACCTTTTTTCAGGACTTGAACGATTACGTTCAAAACAACCCGATACGTCCACAAGACAAGGTTATGGTGAATTTTCTGAAAGATCTCGGGATCGAGAAGGGAAAGCCTTTCGAGCCAAGTGAACTTCAGATGCAGGCAATGAACGAGGGCTTGCTACTCGCATATGCCTCGATGCAGAATTACTTTGTGACGCCTGGGAAAGCCATGATCCCACTTTGGGTCGACGATAGCGGCGAGATGAGGAGCCAGTGGCTGATTTGGGACTTCGCCGAAGGTCAACCGGAGGCTGGTTTCCCGTATGAGACTGAGACCGAAGTCCTTGTGGATGCACGTGCGGGCGGCAGTTATTTCTGGATTACATACCTGCCGAAACAACTGGGCGGAGGTACATTTTATCTGACGGGCCTTCGCGACAGCGACGGAGAAATGTACGATCACAATCAGACCTATAGAATGAACGTCCCAGCGGACACACCTGCCGACGATTTCTGGTCCGTGATTGTTTATTCGATGGAGACCAAGAGCTTCATTCGGAATGTTGATCCTGTCGGTTTGTCCGAGCGCGACACCGATGCGATGCAGGCTAATGAAGACGGCTCCTACGACATTTATTTTGGCCCAGAGGCTCCGGACGGAAAGGAAAGCAACTGGATACCAACCACAGAGCCGTACTTCCTTTTGTTCCGTCTATATGGGCCGCAAGACGAATGGCTGGAGAGTGGCTGGATGCTGGGCGATCTAGAAAAAGTAAACTGATCAAAACAAACAGAAATTCCCAATGAAGCGAACAATGAAAACAAAGTCGTTAGCTGTGCTGACTGCCCTGGTACTCGCATCGCATTCTTCAGCCCAAGAATTCAAAGCCGACGTGCCTGAGAATGTTCTTACACCGGACAAGGTCGAGACCCAGACGCTTGGTGATCTGGAATTCTTCGATGGCATGCCATCACCTGAGACGGTGGCGAAAGTCTTCGACAACCTTGATCTGATCAGAGCAACGACGGCTTTCCTGGACGGCATGAAGATCGCTTCGCTTCGGGCTATGTTTCAGGGATACGAAGACTTGGGCGTCAATCCCAATGACGTCGTGATTGCAGAAGACCTGCTGGATGCGCGGTCCATCTGGCTGACGCCCAATACAACCACAATCTACATTGGTTCGAATGTCGATATCTCGGATGGCCCGATGGTGATTGAGGTTCCGGCAGGCCTGCTTGGGTTGCTTGATGACGCCGCGTTTGACTATGTGACGGATATCGGGGCGCTTGGCGCGGATAAAGGAGAAGGTGGCAAGTATCTACTTTTGCACAACGACGATGAAACGCCGGTGCCCGAGGGCTACTTCGAACTACGCACAAAGACATATGAGCACTGGTTGTTGCTAAGACGCTCGCCAGACGCAGACGAAGATACGGCTGGCCCTGTTGCCGAGATCAAGGCGGGTCTGAATATCTATCCGCTTAGTGAAGCGGACAATCCTCCCGCGGAAACTTTCCTGAATATCTCCGGTGTTCAACACAACACTGTTCACGCGAACAACGAAGACTTCTTTGAAGAGATCCACGTCGCGCTCGAAAACAATCCAATTGGTGCGTTCAGTCCGGAAATTGTAGGAACGTTTGCTTCCATAGGGATCAGGAAGGGCGAGCCCTTCGAACCCGATGCCCGTATGCAGACCATTTTCAAGGAGGCAGCAGCGATAGCAAACGCCACGGCACGAGCGATTACGTATGCCTCGCGCGATCCGGGAGTTTTCTTTTTTGAAGACCGGCAATGGAACTCACCGTTTCAACGTCAGAGCTATCTGTTTCTTGAGGACGGTGCACGCATACTCGATGACCGTTCATACTTTTTCTATATGGCGACGGGCATAACGCCTGCAATGACCTCGCCACCGGTCGGTACGGGGTCTGTCTATGCGATGACGGCGCGAGACAACAACGGACAGTACCTGGATGGCTCAAAAACCTACAAGGTAACTCTCCCGGCACCCGTTCCCGCGAAAAACTTTGCGTCGTTTATGTTGTATAGCGGACAGACACGGTCGATCCTTGAAACTGACCAGCAATCCGGTGGTATCGACTCTAATCGACCGGGGATAAAGCCGAATGAGGATGGGAGTACCAGCATCTATTTTGGCCCGGAAGCCCCAGAAGGTTGGGAGAACAACTGGGCGCAAACCATGCCCGGGCAAAGCTTCAACGTGATGATGCGCCTCTACGGACCGCTCGAGCCTTGGTTCGACAAGGCCTGGCGTCCTGGTGATCTGGAACTGGTAGAATAAAGCGACAGCTGCGACTATCGGGCGACGCTACTTTTTGGCGTCGTCTGGCATTTTCTTCGGTGTCCGTTTTGGGCCGTTCCGTACAAGGGAGAGTGGTGCGGAGGACCGGGCTTTCGCCGTGGATCGGGACCTTCAGTTCATGCGCGGAGCGCACTTTCGGGTCGACGGACGGTGATCTAATCTCACGACCCGCTTCACCCCAGTTCTTGGCGGCGTTAATCTCCGGTCCGAGCAACATTGAAAGGAGGCGCCCCATGTCCCTCTTCTCCAAACTCTTCGGTGGCGGCGAAGAGTCTGAACCGGAGCCAGTCTTGTACAAAGGGTTCGAGATTTTCCCTGACCTGATGCCCGAGGGCGGCAAATACCGTTTGCTGGCCCGTATCGAAAAGACCATCGACGGAGATCGTAAGACCCATTCGGTGGTCCGGGCGGATGTGTTTGAAAGCCGGGATCAGGCCGAAAGCTTCAGTATCGCCAAGGCGAAGCAGGTAATTGACGAACAGGGCGAACGCCTCTTCAGCTCCGGAATCCAGTAAGTTGATATCCGTTGGGCGATCGGTGGATGCCATGAGTGGCTTCTTGCGCGCCACCCCTGACTTGGTCCAAGCGTGCAAGTCTGACAAAACGGTTTGGATCCGATCCTGAGGATCGGACAGTTTTCCGATGAACGCATCGGTTAACCAAGTGGGAAGCTCGGCCGGCGAGTGTCGCGTATCTAATCGAATGTATTTATCGAAAATTTCAGAAGTGAATATGCGGTGGGTTGGTAAAGTCGACATCAAGGGGCATTCAGGTTCTGAATCCTTTTTGAGGAATTGATCTCTCAAAGTCATTGGGCAGAAGGACTGTAGCAAAGGATAGTAATGGCATGGAGCTGACTGCAGCCACACCTGTCCACCTGATCCACGTGGATCCTGACGTCAACATGGCACGGTTCTATGGAATTGAACTGCAACCGACGCTGTTTGGTGAAGTGTCTGTCCTTCGGACCTGGGGGCGTATTGGCACAAACGGGTAAGCTATGAGGGTGACGTATGATGACGAAGCTCAGGCTAGTGAAGCGCTCCGAGAACTTGAGACACAAAAGCTCCGTCGAGGGTAGGTTCCCGTCGGCGGTTAGTACCACCCGCCAGCGATCGTAGATCTTTCATCTCTCAACCCGGTTGAGAGATCTATTCTTTGGCCACCCGGCCAGAATGGACATGATCACCAAGATTTTCCAGCTCGTCCTGACAGGCTTCGGAAATTCCCTCTGGCAAATTGTATGCTTCAATATCCGCTTCGATCTTTCTCAAGTCAGATTCCAGTTCCATGGATTGGAAATCATCGACTTCTCGAAGGCGGTAAATCAATCGTTCAATGAGCAAACGATGGGCCAGCATCCGGCCCAGCAGTTCACGAATTACTGGTTCTTGCATGCATCAGTTCTCCTCAATCCGCACAGTAGGCACGATCGGAATTCCGGGGTCAATTGTGGAGCTTAGCTTGAGGGGAACCTGCGAAGATGGGCGCTTGACGTTCTGTTCGAAGCGAGAAAGCGCGATGCGACTTTACCCCCATGCAAATCCCGAGCCAGCCGACACGTGATCTGCATGGATGGCGAGGTGGACCCGGCTAGATACCGGGAACACCCCAGACTTCGTACACGTTATGCTCGGTATGCCGTGTAGACTAATCGGTCACCGACAATAAGGAATGGCAGCTCGCGGGAGCCGGTGGCGATTTCGCAAACAAGCGCCGCGCCGGCCAGGAAGGCGGTGCGTCTGTCAGGAAACGGCGTGCGCTCTGGTGTTCCGACGCAGTTGGGCATTCCTGGAGGTACATGCTTGAAGGTGATGTTTGCGACCCAGCCGTTGGGGCGCTCGTCGATGTATAATCCGAGTAGGTTATTGCGTGTGGCAAATGGCGGATCGCTCGCCTCAGGTTGGGGCCCTGTCAAGCGACCGGTGGCGTAGAGTGCCCGAAGAACAAAATTCATCACACCGAAATCGTCTCCGGGTTTTTCTGTGTATGGGATCATATCGAAGCCTTTGTCTTTTGTGTTTGATTGAGGGAATGTCTCCCGGTGTGAGAATGACCTGGGAACAAATTGAAAGCGTCAAAGCGGGTTTGTTGAACTTTTTTGAAAAAGTTCGATCAGCCGATCTTTGACTGTCTCATCCGGAGCAAACCTGTCCCGGAGATATTGCCGTAAGTCATTGACTTTGGTACATTCATTCTGCGGGAGGTTCACAAATGAGGCCTGATGAATTGATTGAGAAACTTACGGAACTCCGTCCCGGTCTGAAGGATCACCTCGACCGGAATGCACCCAAGAGAAACCTGGCGCTTACATGTCGCGCAGCGCGCAAGACAGCCGGGATGACACGAGAGCAGGTGGCGGAGCGCTCTGGTCTGTCGCTGGCTGACATTGATGGCCTGGAGGCACCATCAGGGAGCTTTCCGGAAAGGTCGACCGTGACGCGCTTTATGGCCGTGTGCCGATAGTGGTGATCATGTTCAAAGGTTACAGGGTTGTACCCCATGTCTGATTTGCACGCCGAAAAATTCATGGAAAAGATGGCGAAACCAGGGACGGAAGAGGAATCTTTCTTTGCAAGACGCCGGGCACTTGGCCTGGGTGTTGGGGTTGACGCAGAAGGGAAGCCTGCCGGGTCGAAAAGCCTCATCTTCATCGATTTTGAGGCCTCGTCCCTGAGCCCGGAGAGCTGGCCGATCGAAGTGGGTATCGCGCAACTCAAAGAGCGGCGCGTGGTGGTCGAGAGTAAACTGGTCCAGCCACACGGAACCTGGCCCCTCGACGATTGGTCGGACAAAAGCGCTGCTGTGCACAACATTCCCTTCTCCGAACTGGAGACTGCGATGCCCGCCGATGAGGTTGCGCACTGGCTGATTGAGCGTGTTGGAGACCACATTCTTGTGAGTGATTGCCCCGAGTTCGATCAGCGTTGGCTCGACCGGCTGTTAAGTACAGTCAACGAGCCCGTGAAACCGGAGATCCAGGCCTTCGACCGGATTGCGTGGATTGCGTTTTCGCGGGAAGAGGGCGTTCTCGCGCCTGGTCGAATTGGCCGGGTGTATAAGACCAAGACCAATCGAAGCACGACCCATCGCGCCGGTGCGGATGCAGCCGATTTAGCGTATGCCTTCCGATCCGGATTGCCGAAGACGGCATCGCCGGATTTTCTGGCCCCGATGTCCGACGAGGACTTGCACCTTTGGGAAGGTGGCGATGAGGAAACCGGAGTATGAGACGCGGTTCGTAGCTTACCATCTCCCGCCGCGTGGACAGGGTTTGTTGATCGCTTTCAAAGCGGACGCAATTCTCATGGGGCTTTGCCCGCTTGAATGAATGAGTTGCTGGAACATCGAAAGCTCAGAGAAACTGAAACCGCCCCGAGTGTCTAAGCGACGCCGATTTCTCACTAACTTTTTTTAAATTGAAACTGCGTCACTGACCTGTGCTTTCTGCACGAACTCAAACGGGTGATAAATTGTCCCTCGTCGCTCTCATTTGGTCCGCGTGTCTGCGATGGCACCCGGACAAAATGAGCCGATCGAGGTTCAATGAAATCTGGTTGCCTTCAACACAAGAAGGAAGCCATCATGCCCAACACTCCCGCCCGCGAACGTTTCTCCACTGGTGATCTTGTCGCGTTTGATTTTCCCTTTTGCGATGGCGGCGCGAAGACCCGCGTCTGCCTGATTGTCGCTGAAGATACCGATCTGAACGAGGTTGTTGTCGCTTATGGGACAACGAACCTGCATCTCAATCTTGATCGAAGACACGCTGTGATCCTGAATATGCAATCGGATTGGTCGGCGGCGGGCCTCCATCGGGCAACCCGGTTCCAGGTGGATCGCCGCATTCGCGTTTCGATGAATGATACGCGGTTCAAGCAGAACCGATCCCTGGGGACGGCCAAGGTTGGTCGGTTGCTACCAAGCAAGGTCCAGCAACTGATGACATGTTACAGCCGTTTGAAACCGGTGTCTCGTGTTCAGGAGCGACTGGGTATCCACCCGAAACCACAGGTGCACAATGGCCGCCGCTCGTTTCTCGGTCGTCGGCCCGTACGGCACAATGCGGGTTCTGCCGCCGCCTGATGTCAGGCTTCCCGGAACGTGGTGGGCACCAAGGGAGCCAACTCAAGTCCTCACTCGGGTGTTCCGGCTAACGCCTGCACACACTCAACAGGAACAAGAAATGAAGAAAAGCAAAGAGACTCAAACAGATGGGTGCGCGCCCAATAATCGTGCGGATGCTGGCGGAGATGAAAGCTACAGGAAAGGAGTAGAAGATCTGATCGAGCGCGACCGCCAAATGACCGAGGCGCGTGCAGAAAAACTTCGGATTCTGCACGATATAGTCAAAGACACGTTCGATGCCGTGGTCCTGTTCGGGCAGCACTATAGTGGAAGGCTCGATACGATTTGCTCATTCTCGGTGTTTCACGAGGACCTGGACGCCCGAGCCACCGTGAAGGCCTTCGTGAAGGACGCGCTGCCCCGAATTGGCGTTGCGATTATTTGGGAGGGCAGGGATGTCATGGACATTCCGCTCCGCAAGGATCGGGCGACGGCGCATGAGAAGGTCAGGATGTGGGAAATCCTGAAACCATGTGCGCACCCATTGAATTCTGGAGATAGCTGGTAACCTGCCTGTTCATCGACACAGCTTTGCGGTTTCGGACAAGGTCACAATAATCCCTGATGTCCTCCGCAGTTGGACGCGGGCGGTCAGGAAGATGGCTTTTGCAGTGGCTCTCGGACACCCGGCTGTATTGCTGCTCGGATGTCGTCCAATTCGGAATATCAAAGGCGCCGCCCGGAGCAATCGTCTCGGGGTCGCATTCGGAAATCTCATCCAACGTCCCGGTCATTAACACGGTGACCGCGTAAGGTAAGTTGGGCGTTAGTTCACGTTCCGATGTCATGGTTTTGCCGTTGATGTTCATCACGGTCAGGGTCTCTGACGTCAGGTAGGCTTGTCCCGTCAAGAGCTGGTGGTGGTAGAGCTGAGACATTCTCTGAACGGCGTCGCCCGTGCTGCACGACAACGCGCCTTGCATACAGTTTTCGAAGTCCTTCAGCATTGATCGAAAACTAATTGGCAGGTCGTCTGCCTCGATCCGCAGAAAGCGCGCGCCAGTCCAGACAACCACGGCGTCAAACACGAAGCGGCTCAGCTCAAATGGTGCATCCGTAAACACGTAGGAGACGGCCCGGATGGATGTGTTGGTGTCCGGCCACTCGGCAAAGAGCTGCATCAGCATGGTGCGCCATTGCAATTGTTGTGTCCGAGCAGATGATGATCTCGGGAGGCCGTCCCACGAATAGCAAAGCATGGCGTGGCCGTTTTGCGCCTGCTGGATGAGGTTGGTCAGTTCGGTGTCTTTGGAAGGGGTCATAGGGGTCTCTTGTGTTGATGCGTAAAACGAGCCTCCAAATCCAGGCAAAGCGGATCGGGCAAGGCTGCTGTGGAAGCAACGTGGGAACAAGTTCGCGAATTGTGAAATCGCTGACCCGAGAAATCTGGTGAAGAGGGCAGGGTAGACGGATCCGGGAAAATTGGCAGCGTCGGCTTCCACCCGTTTCACGATCTTCGATGTGTCACATCTGTGTTATTGGAACAGTGTTGAGTACTTGCCTCACGCTACTGCGCGCCGCATCCTGGAGAGGTGGGTCGGGGTTCAGAGGGTAGGATTCCTGACGCATGAAATCTTTTTCAAAAAAACCCGCCAAACCGGCTTTGCAAAACCCGAGACCGACCGAACCTTATGTTCGCACTGGGCGATCAAGGGGATCGGGCGGGTGCGGAAACCGGGCGGCGTCCCAAAAACAACAAAAGGGCAACCTGATGAGCGAGCACTATATAAACAAATCGATCCTGCTGGACGAAGCGGAACTGGCCGCGGGCTTCGCATGTGAGCCGGAAGACTTCGACGCGCTTGTAGACATGGCGGAATACGGGGTTCGTGTCGAGCTCGGAGACAGTGAATATCCGAGGTTGGAAGTTCTTGGCGTCTGCTCCGAGCGTTTCGACCGGGCGGATATTCAGAACCAGGACTATCGTGCAGAATGGGTGGAGACAGGCAAGGGCTGGAACAAGACATTGTCCTGCCTCTTCCGAAAGCTGGGTGGCATAAATGAAGATCTGAGTGCGCGCTTTCTCAGGTCAGAAGACACAGGGGTGTTGGTTTCCAGCATTATTGAAGACCTCAAGCGGGATGTAGAGCAGCAGGACTTTTTCAACGCGAGGCGGCGTATTTCTTCTCTGGAAAACCTGAAAGACGCCGGATTGCCCTGTTTCCGAAGCGGTGGGGGCCTGACATCAGGCGGGGGTGATGACGCCCACGATTGCCGTGGCCGCAATCGTGGTCCTGGAAAGCGTATCATTGTTGAAGTTGCCTATGTGTGGGGATAGCCGCGAGCGCGACGGCTCCAAGGGAGCGGCCGCTTGAGGGTATCGTGATCCCTCCGTGGACAGGGGCGGGGTGCAAACCCTTGGGTCAGGATTGGAATGGCCGCCAAGCTCTGCAGCCACCTGCCGTTGACGACTCATTTGGTCTGATGGCACGCTGGTGCAGCCTGAGTAGGGCGACCGGGTCGGTTGTCCGGGTGGCGAGAGGTCGTCGTCGCGTGCGTGGTTAGGTGAGTGGGCTACGCGCGGTGACCCCGGCTGGTGGAGGTGGATCTGCTCGAAACCACCTCCACTTTGCAACCGGCAAGGGTCACGCGGCTTGTGGCCATTTTACACCGCTATCCTCGTCTGTGTTTTGTCCCTTCTTTTTCTGACGGGCAGAGGGCCTTACGGACATTTTCCAACGTCTGGGCAAACACCCATCCCCGCCCGGGCGGGAGGCGGCAGGTCCTGTTGTCGCCTCCACCCCTTCACCGCCGCTGCGCCGAAACCTACTCCAGCCTGTCCGGGCATGCGAACGGGACAAACGTGCTTGCCATACCTTCGCTCATTGTCATCACCGTCAGCATGTTGGCCATTTCACGTTCAGCGGCGCTTCGGGGGCAGACGGCGATGTTCCCGGTGCAGCCTGATGAAACAAATGCGGTATTGTCCGCGATGAACTCTTCACCAATGCCATTGGGATCGACACTGGCATAAGCCCAATCCCAGGCACGTTGATAAAGGACGCATTTCTGCTCGGTCCATGTCAGGGCGTTCATGTCGTCGGCCAGGGCCGCACCGGAAAGCGGCCCCAACAGCGACATACACGTGAATACCCTTGTGAAGATCATCGGCGGAAGACCTGAACTAAAAAACGGCGGAAATGCCCGGGTACAAGAAAATCGGTGCGCGTGCGAGAACGAAACCCCTGTCGCGAAAATTTAACCCGATTTCAGCGATGATGTTACACCGCTCCGGATAGGATGCGGGTCGCACCTGCTGGCCTCTTGCAGGGCCTGTGAACCCAATGTGCGGGGGACGATCCCGCCGATCATAGACCGCTTCAATAATTGCCTGATCATGACCTGCCGAGCGTTCCCATGTGGCGTTGCAGCTCTTTTGGTTGAGAGCCGCAACGCCAAAGGCAACGGCTTTTTCAATTCGAAACCTACAACCCCAACCGCATTCGAGGAGCGGTTGCACTTGGACCTGTGGCATCCCGCCCCAGGCAATAAAGGGAGAACACTATGTTCTATTCCCCCAAGACCGAAACCGGTCTGCTCCAGTGCATCGCCAGCGCAGTGGAGGTCGGTCAATGAGCGTTTTCGAAGATCCCCTTCATAAGGCGCTTTATACAGCGCTAAACGCTACAGACACCGCCAAGAATGCTGTGTTTGATATAACTTCGGGTTCCGATTGTCCGGAGATGCTGCACGCGGTCGCGGAACGTTTCTTCGAATCCGAAGACAGCGAACTGATCGCTTTAAATGTGATAGAAGATGTCGGATTACTGATGAGGATGCTGCACGACGCTGCCGCAGCTGAGACACAGTCGGGATACGTAGCGGATGAGCATTGCATGTCCGGTGGTGGTTACGAGGTCACGCATCTTTCGGATCTGGGCCAGCAATTCGAAACCGCGCGGGAGGCAGTCGCGGCACTGTATGCCGCGCTTTATGAAGTGAACCTTCATTTGCGGGCCGACCGTCTGTCAGTATCGCTGCGCACGTGAACATAGAGGGGCGGCGGTGTCGCCCCTTCCTTGATCCGTCAGTGGTGTCGGTCGTCAGACGGATTTGGCCTTTGCGTCACAACACCGATCCTGCAGGGCACTGCTGAATTCTCCAGTTTTCACTGTCGAAAGTCAGATTCCTTCGGTCCAATGTCGTGCCAAGGAGAGAGGCAGCTATGAACCCTCTCCACCATTTGATTGACGAGTAATCTTGCAGACGATAACCAGTGTTCCATGGAAAACACTTCGATCATCGCAATGACTTGGTGGCTGGCCTCCTGACAGGGTGGCCGGATGACCAAACGTATTCCGAGGCCGCCGCATGGGCGGTCTTTTGTTTTCCGAGCTTCCCGATGCGCCGCCTCCCGTTTCATGAGAAGACGCAAATGAACAGACCAACCATTCTGACAGGTGACCGCACCACGGGGCCGCTTCACATCGGGCACTATGCAGGCTCGCTGGCAAACCGGCTGCGCTATCAGGACAGCCATGAACAATTTCTGCTGTTGGCGGATACCCAAGCCCTGACAGACAACGCCCATGACCCGCAGAAGGTACGGCGCAGCGTGATGGAGGTCGCGCTGGATTATTTGGCCGTGGGCATTGATCCCTGTCGCACCACCATTTGCCTCCAATCGCATCTGCCGGCGTTGGCGGAGCTGTCGATGCTCTACCTGAACTTCGTTACGGTCGCGCGGCTCGAACGGAACCCGACGATCAAGGACGAAATTCGTGTGCGCAGGTTCGGACGGGATATTCCCGCCGGATTTCTGTGCTATCCGGCGGCACAGGCGGCGGACATCACGGCCTTCAAGGCGACAGTCGTGCCGGTTGGCGAGGATCAGGCCCCACTGATCGAGCAAACGAACGAGATCGTGCGGCGCATCAACGCAACCGCAGGCTGCGCCGTGTTGCCCGAGGCGCGGGCGATCATCCCCAGGGAGGGCCGGTTGCCCGGTATCGACGGCAAGGCCAAGATGTCGAAATCCGGTGGCAACGCCATTGCTCTGTCCGCGTCGACCGAGGAGATCCGAAATGCTGTCAGGGCGATGTTCACCGATCCGAACCACCTGCGTGTCGAAGACCCGGGCTGCATCGAGGGCAATGTCGTCTTTACCTATCTCGACGCCTTCGATCCGGACCAGGACGGGCTTGCCGAGCTCAAGGCACAGTATCAGAGAGGCGGTCTTGGCGATAGCAAGATCAAGGCACGTCTGGAAGCTATCCTTCAGGAGCTCATCGCCCCAATTCGCAAGCGTAGGGCACAGCTCTCCGAGGACCGGGGATACATACTTGATGTGATCAAAGAAGGTACGGAACGGGCGCGAGAGCGCACCGAGGCGACAAGGCGGGATGTGGTTAGTGCCTTGGGTCTGTTCCAATTGTAGGTGAGCAAAGGCGGGCAAGCCGGATGCGGGCCCGTTTCGCCCGCGCTCCCGACCTTCGCCCGTCATCAATTCATGCAACTACAGCGAATTTCGGTTCTGTTGTACCGCATTGCAGAGCAGTGCAACTTCGGCCAATGGCCGGAATGGGCCGGATCAAGGGGCATTTGTTTTAAGGCGATACTTCCGGAACGGTGATCCATCGTATGTCATCTCGCCCGCAAACACAGCGCCCATGCGCTTCATTCCCGCCCCAAAAGGAAGAGTTTCAAAACCTTCTCCCTTCAATTCGAAAATGCGTTTGCGATCTGCCTCAAGCGGAGAGGCAAATCTTGTTGCTGTCCAGATCCCTGACGTAAGCCGAGAAGCGCGGTCCACGTTGGTTCGGTTCGCCTTCGCTCGTGCCACCAAGTTCGATGGCCAATGCGTGCAGCCTTTCGACCTCCTCAGCCGACCCGACGCTGAAGCCGACCATGGTTCCGTTTCCATTGGTGGCAGGGTTTTCGTCGAACGGGATGGCGACTGCAAAGGCAAAGCCAGGTCCAAGCCAGTATGTCATTCTGTCGGTGGGCGAGACGCGATCCACACCCGTTTGACCAAAAAGCTGGTCGTAAAAGTGTGTTGCGGCAGCCATGTCGTTGGTGCCGACGACGAAGTAGTTCATTTGCATGGTGCGATTTCCTTTTAGTTTGTGCTGAGTATTGTGAGCGTCACTGACCGGTCAGTCTGAAGAACTCGATTAGCTGACCGTTGGGGTCGGTGATCTTGAGCAGGTGGATACCCGGCTCTTCGATGATTTCCGGCGCGGTCACACCGGCAGAGGTGGCGCGGGCGTGCAAGACCTCCAGATCGGTGGATTGCAGGTAGGGAACTGCGCCCGAGCCTGCCTCGGACCCTGGGGCGTACTTGTCCCGTGAAACGATTGCGAACCAGCCACCTGCCACGTTAAACGCCACGAATTCAGGTAAACCGATTGTCGGGTCACTATCGAATAGGGCGCGGTAGAAGGCCTCCGATTCCTCCATGTCGTCGGTCGTTACGTAGGCGCCCATGGCCATGATCGGCGCAGTTCCCCGCTGCTGAGACGACTCCGCAACGAGTGCTGTTGGCAGAACCGCGGTGAGAGTTAGAGCAATGAAACGTCTCATATTCTGATCTCCTTTGTTGATGCCCTTCCTGCTTGTACCGCGCCTATGCTGACAGCGTGTTGTCAGCATGGTGTCAGTATGTTCTGTTTCGTAGAAAGGAGGTCACATGAGACGCGGCGACAGGCTATTTGAAGTCATAGAGATCCTGAGACGTGTCAAAGGCCCGATCTCAGCCCAGTCCATTGGTGAAGAACTGGGCGTGACGAAACGCACGGTGTATCGCGATATTGCTGCGTTGATCGCTCAGGGCGTGCCAATCAATGGCGAGGCCGGGGTCGGCTATGTATTGGAGCCCGGCTTTCATATGCCACCACTGATGCTGACCCCGGACGAGATCGAGGCCGTTACGCTTGGTGTGCTGTGGGTCCAGACCCGAGGCGAACCCGAGCTTGCGCTGGCGGCTGAGAAGCTGATCACCAAGCTGAAAGCTGTCGCACCTGACAAGTACCGGACGTCATTTCTGCAGCCAGCTGTCAGCGTCGCGCCCGTCGCTCAACCGGATGAAGTACTCGGCGCCGCGGTCATTCGTCTGGCCATTCGGTGCCGCAAGAAGATAGCCTTGAAGTATTCGGACAACTCGGGCCAAAAGACCCTTCGTGTGATCTGGCCGATACTGCTGGGTTATCGGGACACCAGCCGCATCATCGCCGCATGGTGCGAGATGCGAGAAGGCTTTCGTTACTTTCGGACAGAACGGATCATTGAGGCGGAGGTCCTCGAAGACAGTATTCCTCGGCGAATGGACCTGCTTCGCGCGGAGTGGCGTAATGCAATGGATGCAGAACGAAAGCGCTATGAAGAAGGGGCATAAGACAGGGCTTGCCGAAAGGCCGCTTTGGTGAAGCTGCAGATCAGAGGAGCGCTGCTTAAGTAACGGCAGGTTTGGGCCGCCCTTGCAGCTTCGAGGGTCAGAATTTTCGTGAATTCCACGCCGCCTCGGAGGTCAGGAGAGAGCCCGTTCGGCTCCTCAATGGCGTCTTCCGGGGAACGGTGCGGACAGTGGATGCTCGCCGCGCCATCTCTTGTTCCCCCGTCTCGGCCAAAGTAGTGGCCCAATTTTAGGGGGCAAAGACAGGGGAACAAACGTCAAATCACGCATGTTCGTCCATTGGACCTCTTAGTTTGCGACACATCCTGTCTTAGATAAGAGCGCCATCTGTCGCGAAATCCCTGATGAGGTGAATAGCGGCCAACATAGACATCTGAAGGAATCTGCTGCAAATTCCTGTTTTAGTCGAGCAAAGGTTTGCCGCTCGCAGTAAGGATGCGAACTATGGGTGCTGAGACCGAAAGCAATACTGCTGATGCCTGTCGCATTTTAAAGGCGATGTCCCTCGAGGGAAGGTTTGAGATACTTTGTCTCTTAACCCAGGGTGAAAAATCAGTACTTGAAATCCAAGAAGCACTCTTAATGCGCCAAGGGGCGGTATCACAACACCTTGGTCCCCCAAATACATCTCGCCGGTCGATCCCGCTGCTCGTTGGACAGGAGCGGATGGAGGTGCCGCATACTTTGCCTATTCTACCAACTACTTGGTGGATTTGGACAATGCGATCATCGTGGATGTCGAACCGACGGCCCCGATCAGGCCCGCTGAAGCGCGGGCCGCAAGGGACATGATTGACCGGGTGCAGGATCGGTTTGGGATCAAACCCGATAAGCTTGTGGGTGATACAGGCTATGGATCAGCCGAGATGTTGGGCTGGCTGGTGGAGGATCGTCAAATTGAACCCCACATTCCGGTCTGGGACAAATCCAAACGAACCGACGGAACATTCTCACGTGAGGATTTTGCATATGATCCAGCGACCGATAGCTACTCTTGCCCAGGAGGCCAATCGCTTCAGACGTACCGAAGGAAGTTCTCAAAGCCGCGTGTTGCGAACGGCGGAAAAGACGGGTTCATCAAATACCGCGCATCCAAACTGGATTGCGACGCATGCCCCTTGAAGCCGATGTGCTGCCCAACCCAACCCGCGCGAAATTTGCTCCGCTCGGTTCATGAAGCCGCGCGCGATGTCGCCCGCGATATCCGCAAGACAGACGCCTACATGACCTCGTTTATCCAGCGACGAAAGGTCGAGATGCTATTTGCGCACCTCAAAAGATACATCGGCCTGCGGATGATGCGGCTTCGCGGACCCAAAGGTGCAACAGAACAGTTCCAACTAGCAGCAACCGCCCAAAACCTCCGCAAACTGGCCAAATTGGTGCCAACACCAGCGCCTGCGTGAAGGGAAACGCGGCTGGCCTGCTTCATGATCAACATCAAGCCCGCCAAAACACCGACTTTTTCAACACTATCTCCGCAGTGTAGATGTTTGGTAGACTTCACTGAATGACAGCTGCCAACCCAAAGCACCACATGCGGCATTATGCGTGAATGCGCGCAATCGTCGGCTTTTTCATGGGTGCTTTGGGTGACCAAAAGCGATTTTGCTCAGAAACGGCCGTAATCTCGACCGGTTCCGATATAGGTATCGTCAAAATCCGGCAAGCTGATCTCTGGCCGGAGCGCTGAGAGACATTTTATTGCATTTTCAAAGGACAGCTCTGACCACTCAGCGACATGTGAACAATCATATTTAACCAATTTTATCTCGTAGCCTTTTTTGCGATGTGCAACAAAGATGTAGTCTATTTCATAATCCTCATCTACGAGCTGATCCGCAAGGCTTCGAACCTGTTCGTCTTCGTCCTTGTTGGGCGCTTCGGGTTCAAAAGCTTCAATCATCAACTCAATAGAGTGCACCATGTCATCGAAGGCGAGCGGTTTGGGAAAGACTTTGGGCCAGTCAGTGGACGACATCGTCGCATAGGCTGCGATCCAACCTTCCGGTTGGCGGGCGGTCACGAAAACCCGCTGCATATGATAGCCCAATCGGTCCGAAAGTCTCTTTAGCTTCGCCGTTTCCTTGGGATCAGTGGGTGGGCCAAAGACTTCTGGGGTCGCATTAGTTTTGTATTTGGAAAACATACTTTTCTCTCTACAACATCCATAGACCGGGTGCATTTATTGTGTCGCGATTGACCATCGTCACGTTTTCCATCATCCGTTTTGAAATTCGCCCGAAGCGCCTCGCGGGCAATCCGTTTTGCCTACTAAATCTATACACTTAAAGTGCCCCAATATGTTGACCAAAATACGACCGGTTATTGACCGCACGAAAGCCTGCACCAAAATGTGCGCTAGCTTTCCTTGACGTGCCCCCGCTTCTGAAAGCGATCCTTCACATAGCACTAATTCAACAGAAGCAATGGTCCGCTCTGCCGACATCTGAACATAGCGTCCCGCAGTTTCGAAGCGCGGACCAGCGACCCTTTTGCTGCGCATGCGTCAAAGGCCGTTTTTCGACATGCACCGGAAGTGTTTGAGTTCGCCCCAGATGCGTTCAGCTGTCTCCTTTGTTGGATTACCTTGGGCCAGAAAAACCACAACTTCCGTTCGCGCGTACCGGGCCGCGCGCTTTATCTTGGCAAAAACAAGGCTCGGGCAGGCCTGATTGGTTGCTGTCAAGAAACTACGCAATTTGGGCGTCTGATTGCCGCGTTTCAGGAATGTACGCGCGGCTTCCACACTCGAAAACACCCTCGGCGCACCATCGGTCAAACCTTGGGGTGACATCCGGATCGCGCCGTTCTCAAGCAAGCCATCTGTAATTGCTGCGTCGAGACGGTTTGGGGTCAGCGCCTGCCAGGGCACCAGTCTGTCCACCGGGATACCCGGGATCGGGATGTTGCAGCCGATGATTACCTTTTTCGTATGTTTCGCCCGCGCCAGACGCAGCCTTTCGATCAATTGGCGCGACGACAGCTCACGGCTTTGCAGCTGCAGGCGACGCACGCGGGGATCCGGGTGGCACGGCACCAGAACGGCTTTTGAGGTTCCGTCCGTCATTTCGTAGGGGGTCAGTTCTTCGGGCATGCGCGTCTGGCCCATTGTGTCCGGGGTCAGCAGGTCTAACGGGTTTCCGGGCGTATCTCCCCAGAGTGCGCGCGCCTGATCTTCGAGCGCAGAAACCGGGAGTTCTTCCCGCCCGATCACGATGACGGTTGAGCAATTCTGGTAACGATTGGACCCCAGGGCCCGGCCACCGAACCAGAGCCACTGCGCGCCGTGCAGCTTGGTACTCAGCATGAACTTCGAAACTTCAGCCTCGGACATGCCCTCGAATCCATGACCTGCATCCTCGAAGAAGGCCCGCACGACCTTTCGTGTAGCGCCAACAAGGACGCCAGCGTTTTTGTCCAGGCGATCCATCAGAACCTCCCGTGCGATGATCCGCCGCCAGCTCTCACGCAAGCCGGAATTCTTCAGCAGGCTGCCCTTTGTCATTCTGCGATCATGCAGCTGCGTCACAAGGGCATTTGGGCGCAGCGTGACGTCATGAAGCTTGCGGATATCACATGCAAGCGCGGACAGGATGGTGGTGTCAGCATCAGCATCGAGAACCAGCATGGGTTCCTTATGCCTGAGCGGTTTTCGACGCAGCACGCGGATGAAGAAAGCATCGCCCTCGACAATCAGCCTCAAACGCTCAGTCGTACGTAGGCCCGCGGCCTTTGCATCGGCCAGCACCCGCCAGAGTGCAGCGTACCCGGAAACATACCGGTGGTTCTGTTCCGCTTTTCCAAGCAACCTGGCCTGCTGCACCTCATTCTGGTCGGGAGACAGGTCGGGGCAGGGGGCTTGCCCCATCCATTCCAAGTCACTCAAGCGCAGATAGTCCTCGCTGGAGAAGGGCAAAGTCAACGGCGACGCATTGTCCATCAAAGCCGCAACAACCTGTTTCGCGGCCTCCAGCAAGCTGGCGTGCTGCGCGGCCATTGCGGCGGGGAAATGCATGCGTGGATTTGTGAACGCGGCCGCTGATACATCCTGGATCATCAGGAATTGCGGCCAGAAGGTTTCATCGACGATCCGCAGATCGCACTTTTCAGCCGGATCGGGCAGGGACAGATAAGCGGTTGCGAGAAAACGGTATCTGGCTCCAACGCGAAACTGCTTGAGATAGGCACATTCCTTAAAATGCGGGCAGAGCTTTGCGGTCCCATCAGTCTCTTCGCGTCGGCAGAAACTCTGCTGTGCCGAGAGACCAAGGCGGCCCGCCCGCTCCACCAGCTCAGCTCGCGCGCACATGTTTCCGCGCCCATCCGGGTGCGGTGCCGAACGCCCCCGGATCGCTTTGGCATCCAAACCTAACGCGCGGGCGTCGGACGCGGCCTCTTCGGCCAACGCGAGGGTTGGCAGGTGAAAGGACACATGCTGGTCCGTGCTGCGTTTTTCCTTTTCAGCCAGAAGCAGTCTTGCAAGCCGGCTTTTGCCTGCGCCGGGACTGGCACGGCAGACGACTGTCGGGACTTTTGCGTTGTCCTGACCCGATGACGCCAAGACCTCGTCTGCCGCTTCCAGGGCAACACGCAGATCTCGATCTGCGTCTGCCAAAGAGGTGAAATTCGTCACTGGCGCCGGTGTTTCACTGTCGAACGCGCCTTGCCCGGTGAAACGCCCTGTTGCGTCTCTCGGACTGTCCCCTTTGGTATCTGTGATGGTCATCGCCGCTCTCCGTGTTGTCGTCGCTGGCGATGACCTGGGTCTGCACCGGAAATCCGGGAAATTGAGATCTGGTTTGGAAGATTTGGGGCGGACCGGAAATAAGACATCTATTACCGGCGTGACCCAAAAGGTGTTGAACTGGCGGTGGTTCGACCCCGGGTCGATGGCATCGAAATCCGGGTGATCAACGGCAAAAACTTTCCTTCGAAATTTCCGTGAGGCGCCGTTTGGACCCAATTCCTCCTCATAAACAGGAGGTAAAGGATGCAGGCTCCAAAATACTACTCGGTGAATGAAATCGCCGAAATCTTCCGGCGCGATCCCCACACGATCCGGGACTGGATCAATCATGGCTGCCCGACGCCACACGGGGTGATCAAGTTGCAAGCGGCAAAACTGGGGAAATCCTGGACCATCAAAGACGAATGGCTCGCGATTTTCGAGCTTCGCGTCCGGCCTGACCAGGGAAGGCCGGATCTCGAACTCGAATGACCGGTCACCAACCAAATGACGGAGCCAGGATCATGACCCTTGCACAGGAACTAAAAGCATATCTCAAAACCAGCGGAGAGTCCCAACGCGCGCTTTCGCTGCGCGCAGGGCTGAACGCGAAAGCTGTCTCTGACATCCTGAACATCCCCGGACTCACGCCGCGCCACACCACGCTTGTGGCGCTGTCCGAGGCAACCGGTCGTGATTTTCTGAGCCTTGGGAAAGAACCGCCGCGAACCTATGCCGACCTTATCGCCGATGGTCAGACCAAAGGCGACACCAGCCGCGTCTCAAAGCTGAAATGGCTCTGCCGCAACGCGAGCTGGACACCAGAATTGAAAGTGGCCTGCAAGCAGGATGTCATCGACTTTTTCGATCGCAACGGTCCTGCAAGCGTCAAACTGACAAAAGGCAGTTTCGCAACCTATCGATCCGCGTTGGTGAAAGCCGTGGCGGGTGGTCAATCGCGCCAGCGACAACGGCGGATCGATGATATCGGGGGGATCTATGGGGATGTGTATAAAGCCATCCAGGCCAGCGACTTGCCCGCGTCGTCCAAAGTCGCGTCGGGACCGTTCCTGGTCTTCCTGCATGACGCGAATATCGACCCAAGCTCGATTTCCACTGACACCCTGGCAGACTATTACCGTTACCGGGTTGACGTGTCGTCCAAAGGAGAGGTGAGTTGCAAAAAGCATGTGTGCGAGATCGCAACCTTGCTGGACAAGCTGTCAGGCCATGCAGATCTTTCGGGCTTCGGTTTCGTCGCGGCGGACCATCCGTTTGAGGATGGTCGCGACAAGTTTGGTGTCAGTGCAGCGCTGATCGCGCCATTGCTGGCGGAATTTGAAACCCGCGTCGCACCCTGGGTGACAGGGATAGTGTCACGCGATGGGTTGTCCCGGTCAGACTTCATTGCATCCCTTGATGCGCTGGAAGCGCCGGTTTCCGACAAGAAAGCCCGGCTGCGCAATGCAAAGACAGATCGCCTGAAGAGATCGGGAACAACAGTCCGGGATACAGCGCCTGTCGTGGCTGCGGATGCCGGGTTTCTGATTGGAAGGGACTGCTGGAGCGCGTCGACGCTGGATCGGCGCCGTGGCTATGTCAAATCCATGGCCAAGGCCATCATCGCGGCGACGGATGTGGTTCCTGAAACACTCGAAGAACTGACCGATCCGGAGTTTCTCGAAGTAGGTGCTGAGGCGCTCGCGGAGAGCAACAAGGGCGATTATCCCAGCGGTTATGTCGCCAGTGTTCTAAAATCCATGCACAAGATCGCGGCCGGATATATCTGCCGGTCTCCAGAAGACCTGAAACACATCACAGATCTCATCAAACTGCATGATACTGGCATTTCCGGGATCGCACCGCGCAACAAGGCGAAACTCCAGCAGTTTACCGAGACCCGGGTCACCGGGACGATCCGGCTGTCGGGATCGATCATCGCCGCGGTAAACGATGAAGTTGATCGCCGCCGGAAGGCGCACAAGGCAAGGTCGGGTACCTTACCGGCAAAGATCGAAATCATGGATGCGGAGTTGATCCGCGACGTGATGGTCGCGCTGGCGCATGACATCCTGATGAGCCGGGCGCCGCGCAGCGACAATGTCCTGCGCGCAAGGCTGGACTGGATGTCCTGGCATGGCGATGTGGCCCGCCTGACAGTGCCTGCCGCCGAGGTTAAAATGCGCGGGAAAGGGGATGCGGATCTCCCGATCCTGCTCAGCGAAAGCACGAGCCGATTGCTTCGGACGTATCTGGAGGACCTTCGTCCCCGCATTCTGAAATCAGGCGACAAACAGAATCCGTATCTGTTTCCAAGCCAGGGGAAAGAGGCAAACGGCGCACATTACGGTGTTTTGCTCAAGCGCGTGACCCGGCTCCTCGCAAAGCATGTCGGTGTTCAGATCCACCCCCATCTCTATCGCCATCTGATTGGATGGATCTGGCTGAAAGATTGCCCGGATCATCTGCCGAAAGTTCAGCGCCTGCTGGGGCACAAGACCCTGCAAACTACGCTCGATTACTATGCCGAGCTGGATGAAGACCTGCTGCTGGATGAATGGCAGGAAAAACTGAACGAGAAATCCGCGGGGAACTCATCAAAACGCAACATCAAAAGGAGGTTTGCATGACCCTCAACGCTCATCTGCGATTGCTCGCTGACATCCGCAGGGCATCTCCCAGCGACCCAGTCCCCGGACGGGCTGAACTTTCGGAACATCTGTCGCAACGGCAAGCTGAAACAGGCGCCACGGCCCTGTCCGAGTTTGCCTATGTTCAGCAGATGGCCAATGCCAAATGGGGGCGGGGGCGGACCGCGCATTTTGCGCAGGTCCTGCGCCAACATAGAGTGTCGC
Source organism: Ruegeria sp. 6PALISEP08 (assembly GCF_001238295.1). Classification (GTDB taxonomy): domain Bacteria; phylum Pseudomonadota; class Alphaproteobacteria; order Rhodobacterales; family Rhodobacteraceae; genus Ruegeria. Next base: position 24,113 of record NZ_LGXZ01000016.1, read on the forward strand.
AGAAACCACCCCGGAGGACCGCATGGGGTGAGGCCGAAGCGTTGCTTCAAGAGCTTCCCAAACATTGGCATTCCCCGATCGCCGGGCAGATATCGCTGTCCAAACAGGGAAAGCGCGTGTTGGGTCAGACGCTTTGGAGCGCGGCCCACACTCTGAACGTCATCCGGGCTTTGAAGAGATGGGCCGCTTATTGTTCGGTGCATGGGTGTTCAATGGTGCCGACGGGCTCTTCTCTGGACGCATTTGGACGCCACCTGTTTGCTGATCGGGAAGATGGGCAAACTGTGGGGGCACGGACGGTTGCTGATTACCAGTCGCGCATTCTGAGCGGGATTGGCCTGGTTCAGCCCGGATTTGCTTCCACCGCCTGTAACTTCGTTGTTGCCGACTGGCGCAACAGGGCAGATCAGGAAGGTGCGGTGACCAAAACTGGCGCGCAACTCGTTGGCGCCACGGCAATCTGGGATCTTGGTTTCCGACATATCGACAACGCGCGGTCAGCCCCGATGCGGGGATTGGATGCCGCAAGGCAGTACCGGAATGGATTGATCCTGGCCATCGGAACGGCCTTGCCGCAGCGGGCCCGGGCTTTGTCCTGCCTGTCCTTCGGCAGCAGTCTCTCCCTTCGCGATGACGACACCGTCGGCATCCGCATTCCGGCGTCGATGCTGAAACTGCCGGAAGAGCGAAAACAGGGTGCCCCGTATGAACGCAGCCTGCATAATCGGCGTTTGGCGCAAGCTCTGCAGGAGTATCGTCAGTTGTTTCGCCCAATATTCGATGACGGATGCGCGGTGTTTCCATCCATCAAATCCCGGAACACCGGGATCAGTGAAAAACAGATCGGCCGATTGACCGGCAACATGACCGAAAAGGCATTCGGAACCCGCATATCCATCCATCGGTTGCGCGACAACGTAGCGACGCAGGCCAGCGAAACCATGACAGCAACAGGCCGCGCCGCCGCCGCGCTGCTCGGTCACAAGTCCCAGTCAACCGTGGCCCGTCACTATGATCATTCGGAGGGCATTCAGGCGGCAGAGGAGTTTGGTGCGCTATTGTCTTCCTACCAAGGAGCGGGCGTTGATCTTGACCTTTGATACGGCATTCAAAAAAATTCGACGCCCCGCGGTGACCTGTTTTGCTCCGGGATACTGACCTTTTTTGTATCGGGCGTGACGCAAGAGCAGGGAGACAGACGCGGGGTGGTTGAAACCAGAATAGCCAATCCGGGCGGTCGCGGGGGCGTGAGCGAACTGGAATAATGCGGACATCGCTGTCGTTCGCTGCATTGCAACACGTTCAGCTGAGCATCTGCACAGCTGAAAAGCGCCCATCTAACCGAAATTGCGTTGCTGGTGCGTTTCACACTTTCGGCAGGTACTGGTTAAGCAGAGCGTCCACGAGACCTTCTTGTAGCCGGCAGCCCTTTTGCTGATCTACGCGCAGTATATCTTCCAATATCACAAACTGCTCTATGCCTGTTGTCATGGCCAAACGTAGTGTCAGATCTTCGTAATCGCTCAGTTTCATCGAGCTGCAAACGGGTTCAAGGGCCTCTCCAAATGCCGCGACCCTTCTCGCTCCACGCATTTTGACAGTGCCGTCTTGCAGTGATGCCTTAAGCGATTCAGCCAGAAACTGGCGAAAGAAAGCCTCATGTTTGCGGGAGAAATCCAGATAGTAGCGCGCAACCGCGTGCACACGGTTGCGTACATCCTCAAGTCCTTCCAGCAATTCTGCGGTCGGCATCACCTCTATGTCGAGGGTCGCGTCGAGGGCCAACACGCCGGGATCGGAGAAGTACCGGTATACCGTTGCCCGACCGGTTTTCGCGCGCTCTGCGACTTTGGCAAGCGTCACATTTTCCCCCTCTGCCATAAGCTCACGTGCCGCCGCCAGCAACGCCTCTCTAGTCCTGTTCTTTTGATTGGTTCGAGGGGCCACATCGATGTTCCTTAATGGTACACTTGTCTCATGAATAGATATGTGTATCATAAAGCTACATTCATCGAAGTAAAGGGAGTCGTTGAAATGGCGCAATCTCGCCCTCGCACATATCACCTTCTTGGGAACCTGCTGAAATTCCACGCATTTCCAGCCGAAACCGGAGATCGCTGTACAATCGTTGAAATCAAGACCGCCCCGGGTGCCGGCGCGCCCCCCAATCATCACGCTGGCGAAGATGAGAGTTTCTATGTGCTCGAAGGCGAGTTTGAGTTCTTCCTAAACGGCGAGACAAAAAAGGTAAGCAGCGGCGATTTCGTGAAAGTCCCCGATGGCGCGGTGCACGCGTTTACTTGTATTGGGCAAACTCCAGGTCGCTTGCTATGCATCAACGCTCCGGGAGCTATGCATGATACATTCTTCACCGAAGCGGGCGAAGCAATGCCGGACGGCACAACGGATATTCCTGCACCCGATGGGCCACCCGACATTCCGGCGATCATGGCGGTGGCGGAAAAGGCCGGCATGACGATCCTGGCCCCTGAAGACGCGCCCGCTTGAAGCAACCTAAGCCACGCGCTCAAGCGCGCTCAAGTCTGGGCGGTAAGCTGACATATTATCCCTGCTGATATATCCTGCCATCATCACTATTGGGGAGGCTATGTCATGACGAACCTGCAAGAGGTCGCCCAACACTATCATTCAGGACATCTGCTTAAACGCATCTCTGACGGCTGCGCGGCGCTGGGTCTGACACCACCGATTGCGCACGACGCACTCGCTCCGGTGGACGAATTTCATATTGGTGGCCGTCGTGCAACCGAACAGTTTGTTAAGTCGTTACAGCTTTCCAAGTGTAGTCGCGTTCTGGACCTCGGCTGTGGTCTGGGAGGCCCAGCCCGCTTTGTCGCTGCAACGACAGGAGCTCAGGTCACCGGCATCGACCTGACGCCCGAATTTGTAGAAACCGGGCGCGCTTTGACCGAGTGGACGGGATTGAATGACAAGATTGAATTGGTTGTAGGCAGCGTGCTCGAATTGCCTTTTGAGGACGCATCAATGGACGCGGCCTACATGATCCACGTCGGCATGAATATCGCCGATAAAACTGGGATCGCGCGAGAAGCAGCGCGGGTTCTCAAGCCTGGCGGCATCTTTGCGATCTACGATGTGATGCAGGTCGGAAGCGGACAAATGGATTACCCGGCGCCGTGGGCATCATCTCGTGAACTAAGCGCGTTGGACCCGCCCGAAACCTATGAGGCGGCCTTAAAATCGGTGGGGTTTGAGGTTGGGGAACGCATTGACCGTACAGCGTTTGCTAAACAGTTCTTCGCTGATCTTGCTGCCGCACAAAGCCTGGCCGACGGTCCCCCGCCACTCGGGCTACATCTCATCATGGGCGATGACACCGCGCTGAAAGTGCGTCACATGGTGCAAAACATTGAGAGTGGTTTGATCGCGCCGATTGAGTTGCACGCACGGCTGCATAGCTAGCAGCGGCCCTCGAGCAGTTCGTGTCTTTTTGAAGTGGCCACTCTGGGCTCTTCCGACACCTTCGCCGCTCGATGCACGAATGCGTGCTGTCGGCAATCACTACCATCCACACAATCGTCCGCGAACAGGGAAGACGCGCAACACAGCCGCCTTTTGCTCACGCCGCCTTTGCTGATGCAGCAATTGCTCGCAGGTGCGGCGACCTGATCGCTACGTCGCAGCAGGTATCGCCAGACCGGCCATTCAAGGCCAGCATGGTGCCAGAAAATCAAACCACCCTTTCGCTGCGGCCAGCGCTGACTATCGAGGAGCGGGCCGAAGCGGCCGTCGCTCTATGTCGCGCCAATGTCTGCTTTCGCGAATCTTACTGAAAAACTGTCTTCGTGACCGATGTCAGGAAGACAAAACGTTCAGGTCACGTGATTTGGGTCAAAATGCCTCCACTTCTCATAGCTCAACTGGACTTCCATGTGGTGTGTTGCGATATGCCGCTTCCCAGTCGGCGCGGCGTTGCTGGCGAGACTCAGCGGAAATACCTGCGTAATTCTCTAAAAGAGTTTCCAGTGCGTTCAGTACCGCGCCATAATATGTGTCCAGAGTGTCTGGTGCGTTATCGCGCTCTGCGACTTTCAATGCGGCACCTAATGCCTCCGCCCAATCCGTGTTTGTCAAATGTCCCGACTGCACCATGGAATTTGCCAGCGCCAATGCCTGTGCCTGCCATGCTTCGTCAAAGACCGGCTCTGGTGGGGAAAATGGATCATCAGGTTGGAACAAGATAACTTTCCCATAAATCAAGTGTGACTTCATCACGAGGATTGGCCTCATCGCCCCAAAAATCGGTTGCGCGAAACACAACGGAGTAAAGGTGTTCGCAGGCTTCAATTCCTTGCGCACCCTTTGCAGGAAGCGCATGTGCCCCGTGGTGACTGATCACGCGTCCCTGCGCGCCGCGTGCATATCGCGGAAGTCGGGTGTGATTTTCATTGATGCGCTGCCGCGTAAGGACGGTTTGGCCAACCGTAAATTTCGGCACCTGCGTTGTCTGTCGTTCAAAGCTGAAGTCGCTTTCCGCTTCCTCCGCCAGCACATCCGCGACAGATTTGGCCTTTGGGGGTGCCGTCGCGACTTTCATATGCCCGCGTTTGATGTCCTCGATCGTGATCGCACCATCGTCGAGCATGAACATGAAGTAATTGGCGCACCATTTATTGAAGTAGGCAAAAGACAGGTAATCCTCCGGCACCATGCGTTCGATTCCGTGGCGAAACCAGTCGATCGTGATGCCCGGCGCAATCGGACTGCTTGAAAGGCCCCACATCCGCTTTTCCCAATCCTTCAGATCGCGGAAGTCAGAATCCACTTTATCCAAGGGTATCGGCCCAAAACCCTGCACCCCACCAAGATCGTGTATTCCATCCATTACAGTGCTTCAGTGTTCAGATCGCGTTCGGTTCCAATCATGGAGTTCCGGGTCACGATTGATGCTAGCTGTTCTTCGTCCCATCCTTCTGTTCCACTTGGACGTTGCGGAATGACGATGTACCGCAACTCTGCCGTACTGTCCCAAACACGGACCGCCACATTTTCAGGGATGACCGCACCGAATTCCTTTAGGACAGCGCGTGGTTCCCGCACAGTCCGGGCACGGTACTCACTGGACTTATACCAAGCCGGGGACATGCCCAATATCGCGAACGGATAACAGGAACAAAGCGTGCAAACGATAACGTGATGTTGATCGTCTGTATTCTCAATCGCTTTCAGGTGACCCGTGGCAGCGCCCTGAAAGCCGAAGTCCTTGATCGCCTCGGCCGCGTTATCCAGCAGCCTTTCCCGAAATGCTGGATCAAGCCATGACCGCGCCACAACTCGCGCGCCGCGCTTTGGGCCTATGTGCTCGGAGTAGGCCTCGACCCATGCGTCGATACTTTCCGGTGCGACGAGACCGCGCTCGACAGCAAGGCTTTCGAGTGTCTTGACGCGCAAAGCGGGATCAGATGGCAGGTGAGAATGCAACTCACGGTGCAACTTTGCGGCCCTATCGCTGTCGAATGTCGGCATAGCATTCTCCTTGAGAGCTATCGTCACATAACTACTTTCTGTCGGTCAACGGATTTTGTGGCGTCATCGCCGAGGTCACGAAAGCCGCCATTCGCACGAAACGCAGCATCGGTCAAAGTGGGCTCGGAGCCAGATTTCGCCGCCACCCTTGCGAACATCAGCTCTTGAGGTTCCAACTGCCGCGCGCTTGGAGAAACGCCTCAAGATCAAAGATTTGGCCAGCCGCGTCGAGGGCTGGCCTCGTTCCACCGAAACTCTTGTCCTCGCTGCTATGGCATTCGGCGGCAGAGAGTCCATACCTCCGGAATGCTGCGAGGATACGAACGGCAGCTTTGCAACTCAATGCATCACGAATAGTGTAGGCGCATGAACGAATTCCGAAACGCCAAACCTTCCGACGCAGCTCGGTGCTTTGAGATCGAAACTGCTGCCTATGAAGGCGACGAAGCAGCAACCTTCGAAAAGATTTTCAGGAGGATCGAGGTCTATCCCGATGGTTTCCTCGTTCTTGAGGAAAAAGGCGAGATTGTTGGCTTTATAAATTGCGGATGTGCCCATGAAGTCGAAATGTCTGATGAGGAATTTAAGGAGCTTGTCGGACATGACCCCGACGCACCAAACGTCGTAATAATGTCCGTTGTTGTTGATCCCGCGCATCAGGGCAAGGGTCTGTCACGGTCATTGATGGTCGAATTCGTGGAGCGCATGAAAAGGATGGGTAAGTCGACAATCCACCTCATGTGCAAAGAGCATTACATCCCACTCTACGAGGGGTTTGGATACAGTTATTTTCAGCCATCGACTTCCGACCATGGAGGAATGACTTGGCATGAGATGTCTATGACACTTTAAACTCATTGGAGTGAGAGAAGTGATACCACTTGAAAAGCCTTTGCGATTAGCCGTTGAAGCTGATGCCCATGCACTTGCGGACTTGGTGAACTTTGCAGGCGAAGGCCTGCCGCTCCATGTCTGGACCGGGTTGGCACAAGATGGCGAGGATGCCTGGGCGGTCGGTCGCGCGCGACAGGCTGAAAAGGCACGAGAGGGGCAAGTGGTCGTAGTTGACTTTGGCAACGGGGCGGTTGCCGGTCTTACAGGCTATGGGATCGGATCTGAACCAGAAGTAATTGGAGATGACTTCCCAGCCTTGTTCCGTCCCTTGCAGGAGCTGGAAAACAAAGCGTTGGACAGCTGGTATGTCAATGTTCTGGCTTGCTACCCAGAGACCCGTGGTCAGGGACTTGGTTCAAAATTACTTGAAGTCGCCGACGAGATAGCCCGCGACGCAGGATACAACACAATGAGTGTTATTGTCGCCGATGAAAACGTGGGAGCCAGACGTTTATACGAGCGAAAGGGATACTCTGAGTTGGACAAAGCCCCATGCGTCAAAGACGGCTGGGCGACCGAAACAAAAAACTGGGTTCTCCTCGTCAAGTCGCTGTCCTGATATCGGGCGTAACCGGTCTTTCTGAGCGGAGGCCGCTCTCGCTTTTCGGCTGAAGGGGTGTTGGCGCTCACAATCAATCATATTTGCTGTGCCCCTCGAGAGCTGCAGTTGGTCTGAGAGCAACGAAGGTCGGGAATGTCCGCATCTTGTGAATTCATGATTTCAAATTTGCTGCGCGATGCATGAACGGCGGTAGTTTTATTTGCAAGGCAGCATGAAATCTAACGCCATTGCAGAAAAACCTCCGCTGCGTGCGCTCGCAGCGAGAAATCCGAATCCACAGGTTGGGCTCTTCCAATACTTTCGTTGCGAGCTGCGCCAACGGCTGCTAGGCCGCCGATATGGGTTTCACATGTTGGCAAGAGACCTCTGACGGGACAACGTTTTGCCGCCCCGCCGGTCGCCCCAAATCGCCGGTATTTCCGCAAATTCCGCACACTGTCGAAAACGGGGGGACATCACCCGCACGGGGTGATCGGTGCCCTTTATCAACAAAATCCGTTGACCGCCGCAACTTCCTCAACGCGCCAGGCCAAGTCGGGGCAAGGTTCAACACCAGAGTTTTTGCGAAGTAAACGATCGGCGGTTTGAAGACGCAGGACAACTCCACCTGCGGCGGCATTCTAACGATCAAAGGCACTCACGAGATGGCGAACTTTGCTGCGAGTGACACAGGCGAGATTGTATTCGAAGCATTTCCAAACTTGCCTGATGAGATGCTTGGGGCTGAGATCGAGTATCTCTGTAGCGTCCTTGCCGACGGCGCCGCCAAGGGTGAAGAGGGTGGCTCAAGTGATAAAAGCACGAACGCTGAGCAACGCTCTCGAACTACAAAGATCCGTTTTTCTGATCTGTGGCAGAAAACTCGGCAACCGGACGTCGATGCCGCTCCAGTGAGGGCCCATCTTTTTCCAGACGTCGGCGCTCAGCCTCTACACCGGCCCGCGCTTCTGAGACCCATTTCGCTCGATCGTTCATTTATCTAACCCGTGTTTGAACTTTCTGTCGCCGTCCATCCCGACTTCGATCCCGCGATGCCGAGGATCGGCGTAGAACACTATAGCTTCTGAACTCGGACATGCCATCTTTTCCATGAACTCGCCCGCCCATATTTCGTGTTCCTCTTCGGTGAGGCCATCTGGTGACAGTTTGCCCTTGAGCGCTGCTTTCAAGCACTTACTGACAACGCTGTTCTCTTTGTGCTCCCATGTCATGCCGCTATAATAAATAGAAATATCTTGGTGACGCCTTACGGGCGTGGTGCAACAAGGGAATTATGCGCACGTGCATTTTTGAAGAATAGAGTCAGATGACGGCATTAGAAATCGCACTGAACATCGCAGGCGCCGGCATTACCATCGCCGGGTTCGTCTATGTGCGTCATCTGCTCGAGACCGCTGGACGGGGTCGCATCAAAGACCCTGATCTCGTATCCGAGTTCCGCGAAACAGCACCGTATCATTTGCTGAATGAACTGGTGTCTTGCTAATGAACCTCTTCATTGTTTTTGCACCTTCGAGCTCGAGCCTCTCCGGTCTTGGCCGACTGAAGTCGGTCTGGCTTGGCTTGAGCGGCGTTAGGTTTTTGTAAAGACCTGACTGGCTTACACGCCTGCGAATTGGGATCCATCTGACAGGGGTTCTAGATCTGAAGAGATCCATGATCTACTCGGCTCTACCATACCTATTGCCTGGTTGGCGTGCCGATGTCGTTAGAGAGTGGTTGCTGGACATCGCTCAGGAAAATACACTGATTTCAGACTTGCCGGAGTTCGATCAACGTTGGCTTGATCGACTCCTCGGGCGACCGGTCCCACGGATCCAGGATTTCGAACAAACCTGAACAGAAATGCGCGGCCTGCTTATCTGCTAAGGAAGCATCATCAGATACTCTTGTCTCAAGGAGGTAAGGGGGAGGATTTTTTGAACCTCACCCGCGACGGTTCAAAAAATCCTCCCCCTTACCCCTAATTGATTTCTCTCAGGCGAAAGCACAAGGGATAACTTAAGGAAAAGAAATGAAAAAAATTGAATGGATATCCGATCTGCAACAGTCGCCTACGATGCCCACCCCCAATCACGAGTTACCAGATGAACCGTCTGAGATGACCAATCTAATCGATTCCGCGTTGGACGCGCTACTCAAGATCGGTGAGGCCTTTTCAGAAAGCGAACTCGCCCAAGTGGGTGAAAATGGAAGTTTCCCAGTCTAATGCTGAGCGTTGACGCATTTCGGGTCAATCGCATTAGGACAACCCCACTGATGATCTGATGTGTCTGTGATCCAGGTTCGAGGTTACACCCGATGCTCGGATCGCGGGGATAGAGACGCGCAAACTGATTATTCATCGGACCCCGTTTTGTGAGGTCCTGTGATTTGTCAGTTAGTTTTCCTTTTTCTTGCAATCTTCCAGTTGCGCCATCTGTGCGATGTGGCCGCCAACAAGACCACGTTCAAAAAAGTTGGAATTCTTTCCGAAATCGATTTCCGGAAAATCAAAACACACCAACTTTCTTCCTGTAGCAAAGAGCATGTCTTTGCATTCACCCTAACCACTTGTATACACGGAGTAAATCGATGGGTAACCCAAGCACGTCAAAGTTCGTTTTGTTCGATGAGGCACAACTGAACATCCAATCGGGCGCAACGCTCGATGAAATTACAAGCGCCCTGTATGATCTAATCTATGATGAGATCGCTCCCTATGACGATTTGGGCGATGAATCGATCGGCCTCGAATGGATCGCGTCGGAACGTCTCGATACGTCAAAGCATCTGGGCTGGGGTTCGCATCCTGAATCGTCCGAAGACAACGATGATTGGACAGCTTCGTTCACCAAAATTCTTGCCGATTGCACCAGTCTGCCAGCACCCCTCATAGACGCTTATGTGAAATCAGGCAAAAAAGCCGAAATCGGATATTGGCTGCGACATAACCTGGAGACTGGCGCAAGTTTCCGCCAGGGCCTCAGCAGACCTCACGAAGACACTTTGATGTCACTTGAGCGCGCCCGTGTTCCGGGGTTTGTTCCCAGCAGTTGTTACTATGATAGCAGGTCCGAAGATCCATGTGACGCACGTCCGAAGGATTTCGGCGATGGGCGACGTATCCTCGTCGAAATGAAAGTGAATTGGAGTTGGTGAATCCTGACCTCAAAGCATCGCCGTAAGTGCAGTATCAGTGGCGCTCCTGAAACCGCCGGCGAGAATGTACTCGGCTAGTTCTTCCTACGCCTCAATACTATGGAGCTGGGGTCATTCGACCCCGGTTTTAGGAGGCCGCCTGAGATAGAAACTTGCGCCGAAACATTGGGCGACCTACATGGGGAATATACTCTTTATATTTAACATAAATTCACTTATCTGTTGTCGCTCACACCATGTTGCAACCAAGTAGAATTGTCCTTCGGTCCGCAAAGAAATGTCCCAGTTGTCGCGAAAAGGCGGTGCAGCCTGGCCGGGTGGAGACCTCAAACATCGCAGCCTTGGCTGGCTGCACGCTCCTATTTCGCCGCTTTCGCGAGCATTGAATTCCAGCCGCTATTGCGCCGACCTGTTGGAGTGTAGCGGGTGGCCTGAGTGCCGAGGCGCCGCTTCTTCGGTGGTGCTTTATCCTGCTCTTGCTTGATGTGTTCCAGCACTGCGCTCAGTCGCTTGTTCCCTGTGATCGAAGCGTGGCTCACACGTTGATCCTTGTCGTAGGTAGAGAAGGGCAGTGGAACACTCTTTGACCGGAATTCCAGCGTTCCATCCTGGAATTCGTAGCCGTCCATATGTTAACCGGCGAGGCCGCGGGTGTGGTCGTTTTCTTCAAGCGTGATCCGGTTGCCGTCAAAACGCAATATGGTGATAACCAATTATGCCATCAACGTGGGGCTAAGTCAGTTTGCGTAATCCCCCTCAAGCGTTGTCCATTTGGAACCTGTCTTGTTAGGCATATATATCGATTGGCGTACCGTCTTTAACCATTGCGTAGATCTCTTCAATTTCCTGATCTGCGACTGCGATGCACCCTGCCGTCCAGTCGCGCTTGTCCGTGGGATCAATCCCAGGGCGCGGGCCACCATGAATGAAGATATCACCGCCCGGAGAACGGCCCCGAGCTCGGGCAAAGGCGGAATCCGCCTCGTTCGGATAAGAGATTCCGATTGAAAGATGGAAAAGGCTTTCGGGATTGCGACGGTCAATCATATAGGAGCCTTCCGGTGTTCGCCCGTCTCCTTCGAATTGCTTGTGACCTTCGGGGGCAAACCCGAGTCCAATCGGAAAAGTTCGCAAAACACGCTCATCACCATCGAGGACAAGTATGCGCTGTCCCTTGTATAGCCGCAGTCGCGTCACTTCCGGCCCATTGTAAGTACGGAACTTGCTTGCACAGCCAGACAAAAAGGCGGCTATTAAGCCAGAGAGAAATAGACGTCGTTTCATAGGAACTGCTCGGCTTGTTTTTTGTTGTTAGTCAACAGAATACCACCAAAAGTCAGTTGAGCAAAGATGTACCGAACCCGCTAGGATGAGTGCCGGAAGCCAAGTGATCAGTTTTGGCAACCACGCCAGCAGTGCGATGAGTAACATTTCGATTTCAATAAGTGGTGCGGCACCCCCTTAAATGTACGCGATATTTACACTCGGTAGCGCCGCCATCTTGATAAAAAACAGGGCAAAGCCGAAGGGAAGTGTCAGAAATGACGTTCGCGGCGCTAGAGCAATTAGGCTAGCCCACCATATCTGCGAAGAATACTTGGATCCAACGTGATCGGAGAATTCCAACTGTCCGAAGATCGGCGGCAAAATCGGTAGAAAGACAAGGAAGTGCTCGATGGCACTTTGATCTGCCCTGAATACGGACGTGTCGAAATTGAAGTAATGCAAACAGACCTTTATCAGTGGTTTTTTAATGCAAATCATGCAAGGCACTTTTGAAGCCGTTAGAAGGCGATTGCTGTGTTTTCTGTTCCTACGCAACCGTTCCGTGTCCGCCTGTTCAGTTGGGGGATAGCTGCTGTAGTCAGGTTTTCGCCGCTAGAAATCTCGATTCCCAATAGTAGTAGATGAGCTAGATCGGTTACTAACTTGGCTACTTGGGTAAAGGGTTTATTCGCAATGTCCGCACCAGTATCAGATTTCAGGTACGACCTAATTTCGCGCCGGGCTGCCCACCCTCCGATAGTGTCACGGTCTAGCTGCAGATTAAGGTAAACTCTATGTATCTGAAATTGGCTCTACTAAATTTCACGAACATAATTGAAGTTTTTAGTTTCTATTTTGTTTCATCAGTGCGCCTAACGAACCCTTTGAAAACCTCGAGAGTTTCTTCGCTTACATGATGTTCAATACCTTCAGCGTCATGTTCTGCGACTTCCGGTGAAACACCCAAAGCGATCAGGAATTCCACGACAATACGGTGACGCCTTCTACAAGCATCCGCCAATTGACGCCCGGCATCGGTCAGTTGAAGTGACCGATAGGGTACTTGCTCAATGAAACCCTCACGTTTCAAACGAGCCAGGTTCTTAGAGACCGTAGGTTGGGTTACGCCAAGTCGCTCTGCTATTTCGACCGGGCGCGCCGAGCCATTCTGGTGGATTAACTCCGCGATAAGTTCAACGTAGTCTTCAACCATTTCGCTCTGATGAGCCTGTCGCACAGCCTCAAATCCACTCGCCTGAGTGTCAATGCTACGATCTGAATTTTGCGGTGATGTTTCGGTCATCGGCTCACGATTACCTCGCTGATCTTGTCTCCAGTTTATGCACCTGAAAGCCGAGCTTGACAATGAGCATGCCTTCATCGATAAATTAGACAAGGCTAACTTTAATAGATAGAGCTATGAAACACCTGATTGCGTCCACACTTCTTTGCGCAATGCCAGTAATCGCGGATGCCACGGCGATTGAAGAATCTCCATGGGCACCACGCGCTGCCGCGTATCGACTGACCTTGTTTATGGGAAATCTGACCCCGGTTCCCTGGGATGAAATTGAGAGAAGTTGGACTTTGCCTGCATTTGGCAGTGACTTTCAGGTCGCTCCATTGTCACGATTAACCGTCAATGAGGCGCATGCGATCAGCCAAGCCATGCAGGCCGAAGACCGCCAGGCACTGTTTGAAGCAAGCACAATTGCGATAGCTGAGGGAATTCTGCGCCATCTGGATTCCGCAAAGATCGCGCTTGGTCAGCCTGAAGCGGCACGCGAGGTCGCGCAAGCGGCTGCGCTGTTCCGCGCATTCGAGGATGGTATCAAGGCAGCAGATGCGCCAGCCGCACGCGATCTGGGCCGAGCATGGCTGGTTCTAAACTCTACCCTTGGCAACGCAGGAGTACTGGGCAATGCGGAACAGGATGTGGATACCGACCGGTTTGCCGAAGCGCAGGCAATTGTCGTCAACTATATTGCGGCAAACTACCTGCCCTCCTCGTATGCAAAACGGGACAGGTTGACCCCGGTCCCCGAAACGGTTGTGCTCACGGGGGCAGATGTTGCCCTGCCGTCCACTTTGCCGCCAGGATCCAACATCGCTGATCAGCGTGAATTGCCGCGTCTGGTGCTACAGTTCGAAGAGGCTGGCGAGGATGAAGCCAATCTACCGCTGGTGGCTTATGGCGACATGCTGTTCGACAGCCCCGAAATCTTCGGCGGCCCGGCGCGCGAGTTGGGCATCGCCTGCTCGACCTGCCACAACCGCTCCGACGTGAACCGCGATTTCTTCATTCCGGGCCTGTCATCTCATCCGGGCGGGATGGATGTGGACGGTTCGTTCTTCAATCCAATGTTCAATGACCGCACCGATGATCATCTGGACACGCCTTCCATGCGCGGCATCCGCTTTACCGCACCCTATGGCCGCGACGGGCGCGAACCCAGCCTGCGCCGGTTCATCCGAAATGTGATTGTGACCGAATTCGCGGGAAAGGAACCAACGCCGTTCCAACTGGATGCGCTGGAAGCCTATGTCAAACAGTTCGACTTTCTTCCCAACCCAAAGATAGATCGGGCCGGCAAGCTGACCGATCTGGCGTCAGACGCCGCCAAGCGCGGGGAGGTGCTGTTCAACTCAAAGTTTGCCGGACTTGGTGACAAATCCTGCGCTTCGTGTCACACGCCTGACCGTCAGTTCCGCGATGGTCTGACCTACGACATCGGCAGCGCTGAACCACCATTCCCCGGCGGCACGGCTACCGCGTTCGAAACCCCGACGCTGCGCAACGTCAATTTCACTGCACCTTACATGCATGACGGATCGCTGCCGACGCTGGCCAGCGTTGTTGACTGGTTCAATGACACCAAAAATTTGGGGTTGGACGAAGCACAGCGCGCAGATCTGACGGCCTATGTCGAAGCTGTTGGAGACGGTGAAGACCCCTATCAAGTATTCGAGGGTCGCAACAGCGTATTCCGCTTGTCCTGGGAGGAGCTGACGACATTCGCCAGCACGCTCGATACCCTGCTGCCGATGCAGGATGCCGAAAACATAGCGGTTCTGATCGACACGGTAGCTCCTGATCTGGCCGCTGATGCCAGTGTCATGGTCAATCAGAACGCCAAGCCCGAAATCTACGAATTCGCCGCGATCCTGCTTGCGGTTGGCGATGCCAGCGCCGAAGGAAACTGGACCGAAGCCACCCGCCAGTGGGAACTGTTCAAGGCCATGCAGGCCGAAATTGACGAGAGGATGTTCTGATGTTGTCGCGCCGCAATTTTCTGGTCGCTGCAGCCGCATCTGCAGCCCTGCCCGTAATGGCTGCAACTGATCAGGGGCTGAAACTGGCCTTCATCCCTCAGGAGAACCCCGAAAAGCTGTTGGGTGACATCAACGTCATCACCAGCTGGCTTTCAGAGCAGATGGGCGTTCCGGTCACGGGGTTTGTCACGTTCGACCACGCTGCTGCCGTCGAGGCGTTGCGCAACGGTGATGCCGATATCTCGTTCATGGGAGCATTGCCCTTTGTGTTAGCCGAGGACCAGATCGGCGCCGTACCGCTCTTATCCGAGGTTTATCGCGGGCAACCCAGCTATTCGGGCCGTGTCTTCGTGCGACGTGACAGCGGTATCGAAACGTTGGCCGATCTCCGGGGACGTGACATTGCCTTTTCCGATCCGGTCTCGGAATCCGGTTACATCTATCCGCTTGATCTGTTTGTGCGCGCCGGGCTGTTCTCGGGCACGGGCGATGCTGACAGTTTTTTCGGGCAGAAATTTTTTGCCGGTGGTTATCAGCAAGCGATGCAGGCCATGGCCAATGGGCTGGTCGATGCGGCGGGCGCGAGCCAGTATGCAGATCTCTATCTGACCCCGGATCAGCAGGCTGAGGTCAAGGTGCTGGCGGAATCAGAACAAATTCCCAGCCACGCAATCATTGCCCGCCCTGACCTGGACGCCGGCCTGCAGGCAAAGTTCATTGAGACCATGCTGCGCCTCAACGAGAGTGAGAACCGTCACCTACTGGCTTACCTCTACGGCCCGGACGGCTATCTCCCTGCAGATCCATCGGTTTACGAAGGCGTGCGCGAGACTGCGCGGCGGTATGGGTTTCTGAAATGAACCCTGTGATTTCACTAAACGCGGTATCGCAGCACTTTGCCAGTGCGGCGGCTCTTACAGATGTTTCACTATCGGTGCAGCCCGGTGAAAGCGTCGCGCTTCTCGGTCCTTCGGGTGCGGGCAAATCAACGATGCTGGCGTTGCTGGACGGTCGTTTGAGTGGTTGGCAGGGCGAGGCTCAGGTGCTGGGCAAGCCACTTTTGGCAACTGGGATTCCATCCCGCGAGGACCGTGCCAATACTGGCTTTGTCTTCCAGGAATTCGCACTGGTTGATCGGCAGAGTGTTTATCAGAACGTGATGAACGGTCGTATGGGCCGGATGAATATCTGGTCCTCGCTCTGGGGTCGGTTCCGGGAAGAGGACCACATGTGCGTGACACGGGCGCTTCAGGATACGGGGCTGTCCGACCTGGCAAGTCGCCGTGCCGATCAGTTGTCGGGTGGACAACGGCAGCGCGTTGCGATTGCCAGATGTCTGGCACAAGAACCCGAATTGATCCTTGCGGATGAGCCCGTCAGCAATTTGGACCCTGCTCACGCCGAACGAATTCTGAGCCTGATCACCAGCTCTGCACGTAGCCGCGGAATCGGCGTCATTTTCAGCTCGCATCAGCCAGACCTGTCGCGCCGCTTTGCTGAGCGCATCATAGGCCTGCGAGATGGCGTGGTATTGTTCGACAAACCGTCGGCTCAATTGACCAGCGGGGACATCGACGAGCTGTATCACGGTGCCAGTGTCACATCGGGGCTGCGTGTAGTCAGTTGATGGGCCGATCTGTCATTTGGGTCATGCTGGGGCTGGCGATCCTGTGGTCGCTGACCATCGGAGATATGGGTTTGGGCAAGCTGCCAGGCGCAGGCCCCCGTCTGGCAGAGTTTCTGGGGCGCATGATCCCACCTGACCTGTCCGTTTGGCGCGAGGTTCTAACAGGGCTGGCGGAGACGCTGAGGATCGCCATTCTGGGAACATTGTTCGCTGTAATCCTGTCCACGGGACTGGCCGTTCTGGCCTCTGAAACTATGGTGTCACCAACGATCTGGCGTCCCGTCCGCGCCTTGCTGGCGGTTATCCGGTCGATCCCGCTGATCCTGGTGGCAATGCTTATGGTCGGTGCTGTTGGGTTGGGTCCACTTCCCGGTATTCTGGCGATCACATTTCACGCGACCGGCATGTTGGCAAAGTTCTATGCGGAAGCCATCGACAACGTTGCTATCGCTCCTGTGGCGGCGCTTGAAAGCGCGGGAGCCAACAGAATTCAACAGTTGCGTTGGGCAATCTGGCCGCAGATGGCGCCTGTGATCATGCGCGATACCGTATTTCGGTTTGAGCTAAATCTGCGCGAAAGCCTGATACTGGGCATTGTCGGTGCAGGTGGCATCGGGTTGTATGTACAAACCTATGTACGGTCGTTTCAGTATGAAAAGGCTGCGACCGTGACGTTAGCAATCATTATTCTGGTGTTATTGTCGGAGGCGCTGAATACGGCCTTGCAAAAACGGTTCAACTAAGTCGGAAATTCCCAATTCTCCAACAAAAAGGCTCGTGTCTTTCTTTTTCATCCATCGCGGTTGAAGGTTGGATGCTTTGCTTGAAACCGGGCCGGTGTAGTCTGCTGCACACTCCCTCACGCGGGTTTGTTAAGACCGTAAGCTTGCTCGATTGAAAATCACCTGCGTTGAGGAAAATTCTTGGTGCCAATCTAGTGTTCAAACGGATTCACCGGAGTTGCCATGGGAATGTGTTGCCGAAACATTTGCCACCAGCCTGCCAGTGCGTAGTGCTCTTACACGTGCGTTCATCCAATGCCTCACGACGACTCGGTACATCAGTTCACGGAAAAAGCCAAAGTTCTGCCTGTGACGGACATAGAAAGAGTCAGGTGAGTCAAAGACCCCAAAATCCTGCACGATGCCGTTTCTTTGAATGTATGTGTCACGGCCTTCCCATTCGACCTGGGGATCGCTCAGGCAATCTGTACCCACACCGTACCCACACAAGTTTTCTGTTTTGTGGAACGTCCGTTGCAACACGCGTAAGAAAAGCTCATCCAGAATAAAGCCTTCCAGCTTTAGCCACGTACCCTCTGCTTCGACTTCAACCCATGAATGCACAATCTCCGTCGGCGCCATCGGATAGAAAAGCTCGGGAACCACACCCCTCTGCAACTCTTTGTGGATCGTAAAGCCATGCAAACGGCATCGGATACCGCTGCCGCGAAACAGTGCCATCAAAAGAGTACCCTTGGTATTGCATTGCCCATAGCCATTGGCGAGTACCTCTGATGCCGGGATATCGTCTGCACGGTTGTAACCAAAGGCAATCTCGTTACGCACGAAATCATAGATAGCGCCAATTCGATCCAAGACAGGCAGATCGGGCCAGCGCCGTTCCGTTATGAGCCCAGAAATCGCGGGCGTTTCAAAATCAAGCAGAGGTGTGGCGGCAAGCAGTGGGTCGCGGTTCAGCATTTGGTCTCTCGTCGAATCAACTCTGAAAGACTTGTAATTGCTATAGTAACTATAGCTTCAAGAGACTAATTCTTGTCCGCAACAACACTGCCCGAAGTTACGCGCCGATGTCTTCGTGATCGGTAAGGCATTCGGAGTGATCGCGCAGAACTTCAAGGACAAGACAATCCGAGGTATTGCCGCCGCTGCATTCATGTACCATGCGCTTCAGCTCGGTCCGCAGCGCTTCGAGCCGCGCTATTCTCTGCTCAATCTGTTTGAGTTGCCGACGCGCGATACTGTCGGCTTCATGACATGGGCGGTCCGGATCGTCGGACAAATCAAGCAGCTCACGTATCGCCTCGAGCGAAAAACCCAACTGACGGGCATGGCGGATGAATGCAAGGCGATCCAGTTCGGCATGGCCGTAACGCCTCTGGCCACCTTCGGTGCGCCCCGGTTCCGGCATAAGTCCGATTTGCTCGTAATAGCGGATCGTCTGAACCTTGGTTCCGGTCTTTTTTCCGAGCGTTCCGATCGTCAGCATCTGGATCTCCTTACAAAGTTACAGCTTATGTAGGTTCGCGTCGGCACCGTACAATAGTACCTTCCAGCGGGTGGACCTGTGACACCCAGCCGCAGGCTCAAAATCCCCTTTGAACCTCTAGCAGGTAGAGGGTGTACATGCCGTTCTGAACCAAGAATCACAGGCGGACGGCTAACTTTGAAACTGACCGTATTTCAAAAAATCTTATGGGTACTGGCTGGTGTCGCAACGGCGGCATTTGCCTATCTGATGCTGTGGTCAGAATACAGATCTGCGCGGATTGAGGAGGGGTCTGTTCCGTTCGAAGCCAGGTTCGAACTGACAGATCACTCTGGTGTTGTCCGTACTCAGAACGACTTTGCGGGTAAGTGGATGTTGGTGTTTTTCGGTTTCACCAACTGCCCCGACGTATGCCCTACAACTCTGTCCGAGGTGGCAGTAGTGCAGGAAGGTCTGGGAAATCAATCAACCCAAGTGCAACCTATTTTCATATCCATCGACCCCGAGCGCGACACTCCGGCCGTGCTGGCCGAGTATGTGCCACTTTTTGATGCGGGGATCATTGGGCTTACAGGCACACCGGAACAGATTGCGGAGACGTCCAAGACCTTTCCGATTTTCTACGAACGGATCGAACAAGCCACTGCGCCGGACGGATATACGATGGGGCATACCTCTCATCTGTTTCTGTTCGACAAGGACGCTGGATTCGTCCAGTCCTGGTCATATGGCACGCCTGCCGAAGAAATTCTTGCGGATCTGAAACAGAGACTCTGAGCACCATGTCCCGGTTTTCCAAAGATACACTTCTCGGCCTGGCCTGGGCGATTGCCTTGGTTGCTTCTCTTTCTGTTCTGTTCATTGGAGAGATCCTGGGGCAGATGCCCTGTGTGCTGTGCTGGTTCCAGCGCGCGTTCATGTTCCCATTGGCGATCGTACTGGGGCTTGGCCTGTGGTGGCAGGACCAGAACGTGGGCCGTTACGGGATAGCACTGGCATTGGGGGGCGCTGCTGTCGCCTTGTGGCACATGGGCCTGTATGCCGGTCTGATCCCCGAAAAAATCCAACCATGCTCGGCAAATGGTCCGTCCTGCACCGACGCAAATCAATCTGTTTTGGGCATCCCGATTCCGCTGATGGCGCTCGTTTCGTTTGCGCTGATCGGCGCTCTATGTGCTCTTTCACTCAAGGAGAAACAAGTATGAACAGACGAGGCCTGATTTTGTCCGTTCTCGCATTTGGTGGCGCTGGTTTTGGAGCCGCCTCCTGGTACGTGAACCGTCCGGCTGCATCAGGCAACACCGAGCCTGTCGCACCCGAAATCGCTGAAACACTTATCCGTTCTTACTCGCCTGTTCTCGGCCCTAAAGACGCACCGGTTACAATTGTCGAATTTTTCGATCCGGCTTGTGAAGCCTGCCGTGCCTTTCATCCGGTCGTGAAGGACATCATGGCACAGCATGGAGACGCCGTGCGCGTTGTGATCCGGTACACCCCTTTCCATGGCGAAGGCTCAGAGGAGGCGATCCGCGTGCTTGAAGCGGCACGCATGCAGGGGGTCTTTGAACCGGTCCTGGAAGCCGTGCTGCGAGAGCAGCCCAAATGGGCCGCGCATGGTGCGCCTGAGCCTGGTCTTATTATTCGAATTGCAGCAGCTGCGGGACTGGATGCCGATGCAGCGCAGGCACAAATGCTCGCGCCCCAGACAGTCGGTGTTCTTAATCAGGATCGCGCTGATGTCGAAGCGGTCGGTATACGGCAAACTCCGACATTCTTCGTCAATGGCAAATCTCTGGATCCGTTTGGTGAGGCTGAATTGAGACGTCTGGTCGCTGCAGAAGTTGCAGCACTGCAAAGCTGAGCAGTAGCGAGAGGTACTATGAGACTCACTACAAAAAATACACTTCTGGCAGGTGTGCTTGCCGCATTCGGCACCACTGCCATTCTATCGGCACCGGTTCTGGCGGGGGGCGACGATGTTGTCGTTGAAGATGCTTGGTCGCGCGCCTCTATTGGCACCAACCGACCGGGGGTCGCTTACATGACGATCCGCAACACCGGCAATGAGGCCGTCACGCTGACGTCTATCCGCACCGATCTTGCGATGATGCCCGAGATCCATCAGACATCGACCAATGCAGAGGGCGTCAGTTCCATGGCACCAGCTGGCGAGCTGGAAATTGCGCCCGGTGGTTCCGTCGCGCTTGAGCCCGGCGGGCTGCATGCAATGCTTATGCGGCTGCAACGCCCGATGACTGAAGGCGAGAGTTTTGCGCTGACCCTGATCTTTGCCGATGGAGCAGAAAAGACCGTCAACATACCGATATTCGGTATTGCTGCACGAGGCCCAGAGAACTGATGCAGCGGCGACGTGTTCTCACATTTGGGGCTGCTGGAATTGGCGCAATCGGCCTGACACTCTTTGTCGGATGGTGGCAAGTGGATGGGCCGGGAGCGGCTCAATCAGATCGCCTTCGTCCCCTTGCGTTGTCGGGCATGAACTTTCGCATGGTTGATCACGAAGGGACCCCCGTCACCCCGCAATCGCTGGTCGGACGTGCAACAATGGTGTTCTTCGGCTTTACCTACTGCCCGGATGTTTGCCCGACGACTCTTTCGGATATTTCCCTCTGGCTGGATGATCTGGGCAATGACGCGGACGAATTGAACGTCGTGTTCATAACCGTAGACCCTGAAAGGGACACGGTCGATGCCATGACCGATTATGTCAGCTACTTTCATCCAGCTATTCGCGGTTGGGTCGGCGTTTCGGACCAAATTGCGCAAGCCGCAGACGACTTTCGCGCCACTTATGAAAAAGTTCCTATGGAAGATGGCGACTACACAATGAACCACACCGCAAGTGTTTTTCTGTTTAACCCCACAGGCGAATTTGTCAGCACCATCGACTATCATGAGCAGAGAGAGTTTGCTGTACCCAAGATCCGCCGCGCTTTGAAAAGTGGAGCGGATACAACATCATGAGCGCACGGTTTCTAGCAACCTCGGCGATCGCGATCAGCAGCGTCTCGATTGCTGCGATCATGTTCATTGCCTCGAACAGGTCTGAAATGACGGTGCCTGCGCCCACGGTCTTTCAGGTGCCCAAACTTCCTGCGGAACCGCAGATCACATCGGCTCCGTTGCTGAACGTACCATCAACAGAACTCGCTCCAAGCCCCGTTTCGTTTCGACCTGTTCAGCCGGAACCCATTCAGGCAGAGGAACCTTTGCCTCCTGTTGAACCACCTTCACGAACATGGACGCGCGAGCTTGCGGTGGGTGACACACTCGACAGTATGCTGTCTGACGCGGGGATTGACGCAACCGATCGCGCTGAAATCGCACTTGCACTTGGCGCTGAATACGACTTGCGGCGCTTGCGGCCGGGTCACTCGATAACAGTCGTTGCAACGGCAGCGGATCAACTGCGGAGTGTGGAGCTCGCCGTGGAAGATGGCGTGAGAATTGAAGTGACACTTAGCGAGACATTGTCCACGCGCGTGGTCTCGCCAGAACCCGACACTGTCATTCTGGCCCGCAAAACAGAGATCGAAACTTCGATCTCAAATGCTCTGAGCAGCGCAAAGATCCCGGTTCGTTTTGCGGTGGATCTCGCTCAGATGCTGAGCGGCACAGTGGATTTTCGACGCGATCTGACCGGTGGCGAAACGCTTCGGCTTCTCTGGCGCGAAAAGAGCATCGATGGCGAGAGGGTGGGCCAGTCCGAGCTCATTTTTGCGGCGCTGGAAGTTGATGATCGGGTTTACGAAATAGCATGGCCAGACGACGACAACGGTCGCGCCACGATCTATGTTGATGGTGAACTTCTTCGCGTCTTTGCCCAACCCGTCGAAGGCGCGCGCCTGAGTTCAGTCTTTGGTCGGCGGAAACATCCGGTCTACGGCAATGTGCGGATGCACACCGGTGTCGATTTTGCTGCCGCACGTGGTACTCCGGTACATGCGACGGCCCCGGGTCGCGTGTCTTATGTAGGTTGGCGCGGGGGGTATGGGCGTGTGGTGGAAATCGCTCATGGATCGGACACGGTCACGCGATATACGCATCTTAGCGCAACCGCCGATGGTCTGGCCAAAGGTCAGCGCGTGGAGGCTAGCGAGATGGTTGGCCGTGTCGGGTCGAGCGGCACCGCGACCGGCCCCAATCTTCATTATGAAGTATTGGTTGACGGGCGCCCAACGGACCCGCTTTCTGACAACCGACTTGCTGCCGCTGCGAACAACGAGGTTGAAAGCGAAGCAGCGCGAAAACGCTTAAGAAATGCTCGAGCACAGCTTGAGAAACAGCTGGGCAATCCCGTCGCCAAAAAAAGCGAATCTAGTTCGTGAGAGTTTCCTAAACGGCTTCAAGTGCGCGGCTATCAGTTTGCGGGTATGCGCGCCTGAAGCGGACTGCACTGCAGAAGAACCAAATCAGAGGATGTAAGATGATTGCAATCGCGGGGGCCTTGGTTGGCGCCGTTTGGGGTGGGGTCCTGGCAAAGCGCCGGAATGGCAACAGCCTTGATATTCTTCAATACGCTACAGGATATGCCATCGCTTTTGGCCTGGTGGCGTTTTTTCTTTCAATCGCAGTTGTGCGCCTGATGTAACGCGCCAGTAAGCAAGGCGAAAGCCGGACACCTGGAGTCCGGCTTTCGCTCTTATGTGGTCGCAGCGCCTATTCCCTGCGAGCCAAGGGTATTTGCCTTAGTCTGGGCGGTATGATCTTCCGGAGCTTTCAGAAGCCGTAAGGCATTGGCCACGACCAGCAAGGACACTCCGACATCAGCAGCGATTGCACCCCACATGGATGCCAAACCAAAACCCGTGAGAGTGACAAACAATGCTTTGGTCGCAAGTGAGAAGCCGATGTTCTGACGGATGATCGACATGGTTCGACGTGAATGGTCGATCAGCCAGGGTACTTTACCGATGTCGTCGGTCATCAGAGCAATGTCTGCGGTCTCAATCGCAGCATCGGACCCAACTGCACCCATCGCAACTGCATAATGTGCCCGAGCCATCGCAGGCGCGTCGTTGACGCCATCGCCGATCATCGCAACCATCTCGTGCTGTTCTGCCAGTTCCTCAATCGCAGCGACTTTGTCCTCCGGCAGAAGTTGGGCCCGGACTTCGTCGATACCGACTTCGGCTGCTACCGCTCTCGCGGTTTGTTCGTTGTCACCAGTCAGCATGATGATTGACTTCACGCCCTGCGCGTGAAGCCGGGCAACGATGCTTCGGGCTTCGGGGCGAATGCGGTCCCGCAGCTCAAGCAAACCGGTGACTCCGTTCTCATCCCCGACAACCACAAGTGTGCTTCCCGCGCTCTCGATTTGGTTGCGCAATTCGGCAGGGATGGACGCGCCAAAGCCTTTCTCTACAGCGAAGCGGTCAGAGCCAAGCCAGATATCTCCGCGCTCGGTGCGACCTTCAAGACCCCGACCGGGAACGGTTCGGATGTCTTCAGCCGCAGATATCGAAATGTCGGTCTGTTCTGCCTTGGTCAAAATGGCGCGGGCCAGCGGGTGTGAAGACCGAACCTCGAGGCTGGCACCGCTCGCCAACAGCTCCTGCTCGGATGCGTCGCCCAGCGGATACACATTGGCAACTTCAGGCTCTCCCATGGTGATCGTGCCGGTCTTGTCCATGGCCAGTGCGGTGGTACGCCCGGGGGCCTCGATATATGCGCCGCCCTTAATCAGAACCCCAGCCCGGGCCGAAGCGGTCAAAGCCGCAACGATGGAAACCGGTGTGGAAATGACGAGCGCACAGGGGCAGGCGATAACCAGAAGAACAAGTGCATTGTAAAACCAGAAGCCCCACGATGCGCCAAATGCAAGCGGTGGGATCAGGGCGATGGCCACTGCAACGACCATAACGATGGGCGTATAGATCCGCGCAAATTTTGTAACCCACTGCTCAACCGGCGCACGGCGAGCATGAGCATCACCGACCATCCGGATGATCTTGGCAAGCACGGTATCGGACGCTGTTTTCGTCGCACGAATTTTGAGGGTGCCTTCACCATTGATTGTGCCGGCATAGACCTCATCACCCAGCTCTTTGGGAACCAGCGCGCTTTCACCTGTGATTGGAGCCTGGTCAACGGCACCGGCCCCTTCGATGACTTCGCCGTCAAGTGGAATGCGATCCCCACCCCGAACGATGAAGCTGTCACCGACAAAGACATCCGCCGCCGGGACCGTTGCCTCGGAACCGTCAGCACGAACCAGCCGAACCGTCGGGGGGGCCAGATCAAGCAGCGCGGATACTGCGTTGCGAGCCCGTCCGACACTCCAGCTTTCCAGATAAAGAGAAAGCGAAAAGAAAAATGCTACAGTTGCCGCTTCAAAAAATTCGCCCAGAGCGATGGCACCAGCGACGGCAACAACCATCAGAAGGTTCATATCCGGCGAAAGTCGACGCGCCGAATACCAGGCCTTAGGGGCCACCAGCCAGACGCCAAACAAGATCGCGACTGCGAACAAAGCTGCCTCGGCTAAAGGCATCGGAACCTCACCATGTCCCGAGAACAGCCCAAGCGCACCGCCCATGCCGGTTTCGAAAATGTGCCAGCCAAAACCCGCTGCCCAAAACCCTCCGCTGAGCGCGGTGAACCGCCGCTGACGTGCAATATGCGCCGCCTGATCCTGCGCGGCATTTCCGTCATCCCAAGAATTGGCGGTCATACCGGTGCTGGCAACCAGCAGCATGACATCTTCGTCAGAAAGCTTGGCAGCACTTTCAAGAAGCGTCATTCGACCGTTGATGACATCAAAAGCGAGATGCTCTTCACCACCAACTTTCGGGCCGATAACCCGGTTCAGGATCGCAACCTCTTCGGCGCAATCGAGGCCAGAGACCTGAAAGCTTCTGCCACCTTCGGGAATCGGACCGGCGGGCGCGATGTCACCACACCCGCTACTGCCGCACGCGTTGTGACCTTGTCTATTTTCGTGGTCATGGTCGTGGTTGTGGGTATCGGATGACATAGTTAGACCTCAAGAATCTCTGCGGTCCTTTGCAAATAGTTCCTACAGCAACTAGAGCTTCAATACCTTTTTCAATTTTTTTCAATCCGGTTCGTTGCCCGCGATATTGATGCTTCATTCCTTCTTGCGGGCCGGTCGCGTGGATGCAATTTAGTCGCAGAAGACGTAATAAATTTTGGAACAAGTCAATGCAGAAACGGATCGCAATTACCATCACGTTAGTCTCGATTACTGCCGGTTGCTCAGCCCAGTTCACAGGGGGCAAAAGCAAAGCATTCGAACCAGGTAACCTGCCGGATTCAGTTGTTGCGCTGGCAGAACCGGGGCAAGATCTGGCCACAGCGCGCCTTATGCCAGAAGATAACTGCTTTTGGTATGAGCACAGCGGACCTGTCGAGACGACGCTGGTTCCACTGCGCGCAACGAATGGCGCCCCGATCTGCGCTGCGCGTGACGCCTGATAAAAAAGAGGGCAGCGACATCCACCTGCGCTGCCCAAAATTTATGAGCGGGCTGTGACGCTATCTTCGGCCGAGTATAAGTATGCGGTCGAGCCGATTTTTACATGTGGGTAGAGATCATTGATATGGGCCATGATCATTCTAACACATCCAGAACTTGCGCGACCACCGATGCTTCTGGGCTGAGGTGTACCGTGGATTCTGAGATAAGTATCTCGATCCCCAACGTATAGATAAAGGGCTCGAGAGCCGAGAGCATTACTTGGCCCGGGTTCCATGCCATCCCGGAATTCCGCGTATTCGGGGTTGCGCTCGATCATTGAAGCCGTTGGCGTCCAATGTGGCCATTCGACCTTGCGCCGGATAGCATAGGTACCGGGCTCGTAAAGGTTCCCACGCGCGATCGCTACGCCATAGCGCATTGCTGTGCCGCCTTCCTCGATATGGTAAAGATAGCGCGCGACGGCATCGACATGGATGTCACCGGGAACCAAACCATCATTTGCTACGACACGTCGTGGTAAAAAACGGTCATGAACGCCCCATGGATTTGAGGTCGCTGGATCGTAGTCAAATGGCGTGACCTGGCTGTCCCAATAGGTCTTTTGCGACGAGGTTGGCCATGTTTTGGCGATCAATGGACTGGCCGCAGACGCCGAGAATAGCGCTGTGGTTGATTGAATGAAATGGCGCCGTGTCAGCATAAGTCTCGTCCTGGTTCACAAGTGTAATGTGGTTGCATCGCATTTTTGCGATCAAATTCGAGTCTTAAAGCCTCTAGCAGCTAGAGCTTCAAGAGGTTTCAGGTAACGCTTGGTTTACCCAATGGACCATGTCGCCGGTTGCGTGAATCCTGCATCGGTCGAGTCTACTTCGGACTAGGTCGCAAAGACATTTGACAGAAACGAAGCCGCCATTGTAGCGGTGAATTGTTTTCGGTTCCTGATGGCGGAAGCCAAAAGGATTAAAAGGGAATACGGTTCGGTGTTTTC
Organism: Ruegeria sp. 6PALISEP08; assembly: GCF_001238295.1. GTDB lineage: Bacteria > Pseudomonadota > Alphaproteobacteria > Rhodobacterales > Rhodobacteraceae > Ruegeria. The sequence goes on from NZ_LGXZ01000016.1 coordinate 51,063, forward strand.
AATGGCGCCAATTCCGTAACTGCCCCCGCAACTGTGAGCGGAGAGCGATGCCAAGACACCACTGGTTCGTAATGGAACCGGGAAGGTTGGCGGAGCGAGCACCCGCGAGTCAGGAGACCTGCCGTAAAGCGCCGGGCTATGCCCAGACTGAACCTGTCGGCCTTACGGTCGATTCAACCTGACAAGCCGCCGGGTGAGGCGGTAGGGAGAAAGAACATGCATATCGAACCGGGCATCGTGAATGGTGCCAAAATCGCGCTTTCCTATGTTACCGCCGCAGGTGCGGCTACTTACGCAGCGAAAGAAACGTTTTCCACATTGCGTGCGAATGGACCTGCATCTTTTGCTATGCGCTCGGTGCTCGCCACCGTTGGGGTTTTCCTTTTCTTCGAAGTCCTGCCGCATTTCCCGGTTGGTGTCTCTGAAGTCCACTTCATCCTGGGGTCGACGCTGTTTCTGCTTCTCGGTGCTGCACCCGCGGCTTTTGGATTGGCAGCTGGTCTCCTGATTCAGGGTGTGTTTTTTGCCCCGTTCGATCTTCCGCAGTACTTCATCAACCTGACCACTCTGCTGGTGCCGCTATTTGCGCTACAAGCACTGGCCAGCCGCATCATCGCTCCCGGCACAGCATATGTTGACCTCAAATATGGCCAAGCTCTTGCGCTGAGTGCGACGTATCAGGGAGGAGTAGTCGCATGGGTTGGGTTCTGGGCCTTCTACGGCCAGGGTTTCGGCGCAGAAACCATGGCTTCGGTTCTATCCTTTGGCGGTGCTTATATGCTGGTAATCGTCATTGAGCCGATTGCTGATCTGGCAGTGCTTGCGGCAGCCAAGGCGATGCGCGGTTTGAACAGTACAGGTCTGGTGACTCCGCGTTTGTACAACGCTGCGAAAGCTTGACCAAAGTTTGAAGCGGTGTCCTAAAATTGGGTTGCCGCGAAAAAACCGGTAGTCGCAGCTCCAAAGATTATTGTGGCGCGTCTCGAGGGCGCGCCACATTGTTTTTAGCCACTAAAAACCTGTACCCAACGATCAGGGTGAATCGGGTCCTGTATTCGTAGGAAAAGATACCTCGTTTCCTTCCACGTTTTGATCCTGTTGGTAACATTGTCCAGAACCAAATCGCCTTCACTCGAGCGATAGACTAGAACAGCATGGCCATTGCGATTGGTGTCCAAGACAGTCGCAATTAGTAGCTTCGTAGGATCCAAACCATTCTGCACAAGTTCAAACTTCTTTTGCAAAGCGAAGTCTTCGCAATCTCCTGACCCTTGCGTCGGCAGTGTCCAGTATTCTTTTGTCCCATATTGGCTTTGATCCGAAACTGCTCGGATTCTCCGATTGACGCGCGTGTTGATCGTTTTAACGATCTGATTTTCTTTTGCCACGGACAGACCAGAGCTACGAGCGCTCGCGCACGCCCACGAGTAGTCTTTGCACAGTGATTTGGCACCGGATGGCGCTCCAATCTTTTTGTCAAGACCGATCGAGGGAAGCTCAGAGGCTTGCAATGTAGCGGCAGACACAAAAAAGCTGCATATAAAACAGACCATTGGGAGATAACCCAGCAGGTTTTTCGATAACACTCCCTGAACTAAAGTGGGATTTGTCATATCTGCCTTCTCCATGCTCGTTCCTCTAAAGTATCCAAACTTCCCCGGCCAATGTGTTTTATTCCAAGCCTTCATGTGCTTAGGGGAATTGCAACAGCTTCTTAGCCTCTAGGGGTAAAGCGGCAAAAATTTGCAGATTCTTTGGTATTTCTTCCTTAGTTGACAGCATCAGAGCATCCACGCCATCACCAGCCCGGCATAGCTAACAGAGCGAATTAGAGGGTAAGCTGATCGCAATTCTCTCATTCAACAAAAATACAACAGAGATCGGCCGTCATCGCTGAGGGTTACGGAATACCGGGACAATGAAGCCGCTCCTCCGCAAGCTGAGATAGCCAGTTTCGGTTTTCCAGGCGCTGCAATTAGTGGCCGCTAATGACATCTTTGACGAAAGGCTCGTTGAGCAACGCCGTTAGCAGAGGGCATGAGGCCGCACCCTCGGTGCAGGTCTGCACAAGTTCTGCCAGTGCTTGCTCCAACCGTTGGAGGGCGGCGATTTTTGACCTGACGTTGTCGAGATGTCTTGTTGCAACGTCTTCGACGTCACGACAAGCTTGCTCGGGCGCTTTGGACAATTCGCGAAGTGCGCATGCATCCTGAATGGTAAAGCCAAGATCGCGGCAGCGTTTGATGAATCTGAGCTCGGAGATTTCCCGTTCCGTGTATGCGCGGCGTCCCGAGGCGGTTCGACCGGCTTTCTCGACTATGCCTTCCCGTTCGTAATAGCGGATCGTCTCGACCGACAGACCGGTCAATCTCGCCGCTTCGCCAATCGCAATCATGTGATGACCTTTCCCTTGAACCTGTAGCTACTACAGGATGCATGTTGTCGGTCATGATGTCGAATTTCACAAACCGCGCGAAGCAAGAATCGAGGAAGTCGAACCGGCTTCCGTTCGAGTTCGTCAAAGCCGGAGAAAGCTGACCATGAGCAAGTTTGTTGGCGCGAGCTTTCTTGGATCGTTTACCGCACTTGGCGTTGCGACCTGCTGCATCTTGCCGATGGCCTTGATTTTACTTGGCTTGGGAGGGAGCTGGCTGGCCGTATTCGGCAAGATCGCCGCCGCGAGTTATTACGTGCTCGGCGGTTCGACGGCCCTGCTGTTTCTCTCTGGCATCGTCGCGTATCGCCGTGGTTCGCTCGACCGCCTCAAATGGTGGCTGACAGGCAGTTTTGCGTTGACGGCCATCGCTTGGGTTATCGTGCTCAACGAAATCCGAATAAATGATTTCCTGATAACCTTGATGTGACGCCATGAGTGAAAAGCGCCCGAACCTTGTCAGCACGATCATCTGCCCGGAATGTGGACATTCAAGGCCTGAAACGATGCCAACAGACGCGTGCCAGTGGTTCTACGAATGCACATCTTGCGGAAAAGTCCTGAAGCCACTTCCCGGCGATTGTTGCGTCTACTGTTCCTACGGATCGGCTCCATGCCCGCCAATTCAGGCGGGCTACAAATGCGGCGGTTGATACGGCGGCCGGGATGTCGGTTTTGTCCGCAAAGCCGGTCATCAGGCTTTGCGGACGCGGGTATTTTTTCACCGTAAGCTGGAACTTGCCCGGTAGGACAAGGCAGGCGTGAAGTCACGGATCAACTGGTTTGCCGTGAAGAATGTCACGTAAACCGGGCAGAAGAAGCGAGCGCCGCGTTTTTCAGGATCTTGCCAGCGCCATCGGAACTTCATGCGGCCGGGTATCTGGCGAACACCTCTGTGGTTCCATCCTTGCGGATCAGGAAGACGTCAAAAGCTTCGCGTTCGCTTTCCGGCCCCATGCCTGGCGAGCCGAAAGGCATTCCCGGAACCGACAGTCCGACGGCATCCGGGTGTTCGCCCAGCAGGCGCCGAATGTCAGCGGGCGGGACGTGTCCTTCGATCATGTAGCCCTCCACGCGGCCCGTGTGGCATGACATCATGCCCTCCGGAATCCCATTGGCGGTTTTATGAGCGTTCAAGGCCTCCCATGCACTGTTTTCCACGCTCACTTCAAAACCTTCCGCCCGCATGATTTTGATCCACGAGCCGCAGCACCCGCAATTCGGATCCTTCAGGACATGGATTGAGGGGCCTGTTTTCGCGATGGCGGGAAGCGCCGCGCTTCCAGCAAGGGCCGCGGCTCCTTGCATCACACGGCGGCGGCTCAGTTTATTCATTGTCATGTTCCCTCCTGGGAAATCTTGTCTTGAACCGATGTGAAAACACACCGGTAAGATTGAATGCGGACGGCATATACGAGACCGCCATAATCGTCACCCTCGGATACTCATCAGATATGGCTTTCTGGACGACGCAGGGATTTCTCACAATGATCTGGCGCAAACTCTGTTCGGAAACGGAACCTTTGATCTCCTTTTTCGCTACACCTGCCACTCTGGGTCCGGCTGGGCAATAACCCGGTTCGCATGCAACCCCGCTACCCTCCGTTCAAGGCCCGAATTGGGCCTATTTCTCACTGCTGCGTTCGATGGCGTCCACGATCGAACATTGCTGAATTTCACCCCGCCCCGGACACGCTGCGATAAGCTCGTCCAGATTATCCTTCAACCGTGCAAGCCCCTCGATCCGCTCCTGAATTTCGTCCCGCTTTCTGCGCGCTCTGGCCTGCATCGCGACGCACTGGGCATTTGGCGCCGTGCGCAATTCCAGAAGATCCGCGATTTCGGCCAGCGAAAATCCGAGCTTCTTAGCGCCGGATATGAATTTCAGCCGCCAAAGTGTGTCGCCACTATAATCCCGCGCGCCGCCGCCAATCGGGCGCGGCGGCTGAGAGACAAGGCCCTTCCTTTCGTAAAATCGGATCGTCTCGACGCCAATCCCGGCCTTGCGCGCGGCCTGGCCGATCCTGAGTGGTTGCATCGCGGTCTCCCTCCGTCACCGGCATCTTGACACCGTATCATGATACGGAAGTTAAAACACTGGGGTCTTAGTGGTTGCGAGGATGTCAGATGTGGACCTTCCTGAAACGGTGGTTGCTGCCGGTATTCGGCTCCGCCCTGGCGCTCTATCTGGTGTTTGCGCTCTACGGCAGCCTCGATTTTGCGCTGTTTCTGCAAGGGCTGCGCGGAGCCAACGTGTTCTGGATCGCCATTCTTGCCGCCACCATCCTGCTGGAGCAGCTGATGAGCGGCTGGAAGTGGCGACAGATCCTGTTTGATGTGAAACCGGTCGGCACCCTGCGGCTGACGGGGGCGCTACTGGCCGGTTATGGCGCAAATGTCCTTGTCCCGCTCGGCATCAGCCCGTTGGTCCGGGCCTGGCTGGTTGCCCGGCTTGACCAATTGAAGATGGCGACCGTGCTTGCAACCGCGATCATCGCCCGGTTCCTCGACGGCGTCGTTTTCGCCCTTTTTGCCGGAGCGGTGGCCGCCGCCGGCCAGATTCCACAGATCGAGGGTGAACTGCGGCTGGGATTGAGCGTCGCGGGCCTGTTGAACCTGATGCTTTTCGGCGGCCTGCTTTGGGTTCTGTTCCGGTTCCGCGCGTCACTTCTGAGCGAAGGCCCTCTGGTCTGCCGCCTCTTCGACTGGGCTGCCGCCCGCATCGGGGCCGATGGCCCATATCTGCGCACCGCGCTCGGTGAAGGGATCGTCTGGCCGCGGGCACGGGCCCGCCGCATCGCCGCCATTGCCGCGGCCATTGCGGGCAAGCTGGTGGCGACAACCCATTTCCTGTGGGCCGGGCTGGCGGTTGGCGTGGTGCTGAACGCGTGGGATTACCTGTTCCTGATGGTGTTTGCCGGGTTCGCCATGGTTCTGGGCCGCTTCGTGCGCATCCCGGCGAGCTTTGTCTTCGGGGCCGGGTTCGCGCTCAAGGCGCTCGGTGTTCCGGACGAGACCGCCCTTCTGATGATCCTGTTTAACTATGTGCTGACGATCCTTCTGGTGGTCGGGATCGGCCTGACGGTGTTGTGGCAGAGCGGCATCGACATCCGCCGCGCCCGGGCGGAGGCAGAGGCGGCGAATGGCAAGGCGTAATCCCGAAGACACGAGATTTTGGCGCATCGCCGGTGCTGGTGCGGTGTTTCAGGGCGGGTCGGCGGCGGTGGACAGCGCGACGGTGGTGGCCAGTCTGGTGCATATGCTGACCGGTAGCGCGCTGGCCGTGGGCTATGCCAGCACGGTCCTGCGTCTTGGCTGGCTGCTGCCCCAGTTCGCGGTGGGCTACCTCGCCGAGCGCACCGATCGGCGCATGCCGTTCTACGCCCTTGGTGCCTATGGGCGGGCGATCACGGGCGCGATGATCGGTATGCTTCTGTGGTGGGGGGCGGACTGGCCGCAGGTCGATTGGCCTCCGGTTCCGCTGGCGCTCGGAATGCTGGGGCTGTGGACAATCTACGCCTTCGTCAGCGGCGTGGTCGCGGTGCCCTACAACGACATCGTCGGCCGGGCGATCCCGTCCGAGCGCCGCAGCCGGATGTTGGCCTGGCGCTTTTTCGGCGGCGGTGTTCTGGCGGTTTTGGTGGCGGGCGTTCTGCGACTCGCGCTCGACGTGTTGCCGCCGCTCAGGGCCTATGCGCTGATCTTCGGGCTCGGCGCGGTGTTGATGATCGTCTCTGCGACGTTATTTGTCGCCGCGGGTGAACCCGCCACCGCTGCAAGGGCGCCACGGGACCGCCCGGCTAACCTGTCTGGTTTTCTGCGCGAAGGTTTCTCTACGCTGCAACGGGACCGCCGGTTCCGGCTGTTCCTGATCTTCCAATGGCTTGGCGCAGCGACGCTGATGGCATTGCCGTTCTATGTCGTTGCCGCCAGCCGCAGCGGCCTCGGGGCGGCGGATGTCGGAACGCTGCTGGCGGCCCAGACCGTCGGCGCGCTGGTCTCGAATCCGGTCTGGGGCCGTATCGGCGACCGGATGGGCAAATTGCGCCTGCTGGGGATAGTGGCACTGGTGCGTCTCGGACCTCCGGTGCTGGTGTTGCTGCTTGTGGCCACAGGTTCGGGGCTGACCGGTTTCGCGGCGCTGTTCTTCCTGATCGGCGCGATGATGAACGGGGTGACCATCGGCTATCTCGGCTACCTGCTGGAGATCTCGCCCGACGACCGCCGTCCGGCCTATTCCGCGTGGTTCAACAGCTTTGCGGCCCCGGCGGCGCTGGCGCCGCTTGCGGGCGGTGTGGTGGTCAGCATGATCGCCATCGAAGCCGTGTTCATCGCTGCGATCCTGGCCGCGCTGGGACAGGTCGCGATCGCCGCGCGGCTGACACGGGGTTGAAATAGAACCTTGTTCAGGACCAAAGCGTTTCCTCTCAACCCGCAATTCAGATGCGATCCTGTCAAAAGGCAAGATGGCATGTCTAAACATGGGCGAAGCAGAAAACGTTGAGCGCAGCGATTAGAATTGTTCCGTTCAGAACATGACGGCGAGGTCTCTTCTCGAAAACTCCAGAAAGCGGGGTACATGTCGAATTCCGCCGCATAGCATCGCGGCGCTGATCGAGGGATATTCGAGGACTGACAAACGAACCTGGTGAGGCACGCGCCTCTGAACAAAGTTCACCGCGCCGTCACCCAATTTTGACCCGTGTGTCGGTGACGAACTCGTAAGGGGGCAGATCGAGGTTGCGGGGCGCGGGGCCTTTCCGAATTCTGCCAGACGTGTCGTAATGTGAACCGTGACACGGACAGAACCAACCGTCCCAGTCTCCGGTGGGTTCGCTGCCGCCCTGCCCGAGTGGTATGCATCCCAGATGGGTGCAAACGCCAATAACTACCAGCCATTCCGGTCGCTGTACGCGCTCGGCGTCAGGTTGCGGGTCGATCATTGGTGCATCGTCTTCTGCTATCGCCAGCGCGATCCGCTCTTTAGTCCGGTGGTCTATAAAGATCGGCTTGCCTTTCCATTTGACAGTGATCCTCGTTCCTGGTCCGACACCTTCAAGATCTATGTCGACAACGGCTTGGGCGGAGATGTCTGCACTGGGGTTCATGCTGTTAACAAGTGGCCAGACCGCCGCGCCCGTGGCCACGATGGCGGCACCGCCGGTGACGAAGTATAAGAAATCGCGCCGAGTTTCAGGCTCTGAAGGTGCCTGTCTTTCAGAAAATTCAGACATATTGTTCCTCCTGTGCGTCAGGATAGGTTCATCGAATGATAGGACTTGGACGAGGTGGATCAGTCGCCCTGGTCCTCTTCTTCTTCACCGCGATGCCCCATTCCCTATTCATCAGAGTGATCTTCGTCGGTGTCACCGTGCAATGCCTTTACAGGCAGTGCACCGGCCGTCAGGTGCAGTTCAATTGCTGCTCTCCGAATTGGATTTGCTAACATGGCAACTTCCCTTCCTTATTGGGTTACAAATTTGTTCTGATCAGTTGGCCGTTGCTGCTCCTTGTTGCGCAGTGTTCTTGCCGCAAAGCCGCCAGCTATACAGGGCGCCGTTCTCAGTGTTTGCCGTGGCCGCGATGCATTAAGAAATGCATGCCCACGCAGACCAGCAAGAACAGCAACGGAGAACTGAGCAAAGGATAGAGTGTCTCGCGGTATTCCCAACCCAGAACAGCGGCGCCCAACGCGATCGCAATGACAACCGGGAGCCAATTACGCTTGGCACCGTTGGCCGTCTGATCTTCGGTTTTGGGCGCTTCGGCCGTTTCGTCAGAGCTGACCCTTTCGGTCGTCTCCTGTGTGGCGCGGGTTTCGTCGAAATTTGATTGGGTCATAGCTGATTTGCCTCCTTTTCGATGATCCATTGTTTGAGAAAGATGCGCTCATAGACGAAGACCAAGCCGATGCCAGCAACGGCATAAACCACGATCATCGGATCCGAGCGTAGTTTGAGTATTGTGAACGCGATCAGCACCACCGCATCCAGCGTCAGAGCGGTCAGCAAGACCCATCCCCGGGCGTTGATCTGACCGCGCAAGCGTCGCCAGACACCCCAATGCACCGCCATGTCCATCACCAGGTAGAAGAACGCCCCCAACGAGGCGATGCGAGACAGGTCGAACAACACCGCAAGCAGACCCGCAATCACGACCGTGTAGATCAGCGTGTGAGACTGGATGCTGCCCGTCATGCCGAAATGGCTGTGCGGGATCATCTTCATGTCGGTCAGCATCGCCAGCATCCGGGACACGGCGAAAACGCTGGCGATCAGCCCCGAGGCCGTTGCCACCATCGCCAGCGCAACGGTCAGGTAGAACCCGCCCTGCCCCAGCACCGGCTTGGCAGCCTCGGCCAGAGCATAGTCCTGCGCCGCGCGGATCTGCTCGGGCGGCAGGCTGACGCCGACCGCAAGGGCGACCAGCAGGTAGACCACCGTGCAGATCGCGATCGAGATCATGATGGTGCGCCCGACATTGCGGTGCGGGTCGACGATCTCAGCCCCGCTGTTGGTGATGGTGGTGAAGCCCTTGAACGCGAGGATCGACAGGGCCACCGAGGCGACGAACCCCAACGGCGCCGCCGGTTCCGAGCCCTGAACCTGCCAGGTTCCGCCCGCCGCCCAAAGTGCGGCGATGCCGAATATTGCGATCCCGCCGATCTTGAGCGCCGACATGATGATCGACCACAACCCCACCGACCGGTTGCCCGACCGGTTCACCGCATAGGCAAAGACGATCAGCGCAACCGCGACCAAAGGTACCAGCGGTCCGCTCTCGATGTTGAACGGGCGGAGCGCATAGCTCGCGAATGTACGCGCGACGAGGCTTTCGTTGATCACCATCGACAGCGCCATCAGCAGCGAGGCCGCCGCCGCAACCGCCCCGGGCCCGTAGGCCTTGGTCAGGATCATGGCGATGCCGCCCGATGAGGGCCAGGCGTTGGACATGGCGATATAGGAATAAGCGCTGAAACCCGTCACCACGGCCCCGACCACGAAGGACAGCGGAAACCACGGCCCCGCCAGCCCGGCGATCTGTCCGGTCAGTGCAAATATCCCCGCGCCGATCATAACGCCGGTACCCATGGCGACGGCCCCGGTCAGCGAGATTGATCCGGGCTTCAGCGCGCCATCGGCGCCGTGCGTATTATGCTCGTGCGTACTCAAATCTTCGCCCCCCGCAATCGCAGCGCATTCAACACCACTGAAATCGATGAAGCACTCATAGCGAACGCCGCGAACATTGGGCTGATCAGGATGCCGAAAAGCGGGAACAGAAGACCCGCCGCCACCGGAACGCCCGAGGCGTTGTAGATCAGGGCAAAGAATAGGTTTTGCCGGATATTGCGCATGGTAGCGCGGGCCAGCCTACGGGCGCGCACGATGCCATCAAGGCTTCCGTTGACCAGCGTGAAGCCTGCACTTTCGATCGCCACGTCGGCACCGGTCCCCATGGCGATGCCCACATCGGACTGCGCTAACGCGGGTGCGTCGTTCACTCCGTCACCCGCCATGGCAACCTTGGCGCCTTTCTTCTGCAGTTCGCGAATTATGCGGGCCTTGTCCTCGGGTAGAACGTCGGCTCGAATCTCATCGATACCCAGACGTTCGGCCACCGCCTTTGCAGTGCGTTCGTTGTCACCAGTCGCCATGATGATTCGGAAACCCAGCTCGTGCAGCGCCTTGAGGGCGGCGGGTGTTGTTTCCTTGACCGGGTCGGCGACGCTGACCAACCCCGCCACTGAACCATCAAGCATCACGAACATCACCGTTTCGCCGTCATCCCGACGCGCATTGGCCTTGACCGTTAGTTCGGTCGCCTCGAGTCCGAGATCGGTGACCAGTTTCAGGTTGCCGAGCGCGACGGGGCGGCCATCCACCGTGCCTTTCACGCCTTTACCAGTCACCGCCTCGAAGTCACTGGCGTCGGACAGGGCCACGCCACGTTCCTCGGCTCCTGTGACGATTGCCTCAGCTAACGGGTGCTCCGAGCCCTTCTCCAGCGTTGCGGCCAGCCGCAGCACCTCGACCTCGTCATGGCCAGGTTCGGGTAATACAGCCACAAGCTTTGGCTTGCCCATGGTCAGCGTGCCAGTTTTGTCGACGATCAAAGTATCGATCTTCTCGAACCGCTCCAGCGCTTCGGCATTTTTGATCAGCACTCCGGCCTGCGCCCCGCGCCCCGTGGCCGTCATGATCGACATCGGAGTGGCCAGGCCAAGCGCGCACGGGCAAGCTATGATCAGTACCGACACCGCTGCGATCAAGGCGTAGGAGAGCGCCGGAGCCGGTCCCCAAATTGCCCATGCAATAAAGGCCAGCGCAGCTATACTTATGACCGCCGGTACAAACCAGCCCGCCACTTTGTCAGCGTATTTCTGAATTGGTGCGCGCGAGCGTTGCGCGTTGGCCACCATTTCGACAATCTGGGACAGCATTGTGTCAGAGCCCACTCGGGTTGCTTCGATCACAAGGCTACCGGTGCCGTTAATTGTGGCCCCTGTGACCGGCTCGCCCTGTACCTTTTCAACCGGAACCGGCTCGCCGGAGATCATGCTTTCGTCAACAGATGAGCGCCCTTCGAGTACAATGCCATCTACTGGCACCTTGTCGCCGGGGCGTACGCGAAGGCGGTCTCCTACCTGTACTTCTTCAAGCGGGATTTCCTCTTCGCTGCTGTCAGGGCGGATAATGCGGGCGGTCTTTGCGGCCATGTCCAGCAAAGCGCGGATCGCCTTACCGGTGCCTTCGCGGGCCCGCAGTTCCATCACCTGCCCGAGCAGAACAAGTGTAACGATAACTGCGGCCGCTTCGAAATAGACCCCAACATGGCCTTCTGAATCTCGAAAACCGTCCGGAAATATGTGGGGCATCAATACGGCAACAAGGCTGAACAGCCACGCGGCCGAAACCCCCATGGCAATCAACGAGAACATGTTTAGATTCATGGTGCGAAACGAATTCCACCCTCGTTCCAGAAATGGCCAACCGCACCAAAGAACGACCGGAGTGCCCAGTATCAGTTCAATCCATAGGGTTGTTCGCTCACCAAAAATCTCTCGCACACCAGAGAGCCCAACGTAGGGGCCCATCGTGAAAACCAAAAGCGGCAGCGTCAGAACCGCACCTACCCATAGGCGCCGGGTGAAATCCACCAGTTCCGGGTTCGGCCCCTCGTCCACCATCGCCGCGCTTTCCAGCTCCAACCCCATGCCGCAGAGTGGGCAGGACCCAGGATGGGTTTGCCGCACCTGCGGATGCATCGGGCAGGTATATACGGGTCCGTCATAGCCTGTCGGAACGATGTCATATTCACCGTTGTCGTCCGTCGCGCCATGATGCGCGGAATGATGGTGATGCGCATGCGCATCCACCTCGCCCTCGGGCACAAGGTGCATCCCGCATTTGGGACAGTCGCCGGGCCCAGATTGACGCACGTCAGAATGCATGGGGCAGACGTAAGCGACCTCGGTCGGACCGTTCGCGTGGATTTTGATGTCGTGGTCTTCTGTCATGTTCTGCTCCCTGGTTTGAGCGTCGTTTTTGAGCCGTTGATTTACTCAATGGCCCGGCACAGTCCTTCAGGGCAGAACAACCATCTGGTGGCCCTCACCCAGAATCGGCACTTCGGAAATAGCCGCCAGGCTGACCTGATCGACGATCCAGACCTTCGGCTCGGTCCGGCTCGATACCATCACCTTGCCCGAATTCGGTATTGTCGCCAGGTGGTAAGGCGACGGTGACAGGTTGGTTGCGCGCTGTTTGCCCGTCGCGAGATCGATCGACAACAGTCGGTCGGTGCCCTTGGCGGCCACGAACAGAACGCCTTCGCGGTCGGACAGGCCGATCCCGTGCAGCTCGCCCCCAATGTCATAGGTGTCGGTGACGGAACCGCCGGCAAGATCCACGCGGAAGGCCTTGCCGCCATCGCTGTCGGCGACGAAGGCGGCGCTGCCCGCGGCGTTCAGCACCAGATGCTCGGGGCTTTCGCCAACGGGGATGTTGCGTGCGACAAAGCCCTTGGCGACATCCACTTCGCTGAGCGTGCCATTGCCGGTGTTGGTGACATAGACCCTGCCACCGTCAGGCGCGAAAACCGCATAGTTGGGCATTGGCCCGGTGGCGACGAAACCACGGAAACTGAGCGTTTCGAGGTCGATGATCGAAATACCGTCACCGCCCGGATGAGTCCCCACGGCAAACCGCCCGTCGGGCGACACCGCAGTGTGATGCACCGCGCCCGGAACTTCAATCTGGCGGACGACCCCGCGTGTTTCCGCATCAAGGATCGTCAGCAGGCTCCGCCCCTTGTCGTCGGGCAGCACCGTGGCATCGCGCTTGGCATGGTGCGCGGCGTGGTCATCTTCGGACATACCTTCGGGTTTCGCCGGGGTCGTGGCCTCGGTTTCGGCATAGCTGCCCGCGACCAGGTATTTCACGCCGGGCGCACCGGCCAGCCCGTGGACCGCCACGAGCCGCGGCAGCCGCTCGACAGTCGTGCCGGTTTCGGAGTCGATCACCAGAACCGAGTCCGCGCTGCCTTCGGGAATGAACACGGTTGCCGCCAGCGTGAGCGAAGGCGCAGTCAAAGCTGCGACGGACATGCCTGCGGCCAGATTGAACAGGGTCATTTAGGTTTCCTTTCGTCAACTGAAACGCGCGCATTGGCGGGCACGTGCAGAAAAATCCGGTAGATGACGGCCATCAGGAAGGGCGTCAAAAGCAGGGTCAGAGCGATGGCCTTCATGGCTTTGTCCTTTCAATCAGTTGAGTTTTGTGCGAGCCGCAAAGACATTGAACAGTCCGCCGAACAGCAACGCGGCGTACCAGCCGTAGAGAAACGCCCATAACAGTCCCAACAGGAATGAGGGCAGGCTGAGCCAAGTCATTCCGGGCATCAGGCCGATCCAAGCCCGGTACATGGCAAAACTTGGAAAGATCAGGTCAAAGGCCACGCACAGCAGGTAGGTTGCGGCCAGAAACATGCTGAGCGCCCAGCCAAGGGTTGTCACCGGAACACCGGGATGATGTTCTTGTGTCCCCATCACACAGGGGCCACAGGTCAGGCGCAACAGTGCGAATAGCACCACGCCCGTGACGAAAAAGTACAGAATGGTAAGCATGGTAAGTGTCCTGAACTGAGTTGGGCCGCAATCAACGGCTTGGGCAAGACCCCGGAGCGATTCCGGAGCCATTGCCGGTCACGTTCAGGACAGGTTTGGCGGATGTGGTAGTGGTGCGACCGGCAGGCTTGCGCGTGGCCGGAACCGTTCTGGCGCCACGGGCGTAGCAATACGCATCGAGAGCAATTCAGGTGCCGCCATAACTGCCATCGCATAGCAGCCCGGGTGCACTGAGCAGTCTAATTCTTCTGATGGATGAGACGCGGGATACCCACCGCTGTCATCGATCACAAGCTCGGCCTGGGTGGCGGCCTTCGCGATGTCATGCCCGGCATGGGACGGCACAACAGAGATCAGCATCGAAACCACCAACGCACAGATCAACAGGACCTGCAGCCGACCCATGGCTCGGGCCGTCCGTGTCGCAGTTGATATCCATTGTGCGCGGATCACTTAGGGTTTCCTCCATTCTCCAACAGTTTAGGGCCGCTTGGACCGGTCGCATTGATCTGGCTCAACTCGTGGTCTGAAGAGCCAACAGGCATCTTGCGTTTCCAAGCCAACCAGATAAGTGGCGCCCCCGTCAACAGCCCAAGCCCGATAACCGCAAGGCTGGTGCCGCCTGTCGCGGTTTCGGTAATCTGGCTGCCCAGATGGGCCAAAACGAAACTGGCCGGCAAGAGTCCAGCCAAGGTGGCCAGTGCGAACCGCCAAAATTGAAGTCGGGTCAGACCAGCGGCATAGCTGACCATGTCGAAAGAAACGAAAGGCATCAGGCGGCTGGTGAACACTGTCAACATCAGGGCATTCTGCGATCCAAGCAACCCCATGTCCAACTTGTCGCCGAACCACCGGCGCAGCGCGTCGCGCCCCAACCAACGGGCTATCAGGAACGCCAGCAGCGCCCCCAACTCCGCCCCGATAGCAACCAATGCGGTTCCCAGCCCATGCCCATATGCCACCCCGGCAGCGACAGCGATCGGAGCGCTGGGGATTGGGCTGGCAACCACTGCGGCTGTCATGAAGCCGATGATGACAACGGGTCCGAACGGGCCGGCCCAATCCACCCACGCAGTAATGACTTCGCGCGATAGTCCTGCGTCCAACGCGCCAGACAGCCACAACCAGATGGTGGCGATCAGCAACGCGGTCAAAACCGCGATGAAAACCAAACGGCTATTGCTGTGCAGGCCTTCCAGCTTTCGTTCCTCCTATGACATAGCCCTCCACCCCTATATGGGAGTGACGGATTCCGAGGTCACTTAGCGATGTATTTGACCAGTGCCACGATCGCCAGAACGATCAACACTGCAATCAGCAACATCCAAATCATGCCAAACCCCATTCCAGCGCCATACCCCATCATCGCTTTGTTCCTCAGTGGTTTGTGGCCGAGTGCGATGACCCGGCTACACGGTTGCGTTTCAGTTGTTGGTTTCAGAAGGCTTTGTCACAGGCTTCGAGGACTTCATGCCGTGTTTCGGCGACATCGTCTTCGCGCCTTTCTCGATTTCCCCTGTGGTCACCGCGCCATCGCCATTGGCATCCAGATGCTGAAATCGGTCCACCATGGTTTCGCGGATCATTCCGGAATGCAGCGCTTCGAACTCATCAATCGACAGGTTGCCATCTCCATTGACGTCATGCGCCTGCATCCGGGCCTTCAGACCTACGGCGATCTCAGATTCGCTCACGCGACCGTCCTCGTCCATGTCCAGAACCGCCAGCCAGTTGCCGCCCATCATACCCTTGCCATGCATACCACCCATCATCTGGCCATGCATTTTCATCATCATTTGCATCATGCCTGCGTGATCGCCCATTATGCCGCCGGGCGCACCCTGCATCATGCCGCCCTGATGGCCCTGCATCTGCGCGCTGCTGCCATGCTGACCGGCGGCAAGCGCGGGCAGCGCCATCAAAGTCGCGGCAATGGCTCCAGCGGCCAGCGTGAAGGTACGTTTCATGACTTTCACCTCTCGGGTTTTTGTTTCTACACAAAGCATATGGCCGCCCTCGGTCGCGCCACCACCCCCCTGCTCAACCCGGTTTGTATCGTTGTGTCGCAGCCCGCCCAACTGATACAAAGGGATACAAAAAAGCCGGGATTTGTACCGCGCTGGGACTTATGATTGCGCCATGACTGAAGCACCACATATCTTGATTGTCGACGACCACCGCGAAATCCGTGATGCCGTCAGCCGCTATCTGGAAAAGAACGGGTTGCGCGCCAGTTCCGCGCGCGATGCCACCGAAATGGACGCGCGACTGGCGGCCGGTCGGTTCGACCTTATCGTGCTCGACATCATGATGCCGGGCGAAGACGGATTGTCGGTCTGCCGCCGCCTGTCCGCGGCGGGTGGCCCGCCGATCCTGATGCTGACAGCCCTTAGCGAGGACACCGACCGTATCGTGGGTTTAGAGATTGGCGCCGACGACTACCTGCCCAAACCATTCAACCCACGTGAATTGCTGGCCCGGATCAAGGCGATCCTGCGGCGTTCCGAAACCACCGTCCCCCCGGCTGGCAATCTGAGCGGCAAACGGATCGCCTTTGGAAGCTGGGTTCTGGATGCCGACAGTCGCACCTTGATATCCGCTGAAGGGGCCGAAGAAAGTCTGACCACCGCCGATGTCCGGCTGCTGGCCGTATTCCTGCAGCGGCCCCGCAAACTCCTGTCGCGAGACGAACTGCTGGATTTGACCGCCGGCCGCAGCCCGCACTTGTTCGACCGTACGATCGACAACCAGGTCAGCCGCTTGCGTCGCAAGATCGAAGCTGACCCAACGCGGCCGAAGCTCATCACCACGATAAGAGGTGGCGGTTATTGCCTGTCGACCGACGTGAGCGAGCTTACGGGATGAAAGCCTTTGCCCAAAGTCTGCGCGGTCAGCTTATCCTTTTGATCATCGCCGCGCTGGCTGCCGCGCAACTGGTCAGCCTGTGGCTGTTCGTCGACGAACGCTCAATGGCAGTGCACATGGCCCTTGGCCTGGAAACCGCCGGACGCGCCGCAAACATCGCGCGGCTGATTGAAGAAGCTCCACCCGAGATGCACGACGCGATCCTGCGGGCGGCAAGTTCTCCACTGGTGCGTTTCAGCCTTACAGATACGCCCGCAGTCGATCACACCGGACATAGCGCTGGTGGGACGGTCGAAAACACAATCCGCAGAATTCTGCCAGGCTATGAAAACCGTCCCATCCGGGTAGAGTTGCATGAGTTCTCTCCCGATATGCTGCCGGTTGAAGGTGTTCCGTCTACAATGGCTGAAATGCACATGGCAATGATGCGTGATCACGTTTCCGCAATTGAAATGCAGCTGTCGATCGCTCTGACGACCGATCAATGGCTCAACGTGGATACCCGGTTCCATAACCCTCCTCTGCAATGGCCTTTGCAGTCCTTCGTCAGCTTCGGTTTCACTGCAACTTTAATTCTTGGAGCAGCCATTTGGTTTCTACTGACACGGCTGACCGGCCCGTTGCGCCGCCTGTCACTGGCTGCAGACCAGTTTGGTCGCGGTGAAGACGTCCAGGAACTGACGGTTTCTGGTCCGACCGAGGTGCGAGATTTGACGCAGGCGTTCAACCATATGCGTGATAGGCTGACTCGCTATGTTGCCGATCGGACCAGACTATTGGGGGCGCTGGGTCACGATTTGCGGTCGCCACTGACGGGATTGCGGGTTCGCGCCGAACTGGTGGAGGAAGAGGAGACCCGTGACCATCTGATCGAGACCATCGAGGAAATGCAGGAGATGGTGGACTCCACCCTGTCATTTGCCAAGGGCGTGGCCACGCGCGAACCTTCCAGTACCGTCCCAATTGGTGAATTCGTAACCAAAACGACCGAAGACATTGTGCAAGCCGGTGACACGGTTGAAGTATCGGTCGCAGACAATCCGGCCGTCACGCTTCGGCCGATGCTGATGAAGCGAGCTCTGCGCAATATCATTGAAAACGCCTGCCGGTATGGTGCCCGGGCCAACGTCTCGGTCATGCAAGAGGGGAATGAGGCAAAAATATTGATCCAGGATCAGGGGCCCGGCATCCCCGAGCATATGCTCGATGCGGTATTCGACCCATTCGTGCGGCTTGAAACATCCCGCTCGCGAGAGACTGGCGGAACCGGCTTGGGGCTGTCGATCGCACGTACGATCATCCAGTCGCACGGTGGCACGATAGAATTGCTAAACGGGGAAACTGGCGGCTTGTGCGCTAAGGTGGTTCTGCCAGTTTTTGAGGGCCAAACGTAACTTGTGAACACAATCGGCACGTTCCGAAAGCTTATTGGATGCGCACCGCTTTGGGCCAGTTTCAGGTGTGGGCTCAAACGCAGCGGCGGAGAACACTGAACTGGAAAGACTGACTTTCCCCCCACGGGGTTTGGTGCAGGTGATGGCGATGCGCGACGAGTTCAAAGTGTTCCTCGAAAAGCATGGCGATATCGCTCGGACTATAACGGGCGACCGGGAGACCACTGCAAGTCTCCGGCCCATCAAGTGCAAACGTAGCAATGATTACATGGCCTCCAATTTTTACCCCTCTCTTCACGCTTTCCAGATAGGCCGCGCGTTGCGATGTATCCACGAGAAAGTGAAAAACCGCCCTATCATGCCAGACGTCATATCTGCGATCGGGGACCCAAGAAGTTATATCTGCGGAAATCCAAGTGACTGTTTCAGCGGCGCGCCCCAACCTTTCCCGGGCCGTGTCCAACGCGACCTGCGATAGATCGAGAACTGTCACGTCATGGAGCCCCTTCGCAAGCAACGCTCCAGCAAGACGAGATGTACCTCCGCCAATGTCGATGACGGATGAAGGCTTAGACACTCTTATCAACTCGATGAGTTCAAGCGATATCTCTGGATCATCCTCGTGCCAACTCAATTGGGTGTCAAACTTCTCGCAATAGACATCGTCCCAGTGCTCTCTTGTGTTAGCCGTCATGTCGTATCGTTTTCCCAAATCGTCGCCCTGGAGATATCCTCATTTTGACCGCTCCGCGCTGCGTTTTCGACTGGAGCAAAAACCAACAAGGCAACGCTTCAGACAATTCGATGCTGGTTCGTTGAATGGCCGCATGAAGTCATCTCGGCGACATTGTAGTACACACATTCCAATAGTGAAATGTTTTAGGTGGGATTTGCTTGTCGGTCAGATTTCCACTGGGCTGCGCAAGCAGCTCCAGAATTTAGCGCAAGTTTAACTGCAGTGGCGCGGGGCGGAGATACCGAAGCGTTGGCAGTTTGTGTACTGCTTGCCTGGATTGCTCTGTTCCTTCAGAATAGCCGGAAGATTTTCTGAGCTTTGGAGCTTCAATCAGTCAACGAATTGCTTATAGCGCCTTTAACCGACAATGGACTGATAACTTATGAGCAGAGCCACAGATCGTTAAAATACGATTTGGTTCTTGAGTGGCTCCTACTCCATTTCTCTTAGTTCATAGAATTTCCTACGGTCCTTGAAACGGCGAACAATCACATCATTGGTGAATAGCTGCCGCATCAACAGACTCAGTTTTTCATGATTGCGCCGATCGCATACATACCACCATCGCTTTTGACCAACATCAGTGTGACTTCGTCACCGGCGCTAATCTCACCCATCATCTGGGCATTCTCAAGAAGCTGCAAATCCATCGTCATCGCGGGCCACCCGATCTCGGGGATCGGATCATGGCTGACGTTGGCGGTTTCGTCGCCAATTGAGTTCACCAAAGCTTTTGCGTGAACCGCCCCTTCCATCTGTTCGGACGACATGGACATGTTGGAATGGTCCATGTCGTGGTTCGTTTGCGCGAAGCTGGTTGTCGTAGACACGGCCAAAAGGGCCACAATAGCAGTCAAAGTTCTCATCAGATGCTCCTGTTTCAAGGTTGTGGGTATTATTCTGCCGGAAGCGCAGGGGGCACTTCCTGTATCGTGTGGGAGATCTCTCGGTTCACGCGATTGAGCGCGAGCCGTTTCCAAATCACGAATATTGCGGGAATGACGAAAAGCGTGAGAAGGGTTGCTGTCACCATGCCCCCAATCATCGGCGCAGCGATCCGCTGCATGATTTCAGAGCCTGTACCGGTGCCGTACATGATGGGTATCAGTGCTGCAAAGATCGTGGCTACAGTCATTACCTTCGGCCGAACCCGAAGAACGGCTCCTTCGAACACCGCGTCTTCGATATCGTCACGTGTCAGCTTTCGCTGTTCCGATTGCGCCAGCCCTCGACGTTTCTCCCAAGCAAGATTGAGGTACAACAACATGACAATCGCTGTTTCCACGGCAACTCCCGCCAGCGCGATGAAGCCCACGAGCACAGCAATTGAGATATCGAAGTTAAGATACCATAAGAACCAAACCCCACCTGCCAATGCGACCGGGAGCGCCGCAAGAATTATCCCGACCTCAATCACCCGATTGAACGCCAAGAAAAGCATGAGCGTGATAATTAGCAGGGTTGCAGGAGCAACGATCGTCAACCTGTCCTGCATTCTCTCTATGTACTCATACTGCCCTGACCAAGTCAGCGAGTAACCTGGAGGCAGGTCGACCTTTTCTGTAACCACCTCTTGTGCTTCGGCCACATAGCCGCCCAGGTCGCGCCCCGCGATGTCGATGAACACGAACCCAGTTCGTCGAGCGTTCTCTGATCGTATCATTCCCGGCCCGTCAACTATTCGAATATCGGCGAGAGCGGACAGTGGCACATGAGCTCCCGACGGTGTGACGACAGGAAGATTTTCGAGCCGTTCCGGGCTGTCTCGCCATGCTTGAGGGTACCGTAGGTTTATAGGAAACCTCTCCAGCCCCTCCACAGATTCCGACACTTGCATACCGCCAATTGCGGTCTGAACTACGTCCTGAACTTCTCGAACACTCATCATGTATCGGGAGGCGGCATCTCGCTTGACGTCGATTTCGATGAAACGCCCGCCAACAGGTCGCTCTGCGTAGGCGGAAGCCGTTCCATCAATATCAGCGACCGCACGTTCTACTTCGATCCCGATATCTGTAATGACCTCCAAGTCGGTGCCGGATATTTTGACACCGACAGGTGTACGGATACCCGTTGCAAGCATGTCGATGCGGTTCTTAATAGGTTGGATCCAAACATTTGTGACGCCCGGAACCTGAACGATACGATCAAGCTCATTTCGGATTTTCTCCATTGTCATGCCGGGTCGCCATTCTTTTTCCGGCTTGAGTTGGATAGTGGTCTCCACCATCGTTAGAGGTGCTGGATCGGTTGCAGTCTCCGCACGCCCAACTTTACCGTGAACAGTTTCGACTTCAGGCACGGTCGCGATCAGACGGTTGGTCTGCTGCAGTACCTCACGGGCTTTTCCCGTCGAGATCCCGGGGTAGAAGCTCGGCATGTAGAGAAAATCACCTTCGTTCAACTCGGGCATGAATTCAGAGCCAATTCTCTGGTACGGGTACCACATGGACGTCACCAGAACGCCGGCCAACAGTGTTGTTGCCCATGGCCAGGCAATTGCCGCGTCCAGAAATGGGCGGTACACGAACACGACCAAGCGATTTAGCGGATTTTTTCGCTCCGGTAGAATACGCCCCCTTACAAAGTAACCCATCAAGACCGGAACCAGCGTTATCGAAAGGATGGCGGCTGCAGCCATGGCGTAGGTCTTGGTATAAGCGAGTGGCGAGAAGAGCCTACCTTCTTGATCTTCCAGAACGAAGACAGGCAGAAAACTGACCGTGATGATCGCCAGAGAATAAAAAAGTGCTGGTCCCACCTCAGACGCGCACTCTTGCACAATCCGCCATCTGTTCTCTGCTGTGAGCTTTTCTTTTTCCAACCGCCTGTGCATCGCCTCGATCATCACGATCGATGCGTCGACCATCGCACCAATAGCGATGGCTATGCCGCCGAGCGACATGATGTTTGCGTTTACACCTTGCGCCTTCATCAGAATAAATGCGGCAAAAATGCCCAGCGGGAGCGACAGAAGAATCACGAGGGATGACCGCAGATGAAGTAGAAAAGCCGCGCACACAAGAACAACGACAATGAATTCCTGCGTCAGTTTCTTCTGGAGGTTATCGATAGCGCGCTCAATCACACCAGATCGGTCGTAGGTCGTTATGATTTCGACCCCTTCCGGCAGGTTTGAGCGCAACTCTTCGATGCGCGCCTCCACCGCTTTGATCGTTGTCAACGCATTCCCACCCCATCGCAGAATGACTACTCCGCCAACCGCGTCTCCTTGCCCGTCGAGCTCTCCGACACCGCGCCGCATTTCCGGCCCCAGACGGATTTCAGCGACGTCTCCAAGCGTCAGAGCGGCGCCACGCTCGTTGACCATCAATGGCGCGCTTGCAAGGTCTGACAATTCGTCAATGTAGCCCGAGGACCTTACCATGAATTCGGCCTCACCCATCTCAATGACACTGCCGCCGGTCTCGCGGTTGGCGGCCTGAATAGCCGTCCTCAATTGTGCAAGTGTTATGTCATAGGCACGTAGTTTGTTTGGATCGACGACGACCTGGTACTGTTTGACCATACCGCCGATGGTGGCGACTTCTGAGACACCTTCCACGGCTTGTAATTCGTACTTCAGAAACCAATCCTGCAGAGTCCTGAGCTGCGCCAGATCATGATTTCCGGTTCTGTCAACCAGCGCATACTGATAAATCCACCCGACCCCTGTCGCATCGGGGCCAAGTTGTGGTGACACGCCTTCAGGCAAGCTGCCGGTAATCTGGCCCAAATATTCGAGCACACGCGACCGAGCCCAGTAGAGGTCCGTCCCGTCCTCAAAGATGACATATACAAAGCTGTCTCCAAAGAACGAGAACCCGCGAACGTCTTTTGCACCGGGTACGGCCAATAGGGCTGTCGCAAGTGGATATGTGATTTGGTTTTCGACAACTTGAGGCGCTTGCCCGGGATATGGCGTGCGAACAATTACCTGGACATCCGACAGATCCGGGATTGCATCAACCGGCGTCTCACGAATGGCCCAAATACCCGCAACTCCTATCATGAATGCGAGGGCCAAGATGACGAACCTGTTGGCGAGCGAAGAACGAATGATGGCCGTGATCACTGCGTAACACTCCCATCAAGCGCGACCTCTAACAGCGTCATCGAAAAGTCGGGATTGCGGCGAAGGATCAAAGAAACATCAATCCCTACAGGCAAGTTAGAAACCTCAATCCCCTCCGCAACCGGGAAATCCATGGTCATGCCCGGCATGCCGATCTCAGTCATCGGACCGTGTGTTACGTTCGCAGTACGCGCGTTCGGGTCGATACTGTTAATCCGGCCAGAAACCTGAAGCGGCGGCGCAATAGGCGTTGCCGCGGCCAAGATCATTGTCATGCCATCTGTACGCGCGAAAGTCAGAGTCATTTCAGAACCGACTTCGAGCATGTTTGGGTCCAATGTTGGCTCTATTGGGAAATCCATTGTCATGCCCGGCATCCCAATCTCAGTCATCGGCCGGTGAGTGATGGTTGCAGTTCCTGCCTCAGCATTAACGAGGTTGATCGTGCCGGTGACTACAATCGGTGGAGCAGAAGGCGTGATGGTTTCTTCGGGTTCAACTGAATCCGTCGGCGGCGAGCCCTCTTCGCGAACTGCCACAATCGAGAACATCCCCCCTTCTCCCTCAGCCAGATCAAACTCAATTGGCATGTCGATTGGCACGGTAGTGAGATCTACTCCCACAACAGGCAAATCCATTGTCATGGCGGGCCAACCGAGCTCGGGGATCGGTCCGTGCTCAAGCGTCAATTTGCCGTCGGAAGTGACGGCGCGCGCGATTCCGGCTCCAGTTCCGGCAATACCGTCGTCTGGTGCAAGCTCCATCAAGCTCAGAAGCCCATCCGCACCCCGCGCGATCACGAAAGCAACCGCGTCGCCAGCATTCAAACGGTCGAGCGAAACACCAGACCTAACCGGAAACTGCGAAGTCATTTCGGGCCAATCAAGGCTTTCGAGAACGTCGTGACGAACAGTAGCCATACGATTTTGGGCATCGAGTGAAACCAGGGTACCTGTCCCGCGTGCTGGTTCGGTGTCCGTTGGTGCCATACGCGTGAAGCCGGCGCTCAAAGCACTTTCACTGTCGATTAGAAACTGTGCGGATGCGACAACTTCCTCGCCGGGTTCAAGCCCTTGTAGAACTTCTGTTCGTCCCCCCTCGCCGAAACTGTCTCGAAGACCTGTGGTCACCAGTCTTGGGCGAAAAGTACCATCGCCTGTTTTCAAGATGACGCGCTCCGCCGAACCGGTACGAATCAACGCCTCTGATGGAACAGTGAGAACATTTCGGCTTTCATCCGGTATAAGGCTAACACTGCCAAACATGCCCGGCCGCAGCACGCCCTCTGAGTTATCGAAACTAAGCCTTACGGGAAGGGTTCGGGTTTGCGGATCAAGCTCAGGGTAAACATAGTCGATGTCGCCTTCGAAGGTGCGGCCGGGTAGGTGCTCGAATCTTGCTATCGCGCGCATATCCTCCGACAAACGTGCAATATCTCGTTCGAAAACATCGACGATCAGCCATACTTCGGAAAGATCGGTTACCGAAAAAGCAAGCGTGCCTGGCTGCAGGTACATTCCATCGGCGGCATTCAGCGCTATGACAACACCGTTTTGAGGCGCCTCAATTTCCACATTTCGAACCAACTCACCGCCCGCCTCGATCTCTGCAACCTGACGTGCGGACATGCCGTGGCTGATCAACTTGTTGCGCGCCGCGTCCAAAATACGCGGGTCTCCAGCTTCGACTGCGCGCACAAGATCGCCGGTTGCAGCTGCGATCAGCGGTGAAAAGAGTTCGAATAGAACTTGCCCCTTCTCAACACGATCACCGACCGCGCGAACTTTCAGTTGCTCAATCCAACCTTCAACGCGTGTATGAACGTGATTGGTCAGGTGTTCGTCAAAGCCGACGAAACCCACCGTCTCGATGCGAGGCTCGATATCCGCCATGCGTGCAACCGCAGTTCGCACACCAATTGCGTTGATTTCCGCAGCGCTTAGGGTGACTTCTTCAGGGTCGCCGGTAGGTTCCTGCCCAGAATAAACCGGGATCAAATCCATACCCATCGGCGATTTTCCAGGTCCAGGCTGCCGAAAATTCGGATCCATCGGTGCTACCCAATAAAGGACCTCTGGTTCGTTCGACTGGCCCTGATCAATTGGATTCAGGTACAGTCTTTCAAGAATGACACCTCCACCCAGGCCAAACGCCAAGGCAAGTACTGATAGTGCCGCATATCTTCCACGCATAATAATCTCCCGACGGTCGCAATGAATGCTGGAACCGAAACAACATGAATGCCCGCGCTTGCGGGCCTGAGGATGTCAGGAGATTTGAGGAGGACGATCGGGAGTCAGAGGTCCCTGAGACAGATGGGTGTCCGAATCCATGTTTCGGGTTTGCTGCACGAAAGCTGTAGCCAACACAGCAACACTCACTTGGGTAGGATATTCACCAACGCAGCAGATGCCGGAATGACATTCTCCGCTGTGATTTACGTGGCTATCCGTGTGGATTTGGCCAGTCGTCGGATGCAAACCGCTATGGTCGTGTTTGAAGTCTGATGACTTTGCAGCCATTGAAACGCCGTGAGGCTCAGAGGTGCTACTGTTTTTGACGTCACTGCTCGCGACCACAACAGTGCCGACGAAAGTCATCGCCAAGCAGACGCATGTCAGAAACGTCATTCGCAACACTGAGAAAAACTTCCACTCCATCCCGTGCAGTTAGGACGAACGTAACGAGTGTTCAAGCCAGTCGGAGGAAAAAACAGGTGAGTTGGTGCGCTGTATCGAAATGAAGCGGATTCCCGCGAATACACGTAACAAACTGCCAAAATAGGAGGCAGTTCATACGATGAGCGCATCTAAGTTTGGCCGAGGTTCTTCAGGATCGGGCAGTCAGGGCGGTGGTCGCCAGCACATTCGTCGATCAGATGAGACAGTGTAGCATGCATGGCCTTCAGGTCCGCGATCTTGGCATCTATCTCTTTTAGGTTCTGTTTGGCGATATCCTTCACGTCCGCGCTTGCGCGTTCTTTGTCCTCGTACAACGCCAGTAGTGAACGGCAATCCTCAATGGTAAAGCCCAATGAACGGGCCCGTCCGATGAAGGCCAGTTTGTGCAGCTCCTTTTCGTCGAAATGGCGATACCCATTCAGGCCGCGCCTGGGTTTGATAAATCCGATATCCTCGTAATAGCGAATGGTCTTGGCTGGTAGACCCGAACGTTCTGCTACATCTCCGATATTCACAGCGGCTCTCCTATACTATTCAGCAGGCGCTGATTGCAGCGCCCGCTCCTCATTCTGCGAAATCTGCTCTCGACCAACTTTGATCGCCTTCACCCAGCGCAACCGCAGCGCGTTGGTCAGAACAAAGACACTGGACAGAGCCATGGCACCTGCAGCCAGAACCGGCGAAAGCAGCGGGCCACCAAACGGATAAAGCACCCCCGCTGCAACCGGTATGAGCAGAGTGTTGTAGCTGAACGCCCAGAACAGGTTTTGGCGGATGTTACTCATAGTTCTCTGACTAATATCGAAAGCGTTGACCACGCCTGTAAGGTCACCTGACATCAGAACGACGTCAGCCGCTTCGATGGCGATGTCAGTGCCTGTCCCGATCGCAATTCCTACGTCAGCCGCCGCAAGCGCGGGTGCATCGTTGATGCCATCACCCACAAAGGCCAGTTTTCCGCCATTTGAACGCAAATCCTGCAACGCGGATACTTTACCCTCAGGCAGAACCTCGGCCACGACATGATCGATGCCAAGCTGCGCCGCAATGGATTTGGCAGTAGCGGTATTGTCGCCGGTAATCATCGCCACTTTCAGGCCCAGCCCGTGCAAAGCTTCAATTGCGTCTGGCGTGGTGGTTTTGATTGGGTCCGCCACGGCGATGACGGCTGCAATAAATCCGTCTACGGAGGCATAAAGTGGAGTCTTTCCGTTGATTGCGAGTTCAGCGCCCCGATCAGTCAACGCGCCCATTTCAACCCCTTCGCGACTCATCAGGCGGTCGGCCCCGATCAGGATTGTATGACCTTCGACTGAGGCGCTTACCCCGTAGCCGGTGATCGACGTGAAGTCCTCTGGCTTTGGAAGCTCCAGACCGCGGGTTTCAGCCGCGCGCACGATGGCCGTGGCGATCGGATGTTCGGATGTGACCTCGACGGCCGCAACAAGGCGCAGAACCTCATCCTCGGCCAATCCTTCGGCCACAATCAGGTCGGTCAGCTCCGGACGCCCTTCGGTCAAGGTCCCCGTCTTGTCCACCGCAACAACGGTGGTTTCCTGCAGCATTTGCAAGGCGTCGCCCTTTCGGAACAGGACACCCATCTCGGCCGCGCGGCCGGTGCCGACCATGATTGAGGTGGGTGTGGCCAACCCCATGGCGCAGGGGCAAGCAATGATCAGTACCGCAACCCCGGCTACCAACGCCAAGCTGAGCGCGGGATCAGGTCCGAACAACATCCAAACCAGCACAGTCACAACGGCCACAGCGATCACTACCGGCACGAACCACAGCGTGATGCGGTCGACCAGGCCTTGAATCGGAAGCTTGGCACCTTGTGCTTGTTCGACCATCTGAATTATCTGGGCCAACATAGTGTCTGCGCCGATCTTTTCGGCCCGGTACGTCAATGCGCCCGCGCCATTGACTGTTCCGCCGACCACAGTTGCGCCCTCGGTCTTTTCGGCAGGAACCGGCTCGCCGGTGATCATGCTTTCATCGACATATGACGCGCCGGTCATTACGGCACCATCCACCGCGATCTTCTCGCCCGGTCGAACGTGCACAATATCCCCAACAACGATCTGCTCGATCGGAAGCTCGACAACCGATCCGTCGCGCTCAACTCGCGCTGTTTTTACCTGCAGACCGACCAGTTTTCGGATCGCTTCACCAGTTCGGCCCTTGGCGCGCGCCTCGAGGAACCGCCCAAGCAATATGAGAACCACGATCACCGCTGCGGCCTCGTAGTAGACGTTTGCGGTTCCGGCCGGAAGAATACCCGGTGCAAAAGTCGAGATAAGCGAAAACCCATAGGCCGCCGAAGTGCCCAGAGCCACCAGAGAATTCATGTCTGGCGCGCCTTTGAACAAGGAAGGGAATCCCTTGGTATAGAACTGCAATCCTGGTCCAAAAAGTACGATCGTGGTTAGAAAGAATTGCAGGTAATAGCTGTTCTGGATGCCGATCGTGCTCGCTATCAGGTGGTGCATACCCGGAATAACATGCGAGCCCATTTCAAGGACGAAAACCGGCAAAGCGAGCAAAGCGGCAAAACTTGTTCGCCGGGCCAATTGGCGAATCTCTTCGGCTTTGCGGTCTTGTGGTTCGGTCTGCGTCGCGGATCGCAGGCTCGCCGGATAGCCAGCAGATGCCGCAAGCGCCGCGATGGCTTCGGGTGTTGTGACTCCCTCAGCATAACGCACAGTTGCACTTTCGGTGGCCAGATTGACCGACGCGGACAAGACGCCATCATCTGCTTGCAATGCCCGTTCAACGCGCCCCACGCACGATGCGCAGGACATGTTCTGAATATCCAGCGTTACCTCTTCCGTCCGTGCCGGATATCCGGCGCTGTTTAACGCATCAGCAATGGCCGCTTTATCGGCTGGATCGCGGAAATCGACCTGAACGCTTTCGCTGGCGAGATTAACCGAAGCGGCATCTACCCCTGGCACATCCTTCAACGCGCGCTCGACGCGCCCTACGCAAGAAGCACAGCTCATACCTTGAACTTGAAACCGTGCATGTGAAATTTCAGTCATATTGTCACCACAAATGTTCTGCTGACGGGCAACATAAGGGTTCCAGCAAGTGGAAGGTCAAGGGATGGGGCTGACTTTCTTTCTCATCATCCTTGACGAACCTAAATATCCCGGAAAGGAGCTGCGGGCACTGCAAGTTAGTTATAGACAAAGCCATTGACACAGTAAGTTCCTCCGCACAGTTGAACTTTGACATGAAAAACCGCAGGGTACGTGTCTTAAGCGCTAATCAACTTGATCATATCCTTGCAGCTCTGAGTCCGAGGGATGCGAAGCCACGGTCGCAACAGAAGTTTAGGAGCGCACATGCTGTCGTCCCTTAGTTCTATCTTGCGTCTCTGACTGCCTCGATTAGCCGGGTCATTTCATCTTCGGCGATCAGCCCCGGGGCAAGCGCATCTCCAATCACAAACGAAGGGGTGCCACTGAAGCCAAGCTGCCGGGCCAATTCCATGGACACTTGAATATGCGCGTCGACTTCCGGCGCCTCCATGTCTGCGCGCAATTGATCCTCGTCCAGGCCGAGTTCCCGAACAACTTTCAGGACGCTGGCCTCAGTCGCACGACCGTTCAGCGCCATAAGCGCCCAATGGAATTCTTCATATTTTCCCTGGTTTCGTGAGGCAAGCGCGGCGCGTGCCGCAAAGTCGGAACCTTCTCCGAGTATGGGCCATTCTCGGTAAACAACTCGGACATCGGAATCGCCTGCGATTACGTTTTTCACGACCGGGGCCGCGCGTTTGCAATATGGGCAGTTATAGTCAAAAAACTCGACTACGGTTACATCACCTTCCGGGTTTCCGATGACAGGCGCATTCGGATCCTGTTCCAGCAATTCACGCTGATTTTCCAAGACGTTTCCAATGGCTTCGGCTTTTGCCTGATCCTCGCGCTGTTGAAGCAATTGAATCGCCTGCATGATGATTTCAGGGTTTTCCATAATGGCTTCCAGAGCCAGCCGTTTTACATCGGAGTCAGACAATTCGTCAGCACTCGCCATAGCAGCACCAATCGACATAGTGATGGCAATTAAGCCTGCAAAAAATCGTTTCACGTCAGTTTCCTTCCGTTTGTTCTGCCTCGGTGCGCTGCTCTTGCAGCTTGCGTTCCCGATCCGGCCAACTCTCCTTGATGAAGGCAAGGATGTCCCAGATTTCCTGATCCGACAGAGTTTCTCCGAAACCCGGCATGCCGCTTTTGACGTCAGCGACACCCATCTGTTTTAGTGTTTGGTACCCGCCAAGCTTTGTATAATCGAACAACAGCTTGTCGCCGTGATGCCAGGTGTGCCCTGTTCGGTCATGCGGGGGAGCTCGCAAGACGCCATCTGGATCAGGTGTCTGCCAATCTGGTTGACCCTCCAAATTTGCCCCGTGGCATGACGCGCAGTTTTCGGCATACAAAACTGCACCACGTGCCGAATCCGCTGATGCACTGTTTTGTGCACGCCCGCTCAGGCCCCAGCCAGCGACCGCGACAATGATCACCACAGCAGCTAGTGACACCCATTTCGCCGCGCTCTTGTTCATCACGCCACGCTCAGCCAGGTCTTCATTCCAGCGGCCTGATGCGACAGCATATGGCAATGAAACAGCCAGTCCCCCGGGTTATCCGCAACGAACGCAATCTCCCGCGTTTCCATCCGGTCAACCAGTATCGTGTCTCGCAGCGGTCCCAGGCTCCCGTTCGACAGTACTTCCTGAAAGTGCGTCCCGTGCAAGTGCATGGCGTGCGCAAAGACAGTGTCGTTCTGCATCTGAATACGGACTATGTCGCCACGCGAAACAGAAGCGAGCGGGTCTTCGGGTAACCCTGCGACTCCGTTGAATGTCCAGATCTGTCCTTCCTGAACCAACTCATTAGCGCTCATGACTTGGCCGTTGTAAGTACCTTGACGCAGTCCGCCCATCGCCCCGCCTTCCATCACCAATTGAACCTTTAAGGCGTCAGAAACATCTTCAAGAAAAGAAACAGGGTTGGGTGGCAGAGCTTCAATCTCACCGCGGCTGGCAGATGTACCGCTTCCCGAAACCGGGATCTCAGCGATAACAAATGATTCATCGCGTTCGTGAAGAGTTATTTGAACGGCTTCGTTCGATTCCGCTGTGACGTCGACGATCAAATCTGCTCGCTGCGCAGGTCCGAAAACAAGTGTTTCGAAATCTTCTGGCTGCCTTACAGGCATGCCATCATAAGCGACCAGTTTCCCGTTTGCGCCACCTACTGACACATACATGATCCGATCAGTTGCCACGTTGACCATTCGAATTCGCAATCGCTGGTTCGTCAAAACTTCGGTCATTGGCGATATGCGCGCGTGAACGTAGTTTCCCATGCGACCTGCATGGGTCCAATCATGCATTGCACCAAAATCATCTACTATTTGAGCGTCCTTACCCAACCGCCAATCATCCAGAAGGATCGTGATGTCATGGTCCGTGTCCGGCGGGTCCGTTTCGTCGACGATGAACGCGCCGTAAAGGCCCTTGGCCACTTGTACCGTTGACTGGTTGTGAGAGTGATACCAGAAGGTCCCCGCGTCCTTCAGAGGCAAGTCATACTGAAATTTGCCGCCGGTTGGTACAGCCTCCTGCGTAAGGCCCGGCACCCCATCCATATTGTTCGGAACCCGCAATCCGTGCCAATGGATTGCTGTAGGCTGAGGTAGCGAGTTCAGGAGTGTCCGGCGAACCGTTTCGCCTTGCCGGGCACGAATTTCGGGGCCCGGAACACCGCCATCATATCCCCATATCTTGGTTTCAGGATAGCTGTCGGGGGCAACACGTGCCAATCCTGAACGCGCCTCGATTATTCGGGGGGCGGTAGCCGCCCTCCCGATAGTCGGCACTGCGATTAGTGCCGACGTGCCTGCAACGAATTGCCTGCGATTGAGCTTCATTAGGACTTCCTTCCAAAGAAAATTTGATCTCTCACTCGATTATCCCCCGTCGTGCACATCCAGCAGATAGGTCGCCATTGCCTTCCGGTCTTCGTCTGTCAGAAAGCTGGTGCCATAGTTTACGACCTCTCCCATGGCCCCGCCGAAGACATCGCCATCAGGCATGACGCCGGTGCGCAACGCGTAGGCCAAATCATCTACCGTCCAACCACGCTTTTGCAGGGTCTCAAAGTCGATGGCCGGTGCCTTGTCACCGCCCGGCAGGGAGTCACTTCCTTTGAAGTGTTCCGTGTCCGAATTTCTTGCGCCAGCCAGGTTCCTCCCGGTGTGGCAGGCCGCACAATGCGTGGCACCTTCGACCAGTAGCCGACCCCGGTTCCACACTTCGTCATTGCCCGGCACGGGATCAGTACGGGGTGGTTCCAGAAAAGCCGCGCGCCACAGCTTCAGGCCCCATCTCTGATTGAAGGGGAACGCCATTTCCTGCTCTTTTGACGGTTCCGCTACCGGTGCAACCGTTTGCCAGGCGGCCCAGAGATCGGCGATATCCTGATCCGTGAAATTGGCATAGAACGGATAAGGAAAGGCCGGGTAGTAGGGTTGTCCGCCGGGTGACACGCCTTGACGCACAGCGCGAGCAAACTCCTCGATTGTCCAGTCACCGATCCCGTGGTCAGGATCTGTGGTCAGGTTCGGCGAAAAGAGCGTGCCGAACGGGGTATCCAACTCCACCCCACCGGCCAAGGGCGCGCCCCCTTTGGCAAAATCTGTGTGGCAAGCGATACAGCCACTTGCCCTTGCCAGATAAGCCCCGCGGTTAACGTCACCTTGAATGTCGAGAGCTTGTAAGGGCTGGCCAATTGGCCAAGCCATCACAGCAACAAGTCCCGCTGACGCCGTTACGGCGGCAGCAAGGCCCAATCGGAATATCGGTCTCATGACGCATTCCTATTCCGACCGAAATTGCGTGTGACACGCCGAGCATGTCTGGCTCAGCATCATAAACACACCGTCTGCCGGCATTTCAGACAGCTGTGCTAAGTTTGGACTGCCAGCCATCATCCCGCTGCCCATCATGGAACCACCTCCCATCATGGAACCACCTCCCATCATGGATTTGCCGCCCATCATGCCGGAACCATGACCCGATCCGGACGCCATCAGCCCGTTGTCTGCCGAAAGCGCAAGGCCTTCTGAGTAGATTTCCAATTGTCTGGCTATTTCTGTAAAGGAACCCCAATCCTGCCAGATTTGCGATTTGGCCTCCGAGGGTTTGCCATCAGATCCCTCTGGAAACAGCTTTGTCATGCTTTCACCGGCGTGGCTTCCGATTTTCTTGGCTTCGCTTCGTACCGTTTGCGCATTGTAGGGCGTTTTCCCCTGCATCATCGGTGTAAGGACCTTCATGCTGTCCTTCATCGCGGACATGCCATCCATGCGTTCTTTGACGATGCCGGTTGCGCCACCATGCGCCAGGGCGGCGGCTGCAAACAGAGAAACCAGGGCAACGCCTGTGGTCATTTTTAGAATGTTCATTGTTTTGTCCTTGTCGTCTGCTTCGACGCGCCCAGGTTGAGCGCAATTCGACTGGTCAGATCAGGACACGCGGCGGTGGTGGGTCAAACGCCGCGATACCGAGAACCCGGTATTGGGCTCGAGGGATCGAGTATCTTTGTTCAGTATCTTGGGGGCCAGGCGGTGGTGGACCCATCGAAAATAGACCAACAGCGTTGCAAATCGTTCCGCCATGACAATGTCCGGGATGACCCTGCTTGACATGCTCAACGTCCGCGGAGTCCGTTTGGTCAATCACGTGCTGAGAACCACTGCCATGTGCATGTGCAGAATCGGCCGTTACAAGTAACCCGCCAATGGCCAGCGCAATTGACAGGATGAAGTAACGAATTGCGGTGCCCACTCGACTCGTCACCTTCAGAAAATCCCGTTTTCCTGCTGCAACTCTCTTATATACGCTACGATGCCTTTCACATCCGCGCGGGTCAAGCCATCGACCGGCGGCATATTGCCAAACTTCCAATGATGCGCCCGAACTCCATTTTGGACTGCGACATAAAATGCCTCGTCCGAATGGTGGCCTGGCTCATAGGTTTTGTGCACCAATGGTGGTGCAAGACCTTCCAGACCTGTGGCATTCGTGCCGTGGCACGCCGAACATTTTGCGTCGAATGCAACTTTGCCGACTGCCGCAAATTCGCTCAGCTGCTCCGGCAGATTGACGTTTTCGATTGGGTCCCCTGGCTCCAGTGCTGACGTATCAGGTGGCGTCATCGAGTGGCCTGTTCGTTGTTGATTAAGATTGTAGACGACGGCGGCGGCGCCGGCGATCACTACTCCGCCTATCAAGAGTGTAAGTTTATCCATTTCAGTTCTTCGCATGATTGTCAGTTATCGGATTCAACGCGCGCTCGGAAAAATCGGCCTGACCAGGATCAGATCAGCTTTACCTGGGTGCCCACGGTGGCAAGCTCAAACAGTTCGGCGATCTGTTCGTTGTACAAACCGATGCACCCGTTGGAGGATCTTCTACCGATCTTGCGCGTATCGTTGGTGCCGTGGATGCGGTAGTATTGCCAACTCAAGTAGAGCGCATGTGTTCCCAATGGATTCTCCGGACCCGGGCCTACATAGTCAGGCCAAGCGGGGTTGCGCTCTTTCATTGCCGGCGTTGGTCGCCAAGACGGCCCTTCGACCTTGCGAGTAACTGTGGTGTAGCCCAGCCTTGTAAGGTCTTCCGTCAGCGGTACGCTGGTTGGATACATTCGGTAGACGCTTTCGTCTTCCGACCAATATTGCAGGACCTTGGACTGTGTATCGGACAGGATCACACCATTCTTAAGCGTATCAAAGTGGTCCTGCCATTTAGCAACGCGGAATGAGGAAACATTGCGGCGCGTCCCCTCAGTTGCCGTTGATTGGGCCCAAACGGCCGGTGCTGGAAAAAGCGTCGTCGCAGCAAACGCGGCAATCACTCCACGTCGCGTAACAACCTTTCCTTCTTTGCTCCGTTTCATGCCTGCCATCCCAAAGTTTATTCTTTTTTTCCGACTCAAATAACTCGTATGCCCGGTTCCTGCGCTGGAAGGTCAACACGCAAATGACATTTCATATGGGATGTCTCGTCTGAATTGTCGTTGCCGTTGGCGCAGGGATATTTCCTTAGAAGGCGGACCCAAATCATCAAGTCATTGTGGAAAAGCAATTTTTCTTGGACGTAACTCCAGGCTGCTTTAAGCAAAACCTGACTTTCTTGAATCAACCGAACACAAAAAAGCAACGCTAACAATTGCTTAGTTCTTGGTGAATTGATGTGATCACCCGTCGATGCGAGGGTAGCAGGCACTACAAATGACAATCACAGTGGACTAAACACCATGTCCTTCAGGAAAGCTTTCCAAGCACTGGCCGCACTTTTGTTCATCGGCGCTTGTACCGAAACAACGTCAATATCTGCAGATAGCGAGCCCGGAACGTTTTCCCAAGTTCCTGACGCCGTAGCCCAGATTGCTGCTCCGGGCCAGGACCTGAACGCAGTGAAAATCATGCCTGAGGACGGTTGCTATTGGTATCGCTATGTTGGGCCAGTTGAAACAACCTACCTACCACTTAGGACTATTGAAGGGCGCCCAATCTGTACGCGCGCCTGACAAGCGCCTGTCAGCTGGTCGCGGTCAGAAGCCGCTCGGGAGGGTAGAGATGAGCCGTGGACCCTGGCCTGACACGATCATAAAGCCCGATGATATGTGGCATCGCCATCCTTACGCAGCCAGAACTTGCGCGACCTCCGATAGATCTTGGATAAGGCGTTCCGTGAATTCGCAGGTATGTGTCGCGACCACCTTCGAACAGATAAAACGCCCTTGATCCCAATGGGTTTGTCGGCCCACCGGGCACACCATCTGCGAATTGCGCATATTCATCAGGGTCGCGCTCAATCATTTCGGCTGTAGGAGTCCAACGCGGCCATTTGGCCTTTCGCTTGATCGTGTAGACTCCGGGCTCGTAAAGATTGCCTCGGGCAATGGCTACGCCGTAACGCATTGCTGTGCCACCGTCTTCGATGAAATACAGATATCGTGCCACCGCGTCGACATGAATGTCACCCGGAGTAAGTGGTCGATTGGTTTGCACACGCTGAGGCAGGAAACGTGGGTGTAAACCCCAGGGATTGGATGTTGCGGGATCAAAATTGGCTGGAGTTACTTGCGCATCCCACTCCGACCATTGCGAGGCCGCCGCCGACGTCACTCCAAAAACCGGCTGAGAGAAAATGGCGAGCGAGGCTGCAACAAAATGTCGTCTGGTCAGCATTGATAGCGCTCCTATTGCCTGGTTGGTGTCTGGAGTTAGTATCCAGGGGATTAGACAATCCGCGACGGGGGAAGATTTGTCCATTCAATTATTCGTTCGATATCGCTTCGACCCACCCGCGAGTTTTCAAGGCTTAAAGTGACCTAGGCAGCTTCGTGTTTAACCTGAAACTTCACCAGGCGTCGGGACGACAATGCCTGCTGTTCATACCCCTAAAATCTTCCCTGTTCCGGCCGTGTCTATGCACCAAGTAAGGCCCAAGCAAATGCTGGACTGGTTTGACAGCGTCAAATTCGCTTCGCGCCAAAACAGCTTGACCTTCCATCGTGGGAAGGCGTTAGCAGAGGTCTCCAATCCAAATTTTGGAGTTGAATGTGAAAAAAAAACAGACTGCAAACGCGCCGCAGGCGTCAGTACCGGTTAGCGGCGGCAAGATAATGAAATGGGGCATGATGGTATGTTGCATTGCCATGATAACGCCGATCGCTCTCTACTTGATCGCCGGCGGGACGGTTGGTGGGCTTTCTGACTCCTTGGGTCTTTTCGCACCGTTGATCCTGTGCCTCGGAGCCCATTTCTTTATGCACAAGGCGATGGAAAAATCCTGTCATTCGAACAAATCTGAATCGGAAAGACCAAGGCAACAGACGCCGCGGTCGGACCGAACCCAGTACACCGGCAATAATCTTCAATCATGAAGCTTTGGTGCTCAAGGTTGGCCGCCACGTCGCTGGCCGCTCTTTCGCTGGCGGCTTGCGCACCACGCCCTAAACTATGCCCGCTGCAACCGCCGCAGCCTGAATACGCCCTGCCCCAAGGTTGCCGGGTTCAATGGGAGGGCGCGGATGGCGGGGCCTATTTCATCTGCGAAGACGGGCGCGAAGGTTTCGTGAGCTGATCGTGGGGATGTGACATTCCGGCTCGTTGACCCTCCAGCGCTGGAATCTGGCAGAGACGGGTGCAAAACAACCGATGGCAACGCGCAATGGCAAGAACACTCCTAAATTTATGTATTATGATCTTGGGGTTAATCTTTGGCCAGACTTCCGCCGGGACAAGCCTTGCAGCTACCTCCCAAGCGTATGAATCAGAGCCCCTGGTCGCACACATAATTACCGCGCAGGACGGGATCGCGCCTGACGTCAAGACGATCACTGCAGGACTGCATCTGAAACTGGGCGAAGATTGGAAAACCTACTGGAAGTCGCCTGGTGAGGTGGGAATTCCGCCCAAGATCACTTGGAACGGCTCGCAAAACGTCAACGACGTACAGTTTCACTGGCCCGCGCCGATCCGTTTTCGCGCCTTCGGGATCGAGAATTTCGGGTACAAGGACGAAGTGGTCTTTCCGCTGACCGTCACACTCGAGAACCCCGGAGCGCCAGTTGACTTGAAGGCCGCTGTGACAACGCTGATCTGTTCCGATATCTGTGTGCCGGTCGAGTTTTCGCTGGACTTGTCGCTGACTCAGGGAACGGGTCGGGATCAGGACTCGGCCCGGCTTATAAATGCCTTTCTGTCGCGGGTGCCAACCACGGGAAACACAAGCGGAATGAAGTCCGACGCCGCGACCCTGGATACCGAGTCCGAGATGCTGACGCTGAATTTCACCAGCGACCTGCCCTTTGATGCGCCTGATGTCTTTCCCGACATGGGACGTGACACCGCGTTTGGTGCACCCGACATCCGGCTCGCTGGCGACAGGCGTCAGCTATGGGTGCAGTTCCCGGTCCTCGCTCTGGCACAGGACCCCCCCGCCTTGTCCGTCACGGTTACCGACACCAACCGCGTGGCCGAGTTTTCGCCCCGTACCGACGCTCCCCCTACCCTGCCACCATATGAGATCGCGGCCGCCGAAACTTCAGCCAGCGCGCTGGTCTGGATCATTTTGCTGGCGGTGGGCGGCGGGTTGATTCTGAATGTCATGCCCTGCGTACTGCCAGTGCTTTCGATCAAGCTTTCCTCGGCGGTAAAGGCTCGCGACCGCTCTGCGGCTCAGATTCGCGCCGGGTTCCTGGCTTCGGCAGCCGGAATCCTGACATTCATGTGGCTGTTGGCGGCTATCACCATTGCGGCGCGGTCGCTGGGCTATTCCGTCGGCTGGGGCATCCAGTTCCAGAATCCGCTTTTCCTTGCGGTGATGATCGTGGTGCTGGCGGTTTTTGCAACCAGCCTCGCGGGCTTGTTCGAGATCACGCTGCCGCAGTCGCTGAACACCCGGCTGGCCCATGTCGAAAAGGGCCGCGTGTCGCTGGGCGGGGATTTCCTGACCGGAGCCTTCTCAGCAGTTCTGGCGACGCCCTGCTCGGCCCCCTTCCTCGGCACGGCGGTGGCCTTTGCCCTGACCGGCCGACCGGTGGATATCGTGGCGATCTTCACCGCAATGGGGGTCGGGCTGGCCATTCCTTACCTGCTGGTTGCAGTGCACCCGAAACTTACCGCCGCTCTGCCTAAACCGGGGCGTTGGATGGTGGGATTAAAATGGGCCCTGACGGCGGCACTGCTGACCACGATCGGCTGGTTGGTCTGGGTGATGGTCGGGGTGGCCGGAGACACTGCTGCAACTGCTACCGTGCTGGCTGCAACTGTTCTGGTCCTGTTGATCTGGAAAAGTGCGATGATGCCACCCGTTTTGCGCTGGACAGCCCTGTTGCTGACGCTGACCGCAGCGTTTGCCGCACCGGTTGCGATTGCCGGCAAAGACCGGTCCAGGCTGCTTGAGCCAGCCGGAGAGATCCCTTGGATTACCTTCAGCCGCCCCGAAATCGCCCGCCTTGTGTCGCGCGGCGAGGTGGTTTTCGTCGATGTCACAGCCGACTGGTGTCTGACCTGCAAGGCCAACAAAGCGCTGGTGCTGGAACGCGGCGAGGTTCTGGCAACACTGCAATCGGACAAAGCAATTCCGATGCAGGCCGACTGGACCCGCCCCGACGATGTGATCGCCCGTTTCCTTGAGGACAATGGACGGTTCGGGATCCCCTTCAACATCGTCTACGGCCCGTCGGCCCCCGAAGGCATCGCCCTGCCAGAGATCTTGACCACGAACGCCATTCTCGACGCGATGGAACAGGCCGCGCCGATTGCGGGCGGAGCCGTGGAAAGCGGATCCTGACCCCGGAGTTCACATATCCCGGACGCGGTTGCTCTGCTGCGCTAAACGCATGGTCTCGTGCTCTTCCATATCCAGTAGCGCCTGAAGGAGTTCGCGTGCCTCGGGTATCTCGGCACGCCCGTGCAAATACCGATATAAGTCGATCACCTGATTGTGAAGATCGAAGACCGCTTCGCAGATCTCATCGACGCTCATCTGTGCGAACGGCCTGTCGCAGGTGCGATGTGGGTCGATCGGCTCATTGCCCAAATAGTCATATACCCAGGTGTTGAGCGCTTTGGGATCGGCTCGTTTCACGAAACCATCGACGATTTTCTCCAGAGCAGCCTCATGATCGGCGAGGTAGGTAAGCAACATCCTGGCCAGCTCCTGCTCTGACTGTGTCGAACAGTGGGCCAAACATTCGGCGAGCCAATGATGCATTTCCCGCGTCCAGACAATTAGATCAGAAAACGTTTCAACTTTCATGGTCTCAACCTCCTAAAGATCGGCATGCGATAGCCTAAACCGGAATTTTCCAGATGGCTCACTGGGCATCAGCGCGAAGTCGGCGCCGGCCCGATCCACGCCGGGCTGCGGGAATCAACCCCCCAGTTTCAGCAATGCCCGGTCGATTGCCACCTTGCGCGGATCCCCCTGCGGCAGGTCATCCGCCAGATCCCTTGCCCTGCCATAGGCGTTCCGGGCGCCGTCGGTCTCGCCCAGCACCGAATAGGCGTTGCCCAGCCGCATCCAGCCGTCCAGATCGCCTGGGTTTTCCTGCATCCGGCTCGCAAGCCGTTCGACCATCGAGCGGATGAAGGCCTGCCGGTCTTCGTCTGACATCTCCTCGGCCGCCGCCACCTGATCGGCAGTTGGGCCGGGCATGGAAGGGGCAAAAGCCGCCAGATTCACCGGAGCCCGTCCGATCGACGGGGCGATGCGGTTAAGCTGGGCCACAAAACTCTCCATCCATGGCCGGAACTCCCCTTCGGCGTCCATCCGCGTCTTCAGTAGGTCATAGGCCTTATCAGGCGATCCAGCCTGCTCCAGACCAACGGCTTTGTAGAATGTCGCTGCTGGGTTCGATGGGTCCAGTTCCAAGGCTCGTTCAAACGCCCGATCGGCCTTGGGCGTAACGACACCGTCATCGGCATAGACCAACGCCTCGCCATATTGCGACACCAGCGCTGAATTCGCATTGGGTCGGTCCAGCAACCCCTCGAACGCGTCTGCGGCATCTCCAAAGCGTCCCATACGCATATAGGTCTGAGCCAACAACACCCATCCCTCGGTTGGCCCGCCGGTTTCATCCGCCTCAAGCCGCGACTTCATGCGCACGGCAAGGTCGGCGATTTCACGGGCTTCGGCCTGCTCCCCCTCGCGTTGGGCAAATGGCTGGCTGGGGATGTCGGGATTACCCAGTTGCCAATAAAGACCGGCTCCGAGCGCTGGAACTGCCAGCGCAGCAAGTAGAATCAGTGCACGCCCGGAATGGCCCATCATCGCTTTGTCGTCCGATTGCCGGTCAATCGCCTTCAGGCGACGTTCTATCTCGGCTCTGGCAGCCTTGGCTTCTTCGGCCGAGATAATTCCTCGTTCAAGGTCCTTCTCCACTTCGCCGATCTGGTCGGAAAAGATGGCAGAGGCGCTTTCGCGTCTCGACAAGTCCGAGGTCTTGCGCCCCATACCGGAGAGGGCGAGCGTCAGAAACACCGCCGCGGCCATGAATGAAAAGATAATCCAGATCATGC
This sequence comes from Ruegeria sp. 6PALISEP08, assembly GCF_001238295.1. Classification (GTDB taxonomy): domain Bacteria; phylum Pseudomonadota; class Alphaproteobacteria; order Rhodobacterales; family Rhodobacteraceae; genus Ruegeria. Next base: position 91,490 of record NZ_LGXZ01000016.1, read on the forward strand.
GTGCGGCTCCGTGAGTGAATGGTTTTCGGGATTCCGTTCTTCGCTCGCGCCGCGTTCCGTCTCTTGTTTTCGCGACTTCCGATATCGGCGCGCATTTTGGGTCAATACCGCTGCAGTCGCGATACCACCCAGCCCCAGGATGACGATAGGCGCAACCCACAGAATGTAAGTTGATGGCTTCCATGGCGGGTTGAACAGAACATAGTCGCCATAACGCGCAACCAGAAAATCCATAACCTGCTGGTCCGAGTCACCTGCCACCAGCCGTTCGCGCACAAGCAGACGAAGGTCGCGCGCCACCCCGGCGTTGGAACTGTCGATGTCTTGGTTCTGGCACACCACGCAGCGCACCTGTTTTGAAATCGCCCGGGCCCGCTCTTCCAAAACCGGATCTGCAAGTATCTCGTCGGGCTCAACCGCGAATGCCGGCTGCGACACCAGCGTCGCCAGAGTGACTGCGGTAATTGCAATTCGACGTATCATGAGGCCTCTCCTCCGGCCGCCCGCGCTTGATCCAGCGCGGTGCGCATCTTTGAAATTGCCTCGTCGCCCAGCACCGGGCCGACAAAACGGAAAACGACCTTACCCGCGCCATCAATCACAAAGGTCTCAGGCACGCCGGAAATCCCCCATTCAATCCCGGCACGACCGTCCAGGTCGGAACCTATGCGCTCATAAGGGTTGCCCAGATCGTCGAGCCATTTCCGTGCGTCCTGCGGCTTGTCTTTGTAGTTGATGCCCATCAGGCGAATGCCTTCATCGCGCACCATGCGCGTCAACACAGCATGTTCGGCCCGACAGGGCACACACCAGGACGCAAACACGTTGACCACGATCGGCGCCGATCCGTCATTTTCCACCAGATCGGTGTTGGACAGCCCATGGGTATCCAGCCCATCGACCGGCGGCAAGTCGAACTCAGGCACCGGCTGCGAGATCAAAACTGACGGGATTTCGTTCGGATCGCGATCGGGGTTCAGCCCCCAAAGTAGGAAGGCACCCAGGATGCCGGCAATCGTAATTGGGAACAGTGCAAATAGACGTTTCATCGCCCTACTCCGCCGCTACCGGAACGGAGCCCGGCCCGGCCCGTTTCCGTGGTGCACCGACGCGTAGACGCCGATCAGTGAGCGACAAGACACCACCCAATGCCAACAAACCTGAACCGATCCAGATCCAGACCACCAATGGCTCATACAAGATACGTAGAGTCCATTTGCTCTGCTCAGATTCCGCCGCCGGTTCCGATATCGAGGCGTAAAGGTCCCCTGCCAACGTCGTGCGAATTGCCGATTCGGTCGTACTGGTGCCCGCGACGAGATAGGCCCTGCGCTCGGGCTGAAGCGTGGCGACATAAGCGCCATTGCGAAACACTGTCAGGGTGGCCATGCGAGACAGGTAGTTTGGTCCGCGAAGCTGCTCCACACCGTCAAAACGCACGTCGAACCCGGCAATCTCGATCTGTGTTCCGGGTTCGGCAAAAGTCACGACCTCGGACTTCCACGCGCTGGACCCGGTGAAGCCGATCATGCAGACCGCCAGCCCCGCATGGGCCACGACCATGCCGTAATGCGAACGCGGTAGGTTGCGGGCCCGACGCAGTGACTCGGCCAGCGGTACCTCACCCAGCTTAATTCGGCTGGCCCATTCCGTCAGCACAGCGCCCAGCAACCAAACCGCAAGGCCGATGGACAGTACCGCCAGTACAGGTCCGCCGGTATCCAGATACCACACGACCAATGCCGCAAGCAGGCTAAGCCCAGCCACCCACTTCAGTCGGTCCAGCACACCGCGCAAATCCGCACGCTTCCATGACAACAGCGGCCCAACCCCCATCACAACGACGAGAACCAGCATGATCGGCACGAAACTGGCGTTGTAATAGGGTGGTCCAACCGAAATCTTTTCGCCAGTAACGGCCTCAAGCAACAGCGGGTAAAGCGTACCGAATAAAACCGTCGCCGTTGCGGTGGCCAGCAGCAGATTGTTAACAAGTAATCCTGCCTCACGGCTGATCGGGGCGAATAGACCGCCACTCTCCATCTCAGGCGCGCGAATGGCAAACAGCGTCAATGAACCACCGATTGCGACCGCCAACAACGCCAAGATGTAAATGCCGCGTTCGGGATCGACCGAAAACGCATGGACTGATGTAAGCAAGCCTGAGCGGACAATGAATGTCCCCAACAAGGACAACGAGAAGGTCAAAACGGCCAGTAGGATCGTCCAACTTTTGAAGCTGCCGCGCTTTTCGGTCACGATGGCCGAATGCAACAGCGCTGTGCCAGCAAGCCAAGGCATAAACGAGACATTCTCGACCGGATCCCAGAACCACCAGCCACCCCAACCCAGTTCGTAATAGGCCCACCAACTGCCCAGAACGATACCAAGTGTAAGAAACACCCAGGCCGCCAATGTCCAGGGTCGGACCCACCGAGCCCATGCCGGATCGACCCGCCCTTCGATCAGGGCAGCCACCGCGAAGGAAAAGACGATCGAGAAGCCGACATAACCCAGGTATAGGAACGGCGGGTGCAGGGCGAGGCCGACATCCTGCAACAGCGGATTTAAATCCTGACCATCCAGTGGCGCCGGAAGCACCCGGTCGAACGGGTTCGAGGTGAACAGCATGAATGACAGGAACCCGGCGCTGATCCAGGCCTGCACTGCCAAGGTGCGCGCCTTGAGTTTCAGCGGGATGTTCCGAGCCAACAGAGACACACCCAGCCCGAAAATCACCAATATCAGAATCCACAACAGCAGCGACCCTTCGTGGCTACCCCAGGTCGCAGCCACCTTGAAAAGCATCGGTTTCAGCGAATGAGAATTGGTGGCCACATTTAGCACAGTGAAATCGCTGACCACGAAGGACCACATCAGAGCGGCGAAGGCGACAGCAACCAGCGCTGTCAGCAGGACCGAGGTCGCAGATGCCGATCGCATCCACATGACATTGTTCCGCGCTGCTCCAATCAAAGGTAATACGCTTTGCACCAAGGACACGGCCAGGGCAAGCGCCAGGGCGAACTGCCCGATTTCCGGTATCATTCCAATCCCTCCGGATTTCCGGTTTTGCGGCCTTGTCCGACAATCCAGCGCTGGAGGGTCAAGCGCATTATTGCCGCACCCCCCCTTCGGCTGATGCATGCTTGACGAGCGCAAATCTGGCCGGCGGCCTTGACCTTCCAGCGCTGGAGACCCCTACCATTTCGTCTTCACCGATGGACGTAGCGAACACTTTGTTTTCAGGGCACGAACTCAGGAAACAAACGAACACGAGGGCATCATGACACGGAACAAAACCGAGATTTGGTGCGTCTGGCAACACATCCAGGTCGTAATACTGGCTGGGGGGCTGAGCCTTGGGTCAACTGCCATGGCCCAACCCGAAACCCGTCCGGCTGACAACGTGGCGATGAACCCGCAAGCCTCCAGCAACATGTCAGGTATGGGAAGCATGTCCAGGATGATGCGCCCCGACGCGGTGCCGCCAACGGGTGTCGTTGGCGGTATGCATCCACCCGAGGGTGTTTTGATGCCTGTGTTCTCTTACATGAACATGGAGAAGGACGGAAATCGTACCGGAACGCAGTCGCTGTCTACCTCGAACGTTCTGTCGCAGTATCCGATCGCGCCGCTCAGCATGAGCATGAACATGGCGATGGTCGGCCTGATGTACGGTGTGACCGACGAGATCTCGGTGATGGCGATGCTGCCCTATACCCGCAAGACGATGAAGCACCAGACCCGCATGGGCCAGACCTTTAAGACCAGGGCACAGGGGTTTGGCGATCTGAAGATCATCGGCGGATATGATATCTACAAATCCGACGGGCAGGTGCTGGAACTATCTCTTGGCCTCAGTCTGCCGACTGGCTCGATAGACGAGACCGACACCACGCCAGCTGGGCCGGACCAGCTGCTGCCCTACCCCATGCAACTGGGTTCAGGCACCTACGACCTGCTGCCGGGCGTCACCTATACGGGCCAGAACGCGGATTGGTCTTGGGGCGCCCAGCTGGTCGCCATGATCCGGATGGGTGAGAATGATGCCGGTTACACCTTGGGTGACGTCTATTCAGCAACAGTTTGGGGTGCACGGCGCTGGAATGACCAGTTCAGCTCCTCGTTGCGGGTGGTCGGCGACATCGTGGAAAACATTGACGGGTCGGATGCGCGCCTGAACCCAGGCATGGTGCCCACCGCTGATCCGACCCTGCGCGGCGGCCAGTTTCTGAGTATCGGAATCGGAGTGAATTACCTTGTGCCGGGGTCGGGCGTTTTGGCGGGCACGCGCCTGGGTATCGAGGGCGTGATCCCTGTGTATCAAGATCTAGATGGGCCCCAGCTTGAACGCGATTACGCAGTCTCCTTCGCGATACGCAGGGCGTTCTGACCCTTCAGCCCCAAACCGACTGTAAACGGACAATCAGCGCCGCCGCGGTGGTCAGAACGACCACTGACACCGCCATCAGTAGCAGGGCCAATGTCACAGGTCCGCCGCGCCCAGGTACGCGACGTGCCAGTTGGGCTGCAAATCCAGTACCGTGGGCGATCTGGCTCTGAACGACGGATAGGTATAGCGGCAGCGCTCCGACCAGCGTGGCGTACAGGTAAACGCCTGAGATGTTCTCGAAGTAGGCGGAGCGTACCAGCGTCGGACCGACTACCCGCAACGCCACTACGGGATCACCGCCGAAAGACCCGAACCAGTCTGCCGAAAGCGCGTAGATCAGCGCGTGCAGCGCGATGAACAGGACGGCCCGTAGCAGCAGGTCAATTAGCAGATACCGGGCCGGGATGGCCCCCCTGCCCCGCGCCCTTACCCCAACGGCGAACAGAAAAAAGCTGAGATAATTTAAAAGGAAAACGACCGGCAACCCATTCGTCACCACCTGACGCAAAAACCGAACAAACGCGGGACCACTGTTCAGGAGGTGCGTCGCAAAGCCCGGCGTGCGCAAAACGAAGATGGCCAACAGCGGAAACAACGCAAGGCAACTGACAATCAGCGTGTTTCTGGCAAACTTCCAGAAAGGCAATTCAGTGGCAAAATATCTGTTCATTTCATTTAGTTTGCCAACGGTTCCAGCGCAATGTCGATGCCAATTGGTTTACAGACCTGCGACAGAACCTCCGATTTTATTATTCCGCAAGCCCTCTACCTACTTTACGCGCAAAATCTGTTACTTTTGCTCGTTACTTTTGTTGCGCTATCAGTTTCCAGTTACACTCGATAAGTATCCCTTATCATGAATGATTGAAATTTGCCGCGAAGCGGTGCAGAATGTGCCCCATGAAGCCGCCTACCCCCTATCTTCCAGCTGCCTCCCCTGCCCTGTCGCAGGCAGATCAGGACGCCCTGACCGATCTCTATATCCGCGGCACACCTGCCAACACGCTGCGGGCTTATGAGCGCGATCTGCTTTATGTGACAGCGTGGAAGACGGCCCGGTTCGAGCTGGCGCTGCGCTGGCCCGAGAGCGAGGCCACAGCGCTCGCCTTCATTCTCGATCACGCCCGCGATCTGAATGACGCACCAGAAACGGATGTGGCGCGCGAAACCGCAGAAGCGTTGATTGCTCAGGGATTGCGCAAGTCCCTCGCCTGCCCTGCCCCTTCGACGCTGGACCGGCGCATCGCCTCCTGGCTGGCCTTCCACCGGATGAAAAATCTGCCCTCCCCGTTCGATGCGCCACAGGTGAAACAGGCCCGGGCCAAGGCCCGCCGCGCCGCCGCCCGGCCCCCTGCCCCAAAATCGCAACACCCGATCACCCGCGATGTGCTCGAACAGCTGCTGGCCACCTGCCGCGGCTCGCGCCGCGATTGCCGCGACCGGGCGCTGCTGATGCTGGGCTGGGCCTCGGGCGGACGGCGTCGCTCGGAGATCACCGGACTGATGCGCGCGGATGTGGCGCTGACGGAGTTTGACACATCAGGCGTGATCTGGATCTCCCTGATGGAGACTAAGACCACGCAAAAGGGCGAGACACCCCGACTGGTGCTCAAGGGCCGCGCGGCGCAGGCGCTGGTGCATTGGATCGAGGTGGGCGGGATAGAGGATGGCCCCCTGTTCCGCCCCATCTCCAAAGCCGATAACGTTCTGAAGCGCCGCCTGAGTCCGGATGCGATCTATCAGATCGTCAAGCACCGGTTAAGACTGGCTGGACTGCCCGAGGACTTCGCCTCGCCCCACGGGTTGCGCTCGGGTTTTCTGACACAGGCCGCATTGGATGGCGCCCCGATCCAGGCTGCCATGCGCCTTTCCTTGCATCGCTCCATGGCCCAGGCGCAGAAATATTACGACGATGTCGATATCGCGGAAAACCCGGCGGCAGATTTGTTGGGTTGAGGAAATACGTCATCAGCTCCATTGGCCCCCTGCCCTTCCCAATTACTTGTCTTGGTGCTCAAGCCGCTACTTCCTTGCGCCAACTACTCGCTGGGAAAAGCTCAACTCGAGGCGGAGCATTCAGAAGGGTTTTGTGCACGCGCCTACTTTTTTGCACGCAGAACTTCATCGGCAATAGTAGCCCGGGAACCGCTTCAACAAGGTTTACAGCTGTAAACCAATTTGCTCTGATGCAAAGCGTATGTAGTTTGCAGCTTTGTAGAACCCACAATATAAGCGAAAATCCTTGACTTAGGGCAATGAATCACGGCTGTTTGTCTCAAGTGGCGCAAAAATGACCACATTCGTTAATTTGAGGCAACTACATGATTCCCGTGACACCACTTGCGGCAGAACGACCATCAGCTCTCGCCACGGAAATTTCTGAGAGATTAAACTCGGCTATCCGGGAACATCTTCTTGCGGCATTCGCCCCTGACAACACCAAATCATTACGCAACTTTGCAGCCCCAGAAGCGGCCGAACTCTTAGGTGTCTCAGGTCAATTCATGCGTAAGGTCCACGCAGAAGGAACGATTCCGGAACCAAAAGACGTGCGCAGCGGTCGACGTTACTATACCGCGCATGAGCTTTGGGAGGCTCGCGAAACGCTTGAGAAAACTTCTCGCAAAAAGGGGCGCTATATCCCTCGTCGGACTGAAGGAGAGAAACTCCAAGTCTGGCAGTTGATGAACTTCAAAGGTGGGAGCAGCAAGAGCACCACAACAATTCACTTGGCTCATTATTTTGCGCTTCGAGGTTACCGTGTACTGGCCGTTGACCTGGATCCACAAGGCTCGCTTACATCCATGTGCGGCATCAGCCCTGAAATAGAGTTTGACGGGCTGACGATTTACGATGCCATTCGGTATGAAGATCCGGTAGATATGTCGGACGTTGTGCTTCCGACATACTTCCCCGGTCTGTCTGTAGCACCGTCACGGCTTGTTCTTTCCGAATTTGAGACAGAATCTGCCGTTCACTCCAACCCGGACCATCCGTTCTTTACGAGAATACGGAATGCCTTGGCCCAGGTAGAAGGCGATTTTGACCTTGTTCTGATTGATAGCCCACCTCAACTCGGATTCTTGACAATAGCCGGGATGGCCGCCGCCAGTTCATTGCTTGTGCCACTGACACCTTCGATGCTGGACGTGTCTTCTACGGCTCAATTTCTCGAACTCGCTGGTGCTTACATGGCAGTCATTGAAGATGCCGGCGCGACGCTCGAATACGACAACTTCAAATTCCTGATAACGCGCGACGAGCCGACAGACGTACCGTCTCAACAACTGGCTTCGTTCATGCGAGCACTGTTTCAGGATCGCGTTATGTCAGCTACGGCCCTCAAGAGCACCGCAATCAGTGACGCCACAATGCTCAAACAATCAATTTACGAGGTCGTGCGGTCGGAAATGACACGCGCAACTTATGATCGAGCAAAGAACTCAATGGATGCGATCGGTTCTGAGGTAGAGCAAATGATCCATCAAGCATGGGGACGCAGCTAATGGCTAGAAAATCGCTTCAGGAGATGTCTGGGATCGCAAACACCATCGCGCGCTCTAGCCCCAAGACCATTGACAAAGCCCCAAAACCCAATGCGCCTGCACTTGGCGCGCTTCAGGGCTCCTTGGCCGCAATCAGGGAAATTGACCCTGCTCTGATCGACGATTGGGGGCCAGCCGATAGGCTTGGTGAGTTTACAGCTGTAAACACTGACGAAGAAGACGATAGCTTTGAAAGCTTGATGTCGAGTATCCAAGACGGTGGCCAACAAGTTCCCATTCTTGTCAGAAAATCGAAATCCGACGGTCGATACGAAGCAATTTATGGGAGGAGGAGGCTCAAAGCCTGTCGTGAACTCGGTATTAGAGTCCGCGCCAATGTTCAGGATATCGACGACGCTTCAGCGCTTCTCGCCAAAGGGCTTGAGAATGCTGCGAGGCGCAATCTTTCCTTCTACGAGAAAGCACGTTTCGCCGAGGCGATCCTGACTTCCGGGCATGACTCTGCAACGGTGCGGCAAGTATTGAACCTTTCGAAATCAGGGCTGTCTCACCTGACAAAAGTTACGCAACATGTTCCTGCAAAGATTGGTGACATGATCGGCGCAGCCCCAAAATCAGGCCGCCCAAAATGGACCATGCTTGCAGAACACTTCGTTGCAGGCAAGCTGGCGGGAGATGAAGCGGCAAACCTGCTTGCAACCATTGAGCCATCAATGTCGTCAGATGATCGGCTGGAAATGCTCCTAAAAGCAGCTGCCAAACGTGGTGCACGACAAAGAGAAGGTGCCGCCGAAGTCAGCCCAATTGAAGGAGTTACAATCAGATCCACCAACGGATCACTAACAGTTTCGGTCAAAAGGACCGGAGCTAACGCTGACTTCGCTAGCTGGTTGGACAAAAACATGGCTGAAATCATCAAGCGCTCACACGCTGAGTTTACAGCTGTAAACGCCGAGAAAAAGAACTGAGGACGAGCAGAAAGGAGGAAGGCAAACAAACAAAACCCCCGAAACCGGAGCTTCGAGGGCTGCTGCGCAAAGCGCAATTCTTAGATTAGACACCTAGAATCTAGCAGCACCCGAATCGCCACACAAGAAAAAACGCTCTTGAGCGAACGGGTAATTTTTGTCTGCCGATAGATAATCATGAAAACAGTAGCAGCATTGGCTCCAAATGGAGCAACCTTGTCGGGGACGGCAGGGCAGGGGAGTAGTACACCCAAAAAATGGATACTTCTTCGCGCCGTTGAAGAGGCCAGAGAACCTCTTGGGTTGAAATCCACAACTCTCAATGTCCTGAGAGCCATGATTTCTTTTGTGGGCGGTGATCAGATTACTGCGGACCAAGATGATCATCACATCTGCTTCGCTTCCAACGCGGCGATCGCCAAACGGACGCATGTCAGCGTGCAGACAGTTGAGCGTCATATCTCGACGCTGGTTGAGCTTGGACTTATCCGCCGCGTAATGAGCGCAAACGGTAAGCGATGGGCGCGCCGGGATCGACAGGGCAGGGTGGTCACCGCAACTGGGCTCTCCTTGATGCCCTTGTCTGAACGGCACCCTGAGTTCATCCAGGAAGCCCAGAGGCACGCTGATCGAGTTCTGGAGTTCACTGTACTCCGTGACAAGGTTTCCGCCGCTCTGGCACGCCTTAGGGAACTCGTAGCAAATGACACCGCGGTCTCCGATTTGATGACCACCGTACGCAATGCTCTGCGTCGCAAACCAGATGCGAATGTACTCTGCGAGCTATTGGCAGAAATCTCTGTGGAAATCTCAGAAATAACACAGACAGATACAGAAAAATTGAGGGACAGTGACAATGAAATCGAGGGGCACAAAGAGGACTCTTTGAATCCGGAAGTTAAGAAAGAAAAACTTTCTCAGATTCAGGTTTCTCCAGACCAAATGGAGCGCAGTTTTCCACGGCTATGCTCAGAGCTACGCTTTGCAAAAGATCAGCACCACTGTGATCGGCTTATGGATGATATCGCCGAGTATCTACGGCTTGGCCAAACCTGGTATGCAATGAAATCAACGTTTGGCCCAGCTATTCGCTTCATCGTTCTCGGGTACATCTGTCAGCGTGCTGAGAACATACAGTCTCCAGGGGCTTATCTGATTTCACTACTGGCCAAGATTGAAAAGGGAGAACTATCTCCAAGCGCAATGCTGACGCGGACCTCCAATGGTTCGTAGGTTTTTTGAAACAGGAAGAGATTTTCTGTCGTCAGCTTATACTTCAATCCAATGTTTGGATTGAACGGTTCGGGAAGAAGTGAGCTATAGGATTGACCTCTATGGATCATAAAGTAATAAATAATGAGTTATAGACTGGATTCTTATACCTCACGATGTGGAACTGGCAGAGCCCTGATTGGCCGACATTTCGTTACGATGCCTCAAGACTCGAACCATACGAGCAACAGTTCCTGTTGTCCTCAGGGGAAGTGCTTGGAGCGGTACATCATGTGAACCGGGCAGATCGTGATCAATTGCGTATCGACCTGCTGAGCGAAGAGGCGATGAAAACCAGCGCGATCGAAGGTGAGATGCTGGATCGGCTCAGCGTGCAATCATCCCTGCGCCGACATCTTGGACTGGCTCCCGACAGCTCTCCGTCCAAACCGCGCGAGCAGGGCGTTTCCGAAATGATGGTGGACGTTTATTCCAACTATTCAGAACCACTGTCACACGACACCCTGTTTCAGTGGCATGACATGCTTCTGTCCCACGACAGGCATCTGGAATCGATTGGATCATACCGGAGCCATGAGGATGCGATGCAAATCGTCTCAGGCAGGCTAGACCGTCCAACGGTTCATTTCGAAGCGCCACCTTCACGTCAGGTTCCGGCTGAAATGGACCAGTTCGTAACCTGGTTCAACCGGACCGCACCGGATGGTCCCGAACCATTGCGTGCACTGATCCGGGCAGGATTGAGTCATCTTTATTTCGAGAGCATTCACCCCTTTGAAGACGGCAATGGCCGGTTGGGTAGGGCGCTGGCTGAAAAGTCCCTGGCACAAAACATTGGTCAGCCGAGTCTGATTGCACTTGCTTTCACGATCGAGCGAGAGCGGAAGGCATATTATGATCAGCTTGAACGCCATCAAAGGACGCTGGACGTCACGCCATGGCTCGTTTGGTTTGCCGAGACAGCCCTTACAGCACAGCAGGTGACGCTTGAGCGGGTCGGCTTCTTTATTACCAAGACGCATTTTTACGATCGGTATCGTGATCAGTTTAACGCCCGCCAAAGCAAGGTAGTCGCCCGTTTGTTCAAGGCTGGACAGGACGGGTTCAAAGGGGGGCTCAGCGCCGAGAACTATATCTCTATCACGGGAACGTCGCGCGCCACGGCGACGCGGGATCTGCAGGACCTGGTAGAAAAGGGGGCGCTGAGCCGAACAGGTGAACTCAGATACACCCGCTATTGGTTAAAGTTGGATTGGGAAGGGTAGGGGGGTGAAGTACGACACGAAGGGCGGGAAGCAGACCTTCGCTGCGCCGATTTCGAATGACCGCATTGCGGACAATGCAGCCTTTGGTTCGCATTGGCAGGGAGACGGCTTCCGACAAGATAGCGGACAATCAAAAACCATAGACTTGATGCTCACGTCTTATGTCAACGCTGCAAGAGCCCGCTCGACAGTCCAGAAGGCGCCTACCAAAGCGATGACAAAACTCGCCGGTACCACGATGAGCGATCTGTACCACGGTTCCTTGCGCCAAAGTCCAACAGCCAGAAAGGCTGCCGCTATGACAACCAACTGGCCAATCTCAACGCCTACATTGAAGCCAATTAGCCGGGTCAACCAATGGCCGCCTGATGGGCTAATCTCCTCTAGAACTGACGCAAAACCGAACCCATGGAGCAGACCAAAGAAGAATATTAGAGTGAAGCGGGCACCGCCTGGTTTGTTGCGCAATATGTTTTCAACAGCGGCATATACAATGGACAAGGCAATTAAAGGTTCAAAGAACCCTGTTGGCAAATCAACGAAGCCTAGCCAGCCGAGGGTCAGTGTCACCGAGTGCGCGACGGTAAAAGCCGTGACCTGCCAGATCAGGTCGCGGACCGTATGCGCAAATAGGAACAGGCAGAGTACGAACAAGATGTGATCCAGCCCGTAAGGGACGATGTGAATGACCCCCTGCCATGTGAAATACAAGAAGTCGGCCAGTGCTGAGCTCAGTGTTGTTTCTTGGGTCCCAATAAGGTTCAGTGCCTGGCTGGTTCGTCCAGCCTGCAGCAGCGTGACACTTGGGACCGACACTTCAAGCCGCATATCCCCAAGTAAAGGCGACATTTTGATACTTACTGCGCTGGCACCTTGCGGAGCGTCACCATAACCGACGAAAACCAAGCGGTATTCAGTGCTGCCCGGTGGTCTGTCGAGAACAGCACGGATATCGCGCGGAGATGGAAAGGACATTGCCCGCAATTCGGCCGTCTTGCCGTCGAAACGTATGAGCGTCTCTTCGGCGACTGCTGCACGTATTTCTGACAGCGTGGTTTCGATTGTGCCGAGATCCAGCCCGCGCACCTGCTCAACAAGAAATCGATCTGATCCGTTCAAGTCTAAGTGGCGCTCGAAAGCCTCGATCAAGTCGGCGCTTACGGCAATCTGATAGCTGTCGCCTTCAATGGACAACTGTGCATCGCCCAACTCGAACTTATGTGCGAGAGCGGACTGCGCAAAGAGCACAAGCAAAAACGCAAAAGCCAGTCGGGTGAGTAATAACCCGACCAGCCTTATCAAGCGATGGGAAGTCATGTCTCGCTTTTCTTGTCGACTACCCCCAAACCTGCTCGAAGATGCGCGTGAAGTTGCCTCCCATTACTTTCTTGACGTCCTCGTCAGAGTACCCGCGCAACCACATTTCATCGATAATGGCCGCATAGATTTTCGCGGCTTCCCCGATGCCAGTTGTGGCCAATTTGTTTACCGCTGCACTGAGTCCGCCGTCGTCGAATTGTTCTGGATTTGACTTCCCAAACTCATAAATCTTAGACCAGTCAAAACCGTCGTCGGAGCTGAGTCCAACGTTGTCGATGCTTGTCAAATCCCGCATGTAGTCAATTCGGTCGACAACGTCCTGAGGACGAGTGAGCTCTGTCTGCGGGCTGATCATTATGAAAGGCAACATACAAAGGCTAACCACACCTCCGGTATCTGCAACCGCTTGAATCCGCTCATCGGAACTTGTCCGCAGGCGGATTTCTCCCTCAGGATAGCCAGAGTAGAGAGCGTGCACGGAAGAGTGCGTTTCGATTACAGGTAAGTCGGGACGCATTTGTTTTGCATATTCGATGGTACTAAGTGCGGTGGGTTCGCTGGCATGTGACGTGTCGACGAGCACTCCATGCCTTTGCATCGCGTCGACGACTGTCTTGCCATAGGCCGAGATTGGCCCTGGGTTCAGGACAAAATTCCCATCACCCGCACGCTGACGCTCGTTGTAGGCCAAGCCCATTGTGCCAAGTCCCATCGACTTTGCCACGGGCATGTAGATGTCCGGCTGGTTGTTGAGAATCTCCGCTGATTGCGAGTTCCAGAAGAAGCCATATTTTCCTTCTTCATGGGCCCGCCGGATATCACCTGCCTTACGCACCACCATAAACCGATCGTCCGCATCGATTTTGCGGAGGTTGTAGCTGGTTTCACGAGCGAATGTGTCGAAGTCGTTGATGCCTTGCGCGGTTGTAACACCCGTCGCCGTGATACCCGCTTCGAGGGCTCTGGTGTAATACTCGTCCCACATCTCGGGTCGTGTGGCGGTTTGCTCAAAGTTCGCGTTCAGCGAGTCTATGGCAACAATATCCTTTAGGAATTGAGCCGCCTTGTCGCTGGACTCCCAAACCGGGCTGTATTCGCTGGCCCATGTCATTTTTCCGCAGGTAGCTGACAGGGCAGCCGCGGCACCTGCTGTTTTAAGAAATGCGCGTCTGTTTTGCATGGTGAAGCTCTCCCTTTTAGATCATCTAGTATTGTTCATTCAAATTTACTTTGACCCGAAGCCCACAATTCACGGTTCCTCTCTATGGCCAATACTACTCGGCCGGTGTCGAAAACTCCGGCACCCGTTTCAGCGCCTCGACCATGTCTGCGCTCGTCATCAACTCGATGAAGGTGTAGTTTTTTAGGACGCCCTGCCTTAGGCGGGCTGCGTACATTGCCTGCACCATGGCAGGATCATCTGGCAGCCGCACGGTAACGTAGTTTCGACCGTCGGCCATGCCCCAGAAGTAGCTAATCATCTCGCCACCCATTGCTTCGAGCGCGGCCCCCATGCCCTTTCCCCGGTCGGTGGGATTCTCGATCATGATCTGCCAGGCTTCAGGAGACGGTTCTCCGATTCCCAGGTAGTATCGGCTGCGAGTTTCTTCGGCGCTCACGGCGGTCGTGAAAATCAACGCATATGCAAGTGCGGACAAGAGTAGTCGTTTCATTGGCTCATCCTTTTTTTGGGGCTACAGGGGTGCGCGGGATGCCGAGGTACATTCACCCCGCGCGACACTCAATCGAGTGTATTTTTGTAGATCACGCCGTCTTTCATGATCAGATCGAAATTGTTCTCGTAATCCGTCATGATCAGGGCATCCTCGACCGGGTTGCCATCGATCAGTAGAATGTCGGCATACGCACCTTCTGCAATCACACCGAGCGGGCCTTCGGGATAGGGGTTGAGTTTACCTGACAGGGCCAACAATTCACCGGCTTTTGAAGTTGCTTGCATTAGAACTTCGTAGGATGACCATTGTTCGAGACGGTACTTGAACTCATCGTTCTGTTTGGTGAGAGCCACAGGATCCCCAATAATGTCGGTTGAAAAGGCGACTTTTTCGATCCCGAATTCTTTCAGCAACCGCATCTGGTTTCTCGCTCCGCCCTGAACCTCAAGGAACTTGGGCGCTGCCAACGGGCCAAGCGCCTTGGAGACTGTTTCGGCATCCAGCCCCAGAAGCGAGAAGAATGGCACAACCCAAACATCTGCGTCCTTGATCGCCTGCGCCGACACCTCGGTCATCAATTGTGCATGATCGATGCTCTGCACACCTGCCTCGATGGACCGCAGAATGCTCTCGTCGTTGTAGACGTGCACCAGAACGTAGGTATCCCAATCTGCCGCAGCTTTGACAGCAGCTTCCAGTTCTTCCGGTAAGAATTGAACCGTATGTAATGGGTCTACGCTGGAAGACACACCTCCGCCAGCCATGACCTTAATTTGCGATGCGCCCAGACGCAGTGCTTCCCGCGTCGCGCGCAGAACTTCTGGAACACCGTCGGCAAGAAACTCAACGTGCTGATTAAAAAACGACGGCGACGCCCCTTCGAAGTTTGGGTGCGGTTCTGTGTAGTGCCGATGTTCACCATGCCCGGACGTCTGTGAGATCACTGGCCCGGACGGGTAAATACGGGGGCCAATTGCTTTACCCCGGTCGATGGCTTTTTGAAGCCCCATCGCCGGCCCACCCGCATCACGGACGGAAGTAAAGCCGCGCAACAGCATCTTTTCTGCTTCGATCGTGGAAACGGCCCCCCAGTACATCCAATCAAAATTGTCCCTGAGATCCGCAACCGGCTCCGTGATCGCCATGTGCACATGCGCATCAATCAACCCCGGCATCAATGTGCGACCACCTCCATCCACAACCGTCGCGCCCGGCGCGTCGATTGCCTCGGTGGACACTTTTTTGATCAAGTTGCCTTCAACCAGAACGCTGGCGTTCTCGATCCGCGCCTCATTTACTCCGTCAAAGACATGGACGTTGGTGAACAGGGTTTGCGGTAGGGTATCCTGTGCAAATGCGGCAGTGGCCGTGCAAAAAATCAGGCTCGCGACGGCAGCCGCCTTTGTC
>NZ_LGXZ01000017.1 GCF_001238295.1 Ruegeria sp. 6PALISEP08
GTGATGCAAATCCTCGGGCGAAACGGACATGATGTTGCGACGTCCTGTTTCGTGGATATCGGCGCAAATATCGGATCCCACTCGATCCACGCAGCGCGACGCGGCTTTGACCGAATTATTGCCTTCGAACCAGATCCGCAGAACTTTCGTATTTTGCGCGCGAACACAGTCCTGAATGACGTAGAGCACAAAATAACCTGCCACCAGATGGCTGTGTCGAACCAGAACGGTACGATGCAGATGGAACTTTCCCCGTCAAATTTCGGGGATCACCGTTTGCGCGTCTCTGACGATATAGCCGCAAACCTGCATGACGAAGAAAACTGGGCTCTTCAGGAGGTGCCGGTGCGCACCTTTGATAGCTTGGTACAGGACGGCCTGTTGCCTGAAGGCGGACCAGATTTGATTTGGGTCGATACGCAGGGGCATGAAGGTCATGTGCTGAGCTACGCAGAGAGTCTGACCAAAATGCGCTGCCCGGTTGTACTGGAGTTTTGGCCCTACGGCCTTGAGCGTTCAGGAGGCTATAAGATGCTGCGGGAAGCTCTCGCGTCACGCGACGACGTGCAGATCATCGATCTTGGAACCTCCAGTCCAGAGAGTTTGAGCTATCGGTCTCTTGATGAGCTTGATCAGATGTATGACGCTTTGAGGCAGGGTGAATCCAAAGCCGGATCTCCGCATACTGACCTTTTGCTTATACCAATCCGCACAGCGTCTTAATGCTGCTGCTCTTCCGCAATTACGGATGCCGTTTGTGAAACTACGTCAAGCCCTGTCTCGTCTCATATGCCCTTCCGAGATCCCACCTGCGCCTGTCCCGACGTCGACGCTAATGACTGCCGCACAGCACGCCGACCTTGCCGGGCGCCAGGATCGTTTGCTTCTGGCCACTGGGCAGGTTGCTGCGCGTCAGGTCCAGGCGATGGATCGGCTTGGTTGTCTCGCGAACGCGGAATTCCGCATCTATTCTCAGTTTGGTGAAGATGGAATTATTGAGTGGCTTATTTCGCACCTCCCAAACATTCCACGTGTCTTTGTAGAGTTTGGTGTTGAAGACTATGCTGAAGCAAACACACGTTTCCTGGTGCGTCACCGGGGATGGCGTGGCCTTGTGATGGACGGGTCAGCTGCGAATATTGCGCATGTTCGTGCCGATCCAATCCACGTTCTGAACGACATAACGCCGGTTGAAGCCTTTGTTACAGCCGAGAACATTGACGCTCTTCTGGTTGACCATGGTCTGACAGGCGAAATCGGCATTCTCAGTGTAGATATAGACGGCAACGACTACTGGGTTCTGGATGCAATAAAATCCGTATCTCCGGCGATACTCATTGTCGAATACAATGCGATCTTTGGTGATCTGCATGATCTGACAATCCCTTACGATCCAAGTTTTGAACGTTTCTCAGGGCATTTTTCAGGCCAGTATTATGGTGCATCTTTAGGTGCATTCAAAAAGCTGGCAGCTGCCAAAGGATATCAATTTGTCGGAACCAATTCGGCGGGCGTGAATGCATTTTTTATCCGTGATAACCTCGCCCTACATATCAAAACTGCGCTTGATACATGTCGCGCATGGCCATCCCGGCACCGAGACTCCCGTGATGAAACTTCAGGTATGTCATTTGTCCGCGGAACCAAGCGTGCCGACCTTATTCTGGATACCCCCGTGATTGATCTACTCTCAGGGCAGACACGGTTGCTGAGCGACTTAGGCCCGCTTTACAGTGACCAATGGCTGCGTGAAATGTAGAAAAAGTAGGTGACTCCGGCTGAGTGCGGAATAGGTGTTGAGCGCGGACCGGGGGTCTGGAGTTGCACTCAGGCTTCGTTTGCGAACTCTGAGATTGTTCAAAGGTATCGCAACGAATTCGACCTGCGGTGATCGCATTTGGCTTGCTCCTTTGAAGGGGTGAGCAAACCCTACTTTAAACCGAGGGGCGCTTTTGGGAGCAAGTCAAACCGCTTCATCTTCAAATGCGGGATGTGGCGTCTTTAAATGGCCTGTCACCCGGGCTGCTGATCTTTTGTTGCGGCCCAGCTTTCCTGCGCCGCCGGGTCGATCCGGTTGGTGATGAAGAGAAAGACCGCGCCGATCCCGCCGACCGTAAACATGACGGCCTGCCAGACCAGACCGGCAGCGACGATCGCCGCCGCGTCAGCCCCGAACGGGAAAAGCATTGATGCCAGTACCCCCTCGCGCATACCCAGCCCGTTCAGTGTGACTGGCAGAACGGCGATGATCTTGGCCAGCGGCCGTGCGAACAGCCAGGGCCCGACATCGGTACCAATGCCTGCCGCCTTGCCCAGCCACCAGGACATGAGCACCAGCGCGGTTTGAATGGTGACAGATGACAGGAAGACCACCAAAAGCCGTTTGGGCTGCCGCGAAATGGATGAGAAATGCCCAGCGAGTTTTTCTGCGAAAGATCGCCCGAGAAGGCTAGGGAAGATCCGCCAGACCAGATCCACCAGCTTTGACAACATGACGAGACAGATGAAAACCAGCGCCAGCGATAAGCCTGTCAGCAAAAGCAATTGCCGCTCCCCCGACCGGCCCGACGCATATACGATGCCAATGGCGGAAATGGTCAACAGCGGCCACACTTACGATTCTGGGGGCGTCTCCGATCGAGCGGTATGCCACAGCGGCCCGGACCGCGTCGCCTCCAATTGCACCGGGCAGGCACAGGTTGGCGGCCAGCCCGGCAAAATGCGCCCGAATGGCTGTCGATACAGGCAACCCGCCATCCAGCAGATACCGCCATTTCAGCGCCGCACCGACATAGTGCCATGATGAACAGGCCAACCACAATGAAGAAAGTTGACAGATAGACAGATCGGAAGGCGGTCAGGACCTGTTCATCGGAAAGCAGCCAGAAAAGCAAGAACAGGGCAACTAAGGATCCGCCGACCCGTAAAAGCCAGTTGCGATACTTCGGTGACAGAGGCTGCAAACTTACACCCCACCACCCCAATCGAGCGTGCCTTCTGCTGTCAGTTGTATCAATTCACTTTCTTGTTCAGATGCATCTGGCAGATCGTTTGAACAATTTGAAACGTATCCCGGCAGAATGAGCGTGGGTTGAGCGGTTTGTCACCAACGGCAATCGTGCTTTTTAACGGGCTGTGGTTCTGAAACATCATGAGATTAAGGAAAAACCGCTAACGCCCTGAAATTCATCCTGTAGACAGAGGGAAAATTGACATGTAATGCATGCTTTCCAAATCCATGTGCTTGATGGTGGCCCGCAGAACCTTCAACACATCGCCTGTTTTGAGTTGATTGTTGCTTTTTGATCAACAATCCTGAAGGGGTTCAATTCATGCCTTGCTTTATATGCGGTGGATGGGCTGTTCCTCTCCGACATGTTTCTACCTTAGGCTTGGATGGCTTTACACAGGCAGATCCGGTGGAAAGAGGTTGGGATGACCTCTGCAGATCGCTCGACAATCATGCCCTGGCCGTCGGAAATGTCCGTGACAGGATGACATTTTCCAGATGAAATGCGACGGCATCCGCTCTTTGTGCCAATGTGCCTGATGAGGGATATTCGGGAGAATTTGGCGGCGGGTTCCGCCTGCCCGGAATATGGGAATAAGATTGTTTTTTTTGCTTGATACCTGAAGTGATCAAGAGTTTGACCGGAGAAGCCCCATGACCCAACCGTCTGCAGTGCTTGGCCGCAATGATCTGGCAATACTTTTGCTCATCCTTCTCCTTGCCGCAGTTCTCAGAAGCGCAGGGCTGAATGCGCCCTTGTGGTATGACGAGATCCGGACCGTCGATACGCATGTCAGCCTTCCGTGGAATGAGATGATGCGCGAATATTCGATGAACCATCATTATTTTTTCAGCATGAAGGCAAAGCTGGTTTCCCAGATCTTCGGAGATCAGGCCTGGGCATATCGGTTTCCGGCCGTTCTGTTTGGTGTTGGTCTTGTCGGGGTAATCTGGTGGCTGGCCAAGGAGGTTGCAGACAGCACGATTGCGCATGTTTCTGCCTTGCTGGTGGCCCTGTCCTATCATCAGGTCTGGTTCTCTCAAAACGCGCGCGGGTATACCGAGCTTGCGTTCTGGAGCACGCTTGGCTTCATTTTCTTTCTGCGGGGGATGCGCCAGCCGGCGACCGGGACCTGGGTTGCCTTCGGCTTTACTGCCGCTGCCGCTGTTTTCACCCATCTGACCGGTGCGTTTTTCTTTGTCGCTCTGGGAATTATCTGGCTGCTTTGCCTGGCGACCGGGTTCGGCCGGGGTACTCTTACTCGCGAATGGGTACTGCACCCGCTGATGGGTGTTGCGGTCGCGCTGGTTTTGATCTTGCTCGCATATCTGCCGATTTTGCCAAGTATCGCGAGCACCGTGAGCGAGGTTTCGGCAACATCCGCAGTAGACCCCATGCAGGAATATCAGAACCCGCTTTGGGCAATTGTCGAGGGCCTGCGGACTGCGGTTGGAAATACTGGTCCGCTGATGCTGTTCATCGCCATCGGCGGGCTGGCGGTCATCGTATTTGGTGCAGTGGGGGCGCATGCGACGCAACCGTTGTTTTTCCCGTCTATCGCCATGCATATCGCCGTGACGCTGGCCCTTCTTCTGTCGCTTGAAATGCGGATCTGGCCGAGGTTCTTTTTCGTCGATATCGGCCTCATCCTTATTCTGGCCGTTGTGGGGTGTCGGTACGGTGCTGATGTGGTGGCACGGTGGCTCCGTCAGCCCCGGTTCGGACAGCCGCTCTTTGCGCTGGGTATTCTGGCGATGATTGTGGTGTCCGTGTTTCTGGTGCAGCGAAACTATTCTGCTCCGAAACAAAACCTGGCCGGGGCTTTTGCGCTTGTGGAAGAAACCCGCAGCCCGTCAGAACGCATATATGCGATCAACCCGGGCGGCCCCCTTTTCGAAAGTCACTTCAACGCCGACTGGGGAACCATCGGGGATGTGCACGACTATTCCGAAGCGATGGCACAGCCAGGTCCCGCCATGCTGGTTGTTCTGTTCCCAGACCGGATGTTCCGCGCCATTCCTGATCTGAAACGTGATGCTGAAGGGCAATTGGAACGCGTGCATGAGTTCGCCGGAACACTGGGGGACGGGCAGGTTCTTGTCTATCGGCGCAGATGAACTGCACGCGGATTTGCAGCGCGGCTGAGGGATCAGGGTGAATGACTGTCTTGGGGTTCAAGCCCCAGGCTGCTTTCGACAATATAAAGCGGCCGCTTCTGAGCTTCTGAGTAAAGCCGTCCCAGATATTCCCCGATCACGCCCAGCACGACAAGCTGCAGGCCGCCGATCAACAATACTGCAACCATCAATGAGGCATAGCCGGGCACATCCGCCCCATAAACAAGGGTGCGTGAGATCAGGAAAATACCGTAGATAATCGCGGCCAATGCAGTCAGCATGCCGATATAGCCTGCAATTCTGAGCGGTACGGTGCTGAAACCGGTAATACCATCCAGTGCAAAGTTCCAAAGGCGCCAATAGTTGAACTTGGTCTTTCCCGCCGCACGCTCGGGACGGTCATATGCAACTTCGGTGTGTCGAAATCCGACCCAGGCAAAAAGCCCTTTCATGAATCTGTTTTGTTCGCGCAGCTGAACGATGGCCCGAACCACACGTTGATCCATAAGGCGGAAATCACCGGTATCGGCCGGAATTGGCACACCTGAAAGACGGTTGATGACCTTGTAGAACCTGATCGCAGACCAGCGTTTCATCGCGGTATCGGTGTCGCGGTGACGCCGGACGGCATAGACGACATCATATCCTTCGCGCCATTTTTCCAGGAAGGTTTCAATCAGTTCGGGGGGATCCTGCAAATCCGCGTCTATGGGAACAACAGCCTGACCCGAGGCAAAATCAAGTCCCGCAGTCAGGGCAACCTCTTTGCCGAAATTGCGCGAAAAGTTCAGCACCTTGATGCGATTATCGCGCTTATGCGCCTCGGCCAGAAGCCCGGTGGTTGCATCCGTGCTGCCGTCATTAACGCAGATGATTTCATAGCTTTCGCCGAGATTTTCAAGGAAGCTGCACAGACGATCGAACAGGAACGGCAGGACATCTGCTTCGTTGAACATCGGCACAACGATACTGAGCGTCGGCGTCTCTGCCTGGGGCAAGGGGGGGCGGGTGTTCACGTTCTGCGACGCCATGACGAAAGCCTTTTCCTGTCTGGTCCGGCACAGATGATCATGGTTTTGCCCGGGGCTCAAAGAGTTCTGCATGGGCCCGTAGCTTTTCGAATTCCAGTGTTTTCTCATAACCACTCAGCGCCTCGCGTCGCGCATCGGTGATGACGGGCATTTCCTCATGGGGCCATGTAATCAGCCAGACGCGGGCTTCGGGATTGTTCCGCAAGGCGGCTTCATGGTCTGAAACAATGAAATTTGCTTCGTTGATGTAGTAAAACAGGGGCGTATCGATCCAATCCAGATCCCTTAAAAAAACCAGATCATCGGGCAGCATTTCAGGCAGCATGGCTTGTGCAATGCCCTGGTAATTGTTGGGAGAGCCGGGTTTTTGGGTGGCGTAGGGAATACTGGCGACGAAGACCAGCACGCAAAGGCCTGTCAGGGTCAGTCGGAGAAAGCTGTTCTGAAACAGCCAGACTGCACCCGCTGCGCAGAGGATCAGCAGGTAGGGTACAAAGATCAGAAAAGCCCGCGGAGCCAGAATGGATACCGCATAGGAGGCCACAAACAGGATCAGTGGAGCAACAACAGCAAGCAGCCACAAAAGCAGTGTCCGTTCCTGGGGGTAGTGCAGGGTATCCGATGGCAGACGGGGGATAAGGGCACCCCAGAGCCCGCCCAGAACGGGAATGAGTAGCGCCAGAACAGGCAGGATGGACATCATCATCAAGGCCTCGGTTCGGCGGTGGGCGATTGAGGCCAGCCAGACCATGAAACAGGCTGAACAAAAGGCGGCGAGACCCAACACCCATGCAGGGATTTTAGGGTCCGGGGTATAGATCGGCGCTTCGCGTTTTGGGGCTTTCAGGCTGGCTGCCAGCAACACTAGGGCAAAGGCTAGAAGAAGCCAGGTCCAAATCGATCCGAGCTGTAGCGACGGAATGGTGAATTCATCTTTCGCAAACAGAAACCCGAAGGAGAAATACTCGCTCAGAAAGTCCGGTGAGGGGTCTGCAGCCGCGCCCTTGCGCGCACGATATACAGCATGGGTCAAGGCTGGGGCGGACAGGATGAAAGCCAGAGCCTGCACCTGAAACAGCCGGGGCGCCTGTCTCAGGCCGATCCGATGTAGAAGCGGCCCGGATGTCACATCTGTTCTGGGCAGAACCAGCGCTGCCCAGAACAGATGGATCAGGATCAGGGGCCAGAACAACTCGACCGTCAGAACCCCGGCCAGGACCGCTGCGATATAGGCAATTTCGATCCAGGGTCGTGGTCTGGGTGTTCTGAACAGACGCAACAACAGCCAGGTTGCCAGAAGGGACAGGAAGGCTCCGGCGACATACATGCGGGCCATCTGGCTCCAGAAGACGTGAAAGCCGTGAAGTGACAGCAGCAGTGCGGAAAGGCAGCCGATGGTCGATCCGAATACACTGCGGGCGATCAGAAAGATCAGCGGGATCGACCCCAGGGTAAACAGAACTCCTGGAACCCGCAGCGCGAAATGCGAGGTTCCGAATGTCTTGGTCCAGCCCAGCATGGCCATATACCACCCCATGGGGTGCGGTTCGTCGTGAAAATGCCACCAGAGCGTTTCGGCAAAGCCATGTCGCGGCGGTGGTTCGGAAATACCGGGAACAAGATTTATGCCGGGTACGTAGATTTCGGGGTGGGACAAGCTGCGCGGTTCGATCCCCCAAAGCCGCAATATGACGGCAAGTACAAGGGCGATGCCAAGGGCGCACAGAACGGCCTGAGTGCGGTACTCGCGCCGGATGAAGAGAATATGTTCGTTATCTGATGACGTCATGGGGCCAAGTTTTTTGCATTGCTACATGTCAGCTGCGGGTGGCAGGCCGAAGATATCTTGTAAAAGCACTTTGGCTTCGGACCGCAATAAGTGAGCACCTTGCACGCTGAGGTGATCCCCGTTTCGGAAGACCGGTTCATTGTCTTTGAACAAGGGACAGATGTCCGTGTTGCAAAGAGATAAGAAGAATGTTCGATAAACCACGTTGGGATGCGTTTCTGCCACCTGTACAAGAAGAGGTTCGTATATTGCCCTTTGGACCGCGTAGCTTTCGGCATGCATGCCGATCTCTTCATGTTGATCGTGAGCTTGGAAAAGCAGTGAGCGCAGGTGGGTTTTCAAGTCAAGATCATCACTGCTGGGTACGTCATCCAGCAGAATGAACCGACGCTTTGGGAAGGCCTCCGCCAGCCTGCCAATCCCTGTAAGTAAAGCTTCGCGGTTTGTTTGCCCATTCCAGTCGGTTTGCCCGGCATCGAACCAGATGTCACCGCTATGGCGGTAGGTTGCGCCGGTTATCTGATGCTCCCAGAACGCGGTGATGATGACTGTGTCGATCTCGGGCTTGTCTGCAAGAAAGCTCATGAAAGCTTCTGTCTGGGCGGCATATGACGGATCGCCCTTTTTCTGGATTCGGGGCAGAGGGCGAAACCCGGCCTGGGTGTATTGATAGCCACTCAGCCCGACGGATTGCGCGGCTGTAAAGATCGCCGGGCTGAAAGCATCGGCATGGCTATCTCCGACAAGAACAAAACTGGGGGTGACGTCAGGGGCGCCACGCAGGCAGATATCTCCTGCTTTTGCACGCTCTGGTGTGATGAAATGACAGTTACGTTGATCGTGCAGGAATCGGTCTTCCTGCAACAGTCTTGTAATGTCGGACGGCATCCGTGCAGGTAGCCCGCTGGTGACAACCAGACCGCCGCCAATCCCGGCAATAAGAACTGCGGATACGCTGCCGAAGGTAAAGATCTGCCGTCGGCCGAAACCCGGGCTTTTCCGGAAAGGGGCTTCGACATAGCGCCACGACAAAGTGGCGAGAAGAAAGGACAGAAGGATACATCCCAGAATCTCTGAAAATGTCAGAGGGTCGACCGAGACATAAATAGCAAAGACCAGAACCGGCCAGTGCCACAGGTAGAGCGAATAGGAAATCTTTCCGATGAAGACCATTGGCGGTATGGATAGCAGCCGGGTTGCGACGGTCTTTCTGTAGGCGCCAGTCAGAATGAGAATGGCCGTGCCAAGGCACGGTGGTACTGCCGACAGCCCCGGAAAAATGGTTTCCGGACCATAGGTCGCCACCGGCCAGACGATTAAAGCCATGGCCAGCAGAACCAGCCAGAAGGTCAGGTTGGGCCGTGTTTCAATGACTTTCCCCCATCCCTGTGCGACGCAGATCGCGGTCATGGCCCCCAGCAGCAATTCCCATGCGCGGGCCTGGGGCAGATAGAAGGCGCCAGGGGGGTTGCGTTGAACCATCCAGATTGACACGATCAGCGAAACGGCTGCAGCGGCGACAAGCCAGCCCAGAACGGCTGAGGGGCGGAACATTCTGAACAGCAGGGCCAGTATTGGTGGAAACAGAATATAATACTGCTCTTCCACCGCCAGAGACCAAGTATGCAGCATTGGTTTCAGATGCGCTGCTTCGGTGAAATAGTCTGTTTCAAAATAAAAATAGAGGTTTGACAGGAAAATATTCGCGGCAAACATGCTTTTTCCGAAATCAGCCAGGTGGTCTGGCAGAAACAGCAAAACGGCAAGCACCGTTGAAACCAGCATGACTACAAACAGTGCTGGCAGAATACGCCGGACCCGGCGTTCATAGAAGTTCATGATTGAAAAGCGGCCGGTCTGCAGATCCGTCCAGAGAATTGTCGTGATTAGAAAACCGGAGATGACAAAGAAGATATCGACACCGACAAACCCACCTGGAAAGCCAAGCCCGGTGTGAAACAGCACAACAGAGCAAACGGCAACAGTCCGGAGGCCGTCAATATCCGGGCGATATTTCATCTACGTCCCCCCTTTGAATGCATATTCTGTGTTAGAATGAAATATAATTGCAAATACTTATGTGTGGTTGTGTCAGGTTATCATCATGCGCAGAATGCGTGCCTGTATACTTAAAAATGATATGAATGATAGAAGATGAAACTTCTGTCAAAACCAATTTGACCCGCCAGCGTGACTGGTCACAGCGTGGAGAAAGGCTTGTCATGGACGTCCCTTCGGATCATGGGGACGCAGACCTTTATTGCAGGCCTGAGTGTGAATGCCTTGATCGCACCATGGGCTATCAAAGGTGCGATGGACGGAGAGGCCTTTGCCGCTTACGTCGAACAAGTTCTGGTCTCTGAATTGGCGCCGGGAACAGTTGTCATCCTCGAGAACCTCACCACGCACAAGAACGTTGCTGTTTCCAAAGCCATGCGAGATGCGGGCTGTTGGTTCCTCTTTTTGCCACCATACAGCCCCGACCTGAACCCGATTGAGATGGCGTTCTCGAAGCTCAAGGCGCACCTGCGACGGGTCGGGGCACGCACCTTCACGGACATGTTCGATGCCCTCTCGGAAATCTGCGATCTCTTCTCACCCGAAGAGTGCCGGAACTACTTTCAGGCCGCCGGATATGTCTCAGGTTAAAACTCGGTCGCTCTAGTTCGTTTTGCGAAACACCCAGAGCGTCGAAATCACATAGTTAGTAACAAATGAGGCGCCGATCGCAACCAACAGGATAAACCAGAAAGGCAGGGCAGTCACATATCCCAGTCCTGCCACTACTGCGAGACGGGTCACCAAAGATGACAGGACCGCCAGAAGGTATTTCCCATATCCCAGGAGCGAGATTGTGCTTTTGTCGGTGTGTTCATAGCTAAAGATATTATGTCCGCAGTAATTGACTGCCGACCCTAGGACAAAGCCGCAGGTCGAGGCGAAGACATATGATGCGGAAAAGGCAAGGACGAGCAGCAGTGCCAGCAGATAATCCGCAATCGTCCCGACAACGCTGATACTCAGAAACCTGAAGAACAGGTGCTTGTCTTTGAGATTTGAGATCATGGCTTTGGCGCCTCGGGCTAATCACTGGCGGAAGAGAGAGGATAAAATCGGCTTAGGTTCAACGGGTTTTTGATGGACAGAATAAGGACAGCGCGACCGCAGGGTTCCGGTCGGATACTGCCTATCGTCGGGTTGGATAGCTTTTTACCAATGATGAGCCAGCATTGAGGCGTTCGATCTCGCTGTCTGGGCGCACACCATATTCATGAAATCCGTTTGCAGGCCCGGTCGCATAATAAATGAACTCGCGATCGTAGTATCCCTGTGCTGAAGGGGACTGATCCTGAACAATAGCGTTATTGAGGACAACCCAGTCGCGCTGGTTTTCGAACCCCTTGATGCCGCTGACGACGTTCTGTTCGATGACGACATGGCGTGAGGACGCAATGTTGATACGCGGAATAGTGATGCCTCCGTCCTTGCTGCGCCGCACCCGAATGATTGAGTTCTTGCGGATCGACAGGTTGTCGGTACCGTCCACCGAGATGCCGTGAACATGCGCATTATAGATGACGTTGTTCTCGATCAGGACATTCTGGTGGCGCAATTGGGGGTCGTTCATGTTCTTGCCGCTGCTGCCAATGAATATGGTCTGAGTGTAATCCCCGCGACCGATATCGAAGACATTGTCGCGGATGACGATGTCAGAGCTACGCAGGCCGGAACTGCGCATGATCTGAATCATGTCCCGGTGATCGCGGTTCGGGACGCCCCGGAAGTTGTGCAGGCGATTGCCTTCGACCAAAAGGCCTGCGATGCCGCCAAATCCCATACCGTCTGACCGGATGTCGTATATTTCATTGCCTCTCAATGTAATGTCTGTGCCGTGGCCACCGGTCACGGCTTTCCACCACTTCCTGAAAGTGTTGTTCAGAATATTGACCGAGGAGCTGCCCTTGAAGCGCAGACCGCGCCCGTGCCCGACGCCGGAATTGTGGTCCCCGTCGAAAACAGAGTTGGCGATTGTTATCCTGTGGCTGTCTTTGATGCTGAACGGGTTGATCGAATCCTTGTCCCCTGGAGAGTAGACGTAGTCGAAGGCCAGCCCATCGAGCGTGACATTGCCAGCTTTGTTCAAGCGCAGCTCGGTGAAGCAGGCGGGCGATCCGGGAGCGGCTGACCGGATCGTGACAGGTTTGGGGAAAGATTTTTTGATTTTCAAAGAGCCGTAATTGCCGCCGTCCAGAACGAGTGTTTCACCGCCCTTCGCTTTTTTGATTGCAGCAGACAGTTCTGAAGGGGTGCGGATGCTCTGGCCGTTGGCTGCTTTGGCCACATTCGTTGTGATCTTTGGGTTCGTACAGGCCGAGGCCGCAGATAGCGATGCTGGGAGGGACAGCAGAATCAGGCAGGCGCAAGCCAGTACTCCGACAGAGGTGTATATGTGTCGCTGCATAAGAAGGGACCCGCTTTAATCGCTACTACTATGCGAAAAGGCTACGAGTGCGGATGAGTCGTGTCCACAACCGTGTATGAGCGGTGCTTGGGGTGTTTTGGCAGGCAAATTGCACCGGGTGACGTAAGGGTACCGGGCAATTCACCGCCGACGCCAGTTGGTGATACGCGAGGACACGCCTGAAAAAAGGCTTTTCTGTGACCATTGTTGCGACTTGAGAATCAATTCGTAAAACCTGATGTCACCGCCAAGGGAAGAGGAACAATTCCCGGTATCGAGTACTCGAGTTCACTCGGAAATGACAGCAATTGGGCAATATTGTCCCAATACAGGCAACAGTTTCCAAACATAGCCATATTCTGGCCCCTCTGTCGCCTTCGTGCGGCTGTTCCTTCTGTCCTGGGTGTGCGGGATCTCGTGCGCTGCCACTCACAGCGCCTATGAAACAGAAGGTGAAATATGTCGACGACAATCACGGTAACCTCTGCAGCGGAACTGAACCAGGCTCTGTCTCAGGCGAAAGGTGGGGAAACAATACTGCTTGCGGCAGGTGATTACGGGACTTTGAATCTGGATGGGAAATCAGGTTTCAACATCAACTACGCATCGAACGTAACGATCAAATCGGCAGACCCCAATGCGCCTGCCACAATCTCAGAGATGACGCTGGATGGCGCATCGAACATAACCTTCGAAAACATTACGTTCGATTACACGTTCAACGGTGAATCAACGAGCTATAAACCGTTTGAAGTCAAAAACAGCGCAAACATCACGATCAAGGATTCAATCTTTGATGGTGATCTGGCCCGGGGTGTTTCTGCCATTGACGATGGTTATGGAACGGGGAAAGCCCTGGCGGTGCGGGACAGCTCGGATATCGTTATCGACAACAATGAATTCTATGACTGGTGGAAGGGGCTGAGTGTCGGCGCCAGCACCAACGTCACTGTCTCGGGTAATGATGTGCATTCGCTCCGTTCTGATGGGATGTCGTTTGGCGGGAACCAAAACCTTCTGATCGAGAACAACTACCTTCACGATTTCCGCGCTTCGCCCAATTCCGCGGACCACCGGGACATGATCCAGTTTTCAAAGGGGCTTGGACCCAGTGACAGTGTGATCATCCGGGACAACGTGTTCGACATGGGGACGGGAACACACGCTCAGACGATTTTTATGGGCAACGGTAAAACCGATCCCAACGATCCTGCCATGTTCTACACGAACATTCTGATCGAAGATAACGTAATCTACAACGCCCACACTCATGGGATCACGGTTACCGGTGCCAAGGACCTGACGATCTCGCACAACACTATTCTGGCCGTGGACCGGGCTAAGACAGGTGGGATCACGATTCCGAAAATCAACGTAAGCTCGACCTCGCAGGACGTTACAATTGACGGGAATGTCGTTTCCGGTGTTGCCGGGCATAACGGTCAATCGGACTGGACGGTCATTGACAATGTCTATGTTCAAAACACGGACCCGAGCGCGCCTAACCACTACGACAACATGTTTGTCTATTATGCGACTGCGGCACAGGACGGGTACAATCAATACGGTGTTATTCCGGGCAGTGCAGTTGATACGATGAATGCCGGTTCGGATCTCGCGATGCAATTTCCTATGTCTTACGATGCATGGGTTGGTAGCACAGGGGTCAGCGCGCCACCCGCGTCGATCAATCCCGGCCCGGCGCCAACGCAGCCGGATAACAGCACACCTCCGACCCAGCCGGACAGCGGCACGCCTCCGACCCAGCCGGACACGGGAACAGAGCAGCCGGATAGCGGCACGCCTCCGACCCAGCCGGATACGGGAACAGGGCAGCCAGACAGCAGTACGCCTCCGACCCAGCCAGATACTGGCGGCACGGGGACTGCACAGGGGCAGGTGATAGTCGATGATTATGCACTCGATATCGCTGGCTTGCCCGGCAACGGCCAAGCAGAATTTATAGGGGATGCCTCAGTTGTGGACACGGCCTCTGGCTCTGCCATTCATTTTGACGGCAAGGGTGATGCGGTAAAACTCGGTCGCCTGCAGGAGTTCGAGTCTTCGGACCAACTGGCATTTACCGTCGAGTTTACCAGAGATGAGGCGGATGGCAGCGATCAGCGCCTGGTCTGGAACAAAGGCCGCGTGGGTCTGACCTTGGAGGATGACGGGCTGGTTGCGCATGTTCAGAACAATGATGCCAAGTTCAGCAAAGGGTTCAAGGTCGATAATATCGGTCTCAACGACACCGATACGCACCAGATTACAGTCTTGGTCGATGAAACGGCGGATCGTCTTCAGGTTCTGGTCGACGATGTGCTGGTCCTTGAAGAAACCTCGGTGGATTTCGACTTTTCCGATGCGCATGGCGGCAGACAATGGGGTTGGAACCTCGGATCAACCCGCAAGGATCACGTAGACGGTGAAATCAGCCATTTTGCCGTTGATGACGACGTCACCTTCGTTGACTCGTCAGCTACACAGGGCGATTGGTTGGGGGGGTAATCCAACACCGCGTCACAGGCGCGCATGGAACAAATGAAAAAGCATTTTGGCCGGGTGTAAACTTGCACCTGGCCAAAATAGCATTGAAGGATAGCTCCATCGTAGGTGTGCGCATCTGATGCAATGGATACAGGCGATGCTGAAAGTTATGGGTTTTTTTTGAGTTATGATTTTATCTGATAATCACCGCTTCGTATTCATTCATATACCCAAATGCGCCGGCACGTCGGTGCGCAATGCGGTTCTGCCCTTTCATGATGCAGATGTAAGATTTCTGAAAGAGGTCGAACGTCACCCGGAACTGGGTGAGATAGATTACCGCCATCTGCCCCTTGCGCTTTTGCACGATCTCGATCCCGAGGCCTTCCGGAAGCTGCAGGATTATGACAGCTACGCTTTGCTGCGTGATCCGTTCCGGCGTTTCCAGTCTGCGATGTCGCAACGGGCCAAGATGTATCTGGGCAAGGAGTTTGCGCAACTTGATGATGATGAACTGCGCGGAGAAACCCAAAAGGTCATTGCGTACCTGCGTTCCGGTCCTGAGGTGGTTGCCTCTGATTACATTCACTTCTCGCGGCAATCCGATTTTATCAGGTTCAATGGTGAGCGGCTGGTGCAGCACCTCTATCCGGTTGAACGGCTTGATTTGCTCGTTCAGGCGCTTTCCCGGCAGATCGGCACGGACATGCTGGAAATCGGGCACGCAAACAAGACAACTGTATTTCGTCATCCGGCTCTGAAACGCGCCACATATAAAGGCAGTGCGCTGGCCCGGCGATTATTGCCTGCCCCAGTGCATGAAACCTTGCGCGTCTCTGCCCGGCGCGTGTTGATGAAGCCGGGGAGCATCCAGCCGCATCCCGTTTTCTGTGAACCCGATGTGCAGAACTTTGTCCGGGAATATTACGCTGCCGATATTGCGTTATATCAGGAGGTTCTGGCAGATGTGGCCGCGTGATTTGAGGTTCGGGTGAAAAGTGGAGTGAGCGGGTGCGACCGATACAGGAATGGCGCATACATTTTGGGGCGCATAAGACGGCGACGACGCATCTGCAGGACACATTGCTCGCGCATCGGGATCAGCTGGCGAAAAAAGGCATAGATTACGTTCCCAGAGAGGTATTCGGACCTCTGCAACGACGCTATTCCAACCCAAATCACTGGCGGCGGCGGTTCTGGTCTGCACCGCTGGCCTATCAGTTCCGGCGTTATGTCGATGCGTTGCGCAATGGTGCTGAAACGGTCTTGTTGTCGGATGAGGATTTGCTTGGATATTCCGACGATCTGCTTGCACCCGGTCTCTATCCGTCATTTCGGGGAGAGC
The DNA here is from genome assembly GCF_001238295.1 of Ruegeria sp. 6PALISEP08. Lineage (GTDB taxonomy): Bacteria > Pseudomonadota > Alphaproteobacteria > Rhodobacterales > Rhodobacteraceae > Ruegeria. The sequence continues at coordinate 16,243 of NZ_LGXZ01000017.1, forward strand.
ATCTTGTGAATGCGCTGTCAGGTGGGGGAACGGTCAAACTTTTTCTCGGTATCCGGGCTTATGACAAGCTGCTGCCATCAGCTTATGCTCAGATGCTCAAGACTTTTGCGCCCAGACCGGAATGGGCTTTGCGGATCGGTGACGCAGTTCTTGATGCGCCGCCCAGTTGGCCCGACCTCATCGGACGGCTTTTGACCGCTTTTCCCAACGCCAGCCTTCAGGTCTGGAAACACGAAGATTATCGGGTGTGCTGGCAGGAGATTTTGACGGAATTCGCGGGTCGGGATGTCGGGATCTTTCCGGACTTGCCCCCGCCGGAACGCACGACCTCGCCATCACATGAGGCGATCCGCAGAGCGGAAGATCTGGACAGGTCCTTATCGGTTCAGGAGCGGCGAGCCTGCGTCAAACGTATTTACTACGAAGAATTGCCCGCCGGACCAGACCGGTCTCGGTTTCACCCATACCGGCCCGAGACCGTCGCCGCCTTACAGCAGAAATATGCGCAAGACCTGCAACGGATCGAACGTGAATATCCTGGGATGCTGTTCCAGGCGCCCTGAGCCGCGAAAAGGTCAAACGGCCTTTGGGCGTTTCAGGGGTTCGGTTTCGTCAACATGCAGCAGGGATTTTGCAATTGCCAGTTTCTGCTTATCCCATTGCCAGCGCAATTTTTGTACCGGTGCTGCGCCATTATCCAGAATGCGGGCTATTCTGGCGGTGTCGCGGTTGCGAATGACACAGTCATGGACCAGATGCGGCCCCAAACACCCGATTTTGGGAACTTGACGCCAGGCGCGGCGGAATGGGCGGCGCATGTAGATCAGCAGCTCAAAGAGTGTCTGGCACCAGAAATAGAGATGGGGTTTCTGACGTTTTTCCCAGTAGCGGACGCTGTAGTTGTACCAGTCCACCATGATCGGGCTGCCGGGTTCCGCGGCCAGGAACCAGGTTGCAACCTCGCGGGTATATCCGGGCCAGGTGAACCACCGGGTTTCCGGGGTCCAGAAGAACGCGAAGAACCCCCGTTGCCCGACAATCGGCAGCCATTCGTCCAGCGGTTTGATGCAAAAGGCCGTCGCGTCTGCCCAGACGCCGCCATGGTCTTTCAGCAGTTTGAAGCGCAGGATGTTGGAATAGGATTGAATCGACATTTCCGGCGACAAGGGAGGCAGATCGACGAAATCCTTGACCGTATTCCGATCGAGAACACGTATCGTCCAGCCCGGGTTTTTGGCCTGCCAGGACGCGATGCACATTTTCACGACTTCCGGGGCCTCGTCGATACCTTTGTCCCAGAACATCCAGATGTTGCGCGGAATTGTCCGCGGGACTGCGGCTTCAAAGCCATCCGGTTGCGCTTTTCCGATTTTCCGAGTGACCTTGCGCACCAGGCTGCGGAGCTTCTTAACTTTAACCAGAGATACAAAAAACAAAATCCAAGGGTTTCTCGCCAATTTAGTCGCTCCTATGGTCACCCGCAGGTGTTTTAGCTGCCAATTCGATGTGGCACCAGACGTCTGTCAAAAAGTGAAATACCATTCGCTGACACTGTTGCTTCGTGGATGTAAAATGGAAACAGAGCGGCGATTTGACGACCATTGTCCTGAACATGTTCCAACGCAAGCGGTGCGATTCAGTTCTGCGTTGCGACCGGGACAATGGTGTCGGTATACTATTTTGCGGGTGTCTGGTGCGCATCGGATATCTGAGCGAAACCGAAACGAGCAGCTCATAAAGGAAGTGGATGCGTTTTGGTAACGCAGGCTGATATACAGCATAGGTCGCGGAAAGGGCATGGTGCCAACAGCGCCAAGCCTTCGCTCTACCTTGTGCCAGCGCTTATCCTTGGCTTTATCCTGCCCTATTATTTTGATGTGGCCGGGCTGAGGTTGGGTGGCTATCGAATTGTATTAATTATATTTTTCTTGCCGGCTATCGTTCGTTGGCTTGACGGGAGTGATCGGGTTCGTGCGATCGATATTCTGATGGTCTGCTTCGCGCTGTGGGGTGGTTTGGCCATTTTCGTCAATCACGGATTTTCCCAGTGGCAGTTTATTGGCATCCGGATCATTGAGACGCTATCGCCTTACTTCATCGCGCGCTGGGTTATTAGGGATGCGGATGCGTTTCGGTTCCTGGCCCTTTGGCTTTTCATTTCTGTCTTGGTGATGCTGCCATTCAGTATTCATCAGAACTATACGAACCGATCTATATTACTGGATTTTTTCAGCAATTTTGGTGACGTGTATCGCACAGTACAACATGCGCCGAGATTGGGTTTGTATCGTGCACAAGGATCTTTGCCGCACCCAATCCTTTACGGACTGTTCTGTAGCCCGGTTTTTGCACTGACATGGTACGTTCTCGGATACGACAAGAGTTTCTTTTACAAACTCCCAAGGGTCGGCCTTGTTACCTTAGCCGTCTTTTCATCACTGTCTTCGGGGGCATGGCTGTCAGTGGCAGTGCAGTTCGCATTGATGATGTGGTCGACAGTTCTGGCTTCGGTGAAAAAGAAATGGAATCTGTTGCTTTACATGTTCGCGGGTTTGTATGTGTTTATCGAAGTTTTTTCGAACCGGTCCCCGGCTCAGATGTTTGCAGCATATTTGACGCTGAAACCGTCTACGGCCTGGAATCGGATTCATATCTTCAATAACGTCACCGACGACATCATGCGCAACCCTGTGTTCGGCATCGGTCTGAAGGATTGGACGCGACCGCGGTGGATGCTCTCGAGTGTGGACAACTTCTGGCTGGTTCTTGCGATGCGCAACGGCATCCTGGGTTTTTTGCTGTTGCTTATTCCCGTTATTTTGATTTTCCGCGATGTAGGCCGGGCACCTCTGACGGGAAAGTTGGCAAGTTATCGGTTGGGGTATCTTTTTTCACTGGCCGGTATATGTATCGCGGCCATCTCAGTTCACCTGTGGGACGCGATCTTCTGTTTGCTGATGTTCATGCTGGGGGCGGGCATCTGGTTCATCGACGCCAGTGACGAAGATGATGCGGAGAAATCAGAGCCTATATCCGGGCGCGCGCGGCGGATCAGGTATACTCGGTTTGAATGAAATGCTGTAGGTGTTCCGACGATATCATTGATGCCTTCGTAATGGCGATCAGGGTGCGGAAAATTGATTTGTTTTTGGTGCAGTCAGAGTAAATGGTAGAGGAATTTCGATTGAAACAGCTCTCAAGAGATTTAGAGACTTATCTCTTCAATACCTCCGGGCAAACGGGACCTGCCCGGGACGGCACCGATGTCGGTGCGATGAGATGAGGGAAGCCAGCCAGATGACGGTTCAGGACAATAAGGTGATGACAGATGCTGGCCTGGGGCATAAACCGAAACGGTCGCGACTGCGTAAGAAAATTACTCAGGTTCCTATTTCTTTCCGAAAAAATTACGGGCTGCTGAAGAACCCGGAATTCTGGCAGATGCTTCCCTTGCTTTTTATTTGCAGGTTCAGCGACCGAGACTTTGCCAAAAGCCGGACCAAGATCTTTGTCGGAACGCATCACAAGGCTATGACCACCTATTTTAAGGCGGTGCTCAAGCTGATGGCCCTTGGGTTGGGGGTGCGGTTCGAAGATATTTCCAAAGGAGCACCAAGGCCGGAAACCCGTGTTTTCCTGTCGCCGCACAGCCGGACGCCGCTGGCCGAGATCGGACCGTATCGGGGTATACATATTATGCGCGATCCGCGCGACATGATCGTATCTTCCTATCACTACCATCTGTGGACCAACGAACTTTGGGTCCATGTGCCGGACGAGACCGGAAAAACCTATCAGGAAAAGCTGCAGGCTGCCGGAAAGATCGAAGGGCTGTTCATGGAGATCCGTCACTTCATATATTTCAGTCGCGAGAATCTTGAGAACTGGGATCTGTCCGACCCGGATATCCTCGAGCTGCAGTATGGTGATCTGATGGGCCCCCGCCGGGATGAGATCTATGCGGAAATCTTCACCTTCCTTGGGATGACTGGCAGGGTGCATGAACTGGGTGTCCGGCTGATGCGCCTGTTCGAGGCCGGTAAGCGCAGCAAGATTTCTGCGACAAAACCAAATGAGCGCGCACATATCCGCAGCGGTCGCAGCGGTCAGTGGAAAGATGAGCTGGAGCCCGAACATATCGCCTATATCGAGCAGGAGCTCGGGCATATTCTGGACAAGTTTGGGTATACCCGATCAGGTTAACGGTAAAAGCCGCTTTTTTGTCATTCCAAGCATACGGCGCAACTGTTTTGCCGGTGGCATTCGGCTGGCCAGAATGTCGTCGAACTGAGCCGAGTTCATATCTCCGCGTAGGGATGTACGGGCACGCAGGAAGCTCTTGTTGTTCATTTGCCCTGTATCGCTTGAGAACGCGACCGTATATCCGTTGCGTCGTAGCGCGCGCAGGACACGGGCGTTGTACAGGCCAAAGGGGATGCCCACCTCGGTAATCGGAAGGCCGCAGATGTCCTGCAGTACGCTGCGGGATTGTCCGAGTTCCCTATTGAGTGCATCCCGGTCCAGCCCGGTCCAGCCGACATGTGCAATGCCGTGGCTACCGACGCGCATCCCGGCATCCAGCAGGGCCGAAATGTGATCGCGCCCCAACGATCCGGGCTGGTCCAGCCGTCCAGTCAGAACAAAGAAACGCGCGGACAAGCCCCGTTCGACCAGAGCTGGAAGCGCGATGTCATAATCCGACAGGTTGCCATCATCAAAGGTCAGAACAAAGGCCTGCGGATCATGGGCTGCAGCGACACGGTCAAGAATTTCCGTAAATTGCGCCTCGGACAACCAGTAGGGGGCCTCTCCCTCTTCGAGGTCGCGGGCCGGAGATCCAATGCCGTGAAAATTGAGACCGATCCGACGTGCCATTTCAGCGCTTCAGCCTCCCGTGCAGAGCTTCGGCCAGACCGATCAGGTTTGCCATGGGGTCTGCCGGCCAGGCTTCGAAGGGGCCTGCGGCCGTGGTATCTGTACCGCCGGTGCGCAATTTGAAACGGGTGACGCTGGGGTTTGCGTCCTGATCTATTCCGCCCAGGTCAAAGCACCTGATCCTGTGTTCCCGGCAATGCAGTATGGCCTGCCACATCAGATAGTGCCCGGCATTGAGCTTGCGCCCCGCTTCCGAAGTTGCCCCGAACAGATAGACAGCGTTTGTGCCAGTGCGTCCGATGGTCATTGTGCCGATATCGGCACCGTCCTTGAGCGCAATCAGAACATCGTGTTCGAAATCCGGCCCCGCGAGCGGATAGTAGAATTCCGGTGGAATGTCGGGCTGGAAGCCCTTGGCGGCCTGCACCTGTTCGAAGAGCTTGTGAAATCGCCCCGACAACTCTGCAATCGGACCGGTTTCAAGCTCCATTCCCGTCTTGAGTGCATTGCGCAGTGGGTTGCGCCATTTGCCGTGCAGGGTGCGCATCAGGGTATCGTCGTCCTGATCGGGATCAATCAGGACCGTCCGATATGAGCTTGCCTGCTCGGTGGGCACAAAACCGGCACCTGTTATCGCGTCGTCGGTGGGGGTGGCCATGATCGGAAAGCGCAGGCGCAGGACATGACCGCTGTCATGTACGTGCCGACGCAGATCCGAGAGGATTGCGCGGACCATGGCTGCATCGGGGGTACCCCGCCCCTTGGGGTGGATCAATGGCCCGGCCGCAATCCAGGCGATACCGCGGCTCAGAACCGGAACCCGTTTGATCCTGAGACATGCCGCAGCCACCGGTGCGCCCTGCGCATCATGCAGGCTGAGAAATTCGGCGGTTGCCCCTATGCGTCTGGCGGCGGCCTGCGCATAGGTCAGGCTTTGCTCATAGGTGAGGTCTTCGAACCTGCTGCTAAGGCTGGGCCAGTCTTCCGCCGCAACCCGGCGCACAGAGAGGGTGCCATCAACCATCAGATCACTGCAGTTTCCGCATGGGGCGTCAGCATCCGGTCCAGATCGGCCTCTTCCTCTGCTTCAAGCGGTTTGGAGGCCCGCAGCGTAAACTGTTCAGGAACTGAGACCCCGGGGCGTGATTTGGCCGGTACACCGCGCTGTTCTAGAAACGCTGCAACGCTGGCCAAGATGCGTTTCGGGTCGGCGCAAAGCGCTTCATATTCGACCCTGAAATGCCTGTCAGCCCCGATATGGGCGCAATCGCGTTCAATATCATTGGCAACGCCGACAACCTGTCGGCAGGCGTGTTCGATATCGGTATCGCCACCTGCATTTGAGGGGCGGACAGACCACCATTCCTCATGGTCCCGCTCTGGCCCCTTGTTCCTCCTTTGGGCCCGGATGATGGATCTGGCAGTGTCTTTGGCATCGCGCCGGATCTCGATGAAAAGACAGCCTGGAAACATCGCATCCAGCAATCGCACGCGGTTGGAATGCATCACGTTCTTGTTGATGAACGGGGCATCTGACAAGGCCGACATGCCCGCCAGCGTCGCTTGGATTTCCGCAATAGGTAGGGAAGCAAGGTGTTGCTCATCCACCCAAGGGCCATCCTCGAGCCATCGCTGCCAGATCCAGCCGCCTTCATTCGGGGCAGCCCATCCCGAAATATGACCATAGTCGCTTTGGTAGGCGGGCGTGTGGTCCGAGATCAGTTTCCCTCCGATCCGGGTCGCGGCCAGAGGGGTTTTGTAGAACCGGTGCGCAAGGTTGGAAAAAAAGGCAAAATCGAAGCCGGTTGTCATAAGCTCGTAAAACAGAGACGTACCGGATCGGGGGGCGCCCAGAATGAAGATATGCGGCCACCGCGCGACGGGCTGCTGCGCAAGCATCCGGCGTTCAAGTGGGGTGAGAACGGTGTGGACAATACCGCGCAATACAGGTTTCGCCAGGCTCTTCATGCCAGCATGTCCGGGGCGGGTTGCGGCGGCACCTGCCCATGCGGAGGCCTGATCAGGGCCCCCAGCAGAAACGCAAATCGCGCTCGCCAGGCCCGGGCACCTTCGTGCCGGGGCTTTATCAGGCTTATCGGCAGGAACCAGACGCCCCGCAACAGATCACCGATTGTCATGAGCCCGGTTCCCAGCCATGCGATCAGTGGACCACGTGAGAAGCGCAGAAACAGAATATGCCCCTTGGCGATCTCGACGGATTTCCAGGGCGAGGTTTGTCCGGTGGAAACTGCGCCGTAATGCAGAAGCCGGATGTCCGGGTTGTAGCACACTTTCAGACCGGCCTGACGGACCCGCCAGCACCATTCGGATTCCTCGCTATACATGAAAAAACGGTCATTCATGACGCCAACGGTGTTGATGACCGTTTTTGGGACCATCATGAAACACCCGGCGACGACATCTACATCCTGTACGGTATCACGAGCGCGCGAGGCATAGCGCTGATCCCCGAAAAGACGGGTTTCGCGGATGATGCGGTTTGGTATCAGGATGTTCCAGAAAAGGCTGCTCAGGGAAACCTGACGGAACAGGGTGGGCTGTTGTGCGCCGTTTTCAAGTGAGACATGCCCACCAAGGATGCCAATGTCTGGATTGTTTTCCAGGTATGAGACAGCGCGCTCAAGCGTTCCGTCATAAACCTGCGCATCCGGGTTGAGGATCAGCAGATAGCGCCCTCGCGCCTGTCGGATGCCGATATTGTTGCCCCAAGCGTAGCCACCATTTTGTCCTGCGGCCAGGATTGTCGCTGCGGGAAAAGCCGCCCGCAAGGCTGTGACGCTGTCGTCGCTTGAATCGTTGTCGACGACAATGACTTCGAGTTTCAGATTTCCCCGATGATCCAGCGCTGACTGGACCGCCTTGGAGGTCACATCGCGGGTGTTGTAGTTCACGATTATGACGCTCAGATCCAGTTCCGGAAGAACGGATGTCGTATCGGAAACGGATGAACCCGGCCTCTGATCGTTTTGCGCGTGTTCCATCCTGTCCGGTTCTTTGGCTATGTACATCGAATGATCTGTCACTGTTTACTAGTTTAACTTATAAGCCCCGGGCCGGGATTGCCCTAACGTTGCTTTGCCGTGCTCGAATCCAGATAATGTTTAAGTACGCGCTTTGGAAACTGAAGCGCGACCTTCTCAACGCCGTCGGGCTGACCGACCAGCAGCCAAAGCAACAGATGTGTTGCGACGTAAGTGAACGCTCCGGCCAGCACTTTTGTCAGGAAGATGACAAGCAGCCTTGGGACGTCATCCCAGGATTCGAAAGCCCAGCCAACATGGACCGGTGTTCCAAATGCGCTGGCAATAAACAAAACAACGGCGACCATGGCGATACAGGAAACGATGCTTCTCCAGGCCACAGTCAGGGGGCCAAAGAACGTACGTGTTCCGTGCCGTTTGGCGATCGTGAGGGTCATCGCAATTGCGGCAACGCTTGCGGCACCGGCTGCGATCAGTGCGCCGGTGAACCCGAGATTGACGCCGATCAACATGAAAAGGCAAACCAGTACCAGCAGAACGGTATTTCGCGCGAACAGGAGCTTTGTCGATCCTTCGACATAAGTTGCTGCCCGAACATTCGCCTGCAAGGTCTCCAGGGCCTTGAGCGGAGCCAGAACCCATATCACCTGCGTGGCCGCAAGCCATTTAAAACCGAAAACGACAAGGATGATGTGGTTGGCCACCAGAGCCATGCCGACCGACATCGGCAACACAATTGCAATGAGCAATTCGTTAAGCCGGATGAATGCTTCGTCTTTGCGGTCCGTATTCCGGGCAATATCAGCAAGGCCCGGATAGATCACCCGCTGCATGGGGGCAAAAAGTTGGGTCGTTACAAGCGTACTGATGCGGTTGCCGAGCCGGAATATCCCGGCATCAGCCAGCCCCAAGGTCGCGCCGATAATCAGCTGCGGCATGTTTTTTGAAAAGAACTGAGCGATCTGGGCACCCAGGGACCACGTGGAAAACGACAGACTGTCGCGCCACCGCGCTAGCGACAGCCGCGGAGCCATTGGGGCCATGCTAAACGTCCAGATACCGCGAGCTGTCAGAGCGCAGAAGTTGGCTACAACAATTGCCCAGAAGTCGCGCCAGATCCAGGCAAGCGTAATTGCTGTAATCGAATAGATGACTCGAATGAGAGTTTCTTCACCAGCGGCATAGCCGAAGCGAAGTTTTCTTTCAAAGAGTATGAAGCGCGGGCTTCTGAAGGCGACCGTGATGGCCAGCAGGCAAAGAGCGGGTGTGATCTGAACCAGCTCGGGGATGCCAATCAGAGCGACCAGCGGCCGGGACGCAAGGAAAAAAAGGGCGACCGTCATTCCAAAGATCACCTGAAAGGTGAAAACTGTTTCCAGGTGATCTTGTGTAACGTCATCCAGCCGTATGAGTACCATGGCGATCTGACGTTGCAGCATTTCCAGAAAGGCTGTTGCAATCAGAAAATAGGCGGCTACGCCAAAATCTTCAGGTGTTAAAAGACGCGCCGTAATGGCGAGCGTGACCAACCCAAGCCCCTGCCGGAACAAGCCTGATGCAAGGAGCGTCGCCGCGCCCACGGCCAAGGCGGAACTGCGGCTCGACTTGGGTTCATTGGGTTGTTCCAAAAGTACTATCTTTCCAATTTAGAGACAAATGACAGCATAGCAGACAAATGTTTCGTTTTCTTCTTTTGCCACAGCCGGGCCTGAACACACGGAGTCGCCACACTGGTAAACCGGTGGTCGAATTGATATTCAAACGAGTGTTGGTGTGTTGCGATTGGAAATTCCATGTTTTTCGTTTTGAGTCAGAATGTTGAACCGGTTTCTAATGTGCACTCTTGTTCCGTGTCAAAAAAATGCAGCACTTTACAGGGTATTTTTTTGAAAGTTTCCCAGATAGTTCTCTGACTATGCAAGGGCGCTTACTACAGGGCACCTGATATTTGTATCAGCAGCAAGAACACCACCTGACAGTTTTAAAACGGTAAAATAGTATGAAGATTGCAATTTTCGGGTTGGGGTATGTGGGGTTCACGGCGGCGTGCTGTCTGACCCGCGAAGGGCACGAGGTGATCGGCATCGATGTGAATGCCGACAAGGTCTCTGAAATCAACGCCGGGCAGCCTCCGATCAAGGAACCCAAGGTGGCCGAGTTGCTGACCGAAGCGTTGGCCAGGAATCTGATCCGTGCCTCGGTTGAAATGCCGGACCTGTCGGATGTGGATCTGGCCATTGTCTGTGTCGGCACACCCAGTTCCACCGACGGCTCACATAACATGAGTTTCGTGGCCGAGGTGACGCGCCAGATTGCTGAAACCGTCTCACCCGACCGGGCGCGGGCGCTGACCGTGGCGTATCGGTCGACCTTCCGGCCGGGCACCGTGCGGCAGCTAATCGAGCCGATCTTCCAAAGCTATCTAGGGGATCAGACGGCGCAGGCGGTCGAGATCGTCTATAACCCGGAATTCCTGCGCGAGGCTTCGGCGGTGGATGATTTCTTCAACCCGCCCAAGATCGTTGTGGGCACGGTCGATGGCAATCGCTCAGCGGTGATGGACGAGATGCACGAAGGGTTGGACGCGCCGGTGTTCTACACCGCCTTTGAAGAGGCCGAGATCACCAAATTCGTCGACAATACCTGGCACGCCACCAAGGTGGCTTTTGCCAATGAGATTGGCCGCATCTGCCACAGCATGGGCGTATCCGCCAAAACCATGCACGAGATCTTCGTCTCGGATACCAAGCTGAACATCTCACCCTATTACACCCGCCCGGGGGGCGCGTTCGGGGGGTCCTGCCTGCCCAAGGACGTGCGTGCATTGCAGCATATCGCCGGCGAGGTGGGGGCCCATACCCATCTGATCGACAGCCTGTTGCAGACCAATCAGGCGCACAAGACCTATCAGGCGCAGGACATCATGGCGCGGTTGCCTGATGGCGGCCGGGTGCTGATGGCGGGGCTGGCCTTCAAGGCGGGAACCGACGATCTGCGCGAAAGCCCCAATGTCGATATCGCCCGGCGCTTGCTGCAGGCAGGGTATCAGCTGTCGGTCTATGATCCTGCGATCCGCCCGGCTGATCTGCGGGGTCAAAACCTGGGCTATACCTTTACCCATCTGCCTACAGTGGGCAGCCTGCTGGTGGATCGCGCCACGGCCGAGGCCGGGCCCTGGGACCTGGTGATCGGATCGAATCGGATCGTGAACGAGCTGAACCTGGGCGATGCAGAGGTGGTAAGAACCTATGAATATGACTAGCCCCGTCCCCGCCGTTCAGCCGATCTCGTTCGAGGAACTGCGCCAGAGCCAGCCCCTGAAAGGGCTGAAGGTTCTGATCGTGGTCGAGAACCTGCCTGTGCCTTTCGACCGCCGTGTGTGGATGGAGGCGCGTACGCTGGCCGCCGCAGGCGCGCTGGTTTCAGTTATCTGTCCCACCGGCAAGGGGCACGAGGAACGTGTCTGGGAAGATGAAGGCATCAAGGTCTATCGCCACCCGCTGCCATTGGATGCCAGCGGTGCGCTGGGGTATCTGCTGGAATATGGCGCGGCGCTGTTCTGGGAAAGCTGGTTGTCGCTGAAGATCAAGTTCACGCGCGGTTTTCACGTCATCCATGGCTGCAACCCGCCCGATCTGATCTTTCTGGTGGCGCTGCCGTTCAAGCTGTTTGGCGTGCGCTATCTGTTTGATCACCACGACATCAACCCCGAGCTTTATGAGGCCAAGTTCGACAAGCGCGGCTTCTTCTGGAAGCTGATGAAGACGTTCGAGCGGCTGACTTTCGCCTCGGCCCGGGTGTCGATTGCCACCAATGAAAGTTATCGCAAGATCGCCATCGAACGCGGCGGCATGGCGCCCGAGGATGTGTTTATCGTCCGCTCGGGCCCTGATCTGAGCCGGCTGCAGCATCTGCCGCCGAACCCGGACTGGCGCAATGGTCGCAAATATATGGTGGGCTATGTCGGCGTCATGGGTGATCAGGAAGGCATCGATCTGCTGCTGGAATCCGTGGCGCATCTGGTGCAGGTTCAGGGGCGTGACGACATCCAGTTCTGCCTTGTGGGCGGTGGTCCCAGCCTTGAGAAGCTGCAACAGCAATCGGTCGATATGGGCCTGTCGGATTACGTCACCTTCACCGGCCGCGCGCCGGATCAGGACCTGTTCGAGATCCTGTCGACCGCGGATGTCTGCGTGAACCCGGACCGGGTGAACGAGATGAATGACAAATCCACCATGAACAAGATCCTCGAATACATGGCATTCGAGAAGCCCATCGTTCAGTTCGACGTGACCGAAGGGCGGTTCTCGGCGCAGGAGGCCTCGCTTTACGCCAAGGCCAATGATCCGGTGGACATGGCCGACAAGATCACCGAACTGCTGGCCGATGATGAACGCCGCGCCGTCATGGGCCGTTATGGGCGTGCCCGGGTCGAGGCTGAAATGGCCTGGCCGCATCAAGTGCCTGCACTGATTGCGGCTTATAAGCGGATCTGGAAGGACTGAGACTCTAAAAGTCGCTTGCTGGCGGTCCTTTCGTTTAGGTGCTCTTACCTAAGTTCAGACTTTCGGCAACTCGGCTTCTCCAGTCGAGCTTGATGATTATGACAGGATAAGGTGGTTGTGTTACAAAGTATTTCAGCCATGGATTGATTGGGTGGGCTTTCTGGTGTCGTTTTGTTCGTCTGTCCTTGGACGCACCGCAGTCCTTGTCGATTAAAATCAAGGTAAATCTAAAGCCTGATTTTACCTAAGGTCAAAACGGCACGAATTGCGGCAGGCGGGTCAGGCTGGGTTCCATGAACCGCTGCAGCCTTGCATCCGCATCCGCTTCGGTCTCGCCCGGCAGGATCGGCGTCACAAATCGGACCAAGGCACCATCGGTGCGGCCCATGGTGAAACCGTCCTGGATAACGCTCAACTTGGCGCGGAAGTCATTGACTATACGTTTGCCGCGCTGTTCGAACCAGTAATAGACCAGTTGCTTTGAAAGCTCTTTCTGGATGACCGCGCGGTTGACGGTGAAGCTGCCGTAAGGGGTGTTGCCCGGGTTGATCTCATACGGCTCGAGGCTGAAGATTTCCCAACCGCCAACCGGCAGGCAAACCTCGGGCGAGTGGATGCCGTCGCCATCGGTCTGCTTGTTGTAGAAGGCCACGAACATGTTCACGAAATCGCCCGACCCGCTGTCGATATACGTGGCGTGGAGGTAGTCACTGGCGCCAAGTGTCTGTTCGACTTGCGGATCAAGGCTGGTGGTGGAACCTGACCAGTCGCCCAACTGGCGCGGATAGAGGGCAAAGGGATCCCGCTCGATTGGCTTTACCTCCGAGGCGGGCCGCAGAGTCCAGGCGGTTGAAACTGCCAATGTCAAAAGTGCCGCGAAAGCCAGCGCGACCGAGGTGCGGATACCCAGAAAACGCAATGCGACGGTGCCGAGCCCCTGAGTGTCCAGATCGATTGTCTCGGCAAAAGGCTGCGGGTTTGGGGTCAGGCGCTGCAACCCGATTGCCATCAGGAACAGAATGGCCACGCAGAGCAAGAAGATGATCCAGCCTTCAAAGAAATGCATGAAGCCTTCGGCTTGCTCAATGCCGTGCTGATTGACCAGTACGCCAATCACGCCAATGCGGACCGAGTTCATCAGCACGGTCAGAGGGGCTGCTGAAACCAGCAGAACCACCTTATGCCAGATCGGGCCACGGTAAAGCAGGGCAAAGAGGTACGAAAAGCTGAGGATCGGGAACAGATAGCGCAGCCCGGAACAGGCTTCGGCCACCTGCAGTTTATAGACGCCCAGATCGATGATGTTGCCTTCAATAAAGACCGAGACACCGGCCAATTGCACGAACCAGACGCCCAGCTCGGAGGAAATCCATTGCAGGAAGATCGTGAGCTTCCAATAGACGAACTGCGGCAGGGGCAGCATGAACACCAGGTGTAGTACAGGCAGCTGATGGTATTTGCCTCGCTGCCAGCCGAATACGGTCAACATGACGCCACCGGTCCAGATGATCATGGCGTAGGTGACGATATCGGGGATGCGGGCCAGATTTCCCAGAATGGCAATGATCAGGGCCATGGCGATCACCGCCACACCCGGCCAGCGATCGCGCACAACCGGATTGGGCGGCGGCATGTCCCTGAGTTCACGCAGGAACAGATACAGAGAGATAATCGGGATCAGCGGACCATGGCTGTATTCCGGTGTGCTCCAGGCAGCTCCCAGCGACACGATCCCGATCCAGAAGACGGGCACCGACCCGAGCAACAACAGGGCAAACCAGAACAGCCCTGCGGTGTTTATGACCGGCAGGCCGCCTCGGGCCGCTTCAACGATATTGTCGCGGCCGTTTTTCGAATCGAAACGATGCATCACTGCCCATCATGCATAATAAAGCGCGTCCCGAAATCATGGTGACCCAAGCTCCCGTGATTTTGATCCGAGGCCGATACAATACGTAGTGGTTGGAGTATTTGTTGACGGCGCGAACCTGGCCAAAGAAAATCAGGGTTTGAGGGTGAACCTCCGCCCAAGCGTCAGGAAGACCGAGTCTGAGGTCGCCTTAAAGCCGTTCTGGTCGTCCATCTCGTACTGATAGCCTACGTTGAGCGCCCAATCCTTTGTGATCGCGCGCGTATAAGAGGCGTTGAATGTGCCGCGCTGTCTTGGATTGGATGAACCCGTCCCTTCGTCTTCCTGGTCGATGAAATTGACGCTAAAAGACAGGCCGGATACTGGGTTGATAAAATAATCATACGTCAGGAAAGCTAGGGTTTGCCGGGTTTCCACACTTTGTGTACTGGTGCCGACCCGCCGTTGAATCGTCGCGCCGATCCGAGAACTGGCCAACTGATAGCTGTAGTCGATCTGACCAATTGGCGTCACCTCGTCAAAAGGCCCCCGAGTGAAACCGACATTGAAGCCGAACAACCCGCTGGAGCGTTGGAAAGTTCGACCAACCGTGGCGTTAATTCTGGAGCCATTCACACCGAAGGTCTGGTCAAACAGAACATCGGCGGTTCCATCCGCCAGCGTCTTACTCCAGGCAAAACTCCAGACAAAATCTTCGGTCACGTCATTTATGTTGTTCGCACGCTGTGTGTCGTCAACCTGGCTGTAACCGATGTTCGCGCTGAGGGTGGTGATGGGGGAAATGTTATACGTCACACCCGTTGATACGACTGTTGTTTGCCGATCAGTCTGGACGTTGTCATCAGCCACGAAATCCCGGTAATCGACACTCAGGTTCCCCTGCAGAACCGGAGAAAACCGAAATAGAACCGCAGCCGTATAATCGTCGGACCGGTTGTCGAACAGGCTCGGATCGATCGTGTTCGTATAGCTGCGTTCACGGTGGCTATAAGTGAAGCGGAATCCCAAAGGATCGGTCAGGCCGGTTTCCCAATCTAGGTTCCCTCGCGTGTTGACCTGATCACCTATGGTGCCGATCACGTCCGAGGCGTCGATGACGCCATCCAGGTTCGTGTCCGTCAGCGAACGATTGAAGGCGAGGTCTCTCTCGCGATATTCAGCCAGCAAACCAAGCCGGCTGTTTGCGCGTATACGCTGATAGTCCAGCCGTGCGAGCGGGTCCGAGAAGCTGGAGTCCGTTCCGATAATCGGTTCATTGGCGATCCGGTATAGCCCCGACAGGTCGAATCTCAGCGTCGAATCCGTCGTCTGCTTCAGAATTCCGAGGGCAAGTGTGTTTTCCCACCAGGTGGTCGCCCCCAGCGATGGGTCGGTCAGACGAAGGTTATCGTCATGTCTGAGCGAGGTCAGGTAGTCCAACGTAACAGTCAGGCCGGTTCCGGTGCCGGTCGGTTGACCGGTCAATGGTTGTCCGACCTGCCGCGCCGGGTTTCTCAGCGCCTGCTGCGAAATAAGCTGCTGGCTGGGTGATTGCTGTACAAGCGTTGATGAGACCGGTGCCTGTTGTACGGTCGTCTGCTGTGTTGTCGTTTGCGTTGTTGAGGTTTGCTGCCCAACAACTGGCATAACTGAAATTATTAAAGCAGCCCCACCCCCCAGAACGGTGGACAGCCTGAATTTCGATTTCCCCACCTGTATCAGCCCCTATTCGAACAAGCGGCGTGATGGCACGACCACAACATCTCCGGTTCTGAGCACTGTATTGCCTTGGATGCCACCGCCCGATCCATTGTAGTTATAGATATATTTGTTCACCACGCCTGTTTTACTGTCAGCTCTGCGCAATTCGATGCGCTTGCGAGCCGCGAAATTGGTCAGGCCTCCAGCCTGAGCCAAAACCTGAAGAATGGTCGTACCTTCGCTCGCCAGAAACTTTCCGGGTATGTTGACTTCACCCATGATGAAAACATCAATGGTTGGGCCGGTTGCGCCCACCCCACCCAGAAGAGGAGGGGGTGCCAGCGATGCGACCGAGATAAAGACGGTTGGCGGCGTGTTGAAATTCGAGGACAACGCCGATGCGAGAGAAGAACTGAGCCCATTGGTCGATTGACCAGCTGCCCGAAGTGAGCCGGCAAGCGGAAAGTTGATAGATCCATCCGGTAGAACCAAGATCGTTCGGTTCAGGGTGGGGTCTTCGAGCACTTCAACCTGAAGCGCATCGCCCGGCTGGATTTGATATGATTGCGCCCATGACCCGGTGGCCGCAAGCATGGTAATGACAAGAGCGATCAAGGACCCGATTACTGTACGCATATTCAAATCTCTCACTTTTTTCTGTTTATGCCTCTTCCCGCAGCCTCAGACAATCCGCTGTGAGTCCAGCGGTTGTGAGATGCGGCAGAAATGCAGCGCTCTTTCCCGGGGTGTTATTGCCCCGGATTGTCGGCAACGCTCGCACGTTTAATTTCCTCCTCCAGTGAGGGTGAAACATCCAGCGGGATGCCTGTCGCCTGAGCGGCCCGGTATGCCTGCACGGCGTCTTCTCTCCGGCCAACGGCATCATACGCTTTGCCCAGATGGTAAAGCACCAAGGGATGGTCGGGTATCGCGCGGGCGGCGGGTTCGAGATAGGTCACCGCTTCTTCATAATTTCCCAGCCGGTATGCCAGCCAACCGTAGGTATCCTGGAACGCAGGTTCGCGAGTGCCGCGGAGGCGCTGCGCCAAAACCTGAGCGCGCTGCAAGCTTTCCTGATCTTCGCGATGTGTCGTCAGCAGGCTTGCCAGATTGTTGGCGACAATCAGAGACTGGTTGCTGAGCGGGTAAAGGATTTCATAGACCGAAATGGCCTGATCCAGATCGCCAGCGCCTTCATGAACCGCCGCCTGCAGCATCAGAAGATTGGGATTTTCGGGTTGTGCGGCCAGCGCTTCGATCAGGATATTCTGGGCTGCTTCGGAGGTGCCGTGTTCGGTCTCAAGCGCATGCAGCGCAATCCACGCTCTGGTGATATCCGGACGTTCTCTGAGAACGGCGCGATAAAGCTGCGCGGCCTCGTCATATTCTCCGTTTCCGGTCAGGGCATAGGCCTTGATCAGGCGGATCGGTAACGACCTGGGATCCTCTTCAAGCAATTGATCAAGGCGGGCAAACGCTTCGGTTGCCTTCCCCTGCACCAGCATCAGGCGGATCAGGGCGATATCGGCGGGCAGTCCGAATTCGGGATCTTCGGCCAACTCCTTCAAGAACACCGTCAGGTCGTCCGTCTGTTGCTGAGCTGCCAGCCTCTGGGCCTTGAGCTCATTTGCCAAGCGCCGTGCTTCGGGGGTGCCGAGCTCGCTGATCGAGCGCTGTACCGTCTCCAGACGATCCCAATCCTGTGTTGCCAAGTAAATCTCGCCCAGCAGGAAAAGCAGCTCTGGCTGATCTGTCTCCCGACGCAGGGCATCAACCAGAACGCGTTCGGCGATTTCCAGATCGCCATCCGCGATCAGAAACTGTGCATAGCGTAGCGTCTCTTCCGGCGCATTCCGGGAGACCTCGGTCGCCAGTGCCAACATTTCACCCATCAGTTCCCGGTTCCCGTTGCGTTCATGAGCCTGCGCCAGCAGTGTCATCAGTTGCGGGTCTCGGGGGGCCTGACCAAGGGCTTCGCGCAAAAGCACAATGGCGTCGCCAATATTGTCTTCATCGATCAGCCAGGACGACTTGAACTTGAGCGCATCCACCTGCGTGGCGTCTTCGGAAAGTACATTTTCGATCAGAAGCCGTGCTTCCTCGGACTGACCGGTCTGGAACAGGATCCGGGCGAATTCCACTTCGTTTGCTCGGGTCCGCTCGGTTCTTTCCGCGCCTTCAAGCAAGGCGCGCATATCGGCAATAGCAGCTTCCCGATCACCCGAGCGGAATTTCAGTGTCGCGCGGAGTGTCTTGAACCGCGAGGTGTTGGGGCCACCTTGCGAGATGATCCCGTCCAGTTCGACAATCGCGGATTCGGTGTCGCGGTGTTCATTCAGAAAAGCGATCAGCCTCTGGGCTGGCATGTGATCTTCGACTTGCGCCTCTACCTCGGCGCGCAGTATCCGTTCTGCGGCGTTCAGGTTGTTCTGATCAATATAATGCTGAACAAGCACTTGCTCGATGCCCTGATCGTCGGGAAAAACCTGGGTCATTTGCTTGAGCAACGCTTCGATTTCAGCGGGCTGGTTCAATTCTTGCAGCGCCAGCAGCCGGGTCGAATAGAGATTTGGCTGTTCCGGTGCAAATTTCAGGGCCGCGCCTGTCTCTTCCAGCACTCCATGCCAGTCACGTTCCCGGATAAGGTGGTCGATCAGGACCTGGCGCGCCGTAAGTAGATCAGGATGGGCACCCAGCATCTCACGGGCTGTGTGTACGGCAAACTCCAGTTGGTTGGCGTCGCCGTTCCTGACCGCGTCCGTATAGGCCAGCGTATTGTTGATGGATTTGATCTCGACATCATCTGGTGCCAGCGCGGCAGCCACAGCGCCGTGACGCCGCACACCATCCCAGTTGCTTGTCTCTAGCGCGATTTCGGCCAGGCTGCGTTGCCCTTCGAGGTTGTCGGGATATTGTTCTATCAGTCGCAGATATTGACCATAGGCGAGAGGCAGATTGCCCCGCTCTCGTTCCAGCTGCGCAAAGGTCAGGCGTGCTTCCTTGTGCTGACCGTTGAGCTTGAAAACATTTTTGAATTCGACAAGCGCACGTTCGACATCACCTTGTTCCAGATGCGCCAACCCCGCCTGGAAATGAGCCTCAGCACGCTCCTCAGCGGTATCGCAGGCGCTCAGAAGCAGAGATAGGCTTAGAAAGACAATCGCCAGATGATTGCCGATCGGAAAGCGGGATTTGCTTGCTGTGGTCATAAAACGGGTTCCCGGCGACGAAAAATACAGAGTCCTGCTCGACTAGGCTCGGGCGCAGCCCTTGCTGTCAACAGCCGGTGCCGCGCAGAACAACAGAGACCGTTTGCACCAGGATCGATAGATCGGAGGAAAGAGACATGCCTTTCCAATATTCAGCGTCGTGTTGGGCCCGTTCGGCAAACGAGGAATTGTTGCGCTTGGAAACCTGCCATTGCCCCGTGATGCCGGGAAGCATCGAGTAATACAGTTCACCGGGATACAAGTCCTGCTGGTTCACCATCATCGGGCGGGGGCCGATCATGGACATCTCACCCACAAGAACGTTCCAGAACTGCGGCAACTCATCCATCGAAGTTTTGCGCAGGAAAGTACCGAATTTGATGATGCGTGGGTCATTGCGCAGCTTCTGGTTTCGGTTCCACTCTTCACGCGCTTCGGGATTGGCATCCAGATACTTCTGGAGCACCGCATCAGCGTCATGCACCATTGTGCGGATCTTCAGCATTTTGAAAATCTTGCCGTTCTTGCCAACTCGCTCCTGTCGGTAAAACGGCGTCACGCCCTGCAAGGCCAGAAATACGGCCAAAAGCGCAATCATTGGAACGACGAACGGCGCTGCAAGCAGCGTAAACGCAATATCAAAGATGCGTTTTCCGGCACCCCTGTAGAACCCCGAATATTGCACTGAGGTTGGCATAACAGAGATGCTAGAGTAGCCCGCGCCAGCGTCGGCCACGTCTTTCGAATGACTTGTCACTATTTAAACCCCCAACACACACTAATACTCACGAACCACTTACCAAACTTAGGAACAGAACACGCTCGACCTCAATTACATATACTAAAAGTCTTGTTTTTTTATGTTACTTCGACCCTGCGCTTACACCCTCGCGGGGCCACTTTCCCGTAACCAAGTGTTAACAAATTCAGTCTGGCTTGCAAAACAATAATACGGACACGCACACCTCAGAGCCACTGAATACAAGCGTTTTCTGACGGTATCGTGAAACTTTGCCTAGCTGATCTGTTGAAAGTGACCGAGTCACCGTTTCACATATAGTAACAATCGGTGAAATTTTGTGCTTTTAGGTCCGAAACTGGACTCTTCGAGACCTTTTTGCCCGTGTTCAGGCCAGATTTCTGCGGTTCCATCGCCGGCCTTTTTCCAAAGGCGTAGATGGAAACAATTGCGGGAAATAATTCTGATTGAGGGGGAGGGCAGGTCAATTCACCGCGTGTGCAGTTTAGTGGTGCCTGCTATCTTGATTTTGTGGCAAAGTCGTACCCAAGTACTTTTTGTTTATGTGATGTGTTCTTTATGTGAAGGATTTCTGGTGGTTCAGAGTATGAGTTCGGATAATCTCCAGGGGGCCGGTGCAAGGTTTGACAAGGCGGAAGGTAACCGAGGTGCAATGGCGTCCAGCGACGGGTTTTATCTAGATTATTTCGGGCTCAACCAGCGGCCCTTCACACTGCTTCCAGATCCTGGATTCATGTACTGGTCACCGCTGCACAAGCGCGGTTATTCGGTGTTGCAATTCGGTATAATGAGCTGCGCACCAATTACAGTGCTTACGGGTGAGATCGGGGCTGGGAAAACAACCCTGGTACAGCATCTTCTCAGTGAAATGGAAGATTCGATCACCGTTGGGCTGATCTCGAATGCGCAAGGCGGTCGGGGAGAGCTATTACAATGGGTCCTGCATGCTTTAGGCCTGCCAATCGACAACGACGCCCCTTATGTGCAGCTGTTTCGGGAACTACAGGATTTCCTGGTCGCGGAATATGCAGAAGGGCGGCGCGTGGTTCTGATCTTCGACGAAGCGCAGAACCTGACTGTCGAAGGTTTGGAAGAAATCCGCATGCTGACCAATATCAATGCAAACACGGATGAGTTGATTCAGCTTGTTCTGGTTGGCCAGCCTGAATTGCGCGACATGGTTCTGGATCCCAAAATGCGCCAGCTAACGCAGCGTGTGGCCGCAAGTTTTCACCTGGAGCGGATGGATGAAGAGTCGGTTGAAGCCTATATTGGGCACAGGATGAAAACGGCTGGCGGTTCGGGCGGCGAGTTTTCAAAAGAAGCCTGCGAGCTGATCTTTCAGCAGACCCGCGGTGTTCCTCGCCTGGTAAATCAGTTTTGCGATTTCGCCCTGCTCTATGCCTGGACCAATGAAGCGGAAAGAGTCGATGAGGGGGTTGTGAATCAAGTGGTCGACGACGGTGTGTTCTTTGGAGGAAATTCACTCGAGAAGGAGCTGATAGTCTGACATGAGCCCTGTTCGTTATTACTTCTCCATTTTTCTGAGACGGTTTCAGTATTTCCTCGTTGTGGCGACGATTGTCTCTGCGCTTTCGATCACTGTCGCGATGATCCTGCCACCATCCTATGTTTCACAGATGCGGCTGATCGTTGAATCTCCACAGATTCCGGGCAGTCTGGCCGCCAGTACCGTTACGACACCGGCGTTCGAGCAACTGCAGATCGTCGAACAACGGCTACTGACGCGCCCTGTCCTTCTGGACATTTCCCGAAAGTTCGCAGTGCTGCCAAATCAGGAAGAAGCCAGCCCTGACGATATCATCAATGAGTTGCGTGCCAAAACAAGTGTGCGTATCTCGGCCGGTCGCAATCAGGCGAACCTGATGACCATCACATTTGAAGGCAGAACCGGGCAAATAGCAGCCGGGGTGCTGAATGAATACCTGACGGAAATTCAGAAGCTTGATGTTACCTATCGCAAAGAACGCGCTTCGGACACGCTGGAATTCTTTGAACAGGAGGTTGAGCGTCTGAGCGATGAGCTCGACAAACGCAGCGCGCGGATTCTTGAGTTCCAGCAGGAGAATTCCGGCGCTTTGCCTTCCAGCCTACAGTTCCGGATGGCACAGCAGGCGTCGTTGCAGACCAACCTTCAGCAAACGGATCAGCAGATTTTTTCGCTCCGCGATCAGCGTGAAAAACTTCTGAATATCTATAGTACGACTGGCCAGATCACGACCGCCGTACAGCAGCCTCAGACACAGGCGCAGCAGCAGCTCAATCAGTTGCGCAACCAGTTGGATAATCAGCTGGGAATCTATTCTGAAACCAGCCCGCAGATTAAGATATTGCGGGCCCGGATAAGCCGTCTGGAAGAAGTTGTTTCAAATGAACAGGCCACCAACGCTGCGCCATCTGGCCAACAGACGGGTAATTCGACGCTCGATCTTCAACTGGCCCAGCTTGATTCACAGATAGCTGCACTTGAATCCCAACGGGCTATAACTGAGGAAAGCCTTGGAAAAGTAACTCTGACAATCGATCAGACACCGGCAAACGCAATCACGCTGGCGGAGCTGCAGCGTGATCACAGTAACATCCAGGCTCAGTATAACACTGCAGTCAGCCGCTTGGCATCGGCCTCTACCGGCGAGCGCATTGAAGTCACCTCGCAGGGGCAGCGTATTTCGGTGATCGAACATCCCGCCGTGCCAAGTTCGCCAACCAAACCCAACCGCCTGATGATTGCAGGCGGCGGGACGTTATTTGGCATTGCGCTGGGGTTGGGGCTGGTTGTCTTGCTGGAGTTGTTGAACAAGGCTGCGCGCCGGCCAGAAGACTTGATTAATAAGCTGGACGTTTGGCCAATCGCCACCATCCCTTATGTGCGTTCCAAGGGCGAA
Organism: Ruegeria sp. 6PALISEP08; assembly: GCF_001238295.1. Lineage (GTDB taxonomy): Bacteria > Pseudomonadota > Alphaproteobacteria > Rhodobacterales > Rhodobacteraceae > Ruegeria. The sequence continues at coordinate 39,050 of NZ_LGXZ01000017.1, forward strand.
GTGGTGATGCAGCGGATGACCTGGGTGAGCGTTGTTCTAGCGATCCTGGTGGGTGTGTCCGCAGGGGTTTGGGCTGTACATACTTACTATCTACCGTTGGATTTGATTACTGAGAGAGTAATCGACAAGCTGGAGGTATATTGGTGATTTCTGTCCTCGTTAAGTTAGGGAAACTGTAATGGAACGTCTTCAGCAGGCGATTCAGAAAGCCCGTGAGGCGCGCGACAGTCGCCAACCACAACCTCTGCCGTTGACTGACGAGCAGCGCCATGTTCCTGAGACGAATGCAGATGAGGATATCTGGCTGTCGGTACCAGAGATCAAAATTGAGTCACGCCTAATATCCCGCAGCCGCCTGATGTCATATCGTGGCGGGCCCAGTGCAACGCCCTATGACATGCTGCGAACCAAGATGTTACAGCAGATCCAGTCCAACGGCTGGCGCCGTGTGGCCATCACGTCGCCTTACAGCGGGTGCGGCAAGAGTACGACAGCAGCGAATCTGGCCTTTAGCCTGGGACGGCAGGAAGATCTGCGGACGATAGTGATAGATTTCGACATGCGACGCCGGGGGTTAGCCGAGATTCTGCAACAATCGGGCAAGTACAGCATGGCGGACGTCATTCAGGGGAACGTGCCTTTTCATGAGCATGCTCTGCGCCACGGGGAAAACGTGATTTTCGGCCTGAACTACACGCCGACACGCAACCCGGCCGAGATTCTGCAAAGCAAGCGGATGATCGAGACACTGGAGCAGATCGAAGCCGAATACAAACCTGATATCATGTTGTTCGACACACCGCCGCTGATGGCGAGCGACGACAGTCACGGGTTCCTGAGAAATGTCAATTGTGCCCTGCTTCTGGCAGCCGCAGAAGAGACCAGCATCGACCACATCGATGTTGCCGAGCAGCAGTTGGCAGAGCTGACAAAGGTCATGGGGATCGTGTTGAACAAATGCCGTTACATCAGCGGGGCATTCGGCCATGAGTACGGCAGCTACTGACGCGGTCATTATTCCCCACTACAACGATCTGCCCAGGCTGCAGAGATGCCTTCAGGCCCTCAGAGAGAATGACCTGACGGCGACGGAAGTTGTTGTTGTCGATAATGCATCCCCCGTTTCGTTGGACGGCATACAGCGGGCCTTTCCCGAGGTGTGCTTTGTGGTGGAGCCCCAGAAAGGCGCGGCCCATGCCCGTAATCGCGGCGTGGCGGAAACTACTGCGTCACGGCTGTTCTTCATCGATGCGGATTGTGTTCCCGCGCCGGACTGGCTCACAGTCGGGCGCCGAATTGCGGACCACGCCGATCTGATTGGCGGGCGGGTCGATGTCTTTGACGAAACCCCGCCCCCACGCAATGGCGCCGAGGCGTTCGAGGCGGTGTTTGCCTTCAACTTTCGCCGCTATATCGAGGTGCAGGGGTTTTCCGGTGCGGGCAACCTGCTGACCCGGCGCGATGTGTTTGATGCAATCGGCGGATTCATCAACGGCGTATCGGAAGATCGCGAATGGACCATGCGCGCGGTCGCCCGGGGCTACAGTCTGATTTACGAAGACACGTTTCAGGTCAGCCACCCATCGCGGCAGGATTGGCCCGCCCTCAGGGCGAAATGGCGTCGCACGACACAAGAGGCCTATCAGTTGAACGGAACAGATGCTGTTGCACGGCTTCGATGGGCGTTTCGCGGACTGGCCATGCCCGCCAGTGCGATCGCACATACTCCCAAGGTTTTATCCAGCAACAAACTCACGTCACCTGGCGAGGTTCTGCGAGCGACATCCACGTTGTTCAGGCTCAGATGTCAGCGGATGGTCTGGATGCTGCGTCAGGCTGCTGGCGGCAATATCTGAATAACCCAAAAGAAAAGGGACCGCACTGCGGCCCCTCATCCAGAAAGGTCAAGTTACTGTTTTGCTCAGGCCATCTTGCGGCGGCGTGTCAACGCCAAACCACCCAGCGCGGTCAGCAACAGAAGACCACCGGCAGGCAGCGGAACCGCCGATACGTCAAAGTCAAACGTAATCGGGCCACCGTTTGCCGACTGTGAATCAGCCCAGCTGAACACCAGGTTCTGGCTCAGGCTATTCGGTGCTACGCTGCTGAAGAGCGTACGGAGCGTTGTCTGAATGCCGCCCAGAATTGAGGTCGATGCCAGAACGTTGCCAGGATTGGCCGCATCGACCCAGCTCATTGTCAGACCGGTGAACGTGCCCAGCACGTTGATTGTAACAGATGCGTTCGCGGTCGCTTTAAGCGGATCAAGCGGTGATGTGAAGTTCACCGAATACATGCCGGGGCCACCATTGGTGCCGACAGTACCGATAAAAAGATTATCAGACTTAATGTCATAACTGTTGTTAGGCTGGACCACGGTCAGCGCGCTGGCTGATCCTGTCATCACTACGGCAGCGAAAAGCGCCGCAGCCATCATTTTCAAAGATTTGAGCATAAATTCCCACCCTCGACCTTTTTGCACACACAATTTACACGCATCTATAGCGTGAACTCTAACTCTCTAAATGTTTACTTTATCTTTACCCTCTTGCGAAGACTTTTTTGAAAAAATGCGGCAATTTTGGGGCATTAGGGTGCTTCATGAGGTGCAATAAGGGCATAATATTGAGTTTGTTTCCGATCTGGTGACGAATCTAGCGCGAATCCGGCTTTTGCGAGGCGCGCCGACCTGAGGTCATCTTATTTTGAGGCAACCCTCAGGATCAGGCTTTTGCGATTTTTGTGAATAGGAAACAATGCCATTTGTATGTCGATATTGTATGCTTCCAATGCCTTCCTGAACCTTTGTCATGCGCATCTGGCGGGGAAAAAGCACTTAAGCAGGGAACCGGCCATATTTCTCCTTCGGTGCTTGGGAAGATTCGTGTAGCGTTGAGCCGTTATTATGAGAAGTTCAGGCACGCATTCTCTATCGGAATTTACCGTTTAGTCGTTTGTTTGTAGTGCCCGCCTGTTAACGAGGAGATGTTGCGAATGGGGGTTGGCCAGAACATAACCGCAGACAATGCACACTGGACCTTTGGGGGTAATGTTCCCGATACTTTTGTCGACCACATCAAGCTGTCCGTGCCGCTTTATGAAATGGGCCATGGCCTGATTTGCCAAGTTTCGGATTTCTTGGCGCAATTTTGAGCCGGAACCGAGGCGAGATGAGCCTGTCTATGGCCTGATTGACGGAGGCAACCAAGAACGCTGATGAACGCGTCCGATTTCAATCCCAACGACATGAGATTCAATTCAAAGCGGCGTCAGTCGGCTGGACAACACAGGTGGCGCTGGAAGACGGGATGAAAGTGGCAATTGCATATTTCCAGCGCACGGTATTGGGAATGAAGGAGCTGTAGGACAGCAATGACTGCGAAGTACGCGTCCCAAGAATCGCCCCGATGGCTCAGAGGGATTCTGCTGTTTGCTGCGACAGTAATCGTCTGTCTGGCGGTTCTGATTATCAATCGCGGACCACTCTTCTATTTTGACACTGGAAGTTATTTTAAGCAGGGCGATGCGGCGCTGTCCCTGATCTCGCCTATGTCAGAAGATTCCGGAAAAGAGATCGGGACAGGTCACGCTCGGACAGAAGAGGCCGGTGAAAAGGACCAGACAACCGTAGGCTCACGCTCAATGGCCTATGCGCTGCTGGTTGCTGCATTCTGGCGCGCCGATGCATTGGGCGGGGTTGCGGGCGCCCATCTGGCGATGCTGCTGCTTGCGGTCTGGTTAGCCATGCGGGTGCTGCAACGTACCGCGCAGACAGGGCGCAGCACGCTTCAGCTGGTGAGCATTCCACTGTTGGCCGCCTCGACGACCGCGCTGCCTTTCTATGTCGCCTATGTCATGCCGGACATTTTCACATCGGTGATGCTGATCCTGATTGCGGCGGTTGTTGTCGCGGGCCGTTACATGCATCCGCTGGAATGGCTGGGGGCGCTGGCGCTGGCCGGCTTTGCCATTGTGCTGCACCCTTCACATCTGGGGATTGCCGTGCTGATGGTGCCCTTTGCCGTTCTGGCGGCCTTGCTGCGCCTTGGGCAGGGGCGGTGGCTTGCGGCAGCGTTTGTCACGGGGCTGGTCGTTCTGGCCATTGCCGAACGCAAGGCGTTCGAATTCGCGGCCGAGACCGTCACCAAAAAAGAGGTGCTTTACACCCCTCATATCACTGCGCGTCTGATTGTGGATGGTCCCGGACTGGCATATCTCAACGATGTGTGCCCCCGGGACGATCTGGCGACCTGCGCCCTGCATGAGGCGCTGTCCTGGTCCGATGACCCTTATCGCCTGACCGCCACCCATATCATTTTTGAACGCTCTGAAAACCTTGGATCCTTCCGGTTGATGCCAATCGAGGATCAGCAGGCCGTGGCCGCCGAACAGCGTGCCTTCTTCCTGAAAGTTCTGGCGGCGCGTCCCTTTGGCACAATCTTGGCCCTTGGCGGCAATGCGGCAGAGCAGCTGGGCATGAACAGCATCAGGATGACCATCCCGAACGAGGCTGTCATCCGAAATGCGAAATCGCTTTCGGGGCTGCCCGAGGCGCAGCTGGCGGTTCTCGACAATATTGTTCTGACCCGCGATCAGCCCTGGCTGCACCCGGTCAATTCCATCCACGCGACGATTTATCTGATCTCGGCGATTGTCGTGATTGGATTGCTGCTGTGGCCCGGACGGGTTGCCCCGCCGCTGAAACTGTTTGCGCTGTTCATCCTGATCGGAGTTGCCGTCAATGCACTGGTTTGCGGCGGTGTTTCACAACCCGCGGACCGCTATGGTGCACGCGTGATGTGGCTGCTGCCCTTTACGGCTGCCTTTCTTCTTGTTCAGCGGACAGGACCGCCGCACGCCACTGCCGGAGACCCCACGTGACTTCAGACCAATCCCTTTCCATCAGCGTGATCATGCCCGCCTACAATGCGGAACATCTGCTGCCCCGCGTCCTGCCCCCATTAATTGAAATGCTGCATACCGATCAGGTGCAGCAGGTTCTGGTGGTGGATGACCAGTCCCCCGACAGCACCGCCGCACTGGCGCGCGAGATGGGGGCAACCGTCCTGACCACACCAGTCAATGGCGGCCCCGGCGCTGCCCGCAATCTGGCCGCGCAACAGGCCACGGGCGATATCCTGTGGTTTGTGGATTCAGACGTCATCGCATGGCCGGACGGACCGGAACATATTCGCCGGGCGATGTCCGAAGACAATGTGGGTGCCGTATTCGGATCTTATGACGATGCCCCGGACGGGCAGGCGTGGTTTTCGCGCTACAAGAACCTTCTGCACCGCTATCACCATCAGCGCGCGCAGCGCGAGGCACACACCTTCTGGGCCGGTTGCGGTGCCATCCGGCGCGACGTGTTTCTTGAGGTCGATGGGTTCGATGTGAAAACCTATGAGGTCCCCTCGATCGAGGATATCGAACTGGGCTATCGGATCGCGGCCACCGGTCGTCGCATCCTGATTGAGCCGCTTTTACAGGGCAAGCATCTGAAAGTCTGGACCATCCGCAACAGCCTGAGCACGGATATATTCTGCCGCGCCCTGCCCTGGGCCCGGCTGATGATCTCGCGCGAGGGGCTGACAGATGACCTGAACACTTCAATGGCCGAGCGGGCGCGGGCCGCAATTGCAGGGCTGTTGCTGCTGTCGCTTCTGGCCCTGCCGTTCTGGCCGGGGACCTGGCCCCTGCCCCTGCTGGTGCTGGCGGCGGCTTTAGTCGCCAATCTGGATCTGGTTCGTGCCATGGCCGGGCATGGCGGGCCGTGGTTTGCGTTCAAATGCCTGCTCTACCATCAGGTCTATTACGTCTATTCCGCCACCGTCTATGTCTGGTGCCTGTTCGAATATCACGTCCTGGGGCAAAAGCAGAAACTGCGCGTCACGCGAAACTGACAGATCGCGTGACATGGCTGAGTAATCGGGTCGGGATCAGAACTTCTTGGCGGGCAGCTGCTCGAACGGCAGTTTCTCAATTTGATCGAAACGCGGGTTGCTTTCGTGCACATAGAACGTGTCGTAAAGCGAATTGCGCACGAAATGATACCCGTTGGCGAACAGCAGCTCGTTAAGCTCGGGCGTCGGGCGTTCGATTGTCATCGCCAGGAAGCGGTACTTGTCGAACGGGAAATTGCGCAAAATCCGCGTCTCTGACCCTTCGACATCCAGGCTGAAATAGTCGATATCCTTTGGCGCGTCATAGCGGTCGAATACCTCATCCAGAGGCACGGCTTCTACAGTGACAACCTTGCCCTTCTCGCGGAACCTGGCCAGTTTCGCGGCGCGGCGCTCAGTCATGTTGTCGGCTTCATCCACCAGCAGACTGCTGCGTTGGCCGTCGATCATGAATTCCAGCTGGCCGGGTTCGGGGTCGACGGCCAGCGGGACTGGCGTGGCCGAACGATGATGCCAGTTGGTAATCTTGTTGTAATTGACAGGGTTGGGTTCAATCAACAGTCCAGTCCAGCCATAATGCTTTTCCAGGGCAAAGGTGTTGGAATCGGAAAACCCGTCTGCGGCGCCCAATTCGACAAAAAAACCGTTGCGCTTGCCGTTATAGACTTCGTTGATCACCCACATATCCTGCCCACGGTCCGAGACCTGCTTGGGCAGGTAGCCAAGATTGTTCATGGCAAAACGACGGCTGAAATTCCGGGTGCTGACCACACCGATATAAGCGAAATAGGCTGGCTTCTGGAGGAGTGGATAGGTTTCAACCAGCTTGGTGAGATTCTGCTTCATAAAGTTCTCCACTTAACCGCCCGCTTTTGGCTTTTCGGGCAAAAACATTGTTGCACAGACATCGGCTACCTTAACCCTGCAATTTTCGCGATATCCCACACCGGATACAGCGTTTCGCGCGTTCCACGTCCGAAAATTGTGTCAAATGGCACATGATAGGCACGCGCAATGCTGATCGGAACGTTGGTGTTCCCAAGGTCGCTTTCGTAAGCAGCCCGATCACGTACCACCAGGACCCGACCTTCGACCACTTCGCCGATCATGACCTCTCCGTCTTGCAGAGGTTCGGATGCGGGACGGATGAAATAGTCCGCGACAGTGTCGTCCGGTGCGGGCATTCCGGCATGCACATAAACCGAGAGCCCACCGGCCATAAAGCGGTTTTCAAGCTCGGCCTGTGTCCAGATCGGCGGGAAGGCTTCACCGAGTAGCGCCTGCACGACGCGCATCTCGTCCAGATCAGGAAACGGGGCGGTCTCGGTTTCAATAGCAATGCGATACCCCAAGTCCCGCGTCAGGGTGAACGGGCGCAAGGTTTCCGGCCAGCTGATCCAGGCGCTGACCGCCAGCCCGGTCAGAGCACCGACCAGAGACGGTGCAGGCGCAGCCTGAACCGGGCGCAGGCGCCAGAAAATGATCAGCGGAATGACTGCGGCGGGTGCGAAATGATGCGGCAGGATGCGATAGGCCTGAACATAGAAAAACAGAACATAGGCGATAACGGTCAGGGTCAGGGCTTTGGACAATTTGTCCTGCCAGCGCCACGCCAGCAACGCGAGACCGGGCAATATTCCGCAAGGCAGCAGCCAGAACAGGAACCGTCCGGTGTCAAAGATCGTGACGAACCGTAGGCGCCGCAGGATGCTGCCCGTGTTGAACTCACTGGACACACTTGTCAGCCCCGACGACCGCAGCACCATTTCAAGTAGCGATGCCAGGATCACGACGCCAACGGCGATCATTCCTCCGACGATCACCTGCCGGAACGGTAAGGGCCGGGTCAGCAGAAAATAGGAAATCAGGAAGAAACCAATCAGCAGAATACCGTTCGGGGCGGCCAGCAACGCCAGCGTGGACACAACCGCCATCCAGCCAAATCTCTGCTCGGTAAAGAACAGGATATAGCCCAACACCCCCAGCAGAATCATCGGCTCGCGGGTCATGGGCAGGGCGATATCAGCAAAATACGGATTGTAGGACGGATTGAACGCCATCACGAAGGAAAACAGCAACAGCGCAGCCCCAAGCCCTAGAACGGAGCGTGCATCAGTACGCCTGTCCGGGGTGCGTACGAAACCCAGCATGACCCCAAACAGGATCGAAAGACCGGGCAGATAGGCCAGGCGAATGGAAACTTCGTAAGGCCCAAAGAACCGCATAAACCCGGTTTGCAGGAAGGTCTCCGTCACCATCTTCGGGGTCGGATAGTCACCGATCGCCCCGGACTCCGGTGGCCAGAACGGCAGGCCTCGGGTTACAAACAGCATCGCGTTCAGGAAACTGTGTGCGCCGTCATCATTCAGCGCCTCCCAATAGAACTTGGGCGACATCAGGATCAGTACCGCCAATGGCAGCAGGATCATACCGGCGACATCCCATCCCCTGCCCTGGAAGATATCCGGATTGGATCGGGCCGAGATCAGGCCAATGCCGGGCAGGCAGAGCAGAACGCTCAGAAAAGTGAAAGCCACCCCAGTCGTGGGAATGCCACTGATGGCCTGTACCGCAGCCGCGGCGGCGGGTACACCAAACAGGGAAAACGTGAATCCCTTGAGCAGCCAGTGTTCGAAACGATCCCCGGGTGTTGCAATTCCCAATGCCAAAAGCAGGCCCGGTGCAACAAACAACGCTGATGCCGACATAACCGCCAACGGCACCCAGATATACAAAAACAGCACTTCACTTGCGATGAAGTAGGGCGAGGCACCATCTGCCAGCGCCGATTTTGCCGCCAGTATCGCCGCAACTTCCTGACCAGCCAGCACAATGCCAGTTAGTACAATCAGGAATATTGAAAGCCGCAATACCATCACGTCATATACAAACTCATCAAAATACAGCAGTCGCCAAGCGTACAGTAAAAACCATATTGTTTTCCTGCTGAATGTAGGCTTCTTCAATCAACCGATTTACTGATACCATGTAATTCTCGTCAGGTTGCGTGTTTTGTGCCAGCCGGATGGATTGCAGTCACAATGCGGCATCAATACAGAAAATCTGTTTTCATTGACGGAATTGAGGAAACAAATAACCTGCGTCCGTTTCATGTGCATTTCAGACCGTCTGGCAGGCATGGCCAACTCAAGTCACTCTGAACCCGCAAATGCGCAGCCCCGGGGGCTGAAGGTCAGGGATCAGAGTGCGGTGCTTTTGCGGAAAGCCTTCTTATCAGCCGACTTCTCCTTGGTGTCGGCTTCGAACTCCTCGTGATAGGACCGTTCGACATTCACATCCCACACATCATGGTTCTCACCCATGATATTGCGGGCAGCATACATCGCCGACAGCATCGAGTGATCCTGATTGTTGTAGCGGTGCAGACCATTGCGACCGACAGTTTGGAAGTTCTCGAGCGTCTTCAGCCAGCTGCTGACCGTGTCCAGAGCATCCTTGTACTCGCTGTCATAGACTGGATAAGCCTTGGGCTGTCGGATAACCGCACAATCAATAACATCACCGGCCTTGGCCAAACCGAGTTTTTCAAGCTCTTCACTGGCAAGATGCTTGAGATCCTCGTCAGCGGATGACCACAACCCGTCACCTTTCTGGCAGAAATACTCCATCCCGATCGACGCGGTGTTCTGATCGGGCAGCATTTCCTTGGACCAGGCTCGGAAATTCTGGATACGACCAACCTTCACCTTGGGGCTGTGGATGTAGATCCAGTTGTCCGGGAACGGGTCAGCATGATCCAGAATCAGGGTCACGATCAGGAAATCGCGATACCGCAGACGGTCTGCCGCCTCGACAACCTCGGGCGGCGGCGGCGGATCAAAAGCGTGGATCAGATCGCGCACCGCCATGGAATTGATGAACTCCGTGCCTTCCACCTTCTCAATGTGTTTTTCGCCGTCTTCCGTCCAGTGACGAACATCAATCGAGGTGACCCGGCTGCCCTCGCGGTTTACCTTGATCACTTCGGAACGGGTTTCGACCGACCCGCCTTGTTCCTTGATCAGATCCTGGGTCTTTTCCCACATCATACCAGGCCCGAGGCGGGGATACTGGAATTCCTCAATCAGGCTGGCCGTGTCATTTGCGCCCGAAATCGCGTTCCAGACTGCTTTGGGCAAAGACAGGTTCTTGATCCGCTGCGCAGCCCAGTCCGCCCGGATTTCCGAGGGCGGGATACCCCAGACTTTCTTGGTGTAGCTGTGGAAGAAATGCATATAGAGCCGCCCGCCAAAGCGGTTGATTACCCATTCTTCAAAGGTATCTTCCTGCGGCTTGGGCCGCAGCTTCCATTTGATGAAGCTGCCGATGATCTTATAGGTCTCATAAGGGCCGATATTGCCCAAAGCGTTGAAGATACGCAGCGGATAATCATAAAATTTGTTACGGTAGAAGATGCGGCTCAGGCGTTGCACGGTGATAAAGTCATCGCCCATCACCTCGTGCCACATATCCTCGACTTCCTGCACCTTGGTGAAAAACCGGTGCCCGCCAATGTCGAAGCGGTAGCCTTTATGCGTTTCGGTTCGCGAAATGCCCCCCACCATATCCGAGGCCTCAAAAACCCGGGGAACATGCGTATCACTCAGCTTCTGGAGTTCGTAGGCGGCTGTCAGACCCGCTGGCCCACCCCCTATAACTACGACTGGAACAATATTTTTTGGCAAATCACTAACATCCATACAAAAACCCTTATCTCACGGTACAAGAGGTTATTGTCGATTCACAACAAATTCCTAATGGCCCTTCAAAAGGAATGCTTGCCCGCCATTTCTATCCCCCTGTGCAGGGCGAAATGGAAGCATGGGTAAGCAGGCACTGACAGCGCCTGAACCCAAAGACCCGGACCGCCTGGAAGCCTCGATCACCTCTCCTGAAAACGGGTTTCCGGCTTGCAGGGAACACAATCGCGGGTACCTTCCAGACAGCGGATGAGGCTTTCAACGTATTGAATAGTAAAACAGTTATTCATCTTGAAAACCGCCTTTCCACGTTTCGAAATCACCATTGTCAAACCCAAAACGCTGCTGCAACGGGCACCATGTCTCTGACCCACCGCGCCATCCATTCGCGCCGCAGAATGTGTTACGATCTGCCCATAGCTCTGACGCGGGGGGGGGCATCAACAATACCCGCTCATCCATCATATTGTGCATACGCGGGTGCCAGAGCGCCCGGAAATCGGATGCATCATAACTCGGAACCTTGTGAATCTTGACATGGGCGAACCGCTCCCGTCCTACTGCTTGCGAGTGTTTGTAGGATCAAGTCACGCCGGGTCCGGGTTCAGGACCTGAAAATTGGTGGCTGGCTTCGTTGTTAACGAGGGAGCAATTTTATGAAGTGCGTTATTCTGGCCGGTGGTTTAGGCACCCGGCTTAGCGAAGAAACCGTCAGGATACCGAAACCCATGGTCGAGATCGGGGGAAAACCGATCATCTGGCATATCATGAAGATTTATGCAGCCCATGGCATTACCGATTTCATCGTCTGCCTTGGCTACAAGGGCTACGTTATCAAGGAATATTTCGCAAATTTCTTCCTGCACAGCTCGGACGTCACGATCGATCTGGCCAATGGCGGACTTGAGATTGCAAACAGTAAATCGGAACCGTGGCGCGTGACGCTGGTCGATACCGGAGACAACAGCCAGACTGGCGGACGACTGAAGCGGGTCATACCTCTTGTCAAAGACGAAGAGGCGTTTTGCCTGACCTATGGCGACGGCGTCGGCAATATCGACATCCGGACCGGGATCGATTTTCACCAGAGCCACGGCAAACTTGCAACCGTCACGGCAGTTCCTCCTCCTCGCCGCTTTGGCCAACTTGAATTGCAGAACCGTCAGGTTCTGAATTTCTCGGAAAAGCCTGTCGGCGACGGTGGATTGATCAATGGCGGATTCTTCGTGCTGTCCCCCAAAGTGGGAGACTACATCAATGACGACAATACCGCATGGGAACGCGCGCCCTTGATGAATCTGACGCGCGATGGTGAATTGATGGCCTTCGAACACAAGGGTTTCTGGCAGCCCATGGACACTATTCGTGAACGCCAGGAACTGGATGAGCACTGGGCCACAGGCAATGCGCCGTGGAAAATCTGGGAATGAGTGCGGGCGCGTTTTCTGGACGCAGGGTGTTTGTAACCGGGCATACCGGTTTCAAAGGGGCCTGGTTGGCGGCGTGGCTGGCCGAAAGCGGTGCCGAAGTGACCGGCTATGCACATGCGCCCGAAACCGACCCAAGTCTCTGGGCTTTGCTGGATCAGAGCAAAATACGATCGATCATTGGTGATCTGAATGACCGATCGACATTGGACCATGCCATAGCCGAGGCTGACCCGGAATTCGTGTTTCACCTGGCCGCGCAATCCCTGGTACGGCGCTCATATCGAACGCCGGTTGATACGTTCGCCACCAACGTTCTGGGTACGGTTCAGCTTTTGGATGCCCTGCGCGCTGCTCCAAACCTGCGCGCAGTTGTCGTCGCAACTTCTGACAAGGCCTACGAGAATGTCGAACAGGTCTGGGGATATCGCGAAACCGACCCGATGGGTGGGCATGACCCTTATTCTGCATCGAAAGGTGCGACCGAGATAGCCGTCGCGGCGATGCGGCGCAGCTATTATTCACCAGATGCCGCCGATCCACATCCAGCTCGAGTTGCCAGCGCGCGCGCAGGCAATGTCATTGGCGGCGGCGACTGGGCTGAGGATCGATTGCTTCCCGATATCGTGCGTGGCTGCCTGAGCGACGAGGGGCGCGTCGTGCTGCGCCATCCCGGCGCGATCCGCCCCTGGCAACATGTGCTTGAACCCCTGAGAGGGTACATGATGCTGGCACAGCAGCTGGAGCAAAGCGACGCGTTTGCTCAAGGCTGGAACTTTGGCCCCGAACGCGACGATGAGCGCCCGGTTCTGGATGTGGCGCAGGCCGTCATCAAAGCGCTTGGGCAGGGCCGGATCGAGGTCGATACCCCGGCAGATACTCCACATGAGGCCAATATGCTCCGGCTGGACGTATCGCAGGCGCGTGCAACGCTTGGCTGGCGTCCGGTTCTAAGCTTCGCGGACACCGTGAGACTGACAGCGGACTGGTATGCAGGCTGGGCCCGGGGCACACCGCCCGCCGAGCTGTGTCGTGCACAGATCGCCGAGTTTGAAACCATAAGTCAGGGGCAGACATGACTGGCGCACCTCATTCCACTTGCCGCCATTGCGGCGCGAGCCTTGAGATGACGCTCGTCGATCTCGGGCTGTCCCCTCTGGCCAACTCCTATGTTGATCCCGCACAGGCAGACACCCCGGACCCGGTTTATCCGTTGCATGCCCGCGTCTGTACGGAATGCTGGCTGGTCCAGGTGGACGACGCCGTACCCGCCGAAGAGATCTTTTCAACCGATTACGCTTACTTTTCCAGCTTCTCGGACAGTTGGCTGGCCCATTGCCGGGATTACGTGGAACAAATGATCAAGCGGTTCGATCTCGGGTCAGACGATCTGGTGATCGAGATTGCCTCGAATGACGGGTATCTGTTGCAGTATTTCGTTGAAAAGGGCATTCCGGTGCTGGGGATTGAGCCGTCGGGTAATGTCGCTGCCGCCGCAGAAAAGAGAGGCGTGCGTACGCTGGTCGACTATTTCGGCGATACGCTGGCCCAAAAGGTGGCCAAAACCGAGAAACCTCCGGCGCTGATTGCTTCGGCCAATGTTCTGGCGCATGTGCCCGATATCAACGATTTTGTTGCCGGCATCTCCACCCTGCTGACAGGTGATGCGGTCTATACGGTCGAATTCCCGCACCTTCTGAACCTGATCAAAAGTGTCCAGTTCGACACGATCTATCACGAACATTACTCCTATCTGTCACTGTTGGCGGTCGAGACAATCTTTGCCAAGGTGGGCCTGCGTGTGTTTGACGTTGAAGAGCTGCCAACCCATGGCGGATCACTGCGGGTGTTCGCCTGTCTTGAAGGGGCCAGCCACTCCGAAGGTTCTGGTGTGGCCAAGGTTCGCGCGGATGAGGCCGCGGCGCAGTTCGACCGGCCTGAGGGCTATATGAATTTCACCATTCAGGTCGAAGCACTGCGCGACGGATTGCTCGCCTTTCTGCGCGAAGCAAATGCCAGGGGTGACACCATTGCCGCCTATGGTGCCGCCGCCAAGGGCAACACGCTGTTGAATTATGCCGGGATCGGCCCCGATCTGATCTCTTACTGCGTTGATCGCAACCCGGCCAAACAGAACACGCTGCTGCCCGGCAGCCATATCCCCGTGCACGGGGTCGAAGCGCTGCGCGAGACGCCGCCGGATTACGTGTTGATCCTGCCCTGGAACATCCGGGACGAGGTCACGGATCAACTGTCCGGCCTGAAGGCGCACGGTACCCGGTTCGTGACCGCCGTGCCGGAGGTCAGGATCAGCTGATGGCACGGGTTCTGCTGACCGGCGCAACCGGATTGATCGGACGCGCGACAATCCCGGCTCTGACAGAGGCGGGCCATGAGGTGGTGACGCTGGGACGCAACACGGCAAGCGACATCACCTGCGATCTGCTGGACCCCAGTGCCACCACAACAGCTCTTGAAGCAACCCGCGCCAGCCATCTGGTTCATCTGGCCTGGCATGATGGCCCGCGCGACCGCTGGACTTCTGCGGCCAATCTGGCCTGGATGGCCGCTACGCTACATCTGGTGCGGGAATTCGCGCGAACAGGCGGCCAGCGCGCGGTCTGCGCCGGAAGCTGCGCCGAATATGACTGGTCAGTGCCGGACCTGACTGAAACAACGCCTTTGCGGCCACGCACCTTGTATGGCGCGGCCAAGGCCGGAACCGGTCTGGCGCTGTGTGCAGGACAGGGTTCGCTTGGCCTTTCACTGGCCTGGGCCCGCATCTTTTTTGTTTATGGATCGGGCGAACCGCCGGGGCGGTTGCTCGGCGATCTGATTTCGAATCTCAAAGCGGGTCAACCCGTAGATTGCACCGATGGCCTGCAGGAGCGCGACTTCCTGCATGTAGATGATCTGGCACGCGCTCTGTTACAACTGCTGGAGACGAATGTGACCGGCGCGGTCAATGTCGCCAGCGGCGCCGCAATCCCGGTTCGGGAACTCATTGAAGAGGTTGCGCAACAAATGCATCACCCCGACCTGATCCGACTGGGTGCGATCACGCGCGCAGCAGACGACCCTGCCCGGCTGGCAGCAGATGTGGGCCGGTTGCATGATGAGACTGGTTTCATTCCGAGGCATGACATCGCCTCGGGGATAGCAGAGGTTCTGCGGGCCGGAGAAGTGACATGAAAAAACATCTTATCCCCCGCGAGAAATCCTTCATGCGTTTCGCTTTGGTCGGAGTGTTGAATACGGCGTTCGGCTATGCGCTCTTTACTGCCCTCAATCTATTCGGCCTGCCACCACAGGTCGCGCTTGCGATCTCGTTTTCCGGCGGGGTTCTATGGAATTTCATGACTCATGCCCGGCTTGTATTTGGCACCAAGGGTTTTGGGCGCCTGCCGTTTTATGTGCTGTCCTACCTGTTGGTCTATGCATTCAACGCCTTGTCTCTGGAAGGGTTACTGTCCGCTGGCCTGCAACCGATCGTCGCGCAGGGGATACTTGTTTTACCCGCCGCCATTCTGGCCTTCATCCTGATTTCCCGGGTGTTGACAGATCGCTTTCCATGGCAACAGGAGGTGTAAAAAATGCTCGAATATTATATTCTGGCTTATAAGCCATTGAAGACCAAACCGACCACGGAGTCTGAAATTTGACATAAGAACTGTACCGCGAGGATAGTTAAATAATGCGTCTTTACCTTGCCGATCTCGGCCATAACCTCGTTACTGCAACATCGGACACCTATCCGCTGGGTGTCGGTAATCTTGCGACTTTCGCCCAGGCTTATGCAAAAAGCCCAACACCGATTGATGTTGCGATCTTCCGCGATCCCCAAGAGCTCAAAACTGCAATCGACACAGCTCCGCCCGATGTGATCGGCTTTTCCAGCTACTCCTGGAACCACCATCTGGCCTTGTCCTTTGCCGACTATGTGAAAACGATCAATCCCGACAGTCTGACCTTGATGGGCGGCCCCAATTTTCCACTGACCGAAGACGAACAGGAAAGCTGGATCCGGACCATGCCGCAGATCGACATGCATGTACGCGGCCCCACCTATGAGGGTGAGCGCGCCTTTCTGAGCACGTTGCAGCGTTTCATCGATGTCGGCACCCGTCGCGAAGGCATGTGGGAAGAGGCAGTCGATGGCGCGCTTTACGTCCACCCTCAAAGCGGTGAAATCCTGCGCGGGGGCGAACCGCCCCGCATTCGTGATCTGGACGAGATTCCGTCACCCTATCTTGCCGGATTCATGGACAAGTTCTTCGATACCGGCCTGTTTGCTTTGATGCAACTGGCACGCGGCTGTCCGTTCACCTGTGCCTTCTGCAACTCGGCGGTCAAATCGAATTCGAAAGTCTTCCGCCATTCGTTTGAACGCACCAAGGCCGATCTGGATTACATCGTGGCCCGCATCAACCATGCCAGCCCGCTGTGTTTTGCCGACGACAATTTCGGCATGTACGTGCAGGATGAAGAAGTGGCCGATTATCTGGGCCATCTGATGGACCGGTACGACTGGCCCAAATACATCCGCACAACCACGGGCAAGAACCGCGGCGACCGGATCATCAAGGTGATGCGCAAGGCCAAGGGCCGGTTGCCGATGACCTCGTCGGTTCAGTCTCTGAATCCGGAAGTTCTGAAGAACATCAAACGCGACAATATCAGCCTGGACACCTATACCGAGGTGCAACAGGAACTGCATTCAAAGGGTATGCAATCCTATGGCGAACTGATCCTGTGCATGCCCGGTGAAACCAGGGAATCCTTCATGGGTGCCGTCGATCAACTGATCGAAACCGGCGTCAGCCGGGTGGCTGCGCACCAGTTGATGCTGCTGCACGGCGCACCGCTGGCCAATCCCGACAGCCGCGAGAAGTTCGGTTTCAAAACGCTCCATCGCGTGGTTGCCCGGTGCCTGGGCCAATATACCGGTCCAACCGTGGTCGAGACCGAGGAAATGGTGGTCCAGTCCGAGAATTTCTCGTTCCAGGATTATCTGGACACCCGTGTTTTCCATCTGCTGCTGACGATCTTCTATTACGAAGACAATTTCGAAGAAGCCTTCCGGCTGGCGCGTTCTCTGGGCATCCGACCGTTTCAAATCATTGAGCATATGCAAAAGATTCTGGATCAGGCGCCGGAACCGTTCCGCAATGCGATGGCCGGTTATCTGGAAGAGAACCAGCAGGAGCTGTTTGAAACCCGCACCGAATGCGTGGCCTGGGCCCGGGAAAACTATGACAATCTGATCGACGGAGAACTTGGGGGCAATCTGCTCAGCAAATATTCGATGATTGGCCGGTTCATTGTGCTGGACGAAGCGCTTGCATTCCTGAAGCGGGCCATCTCGGACCTGCTGGACGAAGACGATCACAAAGCGCATGCGATGCTGGATACGATCATCAACTACTACAGTGCCGTGATGTTGCATGTGCCCTTCTCACAGAGCCTGGAGCACGAACCGGTCTGGAGCTCATCCTTTGATGTCGAGGCCTGGCGGAACTCGGGATATGAGGGTGCCCTGACCGATCATCAGTTCGACGCGCCACGCAAATTCCAGACGCAGGTCGACCAACGCGTAAAAACAACTCTGCTGTCCCGGATCGACACCTTTGGTGAACACGCTTCGGGACTGGGCCGGTTCACACGGACGATGTTTGCCAATGATTTCAGACGCGATTTCGTAGCGCTCGAAAACCAGCATGCGGCCGAATAGGCCCACGGGCCTATTCGCTATCCCTCAGATAGACAACCTCGCGCCCGGGAAAGGCTGCGATGATGGCTGCATTCTGCTGAGGGCTCATATCGCGCAGGAAAATCGGCTTGCCCTCCGGCAGGAACGGGTCGTTGAGATAAAGCGCCGACCCGATATCTCCTTCTGTCGAGACAAAGACCAACGCGTTGCCAAGATCGGCCGCCTCGACCTGTCGCCGAATGTCGCCGGTATATCCGCCATACCCATCATATTTCGAAACACCACGCCAGGATGTGAAGCTGACGACAGAGACGGCACAGAGCAGCAGGACAACACAGTTCAGGCGGCCGCGATACTGCCCGGACAGTCGGTCATGGATCGCTTCGATTCCAGCAGCGGACAGCACCAGGGCAGGCAGCAATGCCGTATGCCAATAGCGCGGGCCAAGATAGAAGGTACCCGTAAACCAATAGAAGAACAGAACGGCCACGAGGACAGCAAAGATCACCAGCATCGCCCGGTCAAAACCGGTTAGCTTTTTGCCCCAGATAAAGCCGATCCAGATCGGAACCAGCGATCCGAATGTCCAGCCCAAAAGCTCGAGGTTGAGCGACGCAATCGCATTGATCAGGTTCAGCACGGCCTCAGCCGGGCTGTGACCGACCCAGATATCCAGCGCCCCCCAGCTTTGGGCGGGCGGGCCTACATTCTCGCCAAATCCAAATGCGTTTTGCGTATCCGGCCACAGACGGCTGAGATAGTCAGCCTGCGCTGTCAAAAGCGGATCGCCCGTGATCCCGTAGTTGAACAGAAAAACGGCGGATCCAGACAGGATGCCCCCGACGCCACAGGCCAGCACCTGTCCGACCCCGCCAGGCAACCGGCGCAGCAGCCACAGGCCCGTCAGGCCGCCTACGATCAACCCGTCCAGCGGTCGGGTGAAGAACCCCCACCCCAAGGCCAACCCAGCGGCAAATGCCAGCAACACCGCCCTACGGGCAGACCCCTCTCCGGCCCGGAGCAGGCACCACCAAGCCAGTAAGACCGTCACCAGCATAAGCGCGTGATTCATCAGCGTGGCCCCAACAGCCAGCACCCAGGGTGAAGTCGCCATAAGCAACGCGACCATATCCGCGCGTTCGCGGCTGACAGCGTGCCGGACAATGTCATGCGCCAGCCAGACCGATATCCCGGTCAGGATCGGATTGATCACCCAGGGCTCCCCGATCAGCACTCCAAGGCTCAGAACAACAGCCCAGCCTTGCGCTGGGACACTGATCCATTTGCCCTCATGCACTTCGAGAAGATAATATTCCAGCGCGGGTTGTGCTGCTTCGGGCGGGACCGGAGCCCAGAGCGTACCAGCCGCAAAGGTCCGTGCCTGAAAGAGATAGGCCAGTTCATCTTCGACATGGGGAGCACGGTCGAACGCCGTCCAGGCAAGAACGGCACTGGCCACCGCCGCAAAAACCGCCAAAGCGGACACCGGGATACGCGGCATGCGATCGGGACCTGCCACGGCGAACATGGCGACCAGCGTGGCCATCTGAACAAGAGATAATGCACCGCCGACACCGATCTGCAGTCCGAAGGCCATGAAATAGCCATAGGCCACATAAGGTGTTGCGGACAGGCAGAAAACCGCGACCAGAACCATCAGAAGAAACAGGCGGACAGTCCCCGCCCTGGCGAAAAGACCCCTGACAGCCTCCCGGCCTGCAGGACGCACCAGAACAACACCCGTCAGAACCGCCTGTGCGGCCAGTATCATCAGCATAATCAGGTTTTCAGGCGGGTCGGCGGAAATCTCGAGCCGTGGAAACCAGAGCGGTTGAGTCAACCACAACCGGGCGGAACTACCCAGCAGAACCAGAGCGGCCAACGCCCCGAACCAAGATAATCCGCGCGACCAGAAGACCCCGATCAGAACCACTGCAACCGCGGCCATAACCGTAAACCACACGCGCAACTCGGCCAGCGTGGCATTGGTGACGGGCGCATCCGCGGCCCAGGCAGGACCTGCGCATGTGCAGAGCACAAGAGCAAGGCAGCGCCATTGCCACCGGTTGGTCTGCGCGATCATGCCAGATGCTCTTCTCTGGCCAGAGCTGGGTCCCGAGCGGGACCTTCGATGTTGATACGTTCCTGCTCGGTCACAATAGGCCCGCCGCGCACCTGATTATGGATCGAGGTGATGTATTCCCCCAGCATCCCAATGAACAGCATCTGAATGCCCGACAGGAAGAACAGGGATACGATGATGGTCGTCGTCCCGCGCGGTGCCTGATCGGGATTGACGAAAAAGAGCACTGCGGAAATAAGAGAAAACAGAATACAGGCTGTTGCGATCACCAGCCCGCTGATCGTGCAGAACCGCATGGGTGCACGCGTAAAGGAAAAGATTGCATTAAGAGCCTGATCCGTCAGCGCCATCAAGCTGTGCTTGGTCAACCCGCTTTTCCGCGCTTGCCAGACATATGGCTTGATGATCCGGCGAAAGCCGCAACTTGCGATGATGCCGCGGATATAGGGATAGTGATCCTTGTGTGCCAGAACTGCCTTAAGCACCTTGCGATCAATCAGTTGAAACTCTCCGACAGACGGTTCCAGCCACACATCGGACAGCCCGTTGACAAGGCGATAAAAGATTCCGCGCGCATTGCGCATCACGAACCCTTCCTCGCGGATGCTGCGGGCACCGGCCACCACGTCATAGCCGCTTTCCCACAATTCGACGAATTCCGGGATCAGTTCGGGCGGGTCCTGCAGGTCGACAGGCAGCATCACAACTACCCCGTCACCGGATGCATAGCGCAGCCCATTGAAGGTTGACCGGAACACCCCGAAATTGCGGGCGTTGACCACGACCTTCACGCCCTGATCTTGTGCGGCAATCTCGCGCAGGATGTCCACGGTTCGGTCCGAAGAGGCATTGTCGATAAAAATATGCTCGCGCCTGTAGCCCGGCAGTTCCTTGTCGAAAATCGCCTTTACGGTCTCATAACAATTCGCCACGTTGTCTTCTTCATTGAAGCATGGCGAAACAATGGAAATTGTTTTCATAGCTCTATTTAACATCAAACAGCACCGCTTACCCCACCAATACCCGGGTATAATCATAACATCCCGCGAAGTTCGGGATTCGCACAACACTTAACCTGCAGGAATATCATGAAATAACGTGCCTCACGCCATCATGGAAAGCCAAATCCGCCTTTCTTGCAAAACAATGCCGTATCGCCATTGTTTCCTTTACATTTACTCCGTTTAATATGTCCGTAGATTGTAGACAGACGAACATTCATATGAACCGCAAAATCCGTAATTCACTTTTTAAGATACATACTTGGATGGGTCTGCATCTTTCGCTTTTCTTCGTGTTCATGTTTCTGACTGGTACGCTGCTTGTCGCCGGGTTCGAGCTTGAATCGGTCGGTCGCCCGAACATCTGGACCATGATGGCCAAAGAAGATCGCACCGCCAGTTTTGGCATGATCTATGAAGGTGTCAAAGAAACCCATCCCCAAAGCCGGCCTTTCGTGATCGTCAAACGCTCGACTCCGTGGTTCGTGGACCAGACCTTTGGCGACACAGGTTGGGGAGAAGCCGTGACATTCTGGACAGATCCGGTCACCGGAGGGATTGTCGAAGAAACGCGGAACCTGGGCTTTCGCAATATCCTGCGAGATTTGCACGATACGCTTCTGACCGAGAAACGGGTCGTGTTCATCCTGGTTTCAGCCACATCGGTTTTTCTGCTGGGACAGATCATCAGCGGGTTTGTGACATATCGGCGGTTCTGGAAAGGATTTTTCCGGTGGCCCAACCGTTCGAACGGGTTGCGATCATGGGCAGGCGGAGTTCATCGGCTGACCGCTCTCTGGTCCGCACCGGTTATGATCCTGATCGCCCTGACCAGCCTTTATTTCATGCTGGGTGGATTGGGAATGAACGGCACAACGCCAGAGCTTCCATCCTCATCTCCCCGCGACTCCGCTCTGCCCTCAGGCTTTGGGCCAGAGATGATAGACACCGCCGAAGCCCGCGCCCATGCGGCCCTGCCCGGTTTTGATCCCGTTGTGATGCTTATACCCGGCAGCAAAGCCGACAGCCTTGTCT
This sequence comes from Ruegeria sp. 6PALISEP08, assembly GCF_001238295.1. Lineage (GTDB taxonomy): Bacteria > Pseudomonadota > Alphaproteobacteria > Rhodobacterales > Rhodobacteraceae > Ruegeria. The sequence goes on from NZ_LGXZ01000017.1 coordinate 60,909, forward strand.
TTATCGGGCATGTGGAAGGGGTCGCAGAGTTTCGCGGCATGAGTTCCGTTGCACTGGATCCCGCGACGCTCGAAGTTCTGGGGGTTATGACGCCAGATGGTTTGGGCGGGCTTGCGAAGTGGAAAGACCTGATGAACATGCTGCATTTTGGCACCTGGGCCGGGGCATTTTCGATGGCGCTCTGGATTGTGTTCGGGTTAATCGCGACCGGCGTTGCCGTAACCGGCGCCATGATCTTTTCTGCCCGGCTACGTCCGGACGCTGCGCGCCATGGCCCGTTCAGGCGCATCTGGCGCGGCATGGGTTGGACCCGGTGGATTTATCTGCTGTTGCTGGCGGGCATGCTGTTCACAGCTTATCACCGCTTCAACCCCGGCGCCTATGATGCGACCAGAGCTTATCCCGTCAACGCTGATGGGTCGGTCGCCCGACTGATCTTGCGCGCACCACTGCGGCACGAAACCCCGCTTGATGTTGAAATGCGGATCGGCGCGCCGGACGTTGTAGCCGTATCGATTGAAATTGATAGTGGTCCGGCCCGTTCCGTCGAGCTGACCCGGCACGATGCAAAAGCCACAGCCTATTTCCAGTTGACCCCCGCTGAGACGCAAAACGAGATCACAGCCAATCTAAAAAAATCGGATGGCAAGGAAGAGGCTGTCATCTTTCGCCTGGGACACCCCATCTGGTAAGCGCCAGCGTAAGGCCGGGCACAAGACGCATCGTCAGACCTCTGCGCGTTCAGGTACTGGTTCGTGTCATGTTGGTGCCCCGAGGTCGGACCATCGATATCAGCAGGCGCAGCCTGCCCCGCTGGAACAGAAACGCCAGCAGGCAATAGACGACACCCCCGGTTATCGTACCGATCAGAAGAACCAGAATCCGCGCGGTGTCACCCAGCACCCAAACGACTCCCTGCACCACCGCCGCCATTGCCACCGACAACAAGAACGGCGCAAGATGCTGCTGCATCAAAAGCAGGTTGGGCAACCCTGCAATCTGACCCAGGTTGGCAAACTTGAACGGCCAGATCAGTAAAAAGACCGCCACAAAACCGGCTGTGACGACCGGCAGCCCATAGGGGGCCAGTGCCATGATCACTGCCGCTGCCAGCGCCACCTCAACCCAGGACAGAACTGCCAAGCGACCAGCCTGCCCCGCCGCCAAACAAAAAGTCTGTTGCACCTTTTCGACGCACAGGTACATGCCGAACACCGACATCAGGCTCAGAACCGGGGCCGCCGGAGCCCACTTCTGGCCAAACAGCAATACCAGCGCCGGTTCCGACAGAACGGCCAGCCCAGCAAAGGCCGGAAAAGCCAGAAACCCGGTCAGGCGCACAACATCCACCAGCAATTCTGCCGCCTGACCACCATCGCGCGCTGCGGCACCAAAGGCGGGCTGCGCCACAGTGCGCAGCGGTGTGATCATAAGAAACGCGGCCGTCTCGATCACACGCCAGGCAATTGCATAATACCCCGCCTGCACCGGCCCCAGCATCGCACCGATGATCACTGCAGGTGACTGCACCGCAGCCAATTCTGCAGCGCGTAAACCCAGAATCCGATGACCAAAATGCAGGATTGCGCGCATGTGGTCGCGCGACACGTCAAAGGCCGGGCGCCAGGAGACCGCCCCCCAGGCCATCACGATATTGGTGGCCGTCATCGCCAGCCGCTGACCGACCAGGGCCCAGACCCCGTATCCCGTCAGTGCCATGGTGATGCCCACGACCCCGCCGACCGCCGCCCCAAGCGCGGCCCGGATGGCCAGAACGCGGAACCGCATTTCCCGGCGCAGGATCGCCACCGGCACCGCCGTCAGTGAAATCATCAGCACTGTGGGGGACAATCCGATCAACAATTCACGCGCAATCGGCTCATTGTAGAAATCCGAGACTGGCCCCGCGCCCAGATACAACACGATCGTCAACACGCCTCCCAGCATCGCCAACAGCCAGAAAACCGAGTTCAACCGCCCGGACGACAGCGCATCACGGGTCAGCAGAATGTCGGAAATCGTTTCGCGCACCAGGAATTCGGAAAACAGCACAAAGGCCGCCACCATCGCCAGCAGGCCAAAGGCCTCGACTCCTAAAATACGGGCAAGAATGGCAAAAATGATGAAGTTGAACGCCTGCTCGACCCAGATACCAGCCGACATCCAGGCAACTCCGCTGCTGAAACTCTGCCGCCCTGACACCCGTTTCCTTCCTGTTGCCCGAACCCCGCCAAGTGCCGATGGGCACATGGCCCAAACACTCACACCTGCTGCGCACAGTATACGTAATTACAAACTTGACGCCTTAACGGTCGAATTTGGTCAAATTTATTGTCTATGTTCAGTCTGTACGTGTTCGAATACTATACGCAATACAGGGAATTATGCCCCTCACGTTCCATGCGCCACGCAAATCTTGCAGCGGGGTCCGGGACAGGGATTATTGAGTGAATAAAAGGTTTTCATTTTCATGAACAAAGTCGCAGAGCCGATGGAGACGAACAGCGCCACACCCGAAGAGCTGATCGCATCGGAAACCGCCGGCATGAGCCTGAGCGTGGTCATCCCGGCGTTCAACGAAGAAAACGCCGTGCGCCACACGGTCGAGGATGTGCGCAGCCATCTTGAACCGCTGAACATCCCCTACGAGATTATCGTGGTGGACGATGCCAGCCAGGACAACACCCGCGCCGAGGCCGAGGCCAGCGGCGCAACCGTCACCTTCAACGACGTGAATTCCGGCTATGGCGCCAGCCTCAAGCGCGGCGTTCGGATGGCGCAGTATGAATATGTCGCCATTCTTGACGCCGACAGCACTTATCCCGCACGCTATCTGCCCGGAATGCTGGCCATGTGCCGCGATCAGGACATGGTCGTGGGCGACCGGGGCGCGGCGATGAAAAACGTGCCGCTGCTGCGCAAACCAGCCAAGAAATTCCTGTTCGCCTTTGCGTCGTTCCTGGCCGAGCGCAAGATCAACGATCTGAACTCGGGCCTGCGCGTGTTCCGCAAATCCGAGCTGATCCCGTTCCTGCCGCTGCTGCCGCAGAATTTTTCCTTCACCACCACGATCACGCTGTGCATGACCTCGAACGGCAAGCGGATGATCTATACGCCGATTGAATACGGCAAGCGGGTGGGCAAATCGAAGATCAAGCCGATCGACTTTCTGAACTTCATCATTCTGATCCTGCGCATCAGCACGCTGTTCAATCCGCTGCGGGTGTTCATTCCGCTGGGGCTGGCGTTTTTCACATTGGGCACGGTGAAGTTCATTATCGACATGTTCTACTGGAACCTCAGCGAAACGGCAGTGTTCTCGTTCCTGGCGGCGATTATGATCTGGTCACTGGGGTTGATCGCCGACATGATCTCGCGGCTGCATCTCAGACCCTGACATGAGCGGCAAACGGCTTTCCGATCCAAGTCAACGGCGCTGGCTAATCCGATTGGCCGGGTCGGCGCTGATACTGGCGATCCTGTTCTGGATTCTGCCTGCTGAGGCGATTTTGGCAGCGCTGAAAGCCATCCCGATCTGGGTTTTTGCCTGCGTGCTGGTCCTGTTCCTGCTGGCCCATGTGGCTGCGGCACTGAAATGGTGGCTGCTGCTGGGGCGCGGGTTTTCCGCCTCGCTGGCCATCCGGGCGCATTTTGCCGGGCTGGCTGCCAACCTGTGCCTGCCCGGTGCAATTGGCGGCGATACGGTGCGGGCCGGTCTGGCGCAGGCCGCGATGAAAGACGGCGCGCAGGTTGTTGCGGGCGCAACCGTTGACCGACTGATCGACATGGTGGCGCTGCTGACCCTGTCTTGTCTGGGTCTGGTCCTGACATGGGAAAGTGCTGCGGGCGGGCATATGATCTGGCCGGTGGCGCTGATCCTGTTGGCCGCGCTGGCGGGTATGGTCGCATTACCGCGCCTGTTGCCCTTGCCCTGGCGCTATATCCCGTCCCTGCCCGGAAAGGGATTTGCCCATCGTCTGGCCGATGCACTGGCCGGAATGGGGCGCAAACCCGGCACGCTGGCAATCGCGTTCATCGCATCAGTGCTGATCCAGCTGTTACTGGTCCTGCTGGCCTGGTGGCTGGCCATCGCGGCGGGCGTTGATGTGGCTGCGGGGCCGTGGATCTTCGCCTGGCCGCTGGCCAAGATCATTGCGGTTCTGCCGGTATCTTTGAACGGGCTTGGTCTGCGCGAAGCCACATTGGCCGGTTTTCTGGCCCCCTTCGGCGCCAGCGCCCCGGCTGTCGTGGCCGCCGGGCTGGTCTGGCAGGTTGTGTTGTTTACGGCGGGCGGGTTTGGCGCGCTGGTTCTGACCATGTCCGGAATGCGGTTCAGCGCCCCGGCAAATTCCCAAAAGGAAGAGTGCAAGTGACGGATGTTTCCCGACCCAACGGCGACAACAAGCCTGAAATCATCATACTGGGGGCTGGCCCCGCCGGTTTGGCGGCAGCCCATGCCCTGACAGGGCAGGCCAAAGTGACCGTAATCGAACGCGCGCCCATCGCGGGTGGCAATTCAGCCTCATTCCCGATTGAGGGCGTGATCTGCGATTATGGCTCGCACCGGTTTCACCCGGCGGCAGAGCCTGAGGTTCTGGCCGATGTGAAAGCGCTGCTGGGGGACGATCTGCTGCTGCGCCCGCGCCATGGGCGCATTCGGCTGGGCGGCAAGTGGATTCACTTTCCGCTGAAACTGACCGATGCGCTGATGCGCCTGCCCAAACCCTTTGCCGCGTCACTGATCGGGGACATGGCGCTGAAGCCCTTCCGCAAGAAAAGCACGGGCCCCGAGACATTCTCGACCGTGCTCTATGACGGGTTGGGCCCGACGATTTCGGATAATTTCTATTTCCCTTACGTGCGCAAGCTTTGGGGTCTGGACCCGGACAAGCTGGCGGTGAAGCTGGCAGAACGCCGGGTCGGCAGCGGATCTGTCGGCAAGATCCTGATGAAGATGCTGCGCCTGTTGCCGGGGCTGCGCAGCGAAACGGGGGGGCGGTTCTTTTATCCACGCAAGGGGTTCGGGCAAATCTCGGATGCGATGCGGAACAGCGCGGAAAGCAACGGGGCCACCTTCCTGTTCAACACAGAAATCACCGGGATTGACCGGGAGGGTGACCGCATCACCGGCCTGACGATCCGCGAGGGCGACAGCGAACGGCACCTGACCGGAGATCTGATCCTGTCGACCATCCCGCTGACCGGGCTGACGCGCCTGATCAGCGACCCTCCGGCGGAGGTGGTTGAGGCTGCTCGCGCGATCCGCTTTCGGGGTATGATCTTGCTGTATCTGGTTCTGGAAACCGACCAGTTCACCGAGTTCGATGCGCATTACTTCCCGGAACTGTCGATCCCGATCAGCCGCATGTCAGAGCCCAAGAACTATAACGCCAGTGGCGCGCCAAAAGGCGTCACCGTTCTGTGCGCCGAACTGCCCTGCGACCCGGATGAAAAATGGTGGTCCATGTCCGACGAAGAACTGGGACAGGAATTTACCAAATGGCTGGGTCAACTGGGCCTGCCCGTCACGGTCCCGGTGCGCCGCTGCGAAACCCGGCGGCTGAGCCATGCCTACCCGGTGTACGATATGGGCTATGAAGAGCGGTTCGATACGGTGGATCAGTGGCTCTCAGATATGGACGGATTGCTCGTATTTGGACGGCAGGGTCTGTTTGCCCATGATAATACGCACCACGCCTTTGCCATGGCTTATGGTGCGGCAGATTGCATCGACGACAAGGGCAATGTCGACCGCGCGAAATGGAACAGGTATCGCGAGGTCTTTGCCACCCATGTGGTGGAAGACTGACCCATGCCCGCCTGGCAGGCCGATATCCTGATGTATCATTCGATTTCGGATGCGCCTGGGCCGACCTCGATTGCGCCCGACATCTTTGCGGCACAGATGCAGGCACTGGCGGCCTCCGGACTGCCGGTGGTGACGCCGGATGCGCTGGCCAACCCGCCTGCCCCTCGCGTGGTTATCATCAGTTTCGATGACGGGTTCCAAGATTTTGCCGATACCGCCTGGCCGATCCTGCGCGATCACGGGTTCTGCCCGATCATCTATCTGCCCTCGGGCCTGATGGGCGGCACCGACAGCTGGGCCGGGGGAAATGTCCCCCCGCGCCTGCTGATGGGATGGGACCGGATCGAAACACTGGCCGGTGAAGGGGTTTGCTTCGGGGCGCATAGTGTCAGCCACCCCGATCTTTCCACGCTGGAAGCAGAGACATTGGAGGAAGAAGTCACCGGATCCGGTCAGGATATCGCCGCCCGGCTCGGCCAGCCTGTCCGGCATTTCGCACCGCCTTATGGCGCGTCGAACACTAGCGTGATCAGACAGATCGCGCAGCATTACGACACCTCGGTCGGAACAAGGCTGGGCGTGGCCGGACCCGGGGATGACATCCACGATCTGCCCCGGCTCGAGATGTTCTATTTCACCGACATCGCCCGCTGGAAGGCCCATCTCGCCGGGCGCGGTGGGCCCTATCTTGCGGCGCGCAAGATGATGCGTGGCGTGCGGGCGGCCATTCGGGGGAAGCCATGGTGAGCAAACCTTTTTATCCGCGACTATAGCCGGAGGCGCGGGACAGATTGTACACTCCGGCACAGTGATTCAGAACAAGTGACAGGTATATAGATATGCATATTCTGGTAACCGGCGGAGCCGGGTTTATCGGCTCTCATCTGACGGAAAGACTGATCGGGGATGGCCATACCGTCACAGCTCTGGACGATCTGTCAACGGGGCTCAGGTCCAATCTGAGCAGCGTTGCGGACCACCCGGGTTTCACCTTCGTCAAGGGCAGTATCCTGGATCGCCAACTGGTCGCCGATCTGGTTGGGCCGGCGGATGTGGTGTTCCATCTGGCAGCAGCCGTTGGGGTCAAACTGATCATGGACGAACCCAGCCGGTCGATCCTGACCAATGTTGCGGGCACCGAGAATGTGCTGGATGCCGCGCTGGTGGACAAGACACACACATTCATCGCCTCCAGTTCCGAAGTCTATGGCAAAAGCACGAACTTCCCGTTTCAGGAAGAAGGCGACCTGACCATCGGCGCCACCCGCAACCTGCGCTGGTCCTATGCCTGCGCCAAGACGCTGGACGAGTTTCTGGCACTGGCCCATGCGCGTGAATCCGGTTTGCCGGTCACAATATTGCGGTTCTTCAACACCACCGGCCCGCGTCAGACCGGGCGTTACGGAATGGTACTGCCGAATTTCGTCAAATCCGCGCTGGAAGGCGCGCCGCTGATGGTGCACGGCACCGGCGAGCAATCGCGCTGTTTCGGTCATGTGGCGGATGTGGTCGAGGCTATGTGCCGTCTGATGACCCTGCCCGAGGCGCGCGGCGACGTGTTCAATGTCGGCACCGATCAAGAGGTCACGATCCGCGAACTGGCCGAACAGGTCATTCGAACAACCGGCTCAGCCTCGGAAATCCAATTCGTGCCTTATGACACCGTCTATCCCGAAGGCTTCGAGGACATGCAGCGTCGCCTGCCCGATGTCTCGAAACTGCAACGGGTCACCGGGTTCCGCCCGATGCGGACGCTGCAGCAGATCATCGATGACATCGTGGCCGAGATGACCCGCCCGGTTCCCGCATGAAGGCGCATATCCCGGCACAGACGGGCTGCGCCCCGTGACCGATCTGGTGATCGGATCGGGGCCGTCAGGTGTGTCGGTGGCCACTGCCCTTCTGAACCGCGGCCGTCAGGTTTTGATGATTGACGGGGGGGAAGGGCTTGAAGCCTCCGCGCAGGACCGCCGCAACCGGCTGGCGGCTTCGGATCCTGAGAGCTGGTCTGCGGATGATATTCGGGCCTGGCAGGCCCCTCAATTCGACACGCCGCCCGGACAGGTGCGCCGGTTCGGGTCCGACTTTGCCATGGTGCCAGGTGCAGAAACACTGGTTGCGCCGGATCAGATCGGATTGCGCGCCTCACATGCGGCGGGGGGCCTGTCCAACCTCTGGGGGTCGGCGATTCTGCCCAACCGGGATGCAGATATCACCGACTGGCCGCTGAGCGCGCGGGATCTGGCCCCGCATTACCGGGCGGTTGCCAAATTTCTACCGGTCAGCGGGCGAGAGGATGTATTGCAGGCCATGTTCCCTGCCTTCCCGATGCAGAACCGGGTTCCGCTGACCCCGTCGCCACAGGCCGAGCACATCCTGCACCGCCTGGAGCAACAGAGCACCAGCCTTGCGGGGTTGGGGGCCTCTGCCGGGATGGCTCGGCTGGCTGTGGATCCGGGCTGCCGTTATTGCGGCCAGTGTCTGCACGGGTGTCCCTGGGGGCATATTTATTCGGCCAGACAAACACTTGAAGAGCTGCGCCACCATACGGCGTTTCGCTACCGCAGTGGTCTTGTCCATGGATTTGTAGAGCAGGCCAATCATGTCACGGTACGACTGGACGGCGGCGAGAGCCTGAAGGCTGATCGCGTTTTTGTCGCCGCAGGCGTACTGGAAACGGCGCGCCTGCTGCTGCTGTCTTCTGCGGATCCCGCTGCCCGTCTGCAATTGCAGGACAGCCAGCATTTTTTCCTGCCTAGCCTGCACCGCTGGCGCGCCCCGCGCCGCCCTGATCAAATCCCCTATCACACTCTGCCGCAGATTTTCGTCGAGCTGGATGACCCAGATATCTCGCCCCATCTGGTGCATAGCCAGATCTACACCTGGAATGAGTTTTACGCCCAGGATCTGATCCGCAGCTATGGCGCAAAGCTGCCCGGCTCTGCCCCTATATGGCATATGCTGGCCCGACGGCTGATCGTGGCGCAGGCGTTTTTGCATTCCGACCATTCCGCCCGCATCGATCTGACCCTGGCCCCTGACGGGCGGCTTGTGTCCGCAGTCCGGAACAATGATGCAACCGGGCAGGTCATGGCGCGGGCCACATCCCGACTGGCGCAGGTGCTGAAGCTGGCCGGGCTGATACCGCTCAGCTTTGCCCGCCGTCCCGGCGATGCAGGATCAAGCTTTCATGTCGGCGGCTCGGTGCCCATGGCCAAAACGCCCCGCACAGGACAGTCGGATATTTTGGGTCGGCCCAAGGGGCTGTCGCGGGTGCACCTTGTCGATGCCTCAAGCCTGCCCAGCATTCCGGCCACAACCATCACCTTTTCGGTCATGGCCAACGCCCACCGGATCGGAACGTTGGCCCCCTGACAGTAGCGCCGCTCCGGGGTGTTTATCCAGTGCCGGTTTCAAAGGCCCCGGCCTCCAGCACCGTGGCCAACCTTTGGTTTCCTGCACCATGGGCCGCGCGCGCAAGCGCTGCGCCATACGCTTCGAGCACGGGTGTTTCGTGCCAGACCCCCAGAAATGCCTTACGCGCCGCAGCACCCTGAACCGCGCGCTGGTCGGGCTGGTGCTGAAGGTTGCGCATGGCCGCAATCAGATCGTCTTCGGTTTCGAACAGGGATCCGCCCCCTGCCCGCTCGACAATCTCGGGGAACGGGCCCAGCCGCCGGGCAATCACCGGTGTGCCCAGGCGGAAGCTTTCGATCAGGATGATGCCGAAGGTCTCATAACAGACCGAGGGCACAATCAGCCCCAGTGCGCCGCGATAATAGGCGTTCAACTCGTCAGGTGTCTTGCGGCCCAGGAATTTGATCCGGTTATTGCCTGCGGCCTGTGCCTTCAACTCATCCGCATAATCACCATCGCCCAGGATCAGCAGATCGGCATCCGGGTAACGATCAAAGGCGGGGAAGACATCCTGCAATCCTTTGATCTTTTCCAACCGTCCGACAAACAGGAAATAGGGGCGTTCATGCGCCGCCGGTTCCGGCAGGGCGCTCTGATCCAGGTCGGGCAGGAAATAGGGCAGCACCTGCATGTCCTGCCGCAATCCGAATTCGCGATGCTTGGCGCGGCTGAATTCGCTTTTGGCGATGATCAGATTCATGTGGTCCAGCGCCCGGTCCAACGCCCCGGTATACCGCCACAGCTGCGGCGGGCGTTTGTAATTCAGTACGCAGCGCAGGCACTGGCGATCCTCGCACAGCTCGCGCCCATGCCGCCACAGAACATGGGTGGGGCAGACCAGCCAGTGCTCATGCGCCTCATAAACCTTCAGCCCTTCGCCCATCGGCAACAGGCCGGGCCCGCCGATCAGCGAAGTGTTGTTATGCCAGATGATGTCCGGTTGCCGCCCGGCCAGGATCTCGCGGATGCGGGCGGCGTGAACAACGGGGCGGCCAAGCTGCTGGGTCAGCAGGTTCGACATCATGCCATTGCGGCTGCGCAACCCGATCCGGCGCACCCCATCGGAGGCACCTTCCGGCTGTGGTTTGCCGCCCAGGATCAGATAGCTGTCTTCGTCATGCACCACCGTCACATCGTGGCCCCGCGCCACAAGCGCCCGGGCCATGCGCTGAATGCCAATGGCATCACCGCCAAAGGAATAGGGAGGATAAAATGTGGTGAACATCAGGATACGTAATGACTGCATAGGAAATTTACCAGATTACCAATGACCGTGCCTTATGAAAGCACGATCCCCACAGCAATCGAAGGACGCAAATCACTTTGCGGAACGGTTCATATTCCGTGTTGCAAACACGTGGCATATTTCGGTTCGTTTCACCGTATCAAACACATCTTGCACCCGAGCCATCAGCTTACCAAGCCAAGATAAAGCGCCTCAATCTGCTGGTTGATATGATCGGGATCGAAACGGTTTGCCCCCGACCGCTCCAGCGCTTGTGCCGCCATGTCAGACCGTTTCTGCTCATCCTCGAGAATACGTTCCACAGCTTGCGTGATCGCCGCAACGTCACCAATCGGAACACAGGCACCAACGGTGTCATCCACCAACTCGTGAACGCCGGAACAATCCGTCGCAACAATCGGTGTTCCGGTCTGAAGGGATTCCGCAATAGAGATCGGAAGCGCCTCCCACCGGGATGTCAGCAACATAAGATCAGCTGCGCGCAGATACCGATACGGGACCTCGGTCCGCCCGGCGAAATGCAGATGCTCTTGCAGACCGCGTTGTTTTACCAACGCCCGCATCTGCTGATCCAACGGCCCGTCGCCAACAACAACAAAACGATAGCCGGGGTGCTGGTCTTTCATCGCCGCGACACAGTCGATCAAAACGTCGATGCCTTTCTGATAAGCAACCCGGGCGAGTGTCACAATAAGGTGGCTGCCCCCGCGCAACAGGCTGCTGCGCAGCGCCGCCACGTCTTCGGAGCTGTCTTCGGGCGGCGGCTTGATGCCAAGACCAATGACCCGCAACTTATCCCTTGGAACCCCTGCGATTTCCGCCAGATCCTCAGCGGCCCGATGGCTGGGGGTCACCACCAGATCCGCATGGCGCGCGATCGTCCCGAACCCTTTTATCCGCTGCGGGTCAGATCCGTGATACGTCACGACAAGAGGGATGTTCAGACGCATCCGCGCCAGCAACGCCACCAATGCCGGAGCAGATTCGTGGGCGTGAATGACGTCGATACGCGACGCCGCAAGCCAGCGACGTAGGGCAATCGCCCCACGGCCAGTATTGGCAAGCCTGCGAACCAGCCCGCCACCATCCCCTCCAACATAGCGTGTCGGGATGGACAGAAAGCCATCTTCGGCCCTTTGCCCTGCCCATTCGCCCGGCGTTCCGGCAAGAAAAACGCCATGACCATGACCTTCCAGCCAGATACCCAAGTCAAGAGCATGTCTGGCGATCCCGCCCATTCCGAAATCCGTGCACATCTGAGCGATCCGAAGATGCCGTCGATCATCTGGTTCCGTTACAGCGTGCATTTACGAATCCGCCCCTCAATTGGCCCCAATGATCTAGCAACAGGGATACAGAGATATCAAATGATTGTGGGCCGCGCTCTGCCTGCCGTAGAGTGAGCCCATGATTTGGATTTCAATCCTCCGTCGCTGCTCGAAGCGGTTGAGACAAAAAAATTTCGCAGGAACGGAGTATCGCCATGCATGTCGGGATTGACGGAACGACTTGGCGAAATGAGCGCGGGTTTGGGCGCTTCACAAGAGGTGTGCTCGAAGCTCTGGCAGCTCGGGACAGCAGATTTCGTTATACCCTGATCTGTGATCAGGAACCGTCTTACCCGGTTCCTCAGGGTGTCGACGTCGTGGTTGCGTCAAAACCGGAAGGGTCAGACGTGGCAAACCGGTTTCAGATGCATCAAGCAACACTCCGACTGGGATGCGACGTGTTCTTTTGCCCCACCGTTTTTTCGTATTACCCCCTACTGTCGCGCGTCCCGAAGGTCATCTGTATCCATGATACAATCCCTGAGCGCTTTCCGGATCTGATCTTCCCGTCAAAACTGAATGTTGCGCTGTGGAAAGCAAAAACCACGCTCGCCAAATTGCAGGCAACGCGGTTTATCACCGGATCTGAATCGTCGGTCCGGGACCTGCAATCCATTTTGGGCATTCCACGCGACAAGGTTGATCTGACCACGATGGCCGCCGCGCCCGTTTTCAAAGAGATAAATGATAACAACAAAATAGACGAAATTCGGGCGGAATACAGTATTCCCACCGGGGCCCGTGTCCTTGTCTATGTAGGAGGCTTTAACAGACACAAAAATGTGCTGCGCCTTATCCATGCGATGCCAATGATTCTGGAACAACATCCAGATGCTTTTCTAGCCATTGTCGGGCGTACGACCGGGGACCGGTTCTGGGATAATGTCGAGGATTTACAGGCTTCGGCCCGTGCCAATGTGATTGCGTCAGAACGGATCATTTTCACCGGCGAGATTTCGGATGAAAAGCTTGCGCTTCTGATCAATGCCTCACATGCACTTGTGCACCCTTCGCTCTATGAAGGTTTCGGCTTCCCCCCTCTCGAAGCAATGGCCTGCGGCACCCCGGTTCTGGGTTCTGATGCAAGCAGCGTTCCCGAAGTTGTCGGCGATGGCGGGCTACTGTTTGACCCGACCGATGCGTCCTCGATTGCCCATCAGACAAACAGGCTGCTGAGTGACGACGATCTTCATGCGCGACTGTCAAAGCAGGCCATACGCCAAGCCGCAAAGTTCACCTGGGATCGTGCTGCCGAAATGACCGAGATCAGTTTTGGGAACGCGCTTGAAAAGTGACGTTGAAACCATCCAAGCTACGGATACAGTTTATCAAAAAGGCCTTCATTGATGCTATTAAAGCCACAAACATCGACACGCTCTGGGGTTTTTAAACCCGGATGCAAACACAGCTCCGTTTCCATGATCGACTGTGATCAGATCACCCTGAGCGGTACACGTCACGCCGGAGAAAACACATGATGCAGCATCAAATTTCGGTCGTCGTTCCATGTGTCAATTCTCTGTCTGATTTTCGGGAGTGCGTCGCGGCTTTGCAGGAGCAGACCGGCCCCCAACCCGAGATTATCGCCGTCATACGCCTCGGCCCGGACTTCATTCGGGATGTTGAGACAGAATTTCCGGATGTACACATTCTGGCAGCCGCCGAAGAAGCTACAATCCCTCAGATGCGCGCCGCAGGTATCCGGGCCGCAACAGCCGATGCCATCGGGGTCATTGAAGATCATGTGCTGGTTCCACCGAATTGGACACTGCGAATGCTGGATGAAATCGCGGACGGTTCGGATGTAGTTGCCGGGCCTGTCGATAACGAAGCCAAAGAGACCCTAGTCGATTGGGCGGCATTCCTATGCGAATACAGTGCTGTTCTACCACCTCTGAATGATGGCCCTTCGGACTGGCTTCCGGGCAATAACACGGTCTACCGGCGCGACGTTCTGGAACGGTTCGATACCCTGCTGGATGATGGCAAATGGGAAAACCACCTGCATGATCATATGCGCGCAGATGGTGTCTCTATGACCCTGCGCAACGACATCGTTTCCGGGCATAAGATGCACTACACATTCGGTCTCTATCTGACCCAGAGATACCTGTATTCCAAAAGCTTCGCCGGAGCTCGGGTCAGCGAGGAGTCGAGCGGAAAAAGACTGCTTATGGGGCTCGTTGCTTTTGCGTTGCCGCCGATCGTCTATTACCGCGTGGTCAGAAACGTCATAACCAAAGGGCGTCATGTCCACCGGCTATGGCCCTCTCTGCCTTTGCTGATCCCGTTTTCACTGTCCTGGGGACTGGGTGAGGTTGCCGGATACTGGTTCGGGGCCGGCCGGTCTCTGTCCAAGGTTCGATGAGGGAAATGCCTGTGATGAACAATCCAGATCTTTCACTCCCCGATATCTCTGTCGTTGTGGCTATCGTTGATGGGGGCGTCGCGCTTCGGGCATGTCTGAATGCGCTTGCCAATCAGGTTGGTGACTACAGGGTGGAAGTCATCGTGCCATATGATCAGCTGTCGCTTGAAGAAGCCAAAATGGCAGATGACTTCCCGGGCTTCCAATTTATCGATCTCGGGATACTCGCAGGTGGCATGACTCCGCGAAACGCCCTTGATCTGCACCGGTTCTGGGACATCCGCCGCTCCGAGGGCATCAAATTTGCACGCGGGCGCCGGATCGGCCTTGTCGAAGATCGCGGCATTCCGGCCGAAACCTGGATTGCCTCGGTGATGGACCTGATGGATGAGACCGGGGCCGCAGCGGTCGGGGGGTGTTCCGACAACGGGTATGACACGACCTGGAACTGGGCTGTTCATATCTGCGACTTCGGGCGTTATATGGCCCCCCTGCCGACCGGTGAGACCGATTTTCTGTCAGCAACCAATGTGTGTTACCGGGCCGACAAGCTGCACGCACTGCGTCATCTGTATGAACATCGGTTCTATGAACCCTCCATCCATGCCGCCCTGCAGGCTGCCGGTGACAAAATGGTTCTGTCAGATCGCCCCAGAACAACCCAATACCGTCCGCGTATCCCGACCTTCACGCTGGCGGGCGAGTGGTTTCACTGGGGCCGTAAATATGCCCGCATCCGGTCTGGCGAAATTTCATTCGGGTTACGTGTCTTCCGCGCCGCCATAAGCCCCCTGTTGCCATTTGTTCTGTTTACCCGGCATCTTGGAAATCAGCGCCGCAAGCGGATTTATCTTCGAAAGTTCTGGCTAGCCTCACCGCTTATTTTCATGATCGTAAGCATGTGGGCATGTGGCGAACTGGTGGGATATTTTCAGGGAGAAGAGCCTGAGGCACTGTGAAACTGTCAGGCGTAATTTTCATGACGCCCGACCGGAGCTAGCGCCTCCTGACAAAGCGCTGTGATTTAGCAGGTGATAATTTTGAAGGTGAAACCATGATACAGATCGCGGTTCTGGACCTTTCGGGTAATGAAGAGCGTTAGGTTGTAGAAGCGATCAAAGGAACCTGAATTTCTTCAAGCGGCGCATTTCTCGATCGTTTCGAAAAAGAGTTTGCAAACGCGTGTCAGACCGACCACTGCATTGCTGGAGCAGGCCAAAATGCTGCGCAGCCAGGGAAATGATCCGCACCAGCGGGGTAGTCTCGTCGTGTCGAGAAGTGTAAAAAACGCTCATAAGAACGCCCTATTCTGCACTGAGCCGGAGTCGACTCCGTCTACACTAGGCCTTTCTTCCCAAGCATATATCAACAACCGCCATATCTGAAGCTTGCCGCCACGCAGAATGTGCGCCTGCCTCAATCCTAACACCTCTCGGCAACGGGTCTCAACCTGCCAGCTTTCACGGGCCCATCTGACGCCCAGATAGGGACAATATGCAACCTGATCGAGGAACAGGCCGTAAGCTAACCGCTCAACGCTACCTAAGGGCGTACAGGTTTCAGGACGGGCAGATCAATTGCCTTGTTGGTGCGTGAACTTTCAACAACGGCATTCGCAATTTCGATCGACCGAAGTCCGGCATTACCATCCGCAATTCTTACGCTGAGGTCACCTTCACAAAGCTTCAGAAAATCCCGAAGCTCTTCGGCAAACGAAATTTTTGCAGTGGTTTTCCACGAGAACAGTTTCTCGCGAACCGCAATATCAAAATATTGGCGTTTTGTGGTTGTCGCTTTGCCGCCGGGTTCCGGAAGAGTGATCAGAACATTCTTCATCGGTGCATAGGCACCCTGCACCATGCCATGCGTACCATGAACTTCGATTGCGAAATCATACCCGCGCCATTCACCCCATGTCGCGTGATAGACGGCGGGAATGCCTTCGGAGTTTTTGAACACGGCAAGAGCGGTATCCTCAGAACCCGGCAGGTTCCAGACACGTTCACTGGCGACACCATAAACCGAGGTCACTTCACCCAGCATGTGACGCACTATATCGGTCATGTGAATGCCGATATCCCACATTGCTCCGCCACCGGATTCCGGCACCCTGTATTCCCAGTCATGGGTAAAATGGGCCAGCCCGTCATGCCCACCAAAGGCGCGAATATGAGTAATGTCCCCGATCGCCCCGCTGGTTATGGTGTCTTTCACATAAGCGAATGAGGGGTAATACCGCATATTGAAGCCCGTAGCGATCACCCGATCTGCGGCCTTTGCCTCGGCCAGCATCTGACGGCAGGTTTCGGCGCTGTTGGCCATGGGTTTTTCGACCAGCACATGCATCCCTTGTTTCAGGGCGCTGACACATGGGTCTTCATGCGTATGCGGAGGGGTTGATACCACAACCGCATCCATATCCGTTTCCAAAAACCGCTTCAGGTCAGTGAACACGGGAGCGTCCCCCGCAACACCGCGCGCAGCTTCTTCAGACAGATCAAGAACGGCCGCCAGCGTTGTGTCCGGGCATTCCTGAATGGTCTCGACCCGCAGTTTGCCGATTTTCCCGGCCCCACCAACAACCCCTATACGCATGGTTTTCTCCTCATAAAACAGACCACGAACAGCCCGGACCCGAACTGTCGGCTTCACATAGCAATATTCTCTTGAGGAGTATGCGCCACGGTGACATCTGCACGCCGGTTATACCGATCGTCATCGAATTCCTCATTAACAAACGCGGGGCACAGCGTACCCCGTACTTATGACAATAATTCGTCCTCTGCGCAGTAGCACAGGCGCCCACCCTAGGCTAGGCTTCTGCTTTGAAACACATTGTTCCGGATCCTGAATTTGAGACGAAGAAAAAGATCATGACAGCCACCGGACCAAATCATCTCGGCGGCAAGTCCGTCTTCGTGACAGGAGCGACAGGATTTATCGGCAAGCGGCTTGTTCCGACCCTTATTAATGCCGGTGCCCGGGTCACCGTCCTGTTGCGCAACCGCCATGGTCGGCAAGCCTTCAGCGCGATGGGAGCACGGGTCATACAGGGAACGGCAGGGGATCGCAGCTTGCACGACAAGGCCCTGCGCGATCAGGATGTATTATACCATCTTGCCTATGACATGCGCGCCACAGCAGCGGATAATCTTGCCGCCTTCGAGGCCCTCAGAGCCGCCGCAGAAAAAGCCAGGGTTGGGCGGATCGTTCATGCCAGCTCTATCGTTGTCTATGACGGATGGCCACAGCAAAGCCTGACAGAGAGCTGTCCGACCTCGAACGGCAAAGCTGACCCGTATCGGCGGGCCAAGATTGCGATGGAGCAGGCTCTGTTACAGGGAAACTGCCCCGCTGCGATCCTGCAGCCGACACTGGTTTATGGCCCTGGAAGTATGCTCTGGACGGATAAGCTGACCAGTTGGCTTGCCGCTGGTACCGTGGTGCTGCCCAAACCCGAAGGGCTGTGCAATGCTGTATTTGTGGACGATCTGGTACAGGCCATGTTGTGCGCTGCCGCACCCGAAGATCTGCAGCAAGAGCGGTTCATTATCTCGGGGCCCGCCCCCGTCAGTTGGTCGGCCCTGCTGTCCGGCTATGCCGATATCATTGGCCGAGGGCAGATCAGGTACATTCCGCAGGAAACACTCCGCGAACGGCTGCCCGATGAAGAGCCGGGCGAAATACCAGACACACAGTCGCTGGCCGCACGGGTCAGCACCATAGCGCGCGCCTGGATCGGTCGGGACCGGTTCGAAAAACTGGTCCAAACAGCCACACAACGGCTGCCCCGGCAAAACGAACTGTATCCTGACCGTTATATGCTGGAGCTATTCTCGGGTACGGGACAATGCCAGATCGATCATGCCCGTATACGGCTGGGATATGAGCCCGCTTATGATCTGAAAGCCGGGCTTGAAGCCACGCGACCCCATCTGGAAGCCAACTTTAAAAAAATGAACAATTAATCAAGATATCAATAATTGAGGCATTTTTTGAAACACTATACGACCCGCCGATACAGGGCCGATAAATTAGTTGGATTCGCTCAGATTCCTCCCTATCCGTAAAGAAAGGATGATTTCCTGCTGCCCGTCCTGCCTTTGATTTCAGTCTGACTTTGTACGATCAGGATAGATTATGAACTGCGAAACCTCACACCATCAGTCTCTCAAACAGCTTATCGCCACGCGCGATGCGCGGGTTGCCGTGGTGGGATTGGGCTATGTCGGTCTGCCGCTGGCGCTGACCGCCTATGACGAAGGGTTCGACACCACCGGCGTTGATCTCAACCCCGACCGGGTGGCGCGGATCAATCAGGGTGATCAGGTCATCTCGTACCTGGCACAGGACCGGATCGCGCAGGCGGTGGCCAGCGGCAAGTTCCGCGCCACGCAGGACGCTGCCGCGCTGGCCGAGGCCGATATCGTGCTGGTCTGCGTACCAACCCCGCTGACCGATGCACAGGATCCGGACATGCGTTTTGTCGCGGCTGCCGCACAAACCATCGCACAGCATCTGCGCCCCGGTCAGATGGTAGTGCTGGAAAGCAGCGTCTGGCCCGGCGCCACGACCACACTGGTTCAGCCGATCCTCGAGGCGGGCGGTCTGCGCGCGGGCAGTGATTTCTTCCTGGCGTTTTCGCCCGAGCGCGAAGACCCCGGCAATGACAAATTCGACACACACAGCATTCCCAAGGTGGTCGGTGCCGACGATCCGCTGTCGCGGCAACTGGTCGAAGATTTCTATCGCGCCATCGTCACCAGCGCTGTGCCGGTCAGTTCAGCCGCCACAGCCGAGGCGGTGAAACTGGTCGAAAACAGCTTTCGCACCGTCAATATTGCGCTGGTCAACGAATTGAAGACCGCACTTGAAGCAATGGACGTGGACGTCTGGGAAGTGATCGAGGCCGCGGCAACCAAGCCGTTTGGCTTCATGCCTTTCTATCCTGGTCCCGGAATTGGTGGGGCCTGCATCCCGGTGTCTCCGGCCTATCTGGCCTGGCGCGCCGCGGATGCAGGATCTGATACGCCGCTGATCAACCTGGCCCGTTCCAGCAATGACGCGGTGCCAGAGACGCTGGCGGCACGGATGGCGACAGAGCTGGCCGCGCGCCACGGGTCCGCGCTGGCGGAAACCGGGCAGCCCCTGACCGGGCAGCGCATCCTGCTGATGGGCATCGCCTATAAGCGCAATGTCGAGGATACCCGCCGCAGCCCGGCGCTGGTGCTGCTGGACGAGCTGGAGAAGCTGGGGGCCGAGGTCGAGTATCATGACCCCTATTTCCCCCGCCTGCCCGAAGGCGGCGAATACCCGCAGCTGGCGGGGCGGACCTCGCAGCCACTGACGGCGGACAACCTGAAACGGTATGCCGCCGTGGCCGTAATCACCGACCACAGCGCGCCGGATTACGATCTGGTTGCGCGCGAGGCGGCGCTGGTCTTCGACACGCGCAACGTTTTTGAAAAAGCCGGGATCAAGGTGGCGGGCGGGCGTTTGGTCAAGATGTGACCCTCCGGGGTCATCCATCTAACCTTTGATCATTCAATGGCCAAAGCGCACGCTCGTCTGCCATTTCATCCAAATGATCGCGGATTGACAGTGCGGTGCCATAGGCGGACCTTTGCACATTTTCAGGGGGCGTGGACGTTCTATATTGCTGTCACAAAAGTTTTAAGGAACTATCTGCTCAGACATATTCATGTCTCAATAAATTATAAGCAGTGTTGCGCGAGTAGTGGAGCAAAGCTCCATCAGGTAAAAATAACCAAATTTTAACCCTTAGTGGTCCAAAGTTTTGCCATGATTTCATCGCGGAATCATCTTGGGTATCTACCCAATGGCATAGCTACAGCCGCTCGGGGACTAGCCAGACCAAGACCAGAGTTGGAGGACTTGGAGAACATGATCGGAGTTATCGGAATAGCCATTCTTGTCGGCCTGTGCGCCGCTGGGATTGCTTTGTTCTCCGGTGCGTCCATTCTTATGGCACTGGGCAGCTACATCCTCTTTGGCTGGCTCTTCATCATTGCGGCCCTCATCGTTGTTGTCGCTGTCAAAGCCGTGAAGGCACGCGGGCAAAAACAAAAACCCGCCTATTCCAGCTAAGCGCCTAGTCCCGCCCGGCGACCCTCTTGGCCACATAGCCCAGAAACGCCCGTTGCGGGTTTCTGATCTGTGGGCGGCCCGACGCGGCCCAATAGGCCAACCAATCCGCCTCCAGCGCATAGACATCGCGGCCCGGCGCCATTGCTCGGGCTTCTTCCAGAGCACCTGACGGCAGGACTGGTTTGTCCGGCCCCTCGACCACCTGATCGCGGCGCGAGAAGCGGATCAGGTCGCCAGGCTCTTCGGTCATCTCGTAATCGGGCAGGTGATCGGCTGCGATCATGTCGCGGATCATCTTGCGGAACACCCGCCGGGGTGAAGCCGAGCCCGATTTCTTCAGCAGCACCTCGACCGAGATCCGCCATTCGGGCTGGCGGCCGCAATGTTTGCGTGCCAGTTCATAGATCCGCCGCTCCAGCGGTTTGCGCAGGCGGAAGTAGTCGCGGCTGAGCGTCAGTACCGATTTCGCCAGCACCGCGCGGAACAGCCAGTCTGACAGTTTCACGCTGACGCTGACCATCCGGCCCGCCCGGGTGTGGCGGACGATTTCCCAGCTTTCGATCAGACCGAAACCGGTGGTGGTCTCTTTCTCGCCGGTCGCGATATTGGTGGTGATCCGGGTCCCTGCCAGCCGCTCGAACGCCTCGCGCAGGCGCTTGTAGCCGTCGCCACTGGTCTCGCGATTGGTGGCCACCATCAGATCATGCGCCGTAAGATGCAGCACTTGACTGACAGTCCGTCCCGCGTTGATCGCCGCCATCAGCTGGCTGATACAAAAGATCAGGATGTCCTTGTCGTGGATCGTCGCCAAACCGCGCACCGACGGCGTCACCGTGATCTCGACCCCGTTATGTTCGTAATTAAGGATGCGCCGGTCCGGTCGGGTCGAGAGCGAAAACATCGGATGCTCCATCGAGCCCATATCTGTCTTGGGCAGCGCATCGAAGATATCGCATACAAAAAAATCGCCCGTTGGGTGCCGGTCAGGCAACAACGCCCCCGACCCGCTCATACTGCCCTGCCCATATGTCCTGCCCGAATCTTTGTTCGTGGTTTTATTGACGCTTACCGTAGAGTTATCCACAGGGGGCGTAAAGCCGCCGGAACGTGGGTTCAGAGTCACTGCAACGTGGGTTCAGAGTCACCCTATCGTGGGATCAGATTCACCATTAAGTTCAAAAGTGACTAAAAGCTCTTTTTTTTCTTATACTTACATGGAACTGATTTCCACCGTAACTAATAAGATAACAGAATTCTAACTGGATATTTTTTCACCTCACGCCCAAAACACACCGTTCAAAGAAATTTTACCCCTTATTTTTGCTTAGAAAATTCGATTTTATGCTCACAATGCTTCCATATGCTTCATTTTGTGGTATATTGATCAAAACATAGCACATGGGCAGATTTTCAATGCGAGTAGCACCGTCCGAAGGGCTTCCTCCCTATTTCAATATTGATCCTGACCTGGCCTATGCAGAGCTGGGTGAGCCAACCGGAACCGATGAATTTTCGCAGATTTCGGATGCCTGCGCCCGAGGGCGGGCAGATCTGGCGAACCGGGGTCTGGAAGAAGGTGGCCAGAAAATGCTGCGCCTGTTTTCAACCTGGGAGATCACCAAATATCTGATCCCTGTTGCACCGGCCCATTTTCGGCGGGTGTTGAAGGGTAACCCGGATTTGCCACAAGGACAGTCCGAGACGGAAGGCGGCGCCAAGTGGTTCACGTTGGATGAGGTTCTGCGGCTGCGCACACACTTTGCCTCGGAAGGATCCAAAGCAAAAGAATACCGCCCCTACCGTCCTGAAGGGTTGCCAGCCAAGATTGTCTCGGTGGCCAATTTCAAGGGCGGTGTTGGCAAGACCTCGACCTGCGCGCATCTTGCCATGTCCGCCGCTTTGGATGGCTACAAGGTGCTGGTCATTGATCTGGACAGCCAGGGCTCGATGACTTCGATCTTCGGCGGCAAGGTCAGCGATGAATGGCAGACGGTGTTCCCCTTGCTGGCTCGCCATTACGCCACCCATCTGCGCCGCGACAATCAAGGACGTCTTGACCGGGGTGAGGCCCCGCACCCGATTGATGACACCCTGTCCGAGGCGCTGAAGGTCCGTAGCAGCGATCTGATCCAGGCTACCCACTGGCCGAATATTGATCTGATTGGCGCTCAGTTGAACCTCTATTGGGCCGAGTTCCAGATCCCCGTCTGGCGGATGCAGGGCCGCAGCTGGAAGCTGTGGGATGCGCTGACCGACACGCTGGACGAGGATGGGGTGCTGGACGAATATGACATCATCTTCATCGATACCCCCCCTGCCCTCGGCTATCTGACGATCAATGGGCTTTCGGCCTCGGATATTCTGCTGGTGCCCATGGGGGCATCGTTTCTGGAGTTCGACTCCACCGGCCGGTTCTTTGACATGCTGCATTCCACCTTCCAATCCATCGAAGACGGAGAGAACATGGCGGCCCGCGCATTAGGGCGGCCCGAGATGGCCTTTCAATGGGATGCGGTGCGCACGGTTATCACCCGCTATGACGGCAGCCAGCAGGCCGAGCTGGCCGGACTGATGCAGGCCTATCTGGGCCGCACCCTGTCGCCGCATTGGCAGGGATACACGGCGCTGATCGGACAAGCCGGAGAACAGGTCAACGGCATCTACGAGGCGGATTACCGCGATTTCAACCGAGAGACCTATGTGCGCGGGCGGGAAACCTTTGATGCCACCTATGCTTCGTTCAAGAAGCTGCTGATCGGCGTCTGGCGGGGTGAAGAGCGGGCCCAGCAGGCCGAAGAGGCGGGAACACCGGAATTGCCGCTCTGAGCGCGATGTTTCGCGCGCGAAACACGTCTGCCGTGCCTCGATACAGAGTCTGACCCGCGCCGAAGAAGGAGAAAGTAATGGCGAAACGCAAACGACTGACCCCAGCCCGGCCGGATTATCTGGAAGACAATCGCCCTGCCCCCGGTCTGACATCCATGTTCCCTGCAGAGGCACCCCGCGCCGCGCCGCCGGTTGCACAGGTGGCCGGGGCCACGGCGGCCCAGGCTGCGCTAGAGGAGTTGTCCGGAGAATTGCGTGCCGCTCGGGCCGAAGGTCGCCTGGTGCAGGATCTGCCGCTGGATGCCATCGAAGAAACCTATCTGGTGCGCGACCGGATGGCGGCTGATGACGTGGATATGGAGGCGCTGAAGGAAAGCCTGAAGGCACGCGGGCAGCAAACACCGATCGAGGTCGTGGAATTGACCGAAGGGCGGTATGGCCTGATCTCGGGCTGGCGGCGCATGACTGCGCTGCGGGCGCTGGTGCAGGAGACGGGTGAGGCGCGCTTCGCAACCGTTCGCGCGTTCCTCAGACAGCCGCAGAGCGCGTCGGACGCGTATGTGGCCATGGTCGAGGAAAACGAAATCCGTGTCGGGCTGAGCTACTATGAACGCGCCCGGATCGTGGCGCGGGCCGCCGAGCAGGGGGTTTATCCGGACGAGGCCGCTGCCTTGCGCGGGCTGTTCGCTTCAGCCAGCCGGGCTAAACGATCCAAGATCGGATCGTTCGTTACGATCTATCACGCGCTGGATGACCATCTGCAGTTTGCTTCGGTTATTCCTGAGCGGCTGGGGCTGTCGATTGCGAAGATCGTGAAAGAGGAGGCTAAAGCAGCTTCTTTAATCGCCAAGGCTCTGCTGAAGGCCGAGCCTCAGAGCGGGGAAGCTGAAATTTCAGCTCTGATACGTGTATTAAACAACTTGGGGTCGAAAGGGGGAAAGCCACCTGTTGCCAAGACACCCCCGAAAGAGACATTTGGCAGCATTCAATTGAAACAGAGTCGAAACGGCGCACAGGTCACCCTGTCCGGCCAGGGACTGTCTGAGGCATTTCTTGCGGAGCTGAAAACCTGGCTGCACGCGCGCGACACCTGATGTTTCGCGCGCGAAACCGCTCCTTCTTTCACCCCAACAAGTCTGCCGCCGGGTTCTCTGCAATGTCCACATCGTCATAGTATTTTTGCGCCTGTGCCATGGAGCGGTGCAGGGAGAGGCGCATGGCAGCCTGGATTGGGGCGCCATCGAGGGCGGCCTGGGTTAGAAAACCGGAGCGCAAACCGTGGGGTGAGGCAAAGTTTTTGGGCAGCCCGGCCAGTTTCAGCCGGTGCTTGACGATCTGCGCAATGGCATCCGGGCTGAGGCGGCGTTTCAATACTCGGTCGGCCTTGGAGATCGGCCGGAAAAGGGGACCATTCTCGATGCGACCCACCTCGATCCAATGCACCAGCGCCTGCGCTGCGCGACCCTTGAGCACCAGCCGCGGAGTCTCACCCTTTTGGGTGGTCTTGGTCTCCAGCAGGGACAGCCAGACGAAGCCCTTGTCGTCGAATTCCTTACACGACACATCTTCGCGCCTCAGTCCGGTCAGTTCCGACCGGCGGCGGCCACCGGAGGCCCAACCCAGCATCAGCAACGCCCGGTCGCGGCAGTCCCGACGGCTCCCGCGGCAGGTGGCCAGCAGCTGTTCGAGCACGTCGCGGGTGATCGGGTGTTGCGATTTTGGGGCAAGGGGCCGGGCGGCGGCGCGACGGGCTTTGGCCCGGGCCTGCTTCACCTGTGGGGCGTCAAACGGGCTGGCGAGGTTCTTCATCCGGTGAAAGGCCAGCCAGGAGGCGACGCGCCGGTCCAGCGTCGACGGGGCAGGGCAGGTGAGGGACTTGCGCAACCCTTGTTCAATCAGAGATTCAGCCGCCTGCCGAGCACGATCTTCTGGTGGTGCATCGTTCAGATCCCGCGCATGATCGAGGATGAAGGCGAGGGCAATGTCTTGGCGCTCCGGCCATTCCAAGGATTTCTTGAAGGCCGCATCGGCCCAGGCGGTGATGTAAAGCAGGTCACGTTCGTAAGCGCGCAGCGTGTTGGCCGGGGTGCCTCGGACATAAAGATCGGTCAGCGCCTCCTGATCGGCCTGAGACAGGGCAGGGGAGGGGCTGGGCAGATAGGGTGCAGGGGCTGTCATGGCAGCCATTCTGCGCGCGTTTCCGCGGGAAATCAATCACACCTGATAAGGGATACTTATCGCGTATGGTCGTAATTTGAAGATATGCTGAAAGTAACGAGCAAAAATATCAAGTTTTGCGCGTAAATGGATTTCTGGTCTCTTATTACTCCAGAACATGATGATGTCGGTTCTGTTGCGAAGTTTCAGTTGGAAGAAGAGAACGCGCTGTAGCAGCAGGTTTAAGAGGCAAGTTCCGCGAACTGGCGCAACGGACTGAGTCCGAGTGTGATTTGACCTTTGCGGATCATGTGCGCCACTTCAATTCCGTCGAGCGTTGCCGCCGCTGAAGCGAAGGTCTTGAACCCCAGCATTGGCCGCGTGCGTCTTTTGATAAAACGGTGATCCTGTTTCACAATGCTGTTCAAGTATTTCCGCCTGACTATTTCAATTGGGACTGGGCAACCAAAGCCTTTCGGCATCTTGTTTATGGCCTTGATGCCGGCCGTGTTCGCCCCGCTTTTGTCGATGACATTCTTTTTCAGAGGGCCGTTGACCTCCAGCATTCGGGCAAAGAATTTGGTGGCGGGTTTGTTTCAGCGCTGCGAAAGCTTGAAATCAATCGTTTTACCGTGCTTGTCCACAGCTCGATAGAGATAAACCCACGCGCCTTTCACCTTGATGTAGGTCTCGTCCATTCTCCAAGAACGGTCGCAAGATTATCTGCGGCGACGCGCGGCCTCAGCAATCGTGCTAGAGTATCTTGTCACCCAGCGGTTCAGCGTAGTGTGATCCACCGAAACACCGCGCTCACCCATGATTTCTTCCAGGTCACGATATGAAACACCATATCGAACGTGGAAGAAGACCGCGAATAGGATCACATCCTTCGGATATTGCGCACCTTTGAAAGAAATCATAGGCCAACCTTCAACTGTATAATGCCGTTCGCCACACAGGCGCTAACGCCATGAAGGTCAAGGGTCAAAAGTTTGCAACAGATCCCACAACGGAACCTGCGTTTATCGGTTTATTGCAGAAAACTGATCCCACGATAAAAGAACCACCTTGAAAAACTGCTGTTAAGTTGAGAGTAGAGAGCCTCTATTTACTGGCAAAGGTTGTTTGATCGTGTCCATCACTCCTGTTCTTCTCTGCGGCGGTTCCGGCACTCGTCTTTGGCCGCTGTCTCGGAAATCCTATCCAAAGCAGTTTGCCGCCATTGCCGGGGAAGAGACCCTGTTTCAGGCTTCGGCCAGGCGTCTGTCCGGCGAGAGTTATGCTGCGCCCGTGGTGGTGACCGGGTCTGATTTCCGGTTTATCGTGACCGAACAGCTGCAGGCAGCGGGCATTGATCCAGGTGCGATTCTGATTGAGCCCGAAGGGCGCAATACCGCGCCCGCGGTTCTGGCTGCAGCCTTGCATGTGGCTGCGTCCGACCCTGAGGCCTTGCTGCTGGTCGCACCGTCCGATCATGTTGTGCCAGATGCAGACGCGTTCCGCGCCGCTGTGGTTGCGGGCGTGTCAGCGGCCCAGGCCGGGCAATTGGTGACCTTTGGAATTACACCGGACCGGCCTGAGACCGGCTATGGGTATCTCAAGCTGGCGGCGGCGCCTGAAGGCAGCACACCCGTCAAGCTCGACAGCTTTGTCGAGAAACCCGATGTAGATACTGCCACGGCGATGGTGGCCGATGGCAAACATCTGTGGAATGGCGGTATCTTCCTGTTCCGGGCCAGCGATATCATCGCCGCCTTTGAAACCCACGCGCCAGCGCTGATGACCCCGGTCAAGGCAGCTTGCGAAGCGGCCAAGGCCGATCTGGGTTTCCTGCGGCTGGACCCGGAGGCCTGGAGGCAGGCCGAGGATATCTCGATCGACTATGCCGTGATGGAAAAAGCTGACAACCTGAGCGTCGTGCCGTTTTCCGCCGGCTGGTCTGACTTGGGGGATTGGGACTCGGTCTGGCGTGAGGCGGGTCCGGATGAAAACGGGGTTGTGGCGACAGGCAGCGTTACGGCAATTGAGTGCAGTGACACGCTTTTGCGTTCAGAGGCGGACAATCTGCAAGTGGTGGGCATCGGCCTGAAGGACGTCATCACTGTCGCAATGCCTGATGCGGTTCTGGTAGCGGATAAATCCCGCGCGCAGGACGTGAAGAAGGCCGTCGAAGCGCTCAAGGCCAAAGGCGCAAACCAGGCCACCATATTTCCAAAAGATTTCCGCCCGTGGGGCTGGTTTGAAAGTCTGGTCGTTGGCGGGCGCTTTCAGGTCAAACGCATCCATGTCCACCCCGGCGCGGCATTGTCCCTGCAAAGCCATCACCACCGCTCCGAACATTGGATCGTGGTCGAGGGGACTGCGAAGGTCACGGTCGACGACGACGTTAAACTGGTGACTGAAAACCAGTCTGTATACATCCCGCTTGGTGCCGTGCACCGCATGGAAAACCCCGGAAAAGTGCCCATGGTGCTGATCGAAGTGCAAACCGGAAGCTATCTGGGCGAGGATGACATCATCCGTTATGAGGATGTCTATTCCCGGACTTAGAATGATCCGGGGAGACAGCTTTAACTGACCAGATGACTGAACGGAACCGGGAATGGTGAAAGAACTCAATGCAGCTGAAAAGCGGCAGGTTGTCTATGACCTTACAGAGGTTCTTTTGGCTTCGACCGGCAAGTTGCGCTACTATGGGATTGCCAAGGTTGTTGCCGAGATCGGCGCGGAACTGAAGAAACAAGATACCTCTGTCAGGTTCGCCGTTTTCTCACAAGGTCATGACGAACTGCTGGAGATATACCCGAGTCTGCGGGCAGACGGTGGGGTGGATCTGAACGTTCCGGTCGGAATCCGGCAACTGCGTGTGCGTAGTTACCATCACACCAAATCCCTGTTGCGGGATTTGGTGCTTGCTGTCGTTCGTCCGTTCGTCCAGCGCAGGAATCGCAAAGCCTGGGACGCAATAGCGCCTGGCATGACGCCCATTAACATGGCCGGCAAAACCCTGGTGAGTTGCGGGCGGCCCAAGCTGATAGTTGAAATCCTATGCGCTCTGGATCGTAAGGGAGTGTCTTGCGATATCATACCATTGTTGCATGACATGATCCCTATGCACGATTTCGAACACCAGCTTGCAAGCTTCCCGCGCAATTTCATCGGGGACAACCAGCTGCTGGTATCTCGGGCCAAGGCGTTGTTGGCCAATTCCGAATTCACACGGCAAGAGATTTTGGATTTTTCCAAAAAAGGTATTCTACCCGAAGCGCCAGAAGTCTTTGCCGTACCTCTTGTGCATGAATGTCCAGAGGGAACCGAGCAGGCTGAGCAGGACGCGCCTGAACAGCCGTATATTCTTACCGTTGGGTCAATGCTGGGCCGTAAGAATCTGGATGTGGTCTTCGAGGCGATGCGCCTTCTGAAGCGGGATGGGAAAGACGTTCCCACGCTGGTTCTGGCGGGGGCGTTGCGCCACAAGACCACCGCCTATCTGCAGTCGGACGAATGCAGCACAATCCGCGAGCATGTGGTCTTTCGCGAAAACCCCAACCAGACGGATTTGGTAAATCTCTACAAGAATGCGCTGGCGCTTATCTTGCCCAGCCGAATGGAGGGCTGGGGGCTGCCTGCGGGCGAAGCTTTGTGGTTAGGCACACCAGCGCTCTGCTCTACTGCGGTGGCTCTGAAAGAGGTATGCGGAGACCTTGGTATCTATTTCGATCCGGATCGAGCTGATCAGCTTGCAGATCACATCACAAGGTTGCTGTCGGATCCGGATTTCACCGGGCAGCTGCGTGCACGCATTGCCGCGCGCAAGCCGCAACTTCGCACCTGGACAGATGTTGCTGCGGATTTGCGAGAGGTATTGCAAAAACTGGGATACTGAAATCGCCAATGCTGTTGCTCACCTCCATATGCGGTCGGTCAGGGCAGCCACATCGACACCATGAAATCCGGAGTTCGGGCCAGATTGCGCTTGTTCGTGAGGTGTTAGTCGCGGGCGCGCAAAGTTGTTAAACCCAATACACCTTGGAAAAGCTGCGAGGCTATCCATCAAGATGAAGCCATTTCATCTGGCTGAATGCGTGGAGAGTAACTATGAATACCCCTATGTTTAACACAGATGGCAACAGAGTTTTTTTCGATATCTCTGGGTTGATCACTTATATCAAAAAAATTGACCGCTACTCTGGCATTCAACGCGTTATAGTAGAATTGATCACTGAGTTTGCCCAACTCAGTGATCCTAAGCTAATTTACCTAAGTTGGTGTGATCCGCGGTCCGGGGTTCAACGCTGCGTGCGTCTGAGCGAGATAGGGCAGGATACACTCGCCTCACCGGTGAAACTGAGACAACTCTTCCATCCTTGGAAGGCGGCACACTCGAATCTTCCAGTGCTGGATAGATACAGAAATAGTCCTGCCAAGTATTTCTTTCACCGTACCAAGCTGGATGTGCTGAGCTTGCTTCGGAGGGAAGCTCCCTTTCGAAAAAAGGATATGTCATCAAAATCGTGGCGTACAGCCCGATGGAAGAAAACACCCAAAAGCATCTCAGGGTCCCGCCGCACAGAGCTGCCTTTATTCGAATTGGCCACAGAGGGGGACCATCTTGTTCTTCTGGACAGCAGCTGGCAGGCGCACCAGAGTCAAGGATTCCGCATGGCCAGGACGCATGGGATGGAAGTGCATACGCTTGTCTATGACCTGGTTCCAATCGTGACCCCGGAGCTTACGGCTGGGACCATGCCTTACATATTCTATGACTGGCTTTTGACCTCTCAGGAATATACGAGCCGCTACATGACGATCTCCGAAGCCACCCGATGCGATCTTTTGCACTTTTTCCAGGCACATAATATCCAGCATACAGCAACGACTGTTCCTTTGGCGCAGGCTGGGCTGTCCAAAACCGAGGCAGCAGAAGAGGAAACCCAGACGCAGGGGCCCGTGTCGTCCCGGATTTCGTTTGACGCATATCCGCACCTCAAGGACACCAGCCAACTGAGTGCCGAACTGCGGAAAGTTACCGGGGAACCCTACGCCCTATGTGTTGGCACAATCGAACCACGCAAGAATGTATGGCGCACGGCGATGGCATGGAAATATCTGGTGGATCAGGGCCATCTTGATATACCAAAGCTGGTATTCGCTGGTCGCAGGGGGTGGTTGACGGCGGAGTTTGACCTTCTGATGAAGGGGACTGGCAATGTATATGGTTATGTAAACATCGTTGAGAGCCCGACAGATGAAGAGCTTCGCGCCCTTTACAAGAATTGCCAGTTCATATTGATGCCCAGTATTTACGAGGGCTGGGGTCTGCCTGTGGGCGAGGCGTTAGCTTATAAAAAGACGGGGGTTGTCGCCCAGAACAGTTCGCTTGTCGAAGTTGGAATGGATCTGGTTGAATACTGTGATGCAATGAGTATCGAAAGCATTGCAGAAGCTGTTTTAAGGCTCAACGATCCTTCTCGCCGTGCAACCTTGGAAGACAAAATACAAACCGCGCATTTGCGCAGTTGGACCGATGTGGCTCAGGATATGGGACAGGCTATGTACGCACCCAAATAATTCAATACGTACTTGAGAATTTCAGGAGTTTCGGCACTACAACCTGTGATCAAACGCTTGTGTTCAGCATTCAATGCTCGGAACAGAACATTCAACCGCCAATCCAGGACTTTGCAGACAGCTTGTTCAGCAGCAAGAGTGAGCGAAATCATACCACAAACGCCATGTACATATGGCGCAGTTGAGAAAAAAGAGTATTGCTCGTGTCGAGGTGTCTCACCCGACGGGTAATCGACAAAACAGAAAGGGATTAGAAGTGACAAAAACTGCGATCGTCACAGGTATTACTGGGCAGGATGGTGCCTATCTCGCACAGCTGTTGCTGGACAAAGGATACAAGGTCGTTGGCACCTTCCGCCGGGTTGTTTCCACGAATTTTTGGCGCATTGAAGATTTGGGAATTCGCAATCACCCCAATTTGGTTCTGTCAGAACTCGATCTGACCGACATGGGGACGATGATCCGGCTTATTCAGCGGGTAGAGCCGGAGGAAATCTATAACCTGGCTGCTCAAAGTTTTGTGGGCGTCTCGTTCGAACAGCCGCACACGACCGCGCAGATTACCGGCATTGGTGCGTTGCATCTGCTCGAAGCCATCAGAATCGTGAACCCCAATATCCGGTTCTATCAGGCATCCACGTCCGAAATGTTCGGCAAGGTTCAGGAAGTGCCACAGCGCGAGACGACCCCGTTCTGGCCGCGCAGCCCTTATGGTGTCGCCAAGCTTTATGCTCATTGGATGACCATAAACTATCGCGAAAGCTACGATATGTTTGGCAGCTCGGGCATTCTCTTCAACCACGAGAGCCCTTTGCGGGGGCTGGAGTTTGTGACCCGGAAGATCACTGATGCAGTTGCCAAAATCAAATTGGGCCAGCTTGACTGCCTTGAGCTGGGCAACCTCGACGCGAAACGCGACTGGGGTTTTGCCCGGGATTACGTGGACGGCATGTGGCGTATGCTGCAAGCCGATGAACCTGACACGTTTGTGCTGGCAACCGGTCGCACCGAGACCGTACGGGATTTTGTCTCCATGGCATTCAAGAGTGCGGGGATCCAGTTGCGTTTCGAAGGTGAAGGAGAGAAGGAAGTGGCCGTGGACACCGAAAGTAATCGTGTTCTTGTACGGATCAGCCCCAAATTCTATCGGCCTGCCGAAGTTGATTTGCTGATTGGTGACGCAAACAAGGCAAAGCAGGAGCTTGGTTGGGAAGCGACAACGTCTCTGGAAGATCTTTGCCAAATGATGGTCGAAGCAGATCTTGCGCGCAACGAGAAAGGCGTGTCCTTCTAATGTCCGCTCCGCGAGTTCTGATAACCGGGCGTTACGGGTTTACCGGACACTACGCCGCAAAAGAGCTTGAAAGGGCGGGATGGGATGTTTGGGGGACCGGGACACACCCGGCTCCTGAACCCGATCCCAATTACCTAGAAGCGGATTTGACCGACGCTCGCAGCCTCGAGCAGGTTATCACAAATGTCGCGCCGGACGCGGTGCTGCATTTGGCGGGGGTCGCCTTTGTGGCGCATGGGACAGCAGAGAGCTTTTATCAGGTCAATCTGATGGGAACGCGTTGCTTGCTTGAAGTACTTGCCAACACCGGGCACGGAAGCAAGGCCGTTGTTCTGGCCAGTAGCGCAAATATTTATGGCAACGCCACAGAGTCATCCATCCCGGAAACTGCCCGCCCGGCGCCGGTTAATGATTATGCGGTTTCAAAGCTTGCCATGGAGCACATGGCCCGGCTGTTTGATGACTGCCTGCCTATCGTGATCGCGCGGCCATTCAATTATACGGGCCACGGGCAGGATCCTAAATTCCTTGTGCCCAAGATCGTTTCTCATTTTAGTCAAAAGCTGCCGCAGTTGGAACTGGGTAATCTGGATGTTGCCCGGGACTTTTCGGATGTGCGCGACGTGGCGCGGATATACAGGTTATTGCTTGAAAACGCGCCTCGGGGTGAGACCGTGAATATCTGCTCGGGCAAGGCAACGGCGCTAGGAGAGATCCTGAACATGTGCCGAACCATCACCGGCCATGAGATCGAAGTGGTATCCAACCCTTCCTTTGCGCGTGCTCAGGAAATAAAAATTCTGATGGGCGATCCATCGCATCTGGAAAGTCTGATCCCGGTGGGCGTTCGTCACAGCTTGGAAGAGACGCTGAGATGGATGCTGAATGAGTAACCTGAACCAACCACCCTGGCACCATTTTCGGTTTGAGCTATGAGCGGATGCGCCTAGGTTGTAGCCTTCGCTATACTGTGGGGCTCATCGGTTCCCGGCCCGTTCCATGGCGTGTGAGTGCTCAACCTCTGTTCAGAGCTGCACCGCCTTAGTCCTGAGCGGGAAGAGCCAATATAGTGGAACGAAATCTGGATGAGAACCGGGATGAACTCCGGCTGATCATGCACTAACAATTGGATTGGGCTGTTGAAGCAGGGCCAATCATCTTCGACAAAGCTAAGTGAACGACGAAAGTATGGAAGTATGACGGACACCTTCTATCGCGATCTGGAAGCGCAGTTTCGTGGCGATCCTTCTCATATTTTGAGCCGTTTGCGGGTGTATCAACCGTTTTTGACTCCGCTTGCCTGTCAGGAGGGGGGCGCACAGGCGCTTGACCTGGGGTGTGGTCGAGGTGAATGGCTTGAAATCCTGGAGGAAGCCGGCCTTAGTGCGCGTGGCGTTGATATCGACAAGGCCATGCTGGATGTTGCCCGCGACAAGGGGTTGGCCGTTGAAAGCATGGAGGCGTTGACAGCAATACGGGCGCTTCCAGATAACACGCTTGCGCTCGTTTCAGCTTTTCATCTGATTGAACATTTGCCGTTTGATGAAGTGCGCGAGCTGGTAGAAGAAGCACGCCGTGTCTTACGTCCGGGGGGGCTTTTAATTCTGGAAACGCCCAATCCGGAAAACCCGCTTGTTGGCCTGGTAAACTTCCATCTCGATCCCACTCATGTACGGCCGCTGCCCCCAATCTTGACCAGTTTTCTCACTGAGCACGCCGGATTCTCTCGTAATGTGGTTCTTCGGCTTCAGGGCAGTGAGCCAAAAGACGAAACGGCTGCCCATCTGATCAGTCTTTTGACAGATGTTTCGCTGGACTATGCAGTGGTGGCACAGGTCGATGGTCCAAAGATCGGCGATTTGGATAAGGCTTTTGCACTCCAGCTTGGGATGGACCTTCACCATGGCTTACACCGGTTTGATGCGGCCCTTTCAGCGCGCATGTCTGATATTCATCAGGTGCTGGCCAACCAGGATAAGGCCATCACTGCACTGAGAAAAGAGTTGAAGCAGGTCGCACCTTTGGCCGCGGAATTGCCGGCCCTGCGCCGCAAAGCCCAGGAACAGCAAAAGGTACTGAAGGAACTCCTAAATCAATCCAAGCGTAGTATTCTGGAACGTCTGCTGTTCCGGCCCGTGAGTGGCCGTCCAAAGCGTGCTTTGCGGAGGTTACTGTTCCACACAAATGGTAAACCGCGTGGAATGTTCCGAAAATGGATCGTTGATGGTGATGGAACCCCTCGGCGTCTGTTCCGACAGTGGATGAGCAGCCCGGATTATCTGATGTTGCCTTGGCCTGCGAACCAGCATCTGGGCACAGTGCCTGAACCTGAGGAAAATATTCTTGTTTTTGATCCTCACAGACCGCGCTCGACTGATTTACCTGCGCATGTCATGACAATCGAAGAACTTGTCGCCAAAGCTGACGATTCGACCAAGAGAGGCACCTGAACTTGCTGCCAAACACTCCTGAAGGACAATCCGCTACGGTATTTCTGAGCTCTTTGTTGGACGAAGAGCGTCTGCCTTTTCAGGCTCATGTACTGACCCTGGGGCAGGCGCACTATTCATGGAAACTCATTGCTGGTCTCTATGAAGAAGGGCTGGTACAGGCTGGGTATTCTTCGAAGAATATTGCGCGCCCAGAGATTTATCAGGCCCCGATTGCGCGAGAAATCATGAACATCACACCGCAAGACCTGCATATTGCCGTCAAACCAGTTGAGCATTTACGGCCCTTTTACAATCTTCCAAATCTGTTTGTTTGCGGCTGGGAATTCCCCGAGTTCTTTCGTGGAACACCGGATATTTCACCTTTTTATGATCAACTTGCAGTTCTGAAGCGGGCGGACCGCATTCTGTGCTGGACTGATTTCACGCGCGATAACCTTCATGCCGCGGGTCTGTCTCAGGCGATAACCTTACCACCTCCGATAAAACCGACGGAACCTGGAGATGATGCGGAAGTTATGGCTATGCCCGCCGTGTTCCTTGCCGGCAAAGATACAAGCGACCCATCGAAGGTCACCACCTTTGGGGATGCGATACAGGGGCGTTCCGAACCTGTACTGCTTGCAGTGCTCAACCCCTTCGACAAGCGTAAGCGCATCGACAAACTGCTGGAAGGTGTATTGCAGGCGCGTGCTGCAGGGCATGACTTTTTGCTGGTGGTCAAACTCGTAATTGATGGCAAGGCGACGACAATTTGTAACATCAACGAGATCCTGAATAAGGTATATTCTTTCCGCGAAACAAGCGATGCCGTGCTATTTTGTGCCGGACATCTGGACGACCAATCCATGGCTGCCCTTCGCGCGCATTCTGATTTCCACGTGGGAGCGCCATCTGCAGAAGGGCTTAACCTGCCATTGGTTGAAACAGCGTTGCAGGACATCCCCGTTATAACCACCAGGAATACCGCCATGGCCAGTTATCTTGGCCCAGACGATGCGATCTGGATCGAATGCGCGCCTGAAACGGCAGATAGTTCAATCAATGCGTTCTCTGAACATGCGCGTTTCACTCATTTTCCCGCGACACCGGAAGCCATTTCTTCAGCTATCGGTGAGGCTTTATCCTTGGATGGCAATGCACGCCAGGAACTTGCGCGGAAAGGTCGACATGCGATCGATTCTAGGTTCGGGCAGGCCCGTTTCGAAGCGGACTTCCATAGGCTAGCAAAGGAGGTTCTGGCATGACCGGCCACCGCGTTCCCTGGGTGATCGACGCCAGCCCACTCTGGGAAGTTCAATATACGGGTATTTCAAACGTTACCTATGAAATTGTTCGCCGCGCTGTCGCCGACCCTGATGCAGAGGTACATATCCTCGCTGTGGATCACGTGATCCCGCGGGCGCTTGTGGATCAATGCATAGCGGAACGCAGCGGCAAGTCGCTTCAGGCGGCCGTTCCCAGATTGCCCAAAGCAAAAAAAATCAAGGATATCCTGCGCGGTCAGGGACGTTTTGATGGCACCGTCGGGCTTTTTCTGAATGCGCGACCACTTGAGAAGCTATTCGATTGGGAGGCGATGATGTTTTACGATTTCTCGCCTCTTCTGACGCCGGAATGTCATACTTCGCATACGGTGGAATACCATTCGAAGGGGATTTCCCAGCAGGTAAGCATCTGTGATCACATGTTCTGCATTTCCGAGGCAACTGCTCGTGACTTGAATTGGGTTTTCGATGTACCGCGTGACGATATTACGGTTTGTCTGTTGGGGCACAGTACAGACGAAATAGCATACAGGGCTGCCCGTAGTCTGCTGGGTGAAGCCGAGGTGGAACCGTTTTTATTGATGCTTGGGACGATCGAACCGCGCAAGAATATTGGACTGGTACTGGAATGGCTCTCTACGCATTCCGATGTGTTGGATACGTACCGTGTCGTATTCGCCGGTCGACAGGGATGGGGGCCAGATCTTCAATCCCAGATCAAGCACTGGGGTCTTGAGGATGCTGTTCAATCCGGGCGGATTGTTTATATGGACTACGTCAGCGAGGCACAGAAGAACGCGCTTCTGGTCGGGGCTTCTGCGTTACTTTACCCTTCTCTTTTTGAAGGGTTCGGCCTGCCTGCCCTTGAAGCCATGGGCTTTGATCTTCCGGTCCTGTCTACCGTGTCGACATCCTTGCCCGAGGTGCTGGGTGATACCGGTTATTACTTCGACCCTTATAGCAGCACATCACTAGATGTCGCCTTCCGCCGTTTCGTGGCCGATGCTAAAAGCGGTGCGTTAGAAGAAGTCGTAGAGGCCGCTAGAGCGCGCGCGCAAACCTTCGACTATGATAAAACCTACAAACTGGTGCGAGGCCGCCTGGCTCAAGCTGCCCGTGGAATTGCCTAGAATTGAAAGCTTCTGAAAATATGTTTCGACGCAATGCAAATAAGTCTCTCAGCTACAGCCCGCCTGCTTTCGTAACCAGTCTCTATGAACAGCTGCTTGGGCGAACGCCGACATCCGAAGAAATCGACAGCCATGTAAGATCTCTCCTTTCGGGAGAAGCAGACGCCTCTGCGATGATCGAGCGTTTTGTTGCCTCGGACGAATATGCGCAACGTGCTCTTTCAACGTCGGCCCCATTCATCAACGCGCATGACCAGTTCGGTGAAATAGCTCTGCTTCTGAAAGAGTGGGCGTGTCATAGTGTTGCCGATCCGGTGGTGGTGGATGTTGGAGCCCGTGGTCGAGACCGCTCCAACTCATATGACCTGATGGCACATTTTGGCTGGCGCGGACTGTTGGTTGAAGCCAACCCGGTGCTGTTATCCAATATTCAGGCCGAATTTAATGGCCTGAACTGTATAATCGTGGGCACGGCTGTGTCCGATTATAATGGCAGCGCGGAGTTTACCATTGGCGTAAACGATGATGTGTCCTCACTTGATCCCGCCGCCGCAGCCTCTTGGGGCGAAACAAGGGGTGCGGTTCAGGTCAATGTGCGTTGTCTTCCTGAACTGTTGAAAGAGCATGGCATCGGTCAGGAATTTGGCCTCCTGTCGCTCGATATCGAAGGTGAGGACGTCAAAGTTCTGACCGATCTCGTGGCAAATTCAAACTATCGGCCGGATTACATCATCATCGAGGCGTCGCAAGACTTTCAGGTCAAATCTCTGGATGCGCTTGATGTGCCTGACATTGTGCGTGACACTTATGAGATCTTTGCCCAGACTCGCGCTAATCTTCTGCTGCGCCATGTGGGGAAACGGCAGGTTACGGCAACACCAAGTGCATATTCAGAGCCTTTGGTGCAGAACTCGGATCTTGTCATGTCACGCGGCGTGGAGGGAGGATACTGGGTAACCCATCGCAATGATGCCGTGATTGGTGCCGCTATTCGTCAGACTGCCCATTTTCAGGAACAAGCCATTGACGAT
>NZ_LGXZ01000018.1 GCF_001238295.1 Ruegeria sp. 6PALISEP08
CCGCACCGTTGGCGCCGGCGTTGTGTCGAAGATCGTAGAATAATCGATAGGCCGGGCTTCAGCCCGGCACATCGGTGAGACTAAAGAAGGCCGTCCCACAAGGGGCGGCCTTTTTACATAGCAGTTTTTTGCATCAGGCCTTTGCTTTCAGTCCATGGACACCGGAACCGCCTCAGGGAAGGCCCATGTTCCATCGAGGATTTCCGGGCCAGGTTGGTATAGGCGCACCGCATAGTTCCATCCATCTGTAAGCGAGATACAGTTTATCCGTCCGTCATCGCATCCGCCAAGATGAACGGTCATGCTGCCATCGTCGTTCTCGGTGCCCGAAACAGAATTCACATTGTATACACCGATCTCGTTTTCCTCAAAAAAGCCATCTGCATTGTAGACGCTAACGGACCAAAAGGCGTCCACTGGGACTGAGGCCGGGACATTGATTTCATATTCTCCAATAGGGCGATTGGGGTCAATTGACAGGTAAAAGGCGGATTCCTCCGGCAACCCGCCCCAGCCGAAGGCGGCTCCCAAAAAGTGGCGGATCGGGTCCACTTCGCCTTTGGCGCCAAACGTGTCCCGGCTATCAGGAATAAACCGGCTAAGTGATAGCGCAGCTTGCAAAACGCCATCAAAGCTTTCCTCGTCGTAATTTGGCACAATAAAGGGGGTTTCAGACTTGGCTTCTAGAATGATCTTGTCTTGTAGCGCAGAAACTTGCGCGATGTCGTCGGGGTCGCTGGCGTCCACTAAAAGCCGGGCAATCATCACAACGAAAGGTGTGTCGAACGTGCCTGTGTCCAACTCATACGTTCCTGCGCCTAGGAACACCTTGTTCATATAGTGATCCTGGTTGACGATTTGTGCCGAGATGTAGCGGTCCCCTCCATCCGGCAAGGTAAGGGTTGCTCCTTCGGTGATGTCAATGACTGCCATGCTATAAAGGGTGTCCCGGTTCATGCGGATCGTGGGCTGTTGGTCAATCGGGGTAGGTTCTCGTATGTGCAGAACTTTGTTAATGCCACCTGACAGCGCAACGTATTTTCCAAATTCGATGTCTGTGGCAGCACGCACAAAGTTATCGGTTGAGACTGGAATTTCGCGACTTTCAAAGAACTTTCTAAGGTCGTTTGATGCGCCTTGTTGGGCTGCGGCGTCGCTCGACAGCACCGTTAGCGTTGCGCCAAGGAACGCAGCAGTTACAACATGTTTAAGCATCGTGGTTTTCCTTTGGTCAAGATGGACCAGGCACTTCCCCTTGGGAGTGACAGTTCGCTCCGGTCTTAGGTTATCCAAGCCAGAGTCTAGTGGCTGCGCCCTTTGTGCGTATTGAGCCAAATCAATGGCTGACCCACGGTGACAGGCAAATGCTTTGATATCGGGCTGCCTTCCCGGAGCAGAGATGAATTTCCCCTCTTGCCAAACCCCACACACCCCTGTATCTCGCGCGAGTTCTCACTAAGAACATCAAGGCGGGGTGATTCCCGCCTTTTGGGTTCGATGAGGGTTGGCGATGCGCGCTTATCCTCCTCTCAACCTCAACGCCTGATAAAAGGCTGTTATTATGCAAAGCCAAAATATCCGTATTCGGCTGAAGGCATTTGACTATCGCGTTCTGGATGCCAGCACGCAAGAGATCGTCAACACTGCCAAGCGGACCGGCGCGAACGTGCGTGGCCCGATCCCGCTGCCGAACAAGATCGAGAAGTTCACGGTTCTCCGTGGCCCTCACGTTGACAAGAAATCCCGCGACCAGTTCGAGATCCGTACGCATAAGCGTCTGCTCGACATCGTTGATCCGACCCCCCAGACCGTTGACGCGCTGATGAAGCTCGACCTCGCTGCTGGTGTGGACGTCGAGATCAAGCTGCAGTCGTAAGATCGGAGGGTATAGAATATGCGCTCTGGTATTATCGCAAAAAAAGTTGGCATGACCCGCCTGTTCATGGAAGACGGCAAGCAGATCCCTGTGACCGTTCTTCACCTGGACAACCTGCAGGTCGTTGCACAGCGCACCGATGACAAAGACGGCTACACCGCCGTTCAGCTGGGTGCTGGTGCTGCCAAGGCAAAACGCACCTCGAAGGCCATGCGCGGTCACTACGCCGCTGCCAAGGTCGAGCCCAAGCGTAAGCTGGCCGAGTTCCGCGTCTCCGCAGACGGCCTGATCGAAGTGGGTGCCGAAATTTCGGCAGAACACTTCCTGGAAGGTCAGAAGGTTGACGTTTCGGGCACCTCGATCGGTAAAGGCTTTGCCGGTGCAATGAAGCGCCACAACTTCGGTGGTCTGCGCGCTTCGCACGGTGTTTCGATCAGCCACCGTTCGCACGGTTCGACCGGTCAGTGTCAGGACCCGGGCAAGGTGTTCAAAGGCAAGAAGATGGCCGGTCACATGGGTGCTGCCCGTGTAACCACCCAGAACCTGGAAGTCGTCAAAACTGACGCCGACCGTGGTCTGGTCTTCATCAAAGGCGCCGTTCCCGGACCGAAATCGGGCTGGGTTACTGTCAAGGACGCCGTCAAGAAGAAAGCACCCGAAGGTCTGCCTTTCCCGGCAGCCGTAAAAGGTGCTGCAACTGAAGCACCTGCGGAAGAAGCTCCCGCGGAAGGTGGTGAAGCATGAAACTTGATGTAATCAAACTGGACGGCGGGAAAGCCGGCAACATCGAGCTGGATGCAGACCTGTTCGGCCTGGAGCCGCGCGCGGACATCCTGCACCGTGTGGTCCGTTGGCAGCGCAACAACGCGCAGGCCGGCACCCACAAGGTGAAGACCCGCTCGGAAGTGTCCTACTCGACCAAGAAGATCTATCGCCAAAAAGGCACCGGTGGCGCACGCCACGGCGCACGCTCGGCACCGATCTTCCGGGGTGGTGGCGTTTACAAGGGTCCGGTCGTGCGTTCGCATGGTCACGACCTGCCGAAAAAGTTCCGTAAACTCGGTCTGCGCCACGCGCTGTCTGCCAAAATGGCAGCTGGTGAACTGGTTGTGATCGAAAACGCCGAAGCCGAAGGCAAGACCGCTGCACTGGCCAAACAGGTTGCAAACCTGGGCTGGAAGCGCGCTCTGGTCATCGACGGGGCGACCGTGAACGAAGGTTTCCTGAAGGCGTCGCGCAACATCGAAGGTCTGGATATCCTGCCGTCGATGGGTGCAAACGTTTATGACATCCTCAAGCGTGATACCCTGGTGCTCACCAAAGCGGCTGTCGAAGCACTGGAGGCTCGTCTGAAATGAGCGCGAAGGCAGAACACTACGACGTGATCCGCAAGCCGATCATCACCGAAAAGTCGACCATGGCGTCCGAAAATGGCGCGGTTGTCTTTGAAGTGGCGATCGACAGCAACAAGCCGCAGATCAAAGAGGCCGTTGAGGCGCTGTTTGGTGTGAAGGTCAAAGCGGTGAACACCACCGTGACCAAAGGCAAGGTCAAGCGGTTCCGCGGCCAGCTGGGCCGTCGGAAAGACGTCAAAAAAGCATATGTGACCCTGGAAGAGGGTAACACCATCGACGTAAGCACCGGTCTTTGATCCGACGCTTACTGCGACTATTCACGGCCTCGGCGGTTCAACCCGCCGGGGCCGATTTCGTTTCAGGTACTGGAACCGGATTGAATGCTGCCCAGGACGATTCAGGCGGGCTGTGGCTGGACGGTTTGAAATGAGAAGGATCTGAACCGCCTGTGAGAGGCCGCAGTAGGGCCGCAGGTCGTTGGATCAAACCTTCCTCAGGTGACGGTAGTATTCTGCGTCGTGTGTCGCGTTTAAGGACGCTCGCGCTTGCCCTATGGATCGTGGTGAAAAAACTGATTGGCGCAGCCCAGGTTTCTGCCGAGATTGTTTCTTCGTAGTGTTTCCCAAGTGCTGCAGGGCCGCTTCGCAGCTTCAATGGAACC
Source organism: Ruegeria sp. 6PALISEP08 (assembly GCF_001238295.1). Taxonomy (GTDB): domain Bacteria; phylum Pseudomonadota; class Alphaproteobacteria; order Rhodobacterales; family Rhodobacteraceae; genus Ruegeria. The sequence continues at coordinate 3,893 of NZ_LGXZ01000018.1, forward strand.
ATTGCGTTGATTTTAGCGTCGTAGGGCGACGAAATGGTTGGATCCGGGAAAGAGGGCATGCCGCACATGTTTTAGCCCTCAGAGCGCACCTGAAAGCCCTGTGTGCCAGGCGGGAGTCTATTTCAGAAAACAGAAAAGGCGCCGAATGGCGCCTTTGAGCTGGTTTGCAGGTATTTGCGGTTACGAGCAGTATACGTGCCGGTGCGCAATGTCTGCGATGTCGCAACGGCGGACGCCAATGTCATCCAATTCGCGGTTGCTCAGGTGCTGCAACTCGGAATAGGTGCGCTGATACTCAGCGGCACGTGCACGCGCCGTTTTGATCCGTGCGATCATGTCCGCGATCCGGGTGCCGAAGTTGAAGCCGGTATTTGTCAGTGTTGCGGTTGTCATTTCTATATTCCTTTCTCTAATCAGGGCGAATTCCCTGACGTTTCCTTGTGTGTTCCTTATTTGGACAAAGCTGAGATAGGTGTGTTCGGTATCGCTAACAACGGAACTTTTGGTCTAGCCGATATGCATCTATTGAATAGCTGTACACGTTGCCGTCCCGTCGCAATCACATGCTGCTTTCATTTCTTCCACGCACTTCGTTTGCGGGCAGTCATCGCCCGACCGTCACGAATGCTAAGCCCCATCAGCGTCAGATTGGTTGCACCAGCAATCAGTTCGACGATCTGTACAGTATAGAAGCTGGTGTCAAAGGAGCCAGCGTTTGCCTTTGCGCTGAGGTAGATGGCGGCCGGAACCAGGATGAGCAACCCGTTCATCGCTATGATCGGCATCCGCTTCTTCTTGGCAAGCGCTGGCGCATCTTTGCGGCGGCGCCCAAGGGACATGCCGGACGCACCGACAATTATCATAGCAGGCACCAGAACAAAGAGACCGCTGACGATCATGGACTTTACAGCAGCGACAGTCGCATGGGTTGCAAACAACTCGCTGTACAGGGTTGATGTCCAGAATACGAGGATTGTAAGAAAACCCAATACTCCGGCGATGGGGTGAATTGCTCTTAACATGTGACTGCTCCGGTTTTCGTTTCAGGCGGTGCAGTGGTTTTCGACTGCGAGTTTTCGAAGAAGATGTGGCCGGGCTACTGCGCTTGATGGATAGTCCGCAATCCGACGCTGAAACTCAGGATGAGTGAACGCGTCTCGAAAGCTCTGTACGTCCTGCCAAATCGCGTAGTTCACGAAGGTCGAACTGCCCGCGATGCCCTGATGGAGTTGGGTCGAGATATATCCCGGCCGAGACTTCATGAAGTCTGCATCATGCGCCCAGGCCCGAAGCAGCGCCGCTTCGTCTTCGGCGTCCACCGTAAACAGGTTGATCAGCACCACCGGACCTTCCTCGGTCTGCATCTGATCTGCCAGCGTGACGATATTGTCCAAATCTTCGATACGAGCCATTTCGATTCCTTTCGATTCTACTATATAGCAAGCTATATAATATTGCATAGCATGCTATTCAAGAGTAAATCTAGAGCATGAAATTCGAAAAAGAGACCTCGGCCGGATATCTGGTCAATCACATGGCGCGATTGTTCGCGAAGGAATTGCAACACCGCATCGCACCCTTAGGCATCGTTGTCGGCCAGTTCCCGATCTTGCTGGAGCTTTGGCTGAAAGACGGTGTGACGCAAAAGGATCTGCTGGGCAAAATCGATGTTGAGCAGGCGACCCTGGCCAACACGCTCAACCGAATGGAACGTGACGGCTTGATCAAGAGAACAAAGAATCCCGCTGATGCCAGGGCTCAATTGATCTGGTTGACCGAGAAAGCCGCTGCACCTCGAGACAGCGCCTATGAAGCCGCTCAGAACGTGAATGCTGATGCGCTGGGGGTTTTGAGCGTAGCTGAGCGCGCGCAATTCATGGACTATATGCGTCGGACAATCGACGGAATGCGTTCAGGTTCAACTGACGCCGCTTCGTCCGAGTAATGAGGCTAACAAGACCTATCAATAACAAAACGCCCCCGAATTGATCGGAGGCGCTTGTAGTTCTTCGAAGGTATCGCGCTTACCCGCGCTCTTCGACGATCTCTACCAGATGCGGGATCTTGCGGATCATGCCGCGCACCGAAGGAGTATCCTCCAGCTCACGGGTTTTGTGCATCTTGTTCAGGCCCAGACCGATCAGGGTCGCGCGCTGTTCGGCGGGGCGGCGGATCGGCGAGCCGATCTGCTTTACGACGATGGTTTTTGCCATGGGTCGCTCTCCTTATGCTTCTGCTTCAGCAGCTGCCGGTGCTTCGTCCCGCTTGGGCAGGATGTCAGCAACCTTTTTGCCACGACGCTGTGCGACCGAACGCGGGCTCTGCTCTTTCTGCAGGCCGTTGATGGTGGCACGGATCATGTTGTACGGGTTCTGCGAGCCCAGCGACTTGGATACAACGTCCTTAACGCCCAGCATTTCGAACACGGCACGCATCGGACCACCGGCGATGATACCAGTACCTTCAGGTGCTGTGCGCATGACCACTTTACCGGCGCCGTGACGGCCCTCGATGTCGTGGTGCAGGGTCCGACCTTCGCGCAGCTGAACGCGGATCATCTGACGTTTGGCTTGTTCAGTTGCCTTGCGGATGGCTTCGGGTACTTCTTTCGCTTTACCCTTGCCAAAGCCGACGCGGCCTTTCTGATCGCCTACGACCACCAGAGCGGCGAAGCCAAAGCGCTTACCACCTTTTACGGTTTTCGACACACGGTTGATCGCAACCAGACGATCTGCGAATTCCGGAGTTTCATCGCGGTCACGACCACGGCCCCGGCGGTTATCACGTTCTGCCATTTGGCATCCCTTTTCTCATGTGGCGCATACGGCGCCGTTTACTTCAATCCAAGTGAGCCCCGACTACTGCCGAGGCCCCCGGATCGTCGGGGCGGATCGAAACCCGCCCTCAATCTTTGGCATTGCGCATCTTGACCCGAAAACAGGTTCCCACTTTTCGGGATGCGCTTAGTCTTAGATCTTCAGACCACCTTCACGCGCAGCGTCGGCGACAGCCTTCACTTTGCCGTGGAACAGGAAGCCGCCACGATCGAAATAGGCCTCTTCGACGCCTGCCTTTTTGGCACGCTCGGCGATGGCCGCGCCCACTTTGGTGGCCGCTTCGACGTTGTTCTTGCCAACAACACCCAGATCTTTTTCCAGGGTCGAGGCCGAGGCCAGGGTCACGCCACGCACGTCGTCGATCAGCTGAACAGAAATGTTCTTGTTCGAACGGTGTACGGACAGACGCGGACGACCCGCGTTGACCTTGCGAAGTTTGTTCCGAACGCGCAGGCGGCGCTTCAGAAACAGGGTTCTTTTGCTGTTTGCCATTGTTTGCGTCCTTACTTCTTCTTGCCTTCCTTGCGGAAGATGAACTCGCCCTTATAGCGGATGCCCTTGCCTTTGTACGGCTCGGGACGGCGCCACTCGCGGATTTTGGCCGCGGTTTCGCCCACTTGCTGCTGGTCGATACCTTCCACAACGATCTCGGTCTGCTTCGGTGCGGTGATAGTGACACCTTCCGGAGCAGTGAAATCAACATCGTGGCTGTAGCCCAGATTCAGCTTCAGGGTGTTGCCCTGCATCTGAGCCCGGTAACCAACACCCTGGATCTCCAGCTCTTTTTTGAAGCCCTGGGTCACACCGGTTACCAGGTTGGCAACCATGGTGCGGCTCATGCCCCACTGCTGGCGGGCACGTTTGGACATGCCACGGGGGTTGATCTGCACAACGTTGTCTTCAACCGACAGCGTTACATCATCAGTCGCGGTGAAGCTGCGGGTGCCTTTCGGACCTTTGACTTCGATGGTCTGACCCGACACAGAGGCGGTTACGCCGCTGGGCAGCTCGACCGGTTTTTTACCAATACGAGACATTGCAGACCTCCTTAGAAGACGGTGCAGAGCACTTCGCCACCAACATTGTTGGAGCGAGCGTTCTGGTCCGACATCACACCTTTCGGAGTGCTGACAATCGACACGCCCAGACCCTGACGGACCTGCGGGATGTCATTGACGCCCATGTATACGCGACGACCGGGCTTCGAGACCCGCTTCAGTTCGCGAATGACAGGGGTGCCTTCGTAGTATTTCAGGCTGATTTCGATGGCCGGATGACCGTTTTCTCCGGTCGTCGCTTCGTAGCCACGGATATAACCTTCGTCCGCCAGCACGTCCAGAACCCAACCACGCAGCTTGGAAGCTGGGGTGGAAACGGTGGACTTGCCGCGCATTTGCGCGTTGCGGATACGGGTGAGCATATCGCCGATAGGATCATTCATATCTATGTCTCCCTTACCAGCTCGATTTCACCATGCCGGGGATCTGACCAGCAGAACCCAGCTCGCGCAGCGCGATACGGCTGACCTTCAGCTTACGGTAGTAAGCGTGAGGACGACCGGTCAGCTGACAACGGTTGTGCAGACGGGTAGCCGAGCTGTTGCGCGGCAGTTTCGCCAGTTTCAGACGCGCTTTGAAACGCTCTTCCATCGGCTTGCTCTCGTCATTCGCGATTTCTTTCAGCTCGGCACGCTTTGCGGCATATTTGGCCACCAGGCGTTCGCGCTTCTTCTCGCGTTCGATCATTGCTTTTTTAGCCATGTCTCAATCCTCCCGGCGCTTACGCGTTGAACGGCATGTTGAAAGCTTTCAACAATGCCTTTGCTTCAGCGTCGGTTTTCGCTGTGGTGGCAATTACGATATCCAGGCCCCAGACCTCGTCGACCTTGTCGAAGTCGATTTCCGGGAACACGATGTGCTCTTTCATGCCCATGGCAAAGTTGCCCTGACCATCGAAAGAAGGCTTAACACCGCGGAAGTCACGAACGCGCGGCAGCGCGATGGTGATCAGACGATCCAGGAATTCGTACATCCGGTCACCGCGCAGGGTCACTTTCGTGCCTAGCGGCATGTCTTCACGGACGCGGAATCCCGCGATCGACTTCTTCGCCTTGGTTGCAACGGCCTTTTGACCGGCAATCGCAGTCAGATCCTCGACAGCAGCTTTCGCTTTCTTCGAGTCTTTGACGGCCTCAGCACCACAACCGATGTTCAGAACGATTTTTTCCAGCTTGGGCAGCTGCATGTCGTTCTTGTATCCGAACTCTTCTTTCAGAGCGGCACGGATGGTTTCGGCGTACTGAGCTTTCAGACGCGGGGTGTAGGTTGCGTTATCAAGCATCGATCACGTCCCCTGTGGTCTTGGCGAAGCGGACCTTCTTGTCACCTTCCAGGCGGAAGCCAACGCGGGTTGCTTTGCCGTTCTTGTCCAGCAGTGCCAGGTTCGACAGCTCGATCGGGTTTGCCTGAGGCAGGCGACCACCTTGCGAGTTTTGCGACTGACGGGTGTGGCGGATGGCGATGTTGATGCCATCAACAACAGCTTTACCGGCTTTCGGGTCAACCGAGGTGATAGTCCCCTCTTTGCCCTTGTCCTTGCCGGCCAGCACGACGACCTTGTCGCCTTTGCGGAGTTTAGCAGCCATGATTACAGCACCTCCGGAGCCAGCGAGATGATTTTCATGAAGTTCTTACCGCGCAGTTCGCGAACAACGGGGCCAAAGATACGGGTACCGATCGGCTCATTGTTGTTGTTCAGGATGACGGCGGCGTTGCGATCGAAACGGATCGCGGTGCCGTCTTCGCGACGGACTTCCTTGGCGGTGCGTACGACGACGGCCTTGCGGACGTCACCTTTCTTTACGCGGCCGCGTGGGATGGCTTCCTTCACCGAGACGACAATGATGTCGCCGACGGAGGCGTATTTACGCTTGGAACCACCCAGGACCTTGATGCACTGAACTCGGCGTGCGCCTGAGTTGTCAGCGACATCCAGATTGGTCTGCATCTGGATCATGTGGTTTCTCCCGACCTGTGGGGGCTGGTCTTGTTAAATCCCCCAGGGTTTCGACAAATGAAAAATCCCGGAAGCTTACGCTTCCAGAACTTCCCAACGTTTCGTCTTCGATTTCGGCGCGCATTCGATGATGCGTACGGTGTCACCGACCTTGAAGGCGTTCTTTTCGTCGTGAGCCCGGTATTTCTTGGACTTACGAACGGTTTTGTGCAGCAGCGGGTGCTTGAAACGGCGTTCAACCGAAACAGTCACGGTTTGCTCGTTGGCGTCGCTGGTTACGATTCCGGACAGGATACGCTTGGGCATCTGATTACTCCTCGGATGCCGCGGCAGCGGCCTTTTCGTTCAGAATGGTTTTGACGCGGGCAGCATTACGGCGGGCCGCTTTGATGCCGGCATTGTTTTCCAGCTGACCGGTTGCCTGTTGAAAGCGCAGGTTAAAGCTTTCTTTCTTCAGGTTGGCCAGTTCCTCGCGGAGCTGGTCCGGGGTCTTGTCACGCAGTTCTTGGGCGTTCATCGCCTTTTTCCTTTGCTCAAAACACCAGAAGGCCCCGAACTCGGGTCACCTTTGACCTGGTGGATGAATGATAGACATACGAATCCCCCGACTCAGCCGGGGGACCGCAAGATGCTGCTCTATAGGGGGTTCAGGGGTGGGTGGCAAGGGAAAGATTGCACACTCATTCTGAGTGAGTGTTTCGCTCTGAAATCGAAGTTTCAAATCGTCGGTAGTTTTCCAGACGCTTTGGTCAGATCTACCCGTGATTCTCAAACTGTTGGCCTTTGAACGTATGCCGATCTATCATCATCGTCTGATTTTAGTGATTGTTTAACAGAGAGGTGCCTTATGCAACGTTCCAAATTATCGATCTTTACATTTACAATGTTGATGTCCGCATCCCTTGCGACGGCTGCGCCCGACGGCAAATGGACCCTGACCATCAATTCCAGCCGACCCTGGCAGATGGATATCGCCGTCAACAACAACACACCACAGGTTCTTGCGGCTCATGGAATTACGCCAGAAGGCATCAAGGTTCGAAAAGTCACAGACGATCGGCTGCAATTCGATGCAACGATCTCCAAGCAGGGCAGCTGTTCATCGGGAAGCGTGATGAAGTTTGACCTTAAATTCAAAAACGGGGCCTACAGATCCGGCTCCGTGAATGGCAACTGCATCGGGTTCCCAAAGTTTCGCGCTCGAGTGTCTGCCAAGTAATCTGCAAAAAACAAAACGCGGCCTCGTTTGCACGAGACCGCGTCTTCAACTGTCTAAGTCTGAGTGACTTACGCCAGAGCGATGTTCACAGCCGACTCGCGACCGTCACGGCCGGGCTCGATGTCGAATGTTACTTTCTGGTCGTCGGCCAGGCCGGTCAGACCCGAGCGCTCAACAGCAGAGATGTGTACAAACACGTCTTTGCCACCGGACTCCGGTGCGATGAAGCCAAAACCTTTAGTTGTGTTGAACCATTTTACGGTGCCATTGGCCATATCCGTAGTCTCCTAGTTTATTGCTGTCCGCGGGATTGCGACAGCGCGGCGTTGTCGGTCTGGATCGAGAGACTGAACGCCGAATAATCGGGAGACAGTGGTCGAAAGAGAAAAACGAAAGCGTGCCTCACATCGTTGATGTGGCGGCACATTGCAAGGACTTTTTGCATTTAATCTTGAATTGTGATCGTGACAGACGGCCGCGTCAGTCCCACTTATAGTTAAAGCTCACGCTGATCCGCTCATCTTCCGCCATGTTCATCGGCACCTCGTGGCGCAACCAGCTTTCCCAAAGCAGGACGTCGCCCACCTGTGGTTTCATGTAGATGAACGGCTGCAAATCGCGCCGTCCACCCTTGAGCCGCGTCGGTGCGGCCATCATGCGGCCCGAGCGGGGGTCTTCCAGTTTCAGCGCGCTGGCCCCTTCAGGCATCGCCACATAGGTCGTGCCCGAGATCACGCTGTGCGGGTGCAGGTGGCTGGAGTGCATTCCGCCCTCGGGCAGGATGTTGATCCACAGATCTTCCAGTTTCAGTTCACCTTCGCCCAGATCAAACTCCAGATCCTTGGCAAAGGCCGCCACGTGCTGATCAAGCACCTTCACCAGATCGGCAAAGATCGGGAACCGCCAGGGCAGATCGGTCAGCGACGCATAGCTGGTGTAGCCGGGATAACCGTTTTCTTCACACCAGTCCTGACCGGCTTCGTCATCTTCGGCGATGACAAGGCAGGAATTTTCCAGCTCCTCCGCATCGATCTTGGGACCGAATTCGGACAAAGCTGCGCGATAGAGACGGGTAACGAAGAGTGATTCAATCTGTGCCATGGGCCGGGCATACCCCAGTGTTTTCGGCAAGACCAGCCGTTTAGCTTTTGACGGGCCCTTTGCCACAGCGCGGGATCGGACGGCCGCCATCGGCATAGGCAAGGCACAGCACGATCTCATCCGGTTTTGGCGCGTCAGGGATGTTCAACGTCATCGTGTCGAAATGGTCGAACGACCAGGGATTGTCCTTGTGCCCAAGAGGTAGATCAATCGCGCAACCCGGTGAGCCCAACTTGGCGTTAGAGGGGATCACCGCCTCTCCTCCGCCCGCCGCTGCACGCATGGGCGCTCCGAGTTTAGGGTGGATCACTGCCCCGCCCTGTTCAAGATCACCATTCACGCCAACGATCGCCGCTTTGCCGTATGAAACCGGCGCACCGTCCAGTTGCGCCACTGCCTCGGCGGCAAGTTCCGCGCCCAAAGAACCACCGATTTCGAACAGCTCGGACAGATCCTCTGAAAACGCACCTGCCAGGGGGTTCCGGATGACGGCCATAACCGCGACGCGACTGATCGGATCACAAGGTTGCCCCAATTGATCCGTGGTCACGACTTCTTTGACAAACACCTTCTTGCGCGGCTGATCCATAAAACCCTCCCAGTCCTCGACGCAGCCTAGAAACGCTTTGATCGAAGGTCGACTATTTTCACGGCCATCCGGATCACATATGCCCAAAACAACAGAAAACCCCCGCCGATTTCTCGACGGGGGTCAATCTTGGCACGAACGGGGTTGCCCCCGGATCGCTTACCAGTCTTCGCGAACCACTACGCGGGTCTTGATCGGCAGTTTCATCGCGGCAAGGCGCAGAGCCTCACGGGCGATCTCGTCATTGACGCCGTCGATCTCGAACATCACGCGACCGGGCTTGACCTTGCAAACCCAACGGTCCACCGAACCCTTACCTTTACCCATACGAACTTCGATCGGCTTTGCAGTGACCGGAGTGTCGGGGAAGATACGGATCCAGACACGACCCTGACGTTTCATGTGACGGGTCATGGCACGACGTGCAGCTTCGATCTGACGCGCAGTGACGCGTTCAGGCTGCAGAGCTTTCAGACCGTAAGTGCCAAAGTTCAGATCAGAGCCACCTTTGGCTTCGCCCTTGATCCGGCCTTTGTGCATCTTGCGGAATTTAGTACGCTTTGGTTGAAGCATATCTTTCCCTCCTTAGCGACGACCGCCACCAGCACCACGAGGTGCAGGGCCGTCCTGGAGTTCCTGTGCTTTACGGTCACGTGCCTGCGGATCGTGCTCCATGATCTCACCTTTGAAGATCCAGACCTTGATCCCGATGATCCCGTAGGGGGTCATCGCTTCGGCATGTGCGTAATCGATGTCGGCACGCAGAGTGTGCAGAGGCACGCGGCCTTCGCGGTACCACTCGGTCCGTGCGATTTCAGCACCGCCCAGACGGCCAGCGACGTTCACCCGGATACCCAGGGCGCCCATGCGCATGGCGTTCTGAACCGAGCGCTTCATGGCGCGACGGAACGAAACACGACGCTCCAGCTGCTGAGCGATGGACTCGGCAACCAGCTGCGCGTCAAGCTCGGGCTTGCGCACTTCGACGATGTTCAGGTGCAGTTCGCTGTCGGTCATTGCGGCCAGCTTCTTGCGCAGAACTTCGATGTCCGCACCTTTCTTGCCGATGATGACGCCAGGACGTGCGGTGTGGATCGTGACGCGGCACTTTTTGTGCGGACGTTCGATGATCACACGTGCAACACCGGCCTGCTTGCACTCTTTATTGATGAACTCACGGATCTTGATGTCTTCCAGCAGAAGATCACCGTAATCCTTGGTGTCAGCGTACCAGCGGCTGTCCCAGGTGCGGTTGACCTGAAGGCGCATGCCGATCGGATTGACTTTATGTCCCATTAGGCTTGCTCCTCAACTTGACGCACCTTGATGGTGATCTCCGAGAACGGCTTCATGATCTTGCCGAAACGGCCACGGGCCCGAGGGCGACCGCGTTTCATGATCAGGTTTTTGCCAACCCAGGCTTCGGCGACGATCAGCTCGTCAACGTCCAGGTTGTGGTTGTTCTCGGCGTTGGCGATTGCGGATTGCAGGCACTTCTTGACGTCCTGCGCGACACGCTTGTTCGAGAAAGTCAGGTCGGTCAGAGCCTTCTCGACTTTCTTGCCGCGGATCATTTGCGCAACCAGGTTCAGTTTCTGCGGGCTGGTGCGAAGCATGCGGGTTTTCGCCATTGCTTCGTTTTCAGCCACGCGGCGGGGGTTCTTTTCCTTGCCCATGACTTACTTCCGCTTCGCTTTTTTGTCTGCGGCATGGCCATAATAGGTCCGGGTCGGCGAATACTCACCGAACTTCTGACCGATCATGTCTTCCGAGACGTTGACGGGGATATGCTTGTGGCCGTTGTACACACCAAAGGTCAGACCCACGAACTGGGGCAGAATGGTGGAACGACGCGACCAGATCTTGATGACTTCGTTGCGGCCCGACTCGCGCGCTGCTTCGGCTTTTTTAAGCACGTAAGCATCGACGAAAGGACCCTTCCAAACAGAGCGAGACATGGATTAACGTCCCTTCTTCTTGGCGTGCCGCGAGCGGATGATCAGCTTCTGGGACGCTTTGTTTTTGTTGCGGGTACGCTTACCCTTGGTGTCCTTACCCCAAGGCGTAACCGGTGTACGGCCACCCGAGGTACGACCTTCACCACCACCGTGCGGGTGATCGATCGGGTTCATAGCGACACCACGAACCGACGGACGCACGCCCTTGTGGCGCATACGCCCGGCTTTACCGAGGTTCTGGTTGCTGTTGTCGGGGTTGGACACGGCACCGACGGTGGCCATGCATTCCTGACGGACCAGGCGCAGTTCGCCCGAGCTCAGACGGATCTGAGCGTAGCCGCCATCGCGACCAACGAACTGAGCGTAAGTACCGGCCGCACGTGCGATCTGACCGCCTTTACCAGGCTTCATCTCGATGTTGTGGACGATGGTACCGATGGGCATACCCGAGAACGGCATTGCGTTGCCCGGCTTGATGTCTGCCTTGGCCGAAGCCACGACTTTGTCACCAACAGCCAGACGCTGCGGAGCCAGGATATATGCCTGCTCGCCGTCTTCGTATTTTACCAGTGCGATGAATGCGGTCCGGTTCGGGTCATATTCGATCCGTTCGACGGTTGCCGCGACATCAAATTTGTTCCGTTTGAAGTCAACGATCCGGTAGAGACGCTTTGCGCCACCGCCGCGGCGGCGTGAAGTGATCCGTCCGGTGTTGTTCCGGCCGCCCGATTTGGTCAAACCCTCAGTGAGAGACTTGACCGGACGTCCTTTCCAAAGCTCCGAACGGTCGATCAGCACCAGCCCGCGCTGGCCCGGCGTCGTCGGCTTGTACGACTTGAGTGCCATGCTTTCTGTCTTCCGTTTAGCAAGTGCGGGGATTTCCCCGCTATGTGATAGGCCCCCGTAGGTGCCAAAGGTATAGGGCCCCGAAGGTCCCCGGTTTCAAATATCTTAGGCCCCGGAACGAATCCGAGGCCGCAAGATTGGGTGCATTTAGCAGTGTTGGGGGTGGGTGTCTATAGGCTGGGCATTAGTTTCTCGGCATCTCTAATCGTTACATCCCAATGACTTTTGCTGTTGTTTTTTCAATCAGTTTCAAAGAACCTTTGGCCAAACACCAAGGAACTGACTACATGCTTGATTTTAATGACGAAACGATCGCGCACCTATTCGGAGCAGAAGACGCAGAAAATGAACAACCGGAACGACTAAAGGAGTACTTCTTCCGAAACAAAGCGTATGACAGCTTAAAAGCAGATCTGCCGATCAGAGTGTTAGTGGGCTACAAAGGTGTTGGCAAAAGCGCTCTTCTAAAAATTTGTCATTTGGAGGACCTTGAAGAAGACGTTATTTCCTTGTGGGTTCGTCCGAACGATGTTTTTGGCAGTATAAACACAGAAGCAGGTAGTTTTCTTCAACTGATTGAAAACTGGAAAGTTGGCCTTTCTACACTAATCGTTCGAAAAGCCCTCGAAGGCTGCGACCTTTTCGACGAAGCGAGTAAGGTGGAAAAAATCACCGGAGGCGTCCGACATATTTTGGGATCGCTTTACGAACGGTTGCAGAGCTACTCAGGCGCGCAAAGTCAAGACGTGGCAAAGCTAGTTAAACGCTTCACCCAAGAGAAGAAGATTAGAGTTTACTTGGACGACTTAGATCGAGGCTGGGAAGGTCGACTAAGCGACATTAAGAATATCTCCGCGCTACTAAATGCTGTTAGAGATATGGCTGGCGAAGACCGTAGAGTTCAGTTTCGGATTGGGTTGAGAACAGATGTGTATCATTTGGTGCGAACATCCGACGAGTCCACTGACAAAATAGAAAGCAACCTAGTTTGGTTGGCATGGTCAAACCACGAAATTTTGGCCACAATGGTTAAGCGCGTCTCTACCTTTTTTGGTGAAGACCGATCACAAGAAAGTCTTGTTTCACTACAACAGAGCGATTTAGCTCTTTTGTTGGAACCAATTATTGACGTCCGATTTCACGGCCGCGGGAGGTGGGAGAACATCGCCACACGAAGAATCTTGATGACACTTACGCGAAAGCGGCCGCGTGACTTGGTGAAGCTATTTTACTATTCGGCAAAAGAAGCGCACAAACATGACTCAGAGAAAATACGCTCCACCCATTTGCAAAACATCTTCGTAAGGTACAGCAACGAACGACTTACCGACGTTATTAACGAATTTAAAACCGAAGTGCCGAGACTAAAAGATGTTCTTCTCGGCATGAGGCAAACCAAGAAGGAGCGCGAGCAAGGAATTGGGCCAATTTTCGATGATGGCCAACTCGTCGCAAAACTCAAAACAGTTTTGAACTCGGGAAACATTACATTTAGTAACGGCGATCCGATGACACCAATTGCGCTGGCCCGCTTCCTCTATCGCTGTGACTTTATTACCGCGCGATTGGACAAGGAAAATGAAATTACTCGCCTACACTTCTCCGACAATCAGCTTTTGGCTGAACCAAAAGCCCACTTTGGATTTAAATGGGAAATTCATCCGGCATATAGATGGTCGCTCGAACCTCAGCACGCAAATGAAATTCCCGCATTCGAACTAGGAGAATAGGCATAAAACCCCCGCTTGCGTGGGGGCTTTCATCTTTTTCCAAGGGCAGTTCCGATCAGAGGCCGGTGGACACGTCGATGGTGCTCCCCTCTTTTAGAGTCACACATACTGTCTTAACGTCTTTCCGCTTGCCCAACCGGCCTCGCACGATCACTTCTTGTCGCGCGCGGCCTTCTCTTCTTTGGTCAGTTTGGCGTTCCAGACATTCTTGCTCAAACCTAGCTCTGCAGGCGCAGGTTTGGTCTTGCCGACGCTGACTTTGCCGCCTTTATCCAGGAACTCCTGAATAAGGGCCTCATCTGTCGTTTCTTTGGGGACATGTTTCATGAAGGTGACGCTATCCGCATCACGCGCCCGGAGCAACGGCTGCTTTCCGACAGCCCAACAGGTCGCGGAACCTACCGCTTACCCGTAAAGCGCGCGGGCCTCGGCGAAGGACAGCAGGCGGCGGTTTTTCTCATCCCATAGATGCAGTCGCGCGTTGGCCAGGCTCTCGCGAATGGTCATCCGGTTGCTGTTGGCCAACTCGTCGTGGTCGCGCAGCACTTCGGTCAGGCGGTAGAACGGAATGCGGCTGTACAGGTGGTGTACGTGGTGGATGCCGATATTGGCGGTGAACCACTGCAACACGGACGGCAATATATAATGAGAGCTTCCGTGCAGGGCCGCTTCGTGCAACTGCCAGTTCTCATCCGATTCCCAATGCGTGTCCTCGAACTGGTGCTGCACATAGAACAGCCAAACTCCGGCTGTAGCGGCAATAAGGGTTGAGGGCAGAAAGATCAGCAGTACCGGCATCAGCCCGCCAAAATAGTAGATGGCCACTAGTGCAACCAGAATCGCGACATTGGTGGCCATCGCACTGACCCAGAACCTGACGCTGTCAGTCAGACCCAGCGGCAGGCGGTTCTGAAACAGGAACAGATAGCCAGGGCCAAACACGAACAGGGTGATCGGGTTCCGATAAACCCGATACCAGAGCCGGTTCATCGGCGTTTTCGCCCGATATTCAGCCACGGTCAGGGTATGGATGTCCCCCATCCCGCGCTTGCCCAGGTTGCCGGAGCTGTTGTGGTGGGTGGAATGCGTGCGGCGCCATACATCATAAGGTGTCAGCGTCAGAACTCCGATTCCCCGCCCGACCCAGTCACTGACCGACCGGTTTTTGAAGAACGCGCCGTGCCCGCAATCATGCTGGATGGCAAACAGTCGCAACAGAAAGGCTGCGTTGAGCACGGAAATCGCAAAGGCCAGCCAATAGCTGACCGACAGCGACATCCAGGACAAAGCCCATAACGCGAAAAAGGGAATAATGCTGACGCCCAACTCGAACGCGCTGCGCAGCTGGTTCGGTTCGCGATATTTGGCAAGCGTTGTTACCCAGTCACGCGCGGCGGTTGTCTCCGGTTTTTCACGGAGCGAGAGAGATGGGTGAGTCATGCGCCTGCCAGTCTGGTGTCTTCAGGCAACCGGATAGACTACCACCCCGGCATGGCAAGTGGTTTCTGTCAAAGTTGATGCAATTCTTGCTCAAATAACGGTCAGAAACCGGTGAAGTCGTCATTTTGGGAACAGTTTGAAGTCTGGTCCGGGAACCTTTGACCGCACCGCAGAGCGGACGGCAATCTACAGACTTGCCAAGCCCCGCCATCGGGCCTATACGCCTGCGGTGGCTTTTTGCCATGAGAATCAAAACCAAGAAATGCCGTGTTTGGCCCATCACGCTTCGGGGTCATATCCGGCTTAGGAGAAGCGAAATGAAACTGAACGAATTGCGCGACAATCCTGGCGCCACATCCAAACGCACTCGTGTTGGTCGTGGTCCGGGTTCCGGCAAAGGTAAAATGGGTGGCCGTGGTATCAAAGGCCAGAAATCCCGCTCGGGTGTGGCCATCAACGGCTACGAAGGCGGTCAGATGCCATTGTACCAGCGCCTGCCCAAGCGTGGCTTCAGCAAGCCGAACCGCAAGGCATTCGCCGTTGTAAACCTGGGCCTGATCCAGAAGTTTGTCGAAGCTGGCAAGCTGGACGCTTCGGCCGCGATCACCGAAGACGCTCTGGTTGCGTCCGGTCTGGTCCGCCGCAAGCTGGACGGTATCCGCGTCCTGGCCAAAGGCGAAATCAGCACCAAAGTGAACCTGGAAGTGACCGGAGCTTCGAAGTCTGCCGTTGAGGCAGTTGAAAAAGCGGGCGGTTCACTGAAGGTCACAAAAGCTGCTGCGGCAGAGTAATCGCTTGTGAGCGGGCAAAGACCCGCTTACATAGACCTCAGAGTTTTCCAAGACGCCGTCCGAGCCGGAAAACGGTTCCGGGCGGCGTTTGCATAAGAGAGACCGATTTATGGTATCAGCAGCAGAACAAATGGCAGCCAACACAAGCTGGGCTGCTCTGGGCAAAGCCACCGATCTGCGCAACCGCATCCTGTTCACGCTGGGTTTGCTGATCGTCTATCGCCTGGGCACTTTTATCCCGGTGCCGGGGATCGACGGAGCAGCATTGCGCGAGTTCATGGAGCAGGCGGGGCAGGGCATCGGCGGCATGGTTTCGATGTTCACCGGCGGAGCGCTGGGGCGGATGGGTATCTTTGCCCTTGGCATCATGCCCTATATCTCGGCCTCGATCATCGTGCAGCTGCTGACATCAATGGTTCCTGCGCTTGAGCAGCTCAAGAAAGAAGGTGAGCAAGGCCGCAAGAAGATCAACCAATACACCCGGTTCGGCACCGTGGCGTTGGCCACTGTGCAGGCCTATGGTCTGGCGGTTTCACTTGAGGCTGGTGATCTGGCGACAGATCCGGGGCTGTTCTTCCGCATGTCGACCATGATTACTCTGGTTGGCGGCACCATGTTCCTGATGTGGTTGGGTGAACAGATCACCGCGCGCGGCATTGGCAACGGTATCTCTCTGATCATCTTCGTCGGCATCATTGCCGAGGTTCCGGCCGCACTGGCGCAGTTCTTTGCCTCTGGCCGGTCCGGCGCAATCAGCCCCGCCGTGATCGTTGGTGTGATCGTGATGGTTATCGCCGTGATTACCTTTGTGGTCTTTATGGAACGCGCGCTGCGCAAGGTTCATATCCAGTACCCGCGCCGTCAGGCCGGTATGAAGGTATATGAGGGCGGCTCTAGCCACCTGCCGGTGAAAGTGAACCCGGCGGGCGTGATCCCGGCAATCTTTGCCAGCTCACTGCTACTGTTGCCGGTGACGATCTCGACCTTCTCGTCGGGTGCTGCAAACGGGCCGATCATGTCGTGGCTGCTTGCCAATTTTGGTCCCGGCCAGCCGCTGTACTTGCTGTTCTTCGCGTCGATGATCGTGTTCTTTGCGTATTTCTACACGTTCAACGTGGCGTTCAAACCTGATGACGTGGCGGACAACCTGAAAAAGCAAAACGGTTTTGTGCCGGGTATCCGTCCGGGCAAGAAGACCGCCGAGTACCTGGAGTACGTGGTCAACCGCGTTCTGGTATTGGGCTCGGCCTATCTGGCGGCGGTCTGTCTGCTGCCTGAGATCCTTCGGGGTCAGTTTGCTATCCCGTTCTATTTCGGCGGCACCTCGGTTCTGATTATTGTCTCTGTGACCATGGACACGATCCAACAGGTACAGAGCCATCTTCTGGCGCATCAATACGAAGGGCTGATCGAAAAGTCCCAACTGCGCGGCAAAAGCAAGAAACGCGGCAGGAAGGGACCCGCTCGTCGATGAACATAATTCTTCTGGGGCCCCCGGGGGCCGGAAAAGGCACGCAAGCTCAGTATTTGGTTGAATCCCGTGGTATGGTTCAGCTGAGCACCGGAGACATGCTGCGCGAGGCAAAAACCTCGGGTACCGAAATGGGTCAGAAGGTCGCCGCGATCATGGACGCGGGCAAGCTCGTCACCGATGAGATTGTGATTGGCCTGATCGAAGAAAAGCTGATGACCGAAAAGGGTGCAGGTTTTATCTTTGATGGCTTCCCTCGTACTCTGGCGCAAGCCGATGCACTGGCGGCTTTGCTGACCAAGCTGGGTCAGTCGCTGCATACTGTGATCGAAATGCGCGTCGATGATGAAACGCTGATCAAGCGCATCGTCAATCGTGCAGAAGAGGCGCGGGCGGCAGGCAAACCAGTTCGGGCAGACGACAATGAAGAGAGTGTGCGTATTCGCCTGATGGAGTACTACAAAAAGACCGCTCCGTTGATCGGCTACTATCATGCCAAGGGCGATCTGCGCCCGGTCAATGGTCTGGCCAGCATCGACGAAGTCAGAGCCTCGATCGAAGCCATTCTGGGCTGACTTGAGGTTGGGGCTTGACGGCCCCACTAAAACCCCATATCGACCCCCATCCCTAAAGGGAATCAAGTTTGCATGAGGGATTCGTCCCTAATGCCCCGACCACCTCGAATAATGCTGAGCCCTCTGGCGACACTGCCACGGTAAAGCGTTGTGAAAAAAGGTTCTGGAGTTACGGAACCGCAACGAAAAGGAAAGTGACACGTGGCACGTATTGCCGGCGTAAATATCCCGACTGCAAAGCGGGTACCAATCGCCCTCACATATATCACCGGTATCGGCAACACCTCGGCCAAAGCGATCTGCGAAGCCGTGGGCATTGAAGCGTCTCGTCGCGTCAACGAACTGTCCGACGCCGAAGTTCTGGCCATCCGCGAGCACATCGATGCAAACTTCACCGTTGAAGGTGACCTGCGTCGTGAAGTTCAGATGAACGTCAAGCGCTTGATGGATCTGGGCTGCTATCGCGGTCTGCGCCATCGCCGTAACCTGCCCGTTCGCGGTCAGCGTACTCACACCAACGCTCGTACCCGCAAAGGCCCCGCAAAGGCCATTGCTGGTAAGAAGAAATAAGGGGGGTCTGACTGATGGCACGCGAAAAGACTCGTACCAAGAAAAAAGAGCGCAAGAATATCGCATCGGGCGTGGCCCATGTGAATTCGACCTTCAACAACACCAAAATCCTGATCTCGGACGTGCAGGGCAACGCCATTGCATGGTCGTCAGCTGGGACGATGGGGTTCAAAGGGTCTCGTAAATCTACTCCGTATGCTGCTCAGATGGCTGCGGAAGACGCAGGCAAAAAGGCGCAGGATCACGGCGTCAAGACACTGGAAGTCGAAGTTCAGGGCCCCGGTTCGGGTCGTGAATCGGCGCTGCGCGCGCTGGCTGCAGTGGGCTTCAACATCACGTCGATCCGCGACGTGACACCGATTGCTCACAATGGCTGCCGCCCGCCGAAGCGTCGCCGCGTCTAAGCGATTTTGAATTGAGCTGGGGCTGCGTTTTTGCGCGGCCCCAGCACGTCATTTTGAACCTCGGGCGTCTGCACCTTGTTGGTCATGGGGCGCGGACAGGAATGGAGGGATTACATGATCCACAAGAATTGGGCTGAATTGATCAAGCCGACCCAGCTGGAAGCCAAGCCGGGCAACGATCCCGCACGTCAGGCGACCCTGGTTGCCGAACCGCTGGAGCGTGGTTTTGGTCTGACTCTGGGCAACGCCCTGCGCCGCGTTCTGATGAGCTCGCTGCAAGGTGCGGCTATCACCAGCGTTCAGATCGACAACGTCCTGCACGAGTTCTCCTCGGTCGCGGGCGTTCGTGAAGACGTCACCGACATCATTCTGAACCTCAAACAAGTTGCCCTGCGCATGGAAGTCGAAGGCCCCAAGCGCCTGTCGATCAATGCCAAAGGTCCGGCAATTGTCACCGCTGGTGACATCAGCGAAAGCGCCGGCATCGAGGTTCTGAACCGCGATCATGTCATCTGCCACCTGGATGATGGCGCCGATCTTTTCATGGAACTGACCGTCAACACTGGCAAAGGCTATGTCTCGGCTGAAAAGAACAAGCCCGAAGACGCACCTATCGGCCTGATCCCGATCGATGCGATCTATTCGCCGGTCAAAAAGGTCGCCTATGACGTTCAGCCGACCCGTGAAGGTCAGGTTCTGGACTATGACAAGCTGACCCTGAAGATCGAAACCGATGGTTCGATCACGCCCGAAGACGCGCTGGCTTTTGCTGCGCGTATTCTGCAGGACCAGTTGTCGATCTTCGTCAACTTCGACGAGCCCGAATCGGCAAGCCGTCAGGACGAAGACGATGGTCTGGAGTTCAACCCGCTGCTGCTGAAGAAAGTGGACGAGCTGGAACTGTCAGTCCGTTCGGCAAACTGCCTGAAGAACGACAACATCGTTTACATCGGCGACCTGATCCAGAAGACCGAAGCCGAGATGCTGCGCACTCCGAACTTCGGCCGCAAGTCGCTGAACGAGATCAAGGAAGTGCTGTCCGGCATGGGTCTGCACCTCGGCATGGATGTCGAGGACTGGCCGCCCGACAATATCGAAGATCTGGCGAAGAAATTCGAAGACGCGTTCTAAGCGCGTCTTCCCCAATGCCCGGGTTGCCGGGGAATATATGGGCGAACTTGCCCCAAGGAGAGCCGGTGACACGCATCGCCGGCCAGACAAAGCAAAACGCGAAAGAAGGAACTAGAAAATGCGTCACGCACGTGGTTACCGCCGCCTGAACCGTACTCATGAGCATCGTAAGGCTCTGTTTGCGAACATGGCAGGCTCGCTCATCGAACATGAGCAGATCAAAACAACTCTGCCCAAGGCAAAAGAGCTGCGCCCGATCATCGAAAAGCTGGTCACTCTGGGCAAGCGCGGCGACCTGCACGCCCGCCGTCAGGCCGCATCGCAGCTGAAAGAAGACAAAGACGTCGCCAAGCTGTTCGAAATTCTGGGCCCCCGCTATGCCGAGCGTCAGGGCGGTTACGTCCGCATCCTGAAAGCGGGCTTCCGCTATGGCGATATGGCACCGATGGCGATCATCGAATTCGTTGATCGTGACATCGACGCCAAAGGCGCGGCCGACAAGGCCCGCGTTGCCACCGAAGAGACTGCCGACGAAGAATAAGAAAGTCTGACTTTCTGATTTTCAGCCCCCGCGTCCCGGACGCGGGGGCTTTTTTGTTTTTTACTGAGGCTCTTATTTCGAGATTTGTTGCCAGAATCATGAACTTGGGCAATCCTCAAAGAAATTGAAGGATCGCAATATGTTTAGATTTCTGATTTTTGCGCCTCTGATTTGCGCAGGTACTGCGCTTTTTGCGCAAGAAAACACTGATGAAACAACCGAAGTCGCGTCACAAGAAGCGACTGACCTTTTGACCGATGCAGAACTTCAGACGCTGGTCGCGCCGGTTGCTTTGTATCCGGATACTTTGCTTATCCAGATACTCGTTGCCTCGACACAACCGCTGGAGATTGTGAAGGCCGAGCGATTTTTGATCGACAATGCCGATCGAGACCCGGCTGAGCTTGAACCTGAAATCGAAGCGATGGGCTGGGACCCGTCCGTCGGCGTTCTTGCGACGGCGTTTCCTGAGGTCGTTGGACAAATGGCAACGCATGTCGATTGGACAGAAACGGTGGGTACAGCGATGCTGGCCCAATCTGACGACGTGATGGACGCGGTTCAGGTGATGCGGGATCAGGCGATTGACAGCGGTGCACTGGTGTCTGGCCCCGAACAAACGGTCGAAGTCGAAGAGGATGAAACCGTTGTCATCACACCGACCAACACCGAAACGGTTTATGTTCCGCAATACGATCCTGCGACCGTGTATACCGGGCCATCAACGGGTGATGTTGTTGGTGCCGCTCTGCTCACATTTGGGGCCGTGGCTCTGATCGACGAGATTTTTGATGATGATGACGATTGGTACGGTTACTGGGGTTGCCGAAACTGCGGCGGATGGGGCGGGGGTCCGATTTACAGGAATCCGAACATCGACATAGACGTCGATGGCAACGTCAATATTGGCAACGACATTGATCTGGGTGACCGCACGGACATCGAGTGGAAACCCGACTCTAACCGTCAGCAAGAAGCGCGGAACAAAATCGCCGATCATAAACGCACTGGCGGCGGCGCTGGCACCTTGCCTGTAGACCGGCCAGCAGGGCGCACAGATGAGCTTCGTGCGAAGCTCAGCCGCGAATCCGGGGCCGCAGACATAAGTCGGGATGGTTCGGGCGCTGCTGCGCTGGCAGCCGGGGCGGGTGCCGGAGCGATTGCAGGTGGCGCATTGGCCAACCGGGGCAATGACAAGCAATTGCCTAAGGTCAACCGCGGGAATGTCGACACTGACAGAGCCGCCGCGAAACAGAAGGCTGTAGACCGAACCAAACAGTCTTCTGGTGCCGCCAAGAAACCAGTCAAAAGCAATGCGAAGGCCGCCAAGAAACCCCAGGCCAAAAAGGCTGCGGTTCAGCACAATAAATCTGCGTCAAAAGGCAAAGCCATGCAAAAGAAAGCGTCCGGCAAAAGAACCCACAGCGCGTCAAAACGTGGGCACGCGGCCAAAGGAAAGCGGAGGAGATAAGATGCGAAATTTCATAGTTTCTTCTGCCCTTCTTTTCGCCACGGCCAGCGCAGCCGCGTCTGAGGGGGCCCATTTCAACAGCCCTCAAGCGGCGTTGGATGCGTTTGTCAGTGCGTTGAAATCGGATGATCGGGACCAGTTGTTGGATGTTTTCGGAGCTGAAGCCGAAGACCTGCTTGCAACCGGTGACCCCGAGGAAGACCGGGCCAGACGAGAGGAAGTGCTTGGCATGTATGCCGAGGGCTATCGCTTTCAGCCGGACGAGGACGGTGTCGTCGTTTTGCTGGGGGAGGATAGTTGGCCTTTCCCTATACCGATCTCTCGAGCTGGCGAGGATTGGCACTTCGACCTCGACGCGGGCATCGAAGAAGTTTCGGCCCGTGAGATCGGGTTGAATGAGCTGGAAGTGATGGAGTTGCTCGACGCATATGTCGATCTTCAGGCAGCGTTTCGTTTGGCCGACCACAATGGCGACGGTGTTATGGAGTTCGCGCGCAACATCATTTCCGATCCGGGTGTGAAAGATGGTCTGTTCTGGCCGGAAGAAGACAGCTTTGTCGGCGCGGCACTTGCACGGGCCGTGGCCTCGGGGTGGAGCGACGGAGAAGAGGATTACGAACCTGAACCCTTCCTTGGTTATTACTATACGATTCTTCAAGGTCAGGGTTCCAATGCTCCGGGCGGTGCGTATTCGTACTTTGTTGGGGGGCATTTTGTGGCAGGCCATGCGCTACTGGCCGTTCCTTCGGAATACGGCGAGACCGGAATTCACTCGTTTTTGGTTGGCGAAAACGGGATCATTTTCGAGGCAGACTTTGGTCCTAACACGCTCGAACGCACGGCAAATATTTTGGAGTATGACCCGGGTCCTGATTGGTCGCTTGCGGAGTAGAGTCAGAGGTGTTTGCGAAAGCGCACCGAACGGCTGTCGTATTTTGAAAACCTTCGGTGACTAGAGGTGATGAACTGTGCCTTTTTGCACGTGAAAACAGAGACAGCGTGAGGGGCGGCAGCGATGACAGTTTTTTCAGAGAGACCGGCACAAATCACCGGTCCATCCGTTTGGACCGGACAAGAAATGGCAGCGCGGCAGAATGAATGGCTGTTGCATCTTAGCCCCGAAGATATCGCGGACCTCGAGCAAGCCGCGCGGCATTACCTAAGCCTAGGGCGAGATATCGGCGAAATCACCAAAGCAGACTTTCCGCTGCATCGGTTCGACCGCCACCTTGAGATCCTAAAGGACACACTGATCAACGGTATCGGGTTCGAGGTGATCCGGGGCCTGCCGGTCGAGAGCTATTCTCAGGAGATGGCCGCCGCGGTTTTCTGCGGGGTGGGTGCCCATTTGGGATCAGCGCGGTCCCAAAATGCGCAGGGGCACATTCTGGGTCATGTCCGGGACATCGGTGCGAATGCAAATGATCCGAATACGCGGATTTATCAGACCCATGAGCGTCAGACCTTTCATACAGACAGCGCCGATATCGTTGGGCTTTTGTGCCTTCGGGACGCGAAAGAGGGTGGGGATTCACTGCTGGTCAGCGCCGAAGCAATCTACAACCGGATGCGCAACGATTGCCCGGATCTGCTAGAGAGGTTGTTCGACCCGATAGCGACTGACAGGCGTGGTGAAGTGCCGGAAGGCATGCAGCCCTTCATGACTATTCCGCCCTTCAGCTGGCATGATGGCAAGCTGACCGTATTCTATCAGCGCCAATATATCGACAGCGCGCAACGGTTTCCCGAAGCCATGCGCCTGACCCCTGATCATGTCGCCGCTTTGGACAATTTCGACGCCTTGGCAAACGACCCTGATCTATACCTGACCATGCGGTTGCAACCCGGCGATATGCAGTTTGTTTACAACCATTCTCAGTTACATGACCGGACGGGGTTTGTGGACTGGCCTGATCCATCCGAGCGCCGGCATCTTTTCCGCCTTTGGCTCTCACCCGACGGAGACCGGGAGTTGCCTGACGTTTTCAAACAGCGTTACGGGTCGATCGAAGTGGGCAATAGGGGTGGGATCATTACAAAAGGAACCCGTCTGCACGCGCCGCTGGATTGAACGCCCCGGACATGTGCTTGCATTACCGCGCCCGTAGTCGCATATCCTACGCAGCTTTTGAGGTAGAGGTATCCATGCTTCGCGCGACACTTATCGCTTTGACCTGTGCGGTTTCCACAATTGCGACGGCTGAAACACGTGTGCCACAGTCGCAGGCCGAGATTTCTCTGGGCTTTGCTCCTGTCGTTAAGAAAGCCTCGCCTGCGGTGGTGAACATTTACGCCAAGATCGTGCGGCAGGGGCGGGCCAGCCCTTTCTTCTCGGACCCATTCTTTCAGGACTTCTTTGGCCGGGGCTTTGGCGCGCCACAACCCCGGGTGCAAAACTCATTGGGTTCTGGGGTGATCCTGTCCGAGGACGGCTATGTCGTGTCCAATTATCACGTGGTTGGGTCCGCGACAGAGATCCGGGTGGTCACCACGGACCGGCGCGAGTTTTCGGCCACCGTTGTTTTGGGCCATGAGGAAAGCGATATTGCTATCCTGCGATTGGAAGAGGCCGAAAACCTGCCTTTCCTGAACCTGCGGGATTCCGATCAGGTCGAAGTGGGCGAGCTGGCCCTGGCCATCGGAAACCCCTTTGGTGTTGGGCAAACGGTGTCGTCAGGCATCATCTCGGGCCTGGCCCGAACAGGCACGGCAACCGGTAATGCACGTGGGTATTTCATTCAGACGGATGCTGCGATCAACCCGGGAAATTCCGGTGGCGCATTGATCGATGTGAATGGCGATCTGATCGGAATCAACACTTCCATTCTGACGCGATCGGGCGGTTCCAACGGGATCGGCTTTGCTATCCCGGCCAATCTGGTGGCTGAATTCTTGAAACAGGCGCAGCAAGGCAATGACAGATTTGTCAGCCCCTGGGCCGGAATGTCGGGTCAGCACATGAGCGCAGATATCGCTGAATCTCTGGGTCTGGTTATTCCATTGGGTGTCGTGATCTCGGACCTGCATGACCTCAGTCCGCTGCGTGAGGCGGGGCTGAAGGTGGGGGATGTCGTCACTCATGTGGACGGGGACGAGGTGAACTCACCCGCCGAAATGAAGTTCCGCATGTCCATCGCTGGTGTGGGGGGAACCTCTGTTCTGACGCGGTTGCGTGGTGAACAAAGCGATGAGGTCGAGGTGGCCTTGATCAAAGCGCCCGAAACGCCCGCTGCCGAAGAAACCGCGCTGGACGATAATACAGTTCTGCCGGGCTTGGTTGTGTCACGGATCAATCCGGCGGTGATCACCAAGCTGGGCCTACCTCTGTCGCTGAGCGGCGTTGTTGTGATCGATCCGGGCCCTTACGGCGCGCGGGCGGGGTTGCGGCCTGGCGATGTGATCGAAACCATCAACGCGGTCGATATTCAGCGCCCCGGTGACGTTGAACGCGCTATGACAGACCCGGGACGCCGCGTGCAGATGGGTCTTCAGCGCGAAGGCCGGTCTGTGTCTCTGCGATTCCGGCTGTAACGCATGAGTGATCTGTTCGACACCGATCCAACCGAACCCGCTGCTGCCCCGCATCGCCCTCTGGCAGATCGTTTGCGGCCCCAGTCGCTGGGTGACGTCATCGGTCAAGAGCAGGTGCTGGGGCCTGAGGCCCCGCTGGGTGTGATGCTGGCGGCGGGCAGCCTGTCCAGCCTGATCTTCTGGGGACCACCCGGAGTTGGAAAGACAACGATTGCGCGCCTTTTGGCGCAGGAAACCGATCTGCATTTTGTTCAGATCAGTGCGATTTTCACCGGTGTGCCGGATCTGAAGAAAGTCTTCGAGGCTGCAAAAATCCGCCGCCGGAACGGGCAAGGGACGTTGTTGTTCGTGGACGAGATCCATCGTTTCAACAAGGCGCAGCAGGACGGGTTTCTGCCTCATATGGAAGACGGCACTATCCTGTTGGTCGGGGCTACGACCGAGAACCCGTCCTTTGAACTGAATGCCGCCGTACTGAGCCGGTCGCAGGTTCTGGTACTGGAACGACTCAGCCTTGCCGACCTTGAACGTCTGACGCAGCGTGCCGAGAAAGAGTTGGACCGTGCATTGCCTTTGACCCCCGCTGCCCGCGATGCGTTGCAGGAAATGGCCGATGGTGATGGGCGGGCGTTGCTGAACCTGATCGAGCAGGTCTCGGCCTGGAAGGTGGACGCGCCGCTGGAGCCGAATGCGTTGTCGACACGCCTGATGCGGCGGGCTGCGAAGTATGACAAATCGGGGGATGAGCATTACAACCTCATCTCGGCCCTGCATAAGTCGGTGCGCGGGTCCGACCCGGATGCGGCGCTGTATTGGTTTGCGCGCATGCTGACCGGGGGCGAAGACCCACGTTACTTGGCGCGCCGGATTACGCGGATGGCGGTCGAGGATATCGGCCTGGCCGACCCACAAGCTCAGGCCATTTGCTTGCAATCGTGGGAAACCTACGAACGTCTCGGATCTCCCGAAGGGGAATTGGCGCTGGCCCAAGCGCTGGTTTATCTGGCGCTGGCTCCTAAATCCAACGGGGCCTATGTCGGCTATAAGGCGGCGATGCGGCTGGCCAAACAATCGGGCAGCGAGCCGCCGCCCAAACATATCCTGAATGCGCCCACATCTCTGATGAAGGATCACGGATACGGTGCAGGTTATGCGTATGACCATGATGCCGAGGATGGGTTTTCCGGACAGAACTACTTCCCCGAGACAATGAAACGCCCGGTCCTGTATCAGCCGGTTGAGCGCGGGTTCGAGCGGGAACTGAAAAAGCGCCTCGATTATTTCGCCAAGCTACGGACACAGCGCAACAGCTAGTTACGCAGGGTCAGTTTTGGACGTGCCGCGGCGTCACAGGCGACAGGTTTGCAATTGAACGCTTCCCTTGGGTCAATACCTGCAAGGGAGGACAAATTATGCCGGTTTCTATTGAAAAGACCCAGGACGTCTGGACCATCATCCACGACAGACCGGATGCGCGGAATGCCGTTGATACGGACCATGCCGAGGCTCTGGTCGAGGCTTTTCTGAGTTTTGAGTCCAGTGCAGCCAAAGCTGCGGTGTTCTGGGGCAAAGGCGGTAATTTCTGTGCGGGCTGGGATTTGAAGCTTGCCGCCTCGCTGGTTGATCCGGAACTGCGCGAGGTATATTTTGACAAGCATACCTTCCCGATTGGTTCGGCCACCTCGACACTTGGGCCGATGGGGCCGTCTAGGCTGGAGCTTTCGAAACCCATCATCGGCGCGATTGAAGGCGCAGCCGTGGCCGGAGGTATGGAACTTGCCCTATGGTGTGACATCCGAGTGATGGCGGAAACGGCGTATTTGGGCGTTTATTGCCGCCGTTGGGGGATCACCCTTATGGATGGCGGCTCGGTCCGGTTGCCGCGTCTGGTGGGACAGGGCAAGGCGCTGGAGATCGCTTTGACAGGTCGCAGGGTCGAGGCTGAGGAGTGTTATCGGATCGGGCTTGCGGAAAAAGTCGCCCCGCATGGCGAAGCGCGTTCTGCAGCCGAAGCAATGGCTCATGAAATCGCGCGCTTTCCGCAGGAGGCTGTTCGGGCCGACCGGCGGTCGATCATCGAAACCCGCGGAATGCCGGTCCGTGAGGCGCTCAAGGTCGAATGGGCGAACGGGTTGGAGGCGATCCGCCGCGAAGGAACACCGGGCGCGGGTCGTTTCCGGGATGGGGCGGGTCGACACGGAGACTTCTCGAACATCTGAGCACAACGGCCTGATACCTTGACTCTTGCCGCATAGCGCGCGACAGACGCCCATGATTTCTGGGACACGGACAAAGGTGCAATCCGGGCGGATCACCCGCGCGGTGCAAGGGGCAATGGCATGAGTGGCGTACAGATGATTACAGTCGCTGAAGGCGATGGAGACCAGCGCGTGGACCGCTGGCTGCGTCGCCTGTTTCCGCATGTTAGTCAGGGCCGCATTGAAAAAATGTGCCGCAAGGGCGAGTTGCGCGTGGATGGCAGCCGCGCCAAAGCCTCGACCCGGCTGGAAGTCGGGCAAGTGGTTCGCGTGCCGCCTTTGCCGGACGCTGATCACAAACCGGTTGAGGTCAAACACCGTGTCTCGGATGCGGATGCCAAGATGATCCAATCCTGCGTGATCTACCGCGACGATCACATTCTGGCACTGAACAAGCCGCATGGTTTGCCGGTGCAGGGTGGCAGCGGGCAGACCCGGCATGTCGACAGCCTGTCCGAGGCGCTGCGGTTTGGCTATGACGAGAACCCGCGTCTGGTTCACCGCTTGGACAAGGACACGTCAGGTGTCTTGTTGCTGGCACGCACGCGTGAGGCTGCCAAGGGTTTGACAGCAGCTTTCCGTCACCGCGATACGCGTAAAATCTACTGGGCACTGGTGGCCGGTGTTCCGACGCCATATTTGGGTGAGATCAAGACGGGTCTTGTCAAAGCGCCCGGTCATGGCAAGCACGGTGAGGGTGAAAAGATGATCCCCGTGCATATGAACGAGATCGACAGTACTCCGGGGGCCAAGCGAGCGCATACGCTTTACGCGACTCTCTACCGTGTCGCTGGCCGCGCGGCTTGGGTTGCGATGGAGCCGATTACCGGGCGGACTCACCAACTTCGGGCTCATATGGCCGCTATTGGGCATCCGATCATCGGGGATGGCAAATACGGCGGCTCGGGTCAGGAAAACCTGGGCGATGGTTGGGGTGCGCAACTGGGCGGGATTATCAGCAAAAAGCTGCACCTGCACGCACGGCAGCTATCATTCCTGCACCCGATTACGCGAAAACCTGTGACAGTGACTGCCCCCTTGCCAGAACACATGAAACACAGCTGGGACACGTTCGGCTGGGCCGAGGACCTGGCAGCTGAAGACCCGTTTGAGGAGCTGCAATGAGCGCACCCTTGCGGTTGGTTCTGTTTGATGTCGACGGCACATTGGTCGACAGTCAGGGCAGTATCGTTCACTCTATGACAACCAGCTTTCAGGCGGCATCCGTGCCCGTGCCATCGCGCGGCGCGATCCTGTCAATTGTTGGTCTTTCCTTGCCGCACGCCATTGCCCGGCTGGCGCCGGATCAATCATCTTTGGTCCAGAACGATCTGGTTGAAGGGTACAAAGAGGCTTACCATGCGCATCGGCTTGACTTGGGGGCAGCCAGTTCTCCGCTTTATCCAGGCGCGCGTGAGGCAATTGAAGCGTTGCACGCTGTGCCCGAAGTGCTTTTGGGGGTTGCCACCGGAAAATCACAGCGCGGTCTCGATGCGCTGATCGAGGCACATGAGCTTGAGGCTTATTTCGTAACGCGTCAGGTTGCAGATCATCACCCCTCCAAGCCACACCCGTCGATGGTACAGACCGCATTGTCGGAAACCGGCGTTGATCCGGATTGTGCCGTGATGATCGGTGACACGAGCTTTGATATGGACATGGCAGCCGCGGCGGGGGTGCGGGGAATTGGTGTGACCTGGGGATACCATGATCGCTCGGCTTTGACTTCGGCCACATGCCTAATCGAGAGGTTTGACCAGTTGCCCACGGCGCTGGCTGGAATATGGAACTAGACTATGAGCGACTGGAAACCAAAACGCTTCTGGAAAGAAAGTGCCGTTGTTAACTCCGATGGCGGGTTTACGGTTGAATTGGACGGCCGGCGTGTCAAAACCCCAGCCAAGCAAGGTTTGATCTTGCCAACCCGCCCGATGGCCGAAGCAGTCGCGGCGGAATGGGACGCGCAGGAAAAAATGGTTGATCCCGCAACAATGCCGTTCACCAGGTCTGCCAATGCCGCAATCGACAAAGTGCGTGTTCAGCACGCCGAAGTGGCCGAAATGCTGGCCGATTACGGTGATTCAGATCTGCTGTGTTATCGGGCCACACACCCGCAGGAGCTGCAGAACCGTCAAAGCGCCGAATGGGACCCGGCACTGAATTGGGCTGAGTCAACACTGTCCGTCCGTCTGGTGCCAGTCGTGGGCGTGCTGCATCAACCGCAATCGGGCGCTGCCCTCGCGACGCTGCGCGCGCGCGTCCGTGCGCTGGATGCGTTTCAACTGGCGGCCTTCCATGATCTGGTCAGCCTGTCCGGGTCGTTGATTCTCGGGTTCGCGGCAGCCTTGGATTGGCGCAAACCGGACGAGATATGGCGCATTTCGCGGTTGGATGAAAGCTGGCAGATCGAACAATGGGGCCACGACGACGAGGCGCATGAGGTTGCTGAAACCAAAAGGGCGGCGTTTCTGCACGCGAAACGCTTCTTCGATATGTCTGTTTGAGCCTTAATTCCTGATATTTGGGCAATTGCGCAATGGGCTTGGGGTGTGATCCATCGTTTTCGATGATCCGACCCTTGACGTTTGTTTATGAATACGCCCAAACTCGGTCCCACTAAAGGGGAGACACCTTTGGGGTAACCTTTCCGGCATCCACTTGCCGGGCAGAGCCGCCTCGCAAGAGGTGGAAAATCAGGAAGAGGTAAAAATGAAAAAATCCGTAATCTTGGGCGCGGCAACGATTGCCGGTCTTTCTGCTGGCGCAGCCATGGCAGGGACCGTTGACGACGTTAAAGCGCGCGGCAAGCTGAACTGTGGCGTGACAACCGGTCTGGTTGGCTTTGCTGCACCCGACGCCAATGGCGAGTGGCAAGGCTTTGACGTTTCGCTTTGTCGTGCTGTCGCCGCTGCTGTTCTGGGCGATGCAAACGCCGTCGAGTTCGTTCCGACCACCGGTAAGACACGCTTTACCGCTTTGGCGTCCGGCGAGATCGACATGCTGGCCCGTAACACCACCTGGACCTTCAGCCGCGACGTCGACCTGAAGTTTGAATTCACTGGTGTGAACTATTATGATGGTCAGGGCTTCATGGTTCCCAAGGCGCTGGGCGTGAGCTCGGCCAAGGAACTGGATGGCGCAACTGTCTGTATCCAGACGGGTACCACGACCGAGCTGAACCTGGCGGACTTCTTCCGCTCGAACAACATCAGCTATGAGCCGGTTCCGATCGAAACCAACGCCGAAGCGCAGCAGCAGTATCTGGCTGGCGCATGCGACGTTTATACCACCGACGCATCCGGTCTGGCCGCAACCCGCGCCACGTTTGAAGCACCGGACGAGCACGTTCTGCTGCCCGAAATCATCTCGAAAGAGCCGCTGGGCCCGCTGGTCCGTCACGGCGACCACGAATGGGGTGACGTTGTTCGCTGGACTCTGAACGCGCTGGTCTCGGCGGAAGAACTGGGTGTGACCTCGGCCAATATCGATGAGCTGAGCGCTGGCACCGACAACCCGGAAATCAACCGTCTGCTGGGTACCGAAGGCACCCTGGGCGAGATGCTGGGCCTGGACGCTGACTGGGCTGCGAAAGCCATCAAGGCCGGCGGCAACTATGGCGAAGTGTTTGCCAAGAACATCGGTGAAGAAACCCCGATCGGCCTGGCACGCGGCCTGAACGCACAGTGGACCGAAGGTGGCCTGCTGTACTCGCCGCCGTTCCGCTAAAATGTAAGGAATTGGGCGTGGGGTAACCTGCGCCCTCTTCGCATCAAAAAGCTGCGGAAATATCTAGAGCGGGGAGAAACCCGCCAAGAAAACAAATTCGCACGCTACGGGGATTTCAAAATATGTCGACTATGACTGATCCACCGAAAGCTGACTTTCGGTTGTCCATGCTCATTAACGACACCCGCTATCGCTCCCTGACGTTTCAGGTGATCGCGGCGATCGTTATTGCGCTTTCCATCTGGTATCTCGGTAACAACCTGATCCAGAACCTGCGGGCCGCTGGGCTCAACATTTCCTACTCTTTTCTAGGTGACTCTTCCGGGTATGACATCAACCAGCGTCTGGTTGAATACGACAGTCAATCCAGCCACGGGCGTGCTGCGGTTGTTGGTATTCTCAACACGCTATTGGTCGCCTTTCTGGCTTGTATCACGGCCACGATATTCGGAGTGATCGCAGGTGTTCTGCGGCTTTCCAACAACTGGCTGGTGTCCAAACTGATGGCAGTCTATGTCGAGATCTTTCGGAATATTCCGGTTCTGATCTGGATCATCATCATCTTCACCGTCATGACGGCTGTGCTGCCCGGACCGCGCGCGTTCCGGGGTGACAACGCAACATCCAGCATGTTGTTCGATGCTTTCGCCTTTACCAACCGGGGTGTCTATGTTCCGCGCCCCGTATTCGCAAACGGGCTGTTTGGCGCAACCATTCTGAACTGGTTGCTGGTCATCGTTGTTCTGATCGGCTCGTGGTTTGCATCGCGAGAGATCGAAAAGCGGGCAACCTTGAAGCAGGAAGCGACTGGTGAGCGCCCAAAAACGTTCTTGGTCAAGCTGGCTGTTTGGCTGATGCCTTTTGCCGTGTTGATGCTCATCATGGGTCTGACTTGGGATATTCCCGCTTTGAAAGGGTTCAATTTCAGTGGCGGCATCAAGGTTGGTGGCCCGCTGATTGCATTGTGGTTTGCTCTTTCCATCTACACTGGTGCGTTCATTGCGGAAAACGTTCGCGCGGGTATTCAGGCAATCAGCAAAGGCCAAACCGAAGCTGCGGCTGCATTGGGTCTGCGTCCGGGACGGATCATGAACCTTGTCGTTTTGCCTCAGGCGCTGCGGGTCATCATCCCGCCGCTGATTTCGCAATATCTGAACATCACCAAGAACTCGTCGCTGGCGATTGCAGTGGGTTATGCGGATATCACAGCGACGCTGGGTGGTATTACGCTGAACCAGACCGGACGCGCGATCGAATGTGTTCTGCTGCTGATGCTGTTCTATCTGACGGCCTCCCTGCTGATTTCGATGGCGATGAACATCTATAACGCTTCCGTCAAGCTGAAGGAGCGCTGAGCCATGAGTGATCAAACAACAAACCCGATCGCCTTCGTGGCCGAAGACACAATCCCGCCCTCGCCTCCGCCAGCACGTGAGACAGGGGTGGTTAAGTGGCTGCGCGAGAATCTGTTCTCGGGCGTGACAAACACTGTCCTGACGGTGCTGTCGCTGGTGCTGATCTACATTCTATTGAAGAACACGTTGCCGTGGATCTTTAACGGGGTGTGGAATGCCAACTCTTTGGCGGAATGCCGTGAGATTCTGGCAGGTAAGACCGGTGCCTGTTTCGCGGTTCTGACCGAACGCTGGCCTCAGCTGATCTATGGCTTCAAGTACCCTGCCGACGCTTACTGGCGACCGAACCTAGCCTTAGTGCTGATGTTGGTCGCCCTTGCACCGGTGTTGTTCTTTGATCTGCCGCGCAAGATGTTGCTGTTTACCGCAGTCTATCCTTTTGTGGCTTTCTGGCTGATCTGGGGGGGCACGATTCTGGTTCCTGTGGTGGCGCTTGTCGGTTTCATTGCTGCGGGTGCTGTGTTCCAGAAACTGGGTAACAACAGCTTTGCGGCCGGGTTCTTTGGGGCCATCGTGACCGCGCTGGTAATCTGGAACGTCGGCGGAGCTCTGATCCCCGAAGGCTTATCCGAGAACGCTTGGCTCACAGCTGTTCCCAGCCGTGATCTGGGTGGATTCATGCTGAACATGATGCTGGGTGTGACCTGTGTGTCTTTGTCAGTGCCTCTGGGTATCGCGCTGGCTTTGGGCCGTCAGTCGAACATGCCGCTGATCAAATGGGTCTGTGTCATCTTCATCGAATTCATCCGAGGCGTGCCTCTGATCACGCTGCTTTTCGTGGCTTCGGTGATGCTGGCGTATTTCTTCCCGCCTGACAGCACGGTCGACCTGTTCCTACGCGTTGTGATCATGATCACCATGTTCTCGGCAGCTTATATTGCCGAGGTGATCCGCGGCGGTCTGGCAGCGCTTCCACGTGGACAGTACGAGGCAGCAGACAGCTTGGGCCTTGATTACCCGCAGGCAATGCGGCTGATCATCCTGCCGCAGGCGCTAAAGATCTCGATCCCCGGTATCGTGAACGTTGCCGTCGGCCTGTTCAAGGATACCACACTGGTTTCGGTCATCTCGATGTTCGATCTGGTGGGCATGATCCGGGGTCCCATCTTGGCGTCGACCGAATGGAACGGCGTCTATTGGGAGCTTCTGGGCTTCGCCGCGCTTCTGTTCTTCGTCGTCTGCTACGGCATCTCTCAATATTCTCAGTGGCTCGAGCGTCGCCTTGCCACAGATCATCACTAAGGAGTTCAACATATGTCTGAACTTGCAATTGACCGTGAAATCGACCGTTCCAAGATGCAGGTGAGCGACGAGATCGCCATCGACATTAACAACATGAATAAGTGGTACGGGTCGTTCCACGTGCTGCGCGACATCAATCTGACCGTCAACCAGGGCGAGCGGATTGTTATCGCGGGCCCGTCGGGTTCGGGTAAGTCCACCCTGATCCGCTGCCTGAACGCGCTGGAGGAACACCAGCAGGGTAAGATCGTTGTGGACGGGATCGAGTTGTCGAATGACCTCAAGAACATCGACAAGATCCGGTCCGAGGTTGGCATGGTGTTCCAGCACTTCAACCTGTTCCCGCACCTGACCATTCTGGAAAACTGCACGCTGGCCCCGATCTGGGTGCGCAAGACGCCCAAGAAAGAGGCCGAAGAGCGTGCGATGCATTTCCTGGAAAAGGTTAAGATACCCGAGCAAGCCGACAAGTATCCCGGCCAGCTGTCAGGTGGTCAGCAGCAGCGTGTGGCGATTGCCCGCTCACTCTGCATGATGCCGCGGATCATGTTGTTCGATGAACCAACTTCGGCGCTGGATCCCGAGATGATCAAAGAGGTGCTGGACACCATGATTGAGCTGGCCGAGGAAGGCATGACCATGCTGTGCGTGACGCACGAGATGGGCTTTGCCCGGCAGGTGGCCAACCGGGTGATCTTTATGGATGCCGGTCAGATTGTTGAACA
Source organism: Ruegeria sp. 6PALISEP08 (assembly GCF_001238295.1). Lineage (GTDB taxonomy): Bacteria > Pseudomonadota > Alphaproteobacteria > Rhodobacterales > Rhodobacteraceae > Ruegeria. Next base: position 38,479 of record NZ_LGXZ01000018.1, read on the forward strand.
GAACGAACCGGAAGAGTTCTTCAACAATCCGCAGAGCGAACGGACCAAACTGTTCCTCAGCCAGATTCTGGGCCACTAACCGGCCTAAACTCAAAGGAAAGGCGGGGTTTTGCCCCGCCTTTTTCTATTCTAGCAATTCGCGCGGAATTGCGAAGCCAAGAACTTTCCCGGTGTGCCATTGGACCTCGGTCCAACTGGCAACGTCAAATTCCATGACGGTTGTTGCGCAGGTCGGATAGTCCAGAAATCGCGAATGTGCCGGAGTGTCCTGCACCAGTTGGCGAGCAAACTGGGCAATCCCCGGATTGTGTCCCAGCATCAAGACGGTCCGACCCTTCGCTTCGAACAACTGGCGTATCATCTGGTCGGGACCCGCCAGGTAAAGCGCATCCTGAAAACGGACATACTCAGCTGTCATCGCCATCCTACCCCAGGTTTCGCGGGTTCGGGTTGAGGTCGAGCTGAGAACCTCATCCGGCACCCAACCATGTGCACGCAACCATTTGGCAATTGCGGGGGCAGACTTGCGTCCTCGATTGCTTAGCGGACGTGCATGGTCGTCCAGCATCGGATTGTCCCAGCTGGATTTGGCGTGGCGTGTCAGGATCAAGGTGTGGGTCATGACGGGTGGAACGACCTCATGTGATGGGCCGACTGTTCTGATGTGCGTCCCGAGCCCGCGCTAAGAGGGCAGGCAAGGCGGGCAAGACATCCGCCGGTCATGCAGGTCTGCCCTCGGGGCGTATTCAGATGGCTGTGGCAGGCCGAGACGTCGTAGAACTCTTGTGCGTTCAGGGCGCCGACAGGGCAGGCTCGCGTGCAGGGTGCGTCGCAGGTGGTGCAGGGGGATTGCCCGGATGTGTTCGGGATATCGAATTCGTCGGCAAAATGTAGTGCACCGCGATACGAGATCATCATGCCAACGGTATCGTGCACCAACGCCCCGACCGGGCTGCTGAAAGTCCGTCCTGATTTCAGCGCCCAGTCGATGAAAGGAGCATAAGGAGGCCCGCCAAAGGGAAAAAAGGCATCTGCACCAAGTGTCCGGGCCATCCCGCCAATCACTCTGGTGGACCACCGGTCAACCGGATCGGGTGCGCCCCACTCTGGGGCTGCTTTCAAGACTGGCCAAAAGTCCCCCCCGACCCCCAACAGGACCAGCGTGCCGGTTTCAAGCTGTTTGGCATCCACCTTGCGGGGATGCAGTGCCCCCATGACAATCAGCCCATTACAACGGGCTGCCTCAGTGACGTGGTCATAAGGCGCTGTATTTGGGTCAGAGGAAGGTTGTGCAAGATTGGTCATGTCTCTTCCTTCCTTAAACGGGTCAGTCCGGCCGTATCAGCGACCCGGCCCCGTGTTCCGTGAACAGTTCGAGCAGCACGGCGTTTGGCGCGCGTCCGTCCAGGATCACCACGGCCCGAACACCGCTGTGCAGCGCGTCAAGGGCCGTCTCGGTCTTGGGGATCATGCCTCCTGCGATCGTGCCCTCGCGGGTCATTTCGCGAATTTGCCCGGCCTTCAGTTCGGTGACAACATCTCCGGCGGCGTTCTTGACACCCGAGACATCGGTCAGCAGCAGCAGCCGGTCGGCCTTTAGCGCCGAGGCAATTGCACCCGCCGCTGTGTCGCCATTGACGTTGAATGTTTCGCCATCACGACCTGCGCCCAGCGGAGCAATCACCGGGATTACGTCATGTGAGAACAGGTCTTGCAGGATCTTGGGATTCATTTCGGCGGGTGTGCCCACATATCCCAGCGACGTGTCTGTCTGGTCGCAGGTCATCAGGTTTGCATCTTTGCCAGACAAGCCAACCGCCGAACCGCCCTGATCATTGATCGCCTGGACAATGCGCTTGTTCACAAGACCGGACAAAACCATCTCGACCACTTCGACGGTTGCGGTATCAGTCACACGTTTGCCGTTCACAAACTCGGACTGGATATCCAGCTTATCCAACATGGCGTTGATCATCGGACCGCCGCCATGCACAACGACTGGATTGACCCCAACCTGACGCATCAGAACCACGTCACGGGCAAAGCTTTCCATCGCCTCATCGCTGCCCATCGCGTGGCCGCCCAGCTTGATGACGACAATGGCTCCGTCATAGCGCTGCAGATAGGGCAGAGCGCTGTTGAGTGTAGCTGCGGTGGCAATCCAGTCCCGGTTCATATCTCGTGTCTTCATGGCTAAAGTCCCTTTGGAGACCTGTGTTAGGGCCTTTGCACGGCCCTGCCAAGGGCGAAGCTATTCCAGATGCGAGATGATGGACCGCAAGGTCGCGATGCCGTCGCCTTTCTCGGAAGAGGTCAGCACGATTTCCGGGAATGCTGCGGGGTGCTTGGACAAGGCAGCGCGCGTCTGGTCCAGCACCTTCTCGCGATCCTTGGCCTTGACCTTGTCCGACTTGGTCAGAACGCATTGAAAGGTTACGGCGCTGGTATCCAGCAGTTTCATGATCTCGGCATCAACCGGTTTCACGCCGTGGCGCGCATCGATCAGTACAAAGGCGCGGCGCAGTGTCTGGCGACCGCTGAGATACTGTTTCAGCAGTTTCTGCCACTTCTCCACCACTTTCAGCGGGGCATTCGCATAGCCATAGCCAGGCAAGTCCACCAGATAGAGTTCGGGGCCCTGGGTGAAAAAGTTGATCTCTTGCGTGCGCCCGGGCGTGTTTGAAGCCCGTGCCAGACCCTTGGTTCCGGTCAGCGCGTTGATCAAGCTGGACTTGCCGACATTCGACCGGCCTGCGAAGCAGACCTCCAACCGATCAGGGGCGGGCAGGCCGTTCATGGCGACCACGCCTTTGACAAATTCAGAAGGGCCTGCGAACAGTTTGCGCCCGCGTTCCTTGGAAAGGTCATCCGGCTCTTCAGCCAGTGGAAACGGAAGTGATGTCATAGCACGCACACCTCATCATTCAGACGGATCTCACCGCCTTGAACGACTTCGGCGTAAACACCGAAATCCTGATGGCCCCAGCTGCTCAGCGTGCCCAGAGTGTCCGCGTCGCGCGCACCGGTTTCGGGGTTGGCGGTGGTGGCCTTGCAGCGGGTGATACGTTCGCGCACACGGAACACGGCCTGCCCAATGCGGACTTCGCGCCCCAACCAGTCGAACTCTTCCCACAAGGGCAGGCCGTCAATCCAGATGTTCCCGCGCCAGCGTATGATCGACAGCGTTTGGCCAAGCTTTTGTTCGACCGCGCGGTGAGAAGCCATGTTGCACAGGCTGATGGATGGGAAATCACTGTCCGTCATTCCGCGTCCCGGAACCCGGACTATCCGGGCAGATGCTGCGCGATCAGTGGGCATCAGCGGCTTTACCCAATCCAGAAAAACCTCTTGTTCGGCATCCGGGGTGAAGTTCAGATCGGGTCTGTCGCGGTGCCGGAGTGTCACCTGATCTCCGTGCAACTCGGCAGAGATCGCCGCCAGTTCGGGTGCCTTTGCGACGCGGCTGAAATTCGAACAAGGGGCCCAGTCCGACCCATCTGTCTTGGCGGCTTCATGAGCAACCGCCCAAACGCGATCCCCGGGCATGGTCTGCCCGGGGATGACTGTAACTTGGCTCAGGGCTTCGTGCCCGTGACTTTTGATCGGGTGACGCCAGAGATTTGAGACTGTTCCGCTCATTTGTTGTCCGTTTTTGGCGTCTTCTTGAAGCCGGATCTGATATTCCCGAACACGTCCGGTTTGTAGCCCTGACTGCGCATGATGAGGTATTGCTGTGTGAACGTGATCGTGTTGTTCGCAATCCAGTAGACGACCAGACCGCTGGCAAAACCGCCTAGCATGAACATGAAGACCCAGGGCATCCAAGCAAAGATCATCGCTTGAGTGGCGTCGGTTGGTGCCGGATTCAGCTTCTGTTGCAGCCACATCGAGATACCCAGCAGCAGCGGCAGAATACCGATGAAGATCAACGCCATGATGCTTTCAGGTGCGGGTGTCGCCCAAGGCAGCCAGCCAAAGAAGTTGAAGATCGAGGTCGGGTCAGGCGCGCTCAGGTCCTGGAACGGTCCGAACCAGGGTGCCTGACGCAGTTCGATCGTGACGAAAATCACCTTGTATAGCGAGAAGAAGATTGGGATCTGCAACAGGATCGGCAGACAGCCTGCGGCCGGGTTCACCTTTTCCTTCTTGTACAGTTCCATCATGCCTTGCTGCATCTTCTGACGGTCGTCGCCAGCGGCTTCTTTCAGAGCCTCCATCTGCGGCTGCAATTCCTTCATCTTGGCCATCGAGACGTAGGATTTGTAGGCCAGCGGGAACAGGATCGCCTTAATGATCAGCGTCAGACCGATGATCGACCAACCCATGTTGCCAATCAGCACGTTGATGTTGTGCAGAAGCCAGAAGATCGGTTTGGTCAGGAAGAAGAACCAGCCCCAATCGATGCTGTCGATGAATTTCTGAACGCCTTCGGACTGGTATTCCCGAATAGCCTCCCATTCTTTTGCACCGGCAAAAAGGCGAGTCGTGACCTGCTCGGTCGCACCCGGCGCAACGGTCAGCGTCGGCAGAACGGTCTCTGTCTGATAGATCTTGCGGCGCGAGTCATACTTGGCGGCTGCTTTGAACGCGGAACCAGGCTCAGGGATCAGCGTGGTCATCCAGTAGTGATCGGTGAAACCGATCCAGCCGTTTTCCTTGACCTGATATACCTCGGCCTGCGCGCGTTCGTTCGGATCGATGTCGAAATCACGAACGTCGCCGTAATCCACTTCTGTCAGAGTGCCGTCAGCCATGCCGATAACGCCCTCATGAAGAATGAAGAAGTTCTTCAGGCCAGGCAGATCACCGTCTTCGCCAATACCGTGGCGTGCCAGGATGCCGTAGGGGGCCATGCCGACCTCGGCCTCGGTGGCGTTTTCAACCGACTGCGTGACGCTGAACATGTAGTTATCATCCACCGAGATGGTGCGGCGGAAGGTCAGGCCGTTGCCGTTGTCCCAAACAAGCGTCACCGGACTGTCGACGCCGAGGGTCTCACCCTGCTCAACGGACCAGATGGTGTTGGGGCCGGGTACGTCGGCACCGCTCAGGCCCGCGCCAGGAGCCCAGCCGTATAGTGCGTAATACGCGGACTCTGACCCCACCGGTGCCAACAGTTCGACAATCGGAGAATCGTCGGCCAGCGAAACCTTGTAGTCTTTCAGCGACAGCTCATCGATGCGACCACCGGCGAGCGACAGGCTTCCGGTCAGGCGCGGCGTGTCGATGCTGATCCGCGGGGCCTGAGCCTCGGGTTCAGCTTCGGTCGCAGCTGCGGTTGCTTCCCCCACAGCGCCTGTTTCAGCAGCGCTTGGCGTCTGAACCTCATTGCCTTCGACATTGGCAATTTCAGCCTGTTCCGGTGCAGGCGTCGGTTCCGGCGGGGGGAACAGCACAAACCAGACCAGGATCACGAGAAAGCTGAGCGCGGTTGCGAGGATGAGATTCTTGTTCTGATCGTCCATCGGGGACAGCCACCTTGAGCAGTGAAAGACACCCGCAGGGTTCAACAGAGTGCGGGCCCAAAGGTCAAGCGGAATCGCCCGTCATTTCGTCACGTACTGGTCTTCTTTGGGCTGATTTCGGGTTCCTCAGCCTGTTTCCCGTCCGATTTTAGGCACCCCGTCGATCTTGTTGCGATAAGACTTGATCCAGCCCTCGGTTTTTTCGAAGCGCATCGGCTTGCCGATACCAAAACCCTGAACGTGGTCGCAGCCTAGCTGAGCCATCAATGCGTGCTCACCCGGCGTTTCGACGCCTTCCGCCAATGTTTCCAGATTCAAACGCTCAGCCATGGTTAGGATGGCACTAGCCAGCTGTTGTTGGCTTGGGTCCTGATCAGATTTGGTGACAAAGGAACGATCGATCTTGATGCGGGACACGTTGAACCGTTTGATTGACGCGATTGAGGCGTGGCCTGTCCCGAAATCGTCCGGATCGATACAGCAGCCCATGGCGGCCAACCCGGTGACATTGCGGGTGATGACATCATCGGGCCGACGGGAGAAAACGGTTTCCAGCACCTCGACTGCCAGCCTGTCTGGTGTCATGTCGAATTGATCCAATTCCCATTTCAGGCGGTCGATCAGGCCCGGGTCACGCAGTTCATCAGAGGAAAAATTTATTCCTATGCGCGGCACATACAGCCCAGCCTGATCCCAGTCGCGCATAGCCGAAAACGCGTAGTGCCGCATCGTCTGTCCCAACCTCCCCATGAGTTCGGCGTGTTCGGCAAAGGGCAGAAAGACATTGGGGCTGAGAACCCCCTTATAAGGATGTTCCCACCGGGCCAGCGCCTCAAAACCGGTAACGCGCTCGGTGTCGGTCGAAATTTGAGGCTGAAACCACGGGCGAATCTCACCGCTGTCCACCGCCGCATCAAATTCTTTACGAAGATTGGTGCGTACCTGTGCCCGGCGACGTGTCTCAGACGAAAAGGCCCGGATCGTGGATGGGCCGTTTTGTTGCGCCTCAAGCAAGGCATTGTTTGCGGCATCGCGCCAATCCAACGCGGATCCGCTGGGGAAACTGTCGCTCAGGCTGAACCCGATTGAGCAGGACATATAAACGCCGGTTCCGTTCAACATGATCGGCTCTTCAATGGCGGATTGCATTCGACCGGATAGCTGGATACACGCTTCCAGATCCAGTTGCCGAGCCGGGCGCAAGACAACCATCATTTTGTTCCCACCGATTCGAGTCGCGCAGTCACGGTTGCGGATCATTGACATGACACGCGCACAGAATTGTTGTGCCACATGGTTTGCAGCCGCCTGTCCGTGAAGATCGAGCAGCTGCGTGTAGTCATCTAGAACCAGGGCGAAACAGGCTGAATCCTCGCCTTTGCGGCGGGTTTCAGCAAAAACATCTGTCAAGGCGGATGCGAAGTGGTCATTTGACACCAGGCCACCCGATGCCCTTCGTCCCGGACGTGTCGGTGTGGTTGATATTGCCCCCAGCCCGGCGATCGCCAAGGGTAAGCCCAGAGCCATCGAAACCAAGGCCCGTTCACCACCCACCCAGAACGCGCCTAAACTGAGCGCCGGAACAAACGCCAGCACGGCGGGCCCGTTCACAATAGTTTTCAAAGAGTGGAAAAAACGATTGAATGAAAATTGGTTCCACATCGTGCTTTAGGCCTTGGCATGAATGACATGCTATCGAGCCTAAGAAACCAGTCTGAGTCAGTCGTTAACGCAGCTGCGGAATTTCACCCGAGTTTTCAGTATTTTTGCCAGATTTTATTGAAAGGTTAAGGAAATCAAACAGTTTCGCATCCAGAAGGTGCGAAGGGCGTGCATTTGTTAACGCGCGGAACATAACTTGGCGACGGCCTGGGCTGTTCTTTTCCCACTGATCGAGAATCTGTTTCACCTGCTGACGCTGCAACCCGTCCTGACTGCCGCATAGGTCGCAGGGGATGATTGGGTATTGCATTGCGTTGGCAAACTTTTCGCAATCGGCCTCGGCAACATGCGCAAGCGGTCGGAAGACAAAAAGATCGCCCTCTTCATTCACCAGCTTCGGCGGCATGGTGGCCAGGCGGCCGCCATGGAAGAGGTTCATGAAAAACGTCTCGAGAATATCGTCGCGGTGATGGCCCAGAACAACCGCAGAGCATCCTTCTTCCCGTGCGATACGATACAGGTTGCCGCGGCGCAGGCGCGAACATAGGGCGCAATAGGTTCGACCCTGCGGAACCTTGTCCATCACAACGGAATAGGTGTCCTGATATTCGATCCGGTGTGGCACACCCATCCGGTTCAGAAATTCTGGCAACACAGTGGCCGGGAAACCGGGTTGACCCTGATCCAGATTGCAAGCCAGCAGATCGACGGGCAACAAACCGCGCCATTTCAGTTCGTAGAGAACAGCCAACAGCGTATAACTGTCCTTGCCGCCTGACAGACACACCAGCCAGCGGGGCGGTTTGCCATCCTTGTCGTGGGCGGACGGGTCCACCATCCCATATTGCTCGATCGCTTCGCGGGTCTGACGCACGATGCGCTTGCGCAGCTTCTTGAACTCGGTGGTCGAGGGCGCGCCAGCAAACAGCGGGTGGATATCGTCTGCATCATCAAACATGCGCAGCCCCTACAGCAGATGGCGCAACCGGGCAAGTGGTGGGTCAGCGGCGCGTGAGTATCCAACCTAAGGGCGTGCCAGAGGAGGGACTGCTATCACCTGATAACTGCGGCGAGTTGTTCAAGCATTAAGGGGGCTGGTCAAGTCTGATGAAGAATCAGGCGGAGGCGTCGTGATGCTCGCAATCAGGTACCGGATCATACCCATCGCCCCCCCAGGGGTGGCAGCGGCAAATTCGTCGAGCGGTCAAGTATGATCCTTTGACCGACCCGTGTTTCTCAAGTGCCTCAAGCGCATATGCAGAGCATGTGGGCTGATATCGGCAATTGAAGCCGACCCATGGGCTGAAGATCAGCCGATATGCCCGAACGGGCAGGGCGACGATATGGGACAGAAAGGTCATTTGCCCGAAGTATGAACCTTGCGGAGTGCATAGCGCAAGTCGCCCAACAGAGCTTCAAAGGGCCGGTCGGCGGTGACCTCGGCACGGCCGATCAGCACGTAATCCCATCCATCGCGGCCAAACTCAGGCAAAACGGCACGGGCAGCTTCGCGCAGACGGCGTTTGGCGCGATTGCGGGCCACGGCATTGCCAACCTTCTTGGAGCAGGTAAACCCCACGCGAATCCCGCAGGCTTCGTCGGCTGAACGTCTGCGGGCCTGTACCATCATCGAGGACGTACCCTGCCTGCGTGCACGGGCGGCTTTCAGAAAATCCGAACGTTTTTTGAGTACGGCCAATGGTTCAGGCGCACAAACGGACGCCGCCGGGGGCGTGTTCCCGGGCTGGTTCTTACCATCCACAGGGGCCTCCGGCGGCGTCATGTTCATAACCTGATCGGTGAGCGGTTTACGCGCTCAGCGATTTGCGGCCGCGTGCACGGCGTGCGTTCAGGATCTTGCGGCCGGCCTTGGTGGCCATGCGCGCGCGGAAACCGTGGCGGCGTTTGCGAACCAGGTTCGAAGGCTGATAGGTGCGTTTCATCGCTCCGTCTCCAATCAATAGCGGTGGGGTGCGGCGCGGATTCGCCTGGCCCTAGTGTTCGAAGCCCGTCCTCTACTGCTAAGCGGGGGGTAAGTCAAACCCCAACAACCGGGTTTTCGCGCCTTTTGCAACAATTCTGTAACCGCAGCGGCGAAAAGGTTTCAAAACACCCGTTTATCGAAGAAATCTCTCACATTCGGTGCCACAAAGATCAAGGCCCCGTGATCCCCCTGTTGCTGGACCGTCGGGCAGCGCATCTTGGGCACAAGATGAAACAGAAAGAACCGGAAAACCTGATGTCCGAAACAAGCCAGGCCCCGCGCAGCGGGTTTGCGCGCCATATTCCATTGCTGGTTATCCTTGGTGTTGCCGTAGCTGGCTTTTTCACGCTGGGGGATTACCTGAGCTTTGAAACCTTGCGGGACAATCGTGAGGCGCTTCTGGCATGGCGCGATGGTCACTATTGGGTCATGGCTGCCGCGTTTGTGACTGTTTACATCGTTATTGTGGCGTTTTCGTTGCCCGGGGCGGCGGTCGCGTCGATGACGGGTGGATTCTTGTTTGGCCTGTTTGCAGGTACGGTCTTCAACGTTGTGGCAGCGACTATCGGAGCCTCGGCCATTTTTCTGGCGGCACGCTGGGGGTTGGGTGAGTCTTTGACTGCACGGTTGGAATCTTCGGAGGGGACGGTCAAGAAGCTGAAGGACGGTCTGCGCGAAAATGAGATCTCGGTCCTGTTCCTGTTGCGGCTTGTGCCGGTTGTCCCGTTCTTTGTGGCCAATCTGGTGCCTGCATTGGTTGGCGTGAAGTTTCGCAACTTCCTGATCACCACGGCGCTGGGCATTATCCCGGGTGGGATTGTCTACACCTGGATTGGTGTCGGGCTTGGCGGAGTGTTCGACCGCGGCGAAACCCCGGATGTGTCCCTGTTGTGGGAGCCGTTCGTGATCGGGCCGATCATCGGGTTGTGCGTTTTGGCAGCTTTGCCCATCGTCATCAAAGCCTTGCGCGCAAATAAGGACAGCTGAGCCATGACCGAACTGAAAACAGACCTCCTGGTCATTGGGGCCGGGTCCGGCGGACTTTCGGTTGCCGCTGGGGCCAGCCAAATGGGTGCTGATGTCGTGCTCCTGGAAGGCCACAAGATGGGGGGCGATTGCCTGAACTTCGGCTGCATCCCGTCCAAAGCGCTGATTGCAAGCGGGAAGACCGCTTATGGTCAGGCGCATTCCGCGGCATTCGGGATCTCGGATGTCACCCCTCAGATCGACTATGCGGCGGCCAAGGATCATGTACATGACGTCATCGCCCAGATCGAGCCGATGGACAGCCAGGAGCGGTTCGAGGGCTTTGGCGTCAAGGTGATCCGCGAATACGGCACCTTTATCTCTTCCAACAAAGTGCAGGCGGGGGCCCACGTCATCACTGCACGGCGGATCGTGATCGCAACCGGGTCTTCGCCACTGGTGCCGCCGATCCCGGGGCTGGATACGGTTCCTTACTATACGAATGAAACCATTTTCGAACTGCGCGAGCGGCCGGATCATTTGTTGATCATTGGCGGTGGCCCTATCGGCATGGAAATGGCGCAGGCCCATCAACGCCTTGGCAGCAAGGTCACGGTCATAGAAGGCCAAAAGGCGTTGGGCAAAGACGACCCCGAAGCTGCTTCAGTGGTGCTGGAGGCGTTGCGCAGTGAAGGCATCGACATCCGGGAAGACGCAATGGTTGCGCAAATCCGAGGAAGCGAAGGCGCAGTTGAGGTCGTGACCGAGATCGGTGAAATTTACAGAGGCTCTCATCTTTTGATCGCAGCCGGGCGCAAGGCCAACATAGAACGCCTGAATCTGGAGGAGGCGGGAATTGATCGCACCCGGACCGGCATAAAGACGGATGAGGCCCTGAGGACGACAAACCGCCAAGTCTATGCCATTGGCGATGTTGCAGGTGGGCTGCAATTCACCCATGTGGCGGGGTATCACGCGGGCGTCATCATTCGCTCGGCACTGTTTGGCCTGCCGTCTAAGGCCAAAACGGCACATATCCCGTGGGCCACCTATACCGACCCGGAATTGTCGCAGGTTGGTCTGACCGAAGCACAAGCCCGCGATCAACATAGTGACAGGCTCGAGATTGCCCGCTTTGACTACCATCACAACGATCGTGCCATTTCCCAACGTAAGACAAATGGTTTCATCAAAGTCATGGTCGTCAAAGGTCGACCCGTTGGGGCCACAATCGTCGGTCATCAGGCAGGCGAATTGATCAACTTGTGGTCGCTGGCATTGGCCAATAATCTGAAAATGGGGCAGATCGCTGCGATGGTTTCGCCCTATCCGACGATCGGAGAGCTTAACAAACGTGTGGCTGGTGCTTATTTCACGCCAAGGCTGTTTGAGAATCAGACAGTTAAACGGGTGGTCAGGTTCGTCCAGCGCTGGATACCCTGACCTGAGGAGGGGCGCATTTTGAACTCGCTGTCGGGCCGATTTCTAATCCTGACGACGGTCTTCGTCATGTTGGCCGAAGTCCTGATTTTTGTCCCGTCTATCGCTCGCTTCCGCGAAGATTTTCTGCTGAACCGGCTGGAACGCGCCCAGATTGCCTCGCTGGCGTTGTTGGCAGACGATATGCTGGCTGAGGACCTTGAGGCAGAGCTGTTGGCAAATGCCGGTGTGTATAACGTCGTGCTGCGCCGAGATGAGGTTCGGCAACTTATGTTGTCTTCTCCGATTCCGGAATCAATTGCCCAGACATACGATTTGCGCGATGCGGGTCCCTTGGTATTGATCCGTGATGCGATGAGCCGGATTTTCACGCCCGAGAACGAAATCATTCGAGTCATTGGCGAACCGGTCAAAGGCGCTGGGCTGTTGATCGAAGTCACCACGGACAGCGCGCCACTGCGCATGGCGATGGTGGACTACGGTCTGCGTATTCTTGGTTTGTCTTTTGTCATTTCGATCATCACCGCTTCGCTTTTGTTTCTTGCGGTGCGCGTGGTTCTTGTGCGGCCGATCAAAAGCGTCGTGGGGTATATGCAGCGCTATGCCAGCGCGCCCGAAGACGCGCGGGGCATCATCTCGCCGAACTCGAAAGTGACTGAACTGCGTGAGGCCGAGGAGGCGCTGCAAATGCTGCAGACGGATCTGACACAGGCACTGCGACAACGCGAGAGGCTGGCACAGCTGGGCGGGGCGGTTGCCAAGGTCAGTCACGACTTGCGCAACATATTGACCTCGGCACAGCTGTTCACGGACAGAATCGAATCCAGCGACGATCCTCTGGTTCGTCGGATGGCACCGAAACTGGTGAATTCCATTACACGCGCGGTATCGTTGTGTGAAAGCACGCTGGCCTTTGGTCGCGCGGAAGAGCCTGCCCCCACACTGACTATGGTCCCTGTGCGGTCGCTGGCTGCAGATGTGGCAGCCAGTGAACAGCTTGCCGTTGCTGATGCCTGCGTCGAAATCGTGAACGAAGTGCCTGAGGATCTGATCGTCCGCGCAGACCCCGAACAATTGTTCCGGGTCATCATGAACCTTGTGCGCAACGCGCGTCAGGCCTTGGTGACATCTGCCAAGCCTGGGCGTGTCACGATTGCTGGCTGCGAATATGAGGACACCTGGTGCATTGAAATCCGCGACACGGGTCCGGGCCTGCCGCCAAAAGCGCGCGAAAACCTGTTCACTCCGTTTCAGGGTGGGGTTCGAAAAGGGGGGTCTGGTCTGGGTCTGGCGATTTCCCAGGAACTCGTGCGTGGGCATGGTGGAGACCTGACACTGAAACAGACCGGATCCGAAGGAACCGTGTTCGAAATAAGCCTTCCCCGTGGTGACATGACTTTTTGAATTATTTTTGAAGAATCGACTTGCACGTTCTGGGCGGCAGGTCTAAATACCGCCTCACCAACGCGGACCGATAGCTCAGCTGGATAGAGTACTTGACTACGAATCAAGGGGTCGGGGGTTCGAATCCTCCTCGGTCCGCCACTTGGTGATTTTCCGAAATTTTGGTTAGACATATTAGGTTGCTAAAACCTTAGTGTTTTATGGCCGTAGCCGCGTTGGCGGGTTTTCTCCGCCGTTCAACGCCCAGTTTGGACCAACAATGCTAAGAGCTTTGGGGCGCCGGTAGCGGTGGGACAAATTGTTCCAATGGTGGCGGCAAAAGGAACAGAACGTAGGCCTGATGAAGCTGCGCCGCGGACACCTATTCTTCAACAATTCCCACAGCGAGACCTTCCGTGAAGCTCAGAGCTACTCTGTCTCCCGGGCTAAGCTGTTCAACAAACTCACGACCAACATCCGTTTCAACCTCGATCATTTGTTCAGTGCCGCTGCTGTCTGTCACAGTGGCGATTGAGCTCGCGGCGTCGAAGGAAACAAAAGTCAGAATTAACGTGACCATCGTTCCGGCAGCTACGCCCGGTGTTGATCCCTCTGCAGCCTGGCCTTCCAATTCAACCATACTGTCAACCTCGCCGGGGAACGCCATGTTTGCGGCTACCCCCAGTGTGTATACCGCTTTGACTGTGTCGCCTTCTTCAATTTGGTCGAAGTTTACGACTTCCGGTCCTGCAACAATGGTTTCTTCTTCGCCCGTCTCTGAGTTTTGCAGCACGATAAGCCGAGTGTCCGGATCAACCGACTTAACTGTCGCGTCGGCTTCGATGGTCACGCTGCGCTCAGCTGTTTGAGCAAAACTGAGCGCGGGCAAAATCAAGAAAAATGCGGGCGCAAGAAGTTTGGTTAGCATGTCTTCTCCCAATGAGATTGATGATGGAAGTCTGCAAAGTATCACACAGTTTCGCAGGATAGCCAAACGTTGCCACACCGCTTCGCAGTTTCAAAGTTGTTTGTCAGCCAGAATAGCCAAAGACCGAAGTTATAGAGCATCAGATTTCCGGCAGATAGCGCGCAGGCAATCTAGAGTAATTGGGCGGACAACGCTTAGTCGCCTGTAGTGACGTCTGTTTCGTCCGCACAGTGGTCATTCAAGCAAGTTGCAGCAAACGACCGGTATGCGGACAAAGCCGCAATTCAAGTTCCATGCGATCCGTTAAATTCCACCTAATAGACCGCTCGTCCCCCAGATGCATCGAAGACCGCACCGGTGTTGAGGGTATTGTCATCCGCTGCGAGAAAAAGAACGATGCGCACAAGTTCCTCGACAGTCCCGGCCCTTTTCATCGGTGACTTGGCAAGCATCGCTTCGAGGTCCTTGCTATCCAATTGTTTCAAAAGCTTGGTCTCGATCGGACCTGGTGCGATGCAGTTAACGCGGATGCCGGTCAGCGCGAGTTCTTTCCCGAGTGACTTAGTCAGAGCAATTACCCCGGCTTTTGCGGCTGAATATGCGGAGAGATTGGGCGTGCCTTCTTTGCCAGCCAAAGATGCCATGTTTACAATACGACCGTAATCTAGGCTAATCATAAATGGTAAAATCTGCCGTGTTACTTCGAAAACACTCACCAGATTGATATCGATTAGTTTTTTCCATTGATCCGGATCAGTTTCGATCACGGATTTACTTCCCGCCCCCGACCCGGTGTTGTTGATGAGCACGTCAACAGTTTGGTCTGATGAAACTACAGCTTGAATTGCTCGGGTAATGGATTGGGTATCTGTCACATCGCAAACATGTGAGTGAATGCCGTCTTCTTCTAACGCCTCGATATCCAGTACATGGACGTTTGCTCCTGCCTTTTGCAGGCTCAATGAAATTCCATAGCCGATACCTTTCGTTCCACCGGTGACGACCGCCGTCTTGCCGTGAAAATCAAAAGTTGTTGCGATGTATCCTCTCCGCTCAGTCTCGACCTTTGGAAAGACTACAAGTTCACTCGAACTTAAAAACCGAATACCGGCAATTCTGGCAGCAGTGCACAGCTTCTTTTGTTCCCGCAGAGGTAAAGACATACATGTAGCTTTGGGCTCACAGTGGTCATGTGACAGTTTTGGTTGGGCATATGAGCTGTCCCGACCTGGTCAACGGCGGCAGTACGGACAATTCGGACACCCAATATTTGAGAGAAAATGTCGGCTTCTGAAAAAAAATCAAGAAAATGCTAGTCTTCATTTCTAACGGAAATGTGGGACACAGTTATGACAAGCCGACAACAACAACGAGTCATTATAATTGGGGCAGGCATGGCCGGTTTGATGGCAGCAGTAGTGCTCGCAGACCAATTTGCTGATGTCATAATCATCGAAAAGGATGATCTGCCGCGCACGCCTCAAGTTCGAAAAGGAGTCCCGCAAGGTGCACACGTACATACGTTCCTTGGATATGCAGTTGAAGCCATGGAGGATTTTCTGCCAGGCATCATGGCCGAACTCTATGCGGCGGGTGCCGTTCAAATTCGCAGAAACAAGGATATCTGGTTCCACGATGCGGCTGGCCCGACTCCAATTCGAGATGCAGGTATCCTTACACCGTCGGTGACTCGGCCTTTGTTGGAACACGTGACGCGCCAGCGTGTTCTCGCGTTGCTAAATGTATCAATCAAGGAAGCCACTAGATTTACGCAGTTTTGCACTGATGGCAACAACGACGTATCTGGCGTGAAAGTTCAAACAGGCGACAACGGTATGGAAATCGACTCCGACCTGGTCGTTGATTGTTCCGGTCGCGCGACAACTTTGCCGCGTTGGCTCGTCGATCACGGTTATGGTGACGTCGAACGTCAGGAACTGGGCATCGGCATGTCATACACGTCCGGGCTATTCCGCCCACCTCCTGATTTGGCAGGTGATACTTGGGCCTGCCTTATGCTTGCAATTCCGCCCAACACTCGCGCGGCCTATCTAACACCCGTCGACGGCGGGCTTTGGCTTGCGACCATGTACGGAAGAGGTGGCGACATGGCTCCACGCGAGGTAGAAGGATTCGTTGAATGGACGAAGGGCCTTGCCCACCCAATCATCCACGAAAAGTTGCGCCGTGCAGAACCGGTTTCCGACTTTCGCTCCTACAAAATTCCAAAAGGTATATGGCTTCGCTATGACCAAATGGACCGGTTTCCACGGGGGGTAATTCCCATGGGTGAAGCGGTGACAAGCTTTAACCCGATGTATGGACAAGGCATAAGCCTGTCCGCAGGCCAAGCGCGGGCGTTGCGTTCCGGGATGACCGATGGCTTGGATCGTCTGGCACCGCGCTACTTCGAAGCATCTGAAGCGCTCAATCAAGTTGGTTGGTATGTCATGGAAACCCGTGACCTGGAACACCCAAGTACGGTCGGCGAGCGCCCCGCAGATATCGAAAACCGTTGGAAGATGGGAGCGGCAATCCGAAAACTGGCTGAGACAGATGCCGAAATTCACCGCTTAAGTGTAAATGTTACCCACTTGTTGGAACCTCCGAGTGTTCTTTCACGAGAAGACATCGTTGAACGTGCCCAAAAGCTCGTCAACTAGGAAGGCTCCTTTGGAGAGCGGTCGTTTGTAGGGCATGCAGCATTGAACAATTTGGGCTCAAAGCGGTCGTCGTCGGCGGCGTGTCAGAATGGCGGTCTGGACAGTCTTACAAGGGAGCGTGGTGTGGGGAATGGACTTTTACTGCGGATCTGAACGTATGAGGCAACGCAAGGAGCGTGCCAACGGATCGAAGGCAAATGTTGTGATAGCACGACATGCTTCACGCCTGTCCTAAGCGGCGCTAGTCTCCCGTCATAGCAACGCTGAAAGGAGCCGCCCAATGTCCCTCTTCTCTAAACTCTTCGGTGGTGGTGAAAAGTCGGAGCTGGAGCCAGTCTCTTACAGAGGGTTCGAAATCTATCCGGACCTGATGCCCGAAGGTGGCAAATACCGCCTTCTAGCCCGTATCGAAAAGACCATCGACGGAGATCGCAAGGCCCATACTGTGATCCGGGCGGATGTTTTTGAGACCCGGGATCAGGGCGAAAGCTTCAGCATCGCAAAGGCGAAACAGGTGATCGACGAGCAGGGCGAACGCATTTTCGATTAAGCAAACAGACAGCCTAATGTATGCGATGCAATCGACGGATGGTTCCGCAAAGTAGACATCCGCCCCGATCTGGCGAAAGAACGCTAAGCAGGCCAAGCAGTCATTGGAAGTCTTAGATACCCGATACATGCAGCTGCAATCTGGGTCCCAATTTCGTCTATTTTACTGCCTGTGCTACCCTGTTGCATTTATCGTATGCAATTGGGGGCTGAAGATTTGTGGAACATGGAACAGTTTGTAGCGGACTGCCGGACCGCAGTAGATCAGGACGCGTCTCACAAATCGGTGGCTGAAGTGGTGGACCGGGCGATGCGCGATCCCGCGGGCGTGACGCAAGCCTTGGGAGAGCCGACCGAAAGCGGTATCTTTCCCATTTACAAGTCAGGTGATCTGACAATCGTCAACGTCGTATGGAAGCCAGGAATGACCATAATGCCCCACAATCACGAAATGTGGGCCGTGATCGGTATTTATGGTGGTCGAGAAGATAACATTTTTTGGCGGCGCGTAGCAGATGACCCTAACGGACGCATTGAAGCGGCGGGGGCTCGAGCATTGTCGACGGGTGAATATGCTCCGCTTGGTAAGGAGCTCATTCACTCGGTTACAAACCCTATCCCCAAGTTGACCGGAGCAATCCACGTATACGGCGGGGATTTTTTTGAAGCTGAGCGGAGCGAATGGGATCCTGAAAACCTGACGGAACATGCCTATGATATGTCGAAGGTTCGCGCGTTATTCGAGGACTAGTTTGCAGTTTGACAATTTGCGCTGGCAATGCCTGAGGCATGTTCCGTCTATACGGCAGGCTTCGCTGATTGCCGATTACTATCTCGTTGAATTGACACAGGGTGATGATCTCGGATTATGGACAGATGAGCAAATTACAACGCCCTCCGAAGCCTCGGCCACGCCCATTTCTTCCTAATCCGGACCGCTACGAGCAAATGGTCTATCGCCGTTGTGGGCAGTCTGGCATAAAGCTACCCGCGATAAGCCTTGGGCTATGGCACAACTTTGGTGGGGATACCCCGCACCAGACAAAGCGCGATCTCTGCCGCACTGCTTTTGACTTGGGTATAACGCACTTTGATTTAGCAAATAACTATGGCCCGCCGCCGGGATCGGCGGAAGAAGCATTCGGTGAAATTTTAAAAACTGATTTCGCAGGTTATCGGGACGAACTCATCATATCTACCAAGGCAGGGTATGATATGTGGCCGGGCCCCTATGGGGAGTGGGGATCACGAAAGTATCTTGTGGCCTCTTGTGATCAGTCGCTCAAGCGGATGGGGTTAGAATACGCAGATATCTTTTATTCCCACCGTTACGATCCAGATACCCCTCTGGAAGAAACTATGGGGGCATTAGACTATATAGTGCGCTCTGGGCGCGCACTTTACGTCGGAATTTCAAGCTACAACTCGCAACGAACGCGCGAAGCGCTGGCCATCTTGAAAGACCTTGGCACGCCGTGCCTGATTCATCAGCCGTCGTATAACCTACTCAACCGTTGGGTTGAGCGGGACGGGCTGTTGGATACGCTTGACGAATTGAACGTGGGATCGATTGCGTTCACGCCACTTGCCCAGGGTATTTTGACATCGAAGTATCTGAACGGCATTCCCGAAGACAGTCGTGCGACCCAAGGCAAGTCTCTATTGGACGGCATGATCAACGAACGTTCATTGACGAGTGTCAGGGCTCTAAACGATATAGCGGCGTCACGCGGTCAATCATTAGCTCAGATGGCGCTTGCTTGGGTGCTGAGAGGTGACCGGATTACGACAGCCCTTATTGGCGCTTCGCGTCCTGAGCAGATCGTGGATTGCGTAGGTGCGGTCCAGAATTTGGAATTTACCGAAGCGGAACTCGCTAAGATTGACGAGGTCAGCTCGGAAGAGGAAATCAATCTCTGGGCGCGATCCTCGGAAATTGAGTAAGATTGTTGACCACTGATTTTTGGTGCTAGCAGGTTCTTCTGCTTAATCGCATGGCGTTTCTGCTTTGGGCTCGAAGAAGACCTTCGCCGCACTCGGCGTGAGTGACCGCTTTGCGGACAAAGTTGCCGTAGTCTCATCGCTTTCTGATGACTGGTCTCAGCCCATAGCGGACGTTTGAGTCCGACGCTCGGGGCCGGAAGCGGACGTGTCGCTGCGACCGCGCCAAAGTCTCCAGTCACTTCAACAAAGCGGACGTTGGAGCGGTCTGCTGTTGCCGCAGTGTTCATGCCGCTATTGAAGAGGAGTTTTGACAGTTTCCCACGAAACTCGGCCTGTTCGTCAAATCAAGGAGCGTCTCATTTAGTTTTAAGTCCCGAAACATGGCCTTGCTACTCAGCCGTTCAAGGTCTGGTTCAGGTCATCCCGTTTCAATCAAAATGAAAGGCCATTAAAGAATCGATTGCCCTGTAGACTTCCAATCAAAAAGAAACTGTTCAATGCCGGCGTCTGTCAGCGGATGCGTGACTAGTTTGCGGATGACGGACGGGGGTATCGTGGCAATGTCGGATCCGGCCAAAGCAGCCTCAGTTATGTGATTGGAGCTTCTGATGGATGCTGCAATGATTTCAGTTTCAATGTCATAATTGTCGAAGATGCTCCGGATATCACTAATGAGGTCGACCCCATCCAGATTGATATCGTCCAATCTGCCAATGAAAGGCGATATATAGGTCGCACCCGCTTTCGCCGCCAAGAGTGCCTGATTGGCTGAAAAACAGAGTGTGACGTTCGTGCTGATCCCTTCCTTTTTGAAATGAGCACAGGCCCTGAGGCCATCCAGTGTCAGCGGCAGTTTGACAACGACGTTGTCGGCGATTGCTGCAAGATGCTCTCCCTCTGCAATCATTCCCGCAGTATCAAGGGCTGCAACTTCTGCCGACACGGGTGTATCTGTCAGGGTGCAAATTTCGGCGATAACTTCTTTGAAATTGCGGTCGGACTTGGCAATCAGGCTTGGATTGGTGGTGATACCATCTACTAATCCAAAGGCTATAAGGTCTTTAATCTCGTCTACTTCTGCTGTGTCCACAAAGAACTTCATGAGGTTTCCTCATCGTGAATGGAGTGATTTTGGTTGCACCTGAACCCGCCTAGAGGTGCTGCTTTAACGGATGGGTGAATCCAATGCGCAAATTCAGAATGCGTAGCGCATCCCGAATTCGGTGTAATTCTGGTTCAGTGTAAGATCGGCTTTCCGGCTATCACGGATGACACGTTCAGCGTTGGGCAGATCGTTCGTTTTCGCGCGTTGCAACGCGGCTTTCGGATCAAATCCATGCTTGATCCAGCGGTGTTGCAACCGCTTTTCGAGTTCTTCCAAAGTTGGGCTGACAAAAACCGTTGCGGCATAGACATCCGCCAATGTTCTCCACAGGTCGCTATCCATCAGAAGGTAGTTCCCTTCAACAACAACAGTCGGAGTGTCCGGGTGAACCGCAATCGCGTTGGCAATGGCGAGATCCATTTGACGATCAAATCTGGGGTGAAAGGATTCATGCTGCGCGGATTGCAACTTTTGTATTGCATTGCAAAACCCAACTGCATCGAAGGTTTCTGGCGCGCCTTTTCTCGCCAGCAATCCTCGCGCTTCAAGTACACGATTGTCTAAATGGTAGCCATCCATAGGCACTAACGTGGCTAACGGAACCGACGAGTTCTGTTGTGCGTTCAGCGATTTCACAACGGATTCTGCCAGGGTCGACTTTCCGGATGCAGGGGGGCCGGCGATTGCGACAATCGTCCGAACCCCAACCTGCTTCCGGGAGGAGATCAGGTCGCACACGCGCTTTGCATCCTGCTCGATCACGCGGTACCTTCTTTTGGTGGTTCTTTGGCACCGGTCATAAAGGCCACGGCGTCGGACATCGTGTAGTCCTTGGGATCAATCGTGCAGAGCCTATTGCCGAGCCGGTGCACATGAATTCGGTCAGCGACTTCGAAGACATGTGGCATGTTGTGGCTGATCAGGATGATCGGAATACCACGTGCGCGTACGTCCTGGATCAGCTCAAGCACCTTGCGGCTCTCTTTCACGCCCAAAGCTGCTGTGGGCTCATCCATGATGATGAACTTGGTCGCAAAGGCGGCTGCCCGCGCGACGGCAACGCCTTGACGCTGGCCGCCGGACAACGTCTCTATCGCCTGATTGATTGACTGCACGGTCATGAGGCCAAGCTCAGTCAGTTTTTCGCGGGCGAACTTCTCCATAGCTGGCCGGTCGAGCTGACGCATGTATTTGCCCATGAAACCCTTTTTGCGGATCTCCCGCCCCATGAACATGTTGTCCGCAATCGAAAGTGCAGGAGACATGGCAAGCTGCTGATAGACGATTTCGATACCCATATTCCGGGCGTCGATAGGAGAGTTAAAGTTTACCTTCTTTCCTTCGATCAGGATCTCGCCCTCATCCGGGATTGTGGCCCCGCATATCGCCTTGACGATGGAAGATTTGCCAGCGCCGTTGTCTCCGATAACGGCTAGGATTTCTCCTTGCCGCAGTTCAAAGTCGGAATGGTCGATGGCGGTGACGTGGCCGTAGCGCTTCACGATCCCGCGCCCTTGGACGACTGGAGTTGTGCCTGACATTAGCCCGATACCTTTCTGATCCACTGGTCGACAGCGACCGCTGCGATGATGAGAAGACCGATCAATAGGAAGGTCCATTGCGCATCGGCACCAAGGAGCCTTAGCCCAAGAGTAAACACTCCGACGATCAGTGCGCCGAATAGCGATCCCAAAATGGAGCCCCGCCCGCCGAACAGAGAGATGCCTCCGATCACAACAGCGGTGATGCTTTCAATGTTGGCCAATTGGCCGGACGTTGGCGAAACTGATCCGATGCGCCCAATCAGAGCCCAGCCCGCGAAGGCACAGATCAAGCCAGACAACATGTAGACGGACATGAGCGTTCGATGGACGTTGACCCCTGATAGTTCGGCGGCCTCAGGATCGTCACCCACGGCATAGACATGCCTTCCCCAAGCCGTGTGTTTAAGTGCATAGGCCAACACAAAAATCAGGGCCAGCATGAAAATGACGCCAACAGTAAAGGTCGCTCCACCAATGCTGAACTTGGTTCCGAAGAATTGAAGGAAGGGAGCGTTGGCTTCGATGTCCTGACTGCGAATAGTCTCGTTCGCGGAATACAGGAAGTTGGTCGCCAGTACGATCTGCCACATCCCGAGTGTGACAATGAAGGGGGGGAGTTTAACGCGGCTGACAAGCCAGCCGTTCAGTGCTCCGATCAAGGTTCCAACTGCAAGCCCGCACATTACAGCTATTGGCACTGGAATGCCGTATCGGAAAGAGAACTGCCCCATGATAACAGAAGAAAATACCATGATTGCGCCGACGCTCAGATCGATGCCGGCGGTCAGAATGATCAGGCTTTGCGCTGCGGCCACGATTCCGACGATCTGAACCTGCTGAAGGATCAAGGTCATGGCAAAGGGCGAGAAGAACTTTGACCCCAATAGCAGTCCGAAAATCAATATCGCACCGACCAGAACGATAAGCGGCACAAAGGATGGGTTGACGTGGAGAAGATGCTGTAACCTCCCCAGAACGCCACGCCGATGGTCCTCAAAAGCCGCAACAGTTTCTGTTCTGCTGGCAGCGGATTCAAATTCCTTGGCGCTTTGGTTTGCTTCGGACATATCTCCCCCTTTTCGCGGGCGGCGTTACGCCCACGAGATGAGTGTACAGGAAGTTTCAGTTTGCTGGTGAAAGGAGTGATGAGGCGCTCTCATGCGCCTCATACATTAGGTCTGTTTTAGCCCCAGCAGAGCTCCAAGCCATCGGCGACCGAAATCGATTCCACGCCATCAACAGGTTGGTCCGTGATGAGCGCGACTCCAGTATCGTAGAAGTCTTTTCCGGGCGTGTTTTCAGGCCTTACGCCTTCCTCAGCCCACTTTTTGACAGCCTCGACCCCAAGCGAAGCCATCAAAAGCGGATACTGCTGGCTTGTAGCTCCAATAACTCCGGCCTGCACATTTTGTACACCGGGGCAGCCACCGTCGACCGAAACGATCAGCACATCGTTTTCACGTCCAATGGATTTCAGAGCCTCATAGGCACCTGCCGCTGCCGGTTCATTGATCGTGTGAACAACGTTGATCGCCGAGTCCTTGGCCAGAAGGTTCTCCATGGCGCGGCGCCCACCTTCTTCGTTGCCGTCGGTCACGTCACTGCCGACCAATCGTGCATCAGATTCATCGCCGATGACATTGGGGTCTGCCAGGTCCACACCAAAGCCGTCGAGGAAGCCCTGATTGCGAAGAACGTCCACGGTTGGCTGACTGACGTTCAGATCAAGCGTCGCAATTTTTGCGTCTGCCGCTGCGTCGCCCATCTTTGCCTTCGCCCATTGTCCGATCAACAGGCCAGCTTTGTAGTTGTCTGTCGCAAAGGTTGCGTCAGCGGAATCAATCGGGCTTAGCGGCGTGTCCAGAGCAATAACCAGGAGGCCAGCATCACGCGCCTGCTGAACAGCGGGGACAATCGAGCTTGTGTCCGAGGCCGTCAGGAGAATTCCTTTTGCGCCGTCGAGAATACAAGTTTCAATGGCCTGAACTTGAGTTTCATGGTCGCCGTCGATTTTACCGGCAAAGGCCTTCAAAGTCATACCAAGTTCTTCTGCCTTGGCCGTTGCGCCTTCCTTCATCTTTACAAAGAATGGATTGGTATCTGTCTTCGTGATTAGACAAACGGTCTCTCCGGCCGCGTGAGCAGATGCAGCAGCCACCGTAAGCGCGGTAGCAGACGCGGCAATCTTGAATAGATTTTTCATGTATTCCTCCCAGAAAATTGTTGATGCCCCGCATTGCGCACCAACGAGACTCGCCCTCATCCTCCAATGAAGGTCTAATTCAAGAAACTGTGATTCTGATTCCCTTGTCAATAAATAAATAAAGTTTATTTATTAATTTACCCAAGCATCTTTTCATAAGAAAACAAGGTGTTTATGTTCAGGCTTATGGAGAGAGAGGCGCTCAACACACTGACCGGTGGGGTAAGTCAAAGCGGGGTTCGCGATCACAACGAACGTCTGATTTTGACGGTTTTACAGCGGCATGGACCCGCCGCAGGCGCCGACGTCGCGCGATTAACGGGCCTGTCTCCTCAGACTGTATCAATCATTCTGCGCAAGCTTGAAAAGGACTCGATTCTCAAGCGTGGAACCCCACTGCGCGGGAAGGTTGGAAAGCCTTCAATCCCTATGAAATTAAACCCGGAAGGCATCTTGTCGGTTGGGATGAAGATCGGGCGGCGTAGCGCCGATCTGCTCTTGATCGACTTTACGGGCACGCCGCGCCGCCAACTTTCCACGACTTATGACTATCCGTTACCAGAGGTCATTTTCGGGTTTTTGGAGTCTGGTTTAGAAACGCTTCTGTCCCACGAACCTCAGAGGCTTCGTGATCGTGTTTGTGGGATCGGGATCGGAACCCCATTCGAACTTTGGAAATGGCACGATCTGTCTGGGTTTGCTGCAAAAAAATTCCGGTCTTGGAGAAACGTGAACTTCTTTTCCGAGATCGCCAAGTTCAGCGACTTGCCGGTTTTTGTGGTCAACGACGCGACAGCCGCATGTCACGCAGAGCATATCTATGGGCGTGGGGCGGAATACCGTGACTATTTCTACTTCTATATTGGCTCAATGATCGGCGGCGGTGTTGCACTGAACGGCACCGTGTTCGAAGGCAACCAAGGCAATGCTGGTGCATTGGGCGCCATGCGCACGACCGGTCCTTTGGGTGAAAGCCAACAACTGATCGACACGGCGTCGCTGTTTTTGCTCGAGGACCGATTGATCGAAGCGGGTGTCGACCCGGGGATTCTATGGGAGAAGCCCCAGGATTGGAGCAGCATTTCTCGCTATGTCGAGCCGTGGATTGGCACCACGGCGCAAGAATTAGCTAAGGCCGCTCTTTCAATCTGTGCTGTCATCGACTTTGAGGCCATTTTCATCGATGGCGCGTTCCCGCCTGAGGTTCGGGAAGAACTGGTGTCAAGGGTTCGCCGTTACTTAGTCAACCAAGACAAACGCGGCTTGATTCCTCCGGTCGTTGAGGCCGCTGCGGTTGGGGAAAACGCTCGCGGCATTGGGGCGGCTAGCAGCCCAATTTTCCGCCAGTTTCTATTGAATACCAATGCTGGGCTTTCTGGAATGTAGCCGAAGTTCATCGCAGTCAAATTTTCAAAGCAGGAAGTATCCGCTGGTCATGCTTTAGGTGGCGGCCCCTGAACGCCGCTTTGGCACGCGCGAGCTCAGCTTGGATTGGACCGCATGCCAGCCGCGAACGACCGCTTTGAAATACTATGTCGCAAGCTTATCACCTGCCGTCGAAAGTGGGTAATAGGCCGATTGCTCATCTTACGCCGCCGTGGCCAACGTGAGTTTGCAAAGTCCGCTTCCTGCGCATTGCTGTCATTGGGACATCGCGCAGCATCGGTGAAAAATGGGCTCTGAGCCGACATTCGCTCAATCTTGGCGAATGTCCACTTTGCGGACGAAGCAGCAATTCGTCGTGCCCGCCCCAACGGCCGCATTCTGCGCATCGCGTCAGCAGTGAAAAGCACCAAGGGCGGGAAGCGGACTTTGGCGGCTGGCGCAAAGTGCTGTTCGCGATCTCTAGAGTGCTGCCATTCACGTCCGGATGCGGACCGTTTTGCAATGCCAAAGTCTGAGAACCATTATGATTGATTTGGCATTCGTTCACCTCAATCCTTCCTAACATGACTTCTGACGTCTCGGGCCATTGAGCGATTTCGGAGCGCCTGATGTTCATGCCTTCCTACCTCGCGCTGCTACCGGGGGTGTGAATTTGGCGGTGATTTGGCTGACGCAGCTCCGGTCGAGCTTTCAGAGCACTCATTAAAAACGGCGCTCTCATCTGAGTGTCCACTACACACTCCGGCAACCTGTGCATGGCCTGGAATGGCTTGAGCTACCGCGCGCTGCTGGTGCAATATTCCAAGCATGTAGTAGTAATATGAGTTACGCACCTGACGCGCTCATTGTAGCAAAAGCCGAACGGGGGAAGAATGATGGATCGGCATGACGACATCCCTTTTTGCGCAGCTCCCGACCCGGTCCCTCGCAAGCCTGCTTTTCAGATGCCGACAGGCGCATGTGACACGCATTTCCACATTTTCCCGACCGGCTATGAAGAGCGCTACGTGCCAGAGCGGAGTTACACGCCTCTGCCGGCAGAGATTACGGAATATCGAAGAGTCGCTCAAACTCTGGGGCTGGAACGCGGTGTCGTTGTTCAGCCGAGCGTCTTTGCTGAAGATAACGCAGCAACTCTGTCGTTTTCGGCGGCGCACCCGGAGACGCTTCGCGCTATTGTTTCTGTCACAAAGGATGTCACGGACGCTGAACTTGAGGTGTTTCACGCGGCCGGAGCACGCGGCATACGCGTGAACGTCGTTGACAGTGGCGGGATGACGTTTCCGTCTGTGGATGACGCAATCAGCTTTACCTCACGCATTGCGGATTTGGGGTGGCACATAGAATTCCTCGCCCATGTCGAAAAAATAGAAGATATCGGAGCGCTTCTTGCAACTTCAAAAGTGCCTGTGGTGTTCGGGCACCTTGGCTACACCAACGCAAGCAAAGGCGTAAACGACCCGGGTTTTCGGCGCTTTCTTGATGCGTTCAAAGAGGGGCAAGCCTGGGTCAAACTGACAGGGCCTTACCGGATCAGCAAGGCGGACGGCCCACCATACGCAGATATCGATCCGATGGCCGACGCCTTGATTGCGGCTAACCACTCTCGTCTGGTTTGGGGAACGGATTGGCCCCATGTGCGCCTGCCGGGCTTCATGCCAAACGATGGTGCGTTGCTTGATATGCTCGGCGATTGGGCCTGCGATGCGGCGCTGCGAAAGCAGATCCTAGTCGACAACCCGGCGCTTTTGTACGGTTTCTCGGACCTCAAAGCATAGGACACTATCCTCCGTCCGCGACGAACCCTGCCTGTTCGATTGCTGCGATCGCACAGGCTTCATCGTTGTCTGAATTGTCTCCAGTAATGCCCACGGCACCAATGATGGTGTCGTCGTGCTTGATCAGCACACCTCCTGCGACGGGAACGAGTGATCCTTTTGACAAGGTGTTCATGGCTTGGATGAAGAATGGTTCCAGCTTCGCCCGTTCGTAGAGCGCTCTTGATCCCAGACCCATCGCGACCGCGCCCCGCGCTTTGCCCTGAGCAATGTCTGGTCTCAATGTGCTCGTTCCATCTTCGCGCGCCAGAGCCACCAAAGAGCCTGCACTGTCAAGCACGGCCACTGTCAGCGGTTTGAGATCATGTGCTTTGCGCCAATCCAGGCAATCCTGGATGATGTTTTGTGCTTGCGTCAGTGTTATCGTCATTGTCGTTTCCCCAGATGCCATATGAAATTCACGTAAAGTGGTAGAAAGGAAAGCCCGCTAAGCAGCGACTACTGCGTTTGACTGGACAAGCGCTTCAATGTGGTCAGCTGTATAACCAATCTCAGCCAATACTTCCCGGCTGTGTTGGCCGAGCACCGGCGCGGCTCTGTCAGTTTTCGCAGGCGTTTTGCTGTATTTCACAGGGTGGCCGATGGTTTTGACTGCACCTGCGGTGGCGTGGTCCACGTCAATGATCATCTCGCGCGCAATCGCTTGCGGGTCTTGGTGCATCTGCAGAATATCGTTGACCGGTCCGGCTGGCAGCTGTGCTGCCTCCATGCGGGCCAGCCAAGTTGCGGTAGTTTCTTTTGCCATATGCCGGTTGAGGATTTCTATAAGCGTCGAGAGGTTCTGAATGCGATTTGCATTTGAGTTGAAACGCGGATCTTCGTTCAACTCAGGGGCGGCGATGACATCCAGAAAGCGCAACCAGTTGGATTGATTGGCGGCACCGACGTTGATCCAGCCATCGCTGGTGCGGAATGCCTGATAGGGCGCGTTTAAGGGATGAGCAGAGCCGAGCGGTTCAGGTTTGATGCCGGTGGCAAAAGCGATCGCGGATTGCCAGTAGGTTTGCGTGATCGCTGCTTCAAAGAGAGACGTGTCAACTTTCTGTCCCTGTCCCGTTTGCAGCATGTTGGCATAGGCGGCGGAGACGCCCATGGCTCCCAGAATACCGGCGTTGATGTCCGAGATAGGGGCGGCGACCTTGATGGGTGGACGGCCCGGGCCTTCACCCGTGATCGACATCAGGCCCGACATGCCCTGTGCGATCAAATCAAACCCACCGCGTTCGGCGTAGGGTCCAGTGCGGCCAAACCCGGAGATTTCGCAATAGATGATGCGCGGATTCACGGCGGCGAGGTCTTCATAAGAAAGACCGAGTTTTTCCATTGTGCCCAATCGGTAGTTTTCGACGACTACATCCGCGTCCGCGAGCAGTTTGCGCAGAACCTCGACCGCAACTGGGTCCTTGAGGTTCAGGGAAATGCCACGCTTGTTGCGGTTCATCATCATATAGGCGGCAGCCTCACCCTCGATCTCGGGCGGGGTGAAGCGGCGGCTGTCATCACCGGTGGGTTTCTCCACTTTGATGACATCAGCACCCATGTCGGCCAGCATCAGCCCACAGACGGGGCCTGCCATAATATGCGCCAGTTCGATGACGCGCATACCGCTGAGGGGGCCGGTCTTAGCGGTCATTTGCCCTTCCACACAGGCTTTTGCTTGGCGAGAAAAGCTTCCATACCGGTGCGGAAATCCTCGCTCATATAGCAGGAGATTATCAGATCCGAGTCGTCAACCTGCGTCGCGGCGCGGTTGCGGCGCAGGGCTTCTTTGGTTGCGCGCAAGGTCAGTGGTGCCATGCTTCCCACGCGTTCTGCAAGCTCTAACGCGCGGGCCATGAGGGCGGCTTCATCGGGCAGCACTTCGCTGACCAATCCAGCAGAGAGCGCTTCATCTGCTTCAATCAGGCGCGCGGTGAAGATGATCTCGCGCACCTTCGCAGCACCGATCAATTCGGAGAGGCGCGCTAGGTTTCCTGCGGCAAGGCAATTGCCCAACGTGCGGGCGATGGGAAAGCCGAACTTGAGGCTGGTGGAGGCAATGCGGATATCGCAAGCCGCCGCAATGGACCCGCCACCGCCTGTGCAGGCGCCATGGATCGCAGCTATCGTGGGCAACGGGCATCGCTCCACGGCTTCGAGCACTTCGTCTATGCGGTGTTCGTAGTCCAGCGCATCTTGCGGTGTCTCAAACGCGCGGAACTGTGTCATGTCGGTGCCTGCAGCAAAGGCTTTGCCGCCCGTTCCGGAAATCACGACAGCGCGGACCGAGCCGTTGCTTGGCATGGTACTGCACAGCTCAGCCAGCTGGTCATACATGCCAAAGGTCAGCGCATTGCGCGTCTCGGGGCGGTTGAAGGTGACCCAGAGGATGCCGTCCTTCAGTTCATCGGTGATCTCTGCGGTCATCGGTAGAAATGCTCCACTAGGAACATCGGCACGGACGGCGCGTAGGTGCAGAGCATCAGAACGGCAAAGAGCACGATGATGAACCAGATGTTGACCTTGGAGACTTCCCAAATGTTTGCCCTTGCCACTGAGCACGCGGTGACCAGCACCGAAGCCACGGGCGGCGTCTGCTGTCCGATAGCAAGGTTCAGTGTCACGACAAGACCGAAGTGGACCGGGTCAATGCCAGCGGCGGTGATCAGCGGGATGACAATCGGAATCACCAGAATGATTGCCGCTGCAGAGTGGAGGAAGAAACCGACGATCAGAAAGAAGAAGTTCAGGATGAGCAGAATGGCCCACTGCTGGGTTGTGATCGACAGGATGCCTTCGGCCAGCTGTTGTGGGATCTGCGCCCGTGTCAGGAAGCCCCCCATCAGGACAGAGGCTGCGACCAGCAGCATGACCACAGCGGTCTGGATTCCACCATCCAGCATCGCACGGCGCAGGTGGATGAAATCTAGATTGCCGTACCACGCAGAAACCAGCAAAGCCGCCAGCACAGCTAGGCCTGCCGCTTCGGTCGCGGTGACGTAGCCGCCAAAAATACCCCCCAGAATGATCACCGGTAGGGTGAAGGCGGGCAACGCATCCACAAAGGTTTCGCGCAGCCGGGCAAGGCGGAAGGCCTCTTCGGTCGGGAAGTTGTAGCGTTTCGCAAAGATGTAGGCGACGGTCATAAGCCCACCCGCGCCCAGCAGGCCGGGCACGATGCCTGCAATGAAAAGCTGCTCGACAGAGGTATTGGCCGAGGCCGCATAAAGGATCATCGGGATTGAAGGCGGGATGATGATGGCAAGTGATGCAGAGGATGAAGTGACCGCCGCAGAGAATTCTTTGGAATACCCGCGCTTCTTCATTTGAGGGATCAGAATAGAGCCCATCGCGGCCACATCCGCCACGGCAGAGCCCGAGATCTCTGCAAAGAACAGCGAAACGCCGATGTTTACCATCGCAAGACCGCCTCGGATAAAGCCGATGATGGCACCGACGAAATTGATCAGCTTGTCGGTTATGCCGCCTGCGTTCATGATGGCCCCGGCCAGCACGAACATCGGGATCGCAATCAGCGAGAATTTCGTGGAACCGTCGTACATATCAAGCGCGATGGTGACGAGGCTGCCAGGGCCTTCGGTGGCCAGCAGGCCCAGAACCCCGGCCATAGCCAAAGCGACGGCGATAGGGATGTTGATGCAGATCATAAGCAGCATCGCGATGAAAATACCTGCCATCAACATCAGACGCGATCCTTGTTCTTTTCGAGCTCGGTTTCAACCTCTTCCTCGATCTCTGCATGCTCCAGCGATATGCCCGCCGCCGTGAGCTTGAGGTAGCTCGGCAGGCTGAGCAGTTGGCAAATGATAAAGAGTATGGCCCCGATTGGGATGACGGATTGGGTGACTTGGATGGGCATCCATGTAAGCGAAATGAGCGTGTCGCCTGCGAGAACTTCGAGGACCTGCAGACCGGCGCGCGCCATCAGGAAGAAGAATATCAGCACAATGGCCTCACCCAACATTACGGCTGCCAGGCGCAGGTTAGGCGGTAGCTTTAAAAGCACTGTGTCAAAGCCGATGTGGCGACGGTGCAGCGCTGCAAGGGCCGAGCCGTAGTAGGTGATCCAAGCCAGCATGATTGCAGCGACCTCATCGTACCAGGAAACACTCTGCCCCATCAAACGTGCCATCACCGCGGCGGTGACGACGACGGTCAGCAAGACCATCAGGCTGATGGTGATCCATTCCAGCACCTTGCTGAGACCCTGGTTGATCCGCGACAGGGTCGGGTAGGCTTCGTTTTCCATGAGGGGCAACCTGTGGAAGAGTGACATCATTTCTCCGCCCGCATGACACGGACGGAGAAAACTCTTGTGTTGTGCGGCTGAAGGCTTAGCTGCCTGAGCCGAGACCCAAAACTTTGTCGATCATTGCCTGACCGCCTTCGACCTCAGCCGCGAACTGTTCGTAGATCGGTGCAGAGGCTTCGATGAACGCAGCCTTGTCAGCGGTGTTCACCTCAACGCCCGCGTCTTCGATCACCTTCAGCAAGCTCGCTTCCAGCTCGGCAGCTTTCTCGTAGGTGAAGTCCTGCGTCTTGTTCGCGCAATCGGTCAGGCCCGCCTGAATGTCCGGGTCCAGACCGTCGAACTTTGTTTTCGACATCAGGATGTATGCCGGCGTGTAGACGTGGCCGGTGACGGAAAGATACTTCTGCACTTCCTGGAACTTGGCAGAAGCGATCTGCGCGTATGGGTTTTCCTGACCGTCGATCACGCCGGTCTGCAGCGCGGTAAACACGTCGGAGAAAGCCATCGGCGTGGGGTTTGCGCCGTATTCCTGGAACATCTTCAGACGCCAGACGCCGTTGGGCGTGCGCAGCTTGATGCCTTCAAGATCACCCGGCACGTTGATCGGGCGGGTATTGTTGGTGATGTTGCGAAAGCCGTTCTCGGCCAGACCGACGATGTGATAGCCGTTGTCGTTTGCTGCGGACTGGAAGACATCCATCATCTCGCCCTGCACGCGGCGCATGTGGTCGCGGTCAGAAATGATGTAGGGCATCTCAAAGATACCGAAGGTGTCATCGACTGAAGACATCACCGACGACGGCAACGAGAAGTCAACCTGTCCCAGCTTGAGCTTTTGCAGCAGTTCTTTGTCTTTGCCCAACTGCGAAGACCCGAAGGTTTGCACTTCGACCTTGCCTTCCATCGCGCCATTGACGCATTCAGCGAAGTTGTTGACCGAGGCTTCGAAGAGCGAGCCGGGGTTGCCAACATGGCCGAATTTCATGGTCACATCAGCAGCAAATGCGCTTGTCGCCATGCCAATGGCTGTGGTGGCTGCAAGCAGTCTTGAGATTACTTTCATGGTTTTCTCCTCCCAGAGCGTCGATGTTTATTGTTGTCGGTCTTGGCGCGGAAGTCTGCTGCGCATTCGGTTAGCTGAGGTGGGTCATCGCCTCCTGCACGCCACCAGTCGCATGGGGCACTCCCGCCTGTTTCAGGCCCATTTCGGCACCGGCAAGGGTTGCAAGCAACATCAAGTCGTTGAAATCACCTAGATGGCCGATGCGGAACACTTTGTCTGCGACCTTGGACAGGCCATTGCCAAAGGAGATGTCGTAGTGCTCTAGCGTAGTGGCGCGGAAAGCATCGGCGCTGTGGCCCTCGGGCAGTTTTACAGCCGTAAGTACGCCGCTTTCCTGACCTTGAGTAGCACAAAGCACTTCCAGCCCCCAAGTGCGCACCGCTGCGCGCGCCGCTGCACCGTGGCGGGCATGACGGGCAAAGACATTGTCCAACCCTTCTTCGTGCAGCATGTCGATGGCTTCGTTCAGGCCGTACAGCAGGTTTGTGCCGGGCGTATAGGGGAAGTATCCCGTTTTGTTCGGGCCAACCATGTCGGCCCAATCCCAGTAAGAGCGTTGCAATTTGGCGTTCTTGTTCGCGTCCATCGCCTTGGCGCTTGCGGCGTTGAATGAAAGACCGGGGGGCAGCATCAGACCTTTCTGAGAGCCTGAAACCGTAACATCCACGCCCCATTCGTCATGGCGGTAATCCAGCGACGCCAGACCCGAAATCGTATCGACCATAAACAAGGCGGGGTGCCCCGCGCGGTCAATCGCTTTGCGGACTTCCGCAATAGGGGAGACGGAGCCGGTCGAGGTCTCATTGTGCACAACGCAGACAGCCTTGATTTCATGTGACTTGTCTTCGGCCAGATAGGCTTCGATCTGATCGGGGTTCGCGCCCCCACGCCAGTCACCTTCGATGAATTCAGCCTTCAGACCCAGTTTCTCTGCCAGCTTTTTCCAGAGCGTCGCAAAATGCCCTGTTTCAAACATCAAGACACGGTCGCCGGGGCTGAGTGTATTGACCAATGCAGCCTCCCATGCGCCAGTGCCTGAAGCCGGATAGATGAACACATGTTCATCGGTCTTGAAGATGCTTTTCATCCCCTCCAGCGCACGAAGACCTACCTTGGCAAAGTCCGGGCCGCGGTGGTCGATGGTTTGCTGACCAATCGCGCTAAGGATGCGATCCGGAACAGCGCTGGGGCCGGGGATTTGCAGAAAATGGCGGCCGGCTTTTCTCATGATTGCAGGTCTCACAGTCAAACGTTTTGGAGGGCATCGCACAGTGCTTGGGCCCACAGGTTTTGATTTCTGTTGTGCCAGCGTAATTTTGAATTCATAATTAAGTCAAACGAAAAAGACTCCTTCAAAACATAATGGACCGCCCATGCCGCAGCTTGCCGAAGCCCTGAAAAAACGTGTTGAGGGTGATGTGTTGTTCGACGCATTTTCGCGCGGGCGCTATGCGACGGATGCGTCACTTTATCAGATGATGCCGGTTGGTGTAATGTCACCGAAGTCCGAGGATGATATCCGAGCGGCTCTTGATATCGCGCAAGAGCACAGCGTCCCGGTGTTGGCGCGCGGCGGTGGTACATCGCAATGCGGCCAGACTGTAAACACCGCGCTGGTGCTGGATAACACGCAGTATTTCAATGATATTCTTGAGCTGGATGTCGAGGGGATGCGCTGCGTTGTGCGACCCGGCATCGTGCTGGATGAGTTGAACCGTGCGCTGAAACCGCATGGGCTATGGTTCCCGGTCGATGTTTCCACCGCGTCGCGGGCGACGATTGGGGGGATGACGGGAAACAATTCCTGTGGCGGTAAATCTCTGCGCTACGGAATGATGCGTGACAATGTTCTGTCGATAGAGGCCTTTCTGGCAGACGGCAGCAAGCACCATTTCAGGTTGGTTGCAAACGCGGGGGACCTCGAATTTGCAGCGTTGCGCGATGACCTGCTGGGGCTCGGCGCGCGGGAAGCGGCTGAGATCGATTCCCGATTCCCCAATGTGATGCGCAGGGTCGGGGGGTATAACATCGACGCGCTAGTGCCTCGCGACACGCCTCAAAACCTTGCGCATCTGTTGGTGGGGTCAGAGGGCACGTTGGCTTATTCTACCGCGATCGAGCTGAAGCTATGGCCCATTCTGTCAGAGAAGGTGCTGGGCGTCTGTCACTTCCCCACCTTCCATCAGGCGATGGATGCAGCCCAACATCTGGTCAAGCTGAACCCGCAGGGAGTGGAGCTGGTCGATGCAACGATGATTGCGTTGGCCCGCGACATACCGATGTTCCGCGACACGATTGAGGAATTCGTGACGGGTAAACCGGACGCGCTCCTCTTGGTGGAGTTCGCCGAAGAAGACACCAGCACGCACCCCCGAAAGCTGAAAGAGCTTGAGGAGCTTATGGGCGATCTGGGCTTTGCCTGGGACAAGAGCGGCAAGAACTGGGGCGGTGTGACGGCGGTGCCCGATCCGAAGATGCAGGCACGCATCGCCGATCTGCGCAGCTCCGGCCTCAACATCATGATGTCAATGAAAGCGGACGGAAAGCCAGTATCCTTTGTTGAGGATTGCGCGGTCGAATTGCCTGATTTGGCCGAATACACGGCGGGTCTGACAGAGATTTTCGAAAAACATGGCACGCGCGGCACGTGGTATGCGCATGCATCCGTTGGCTGTTTGCACGTGCGGCCTGTCCTGAACCTCAAGCTGGATCAGGACGTCAAAAAGATGCGCGCAATCGCGGAGGAATGCTTTGATTTGGTTGCGCGCTACAAGGGCTCGCATTCAGGTGAGCATGGCGACGGGCTGGTGCGCTCGGAATTTCATGAAAAGATGTTCGGACCGCGAATGGTGGCAAATTTTTCCGAGGTGAAGCGACGGTTCGACCCCGACGGTCTTTTTAATCCCGGAAAGATCGTCGACGCGCCCAAAATGGACGACCGCTCGCTCTTCCGGTACAGCCCGGTTTACAACGTGCCTGAATTTCGGACTGGCCTTGATTGGTCAGAATGGACAGGCAGTGGCGGAGGCTTTCAGGGCGCCGTTGAGATGTGCAACAACAACGGCGCCTGTCGCAAGTTGAAAGGCGGCGTTATGTGCCCATCTTTCCGGGTGACTCGCAAGGAGCAGGATCTGACACGCGGGCGTGCGAATACTCTGCGTTTGGCGATTTCGGGTCAGTTGGGGCCGGATGCACTGACGTCTGATGAGATGGCAGAGACGATGAAGCTTTGCGTATCTTGCAAAGGATGCAAACGGGAATGTCCGACCGGCGTGGACATGGCCCGGATGAAAATCGAAGTGCAGTCAGCCAGGGCCAAGAAAAATGGGCTCAGCCTGCATGACAGGCTGGTTGCGTACCTGCCGCGCTACGCCCGCTGGGCAGCGCGGATGCCGTTCCTGCTGAACCTGCGCAACAGCGTCCCGGGGCTTGCAAAGTTGACCGAGAAATTCAGCGGGTTTACCGAAACGCGCGATTTACCAAAATGGCATGCGCGGCCATTCAAAGACGCCGAGGTCGCACCGCAAGAAGCGCCTGAAGCGGTTCTTTTTGCCGATACGTTCAACCGATATTTCGAACCAGAAAACCTTCGGGCGACGTTGAAGGTGCTCAGGGCCGCCAATGTACCGGTGCAGATTGCATCCCCTGCGAAAGGCGAAAGGCCATTGTGTTGTGGGCGGACCTTCCTATCGGCTGGTCTGATTGAGGAAGCAAAGCAGGAAGCACAACGCCTTGTCGACGCCCTGTTGCCCCATGCCAAAAGCGGTATTCCGATCATAGGTTTGGAACCCAGCTGCCTGCTGACTCTCCGGGATGAAATTCCAGCCCTGTTGCCCGGTGAAGATACCAAGCTGTTGGCCAAATACGCCCGCATGTTGGAAGAGTTCATCGCAGACCAAGCCGAAAACCCTGACTTTGTCCTTCCTTTGACCTCTCCTACGCAAAAAGTACTGCTGCATGGTCATTGTCATCAAAAGGCGATGGGCGTGATGTCCTCAATCAAAAAGACACTCGCCCGTTTACCCGACACGGAGATTGAGGTGGTCGAGACCAGCTGCTGCGGCATGGCGGGTGCCTTTGGCTATGGCGTCGAAACACACGAAGTATCTCGCAAGATGGCCGAGCTTGATCTCATCCCTGCGGTGCGTGCGGCCTCAGAAGACACGATTGTTGTTGCCGATGGCACGTCATGCCGTCATCAAGTAGCCGACTTGACGGATCGTCAACCTATCCATATCGCGCGTCTGCTGGAACGTGCATTGAAGCCCTGAGGTAACGCTATGACACTTCACACGTCTCAGACAATCATGCGGAAGTCTCTGCATCACGAGCTGGTTGAGAGGCTCCAGACCTTGATCATCAACTCCGAATTAAAGCCCGGGGCCAAGGTGCCCGAAAAGGAACTGTGTGATCGGTTCGGTGTGTCACGAACACCGCTCCGAGAAGCGCTGAAGGTGCTTGCGTCCGATGGGCTTGTGCGGCTGGAGCCAAATCGAGGGGCTTGGGTCACGCAGGTCACCGAAGAAGAGGTGCAAGATGTCTTTCCTGTGCTGGGCGCGCTTGAAGCGCTCTCTGGCGAATTGGCCTGCAAGCATATTACGGACACTGAAATAGAAGAAGTGCGCTCAATGCACGCACAAATGATCGAAAGCTATGAAAGCAGGGATCTGGGCGCCTATTTTAGCATCAACCAGAAGATCCACCGTGCCATCCTGCTTGCGGCCCGAAACGGGACATTGAGGACCTCTTGCCAAGCCCTGTCTTTGCGGATGCAGCGGGCCCGTTACCTGGCAAATATGACCGATGGCCGTTGGTACGATGCTGTGCAGGAGCACGAGAAGATTCTCGAATATCTCGTCGCCCGGGACGGCAAAAATCTTGCTATCACCCTTTTGCAACACATGGACGCCAAACGGGCTTCTGTTGTGAAGTGGATACGGACCCAATAGTGGGGGACATTTTTGAAGTATCGATTGCTTCGAACGATGGAATAGGAACCTGCATCTTTGGAGGAGAATGCGCGGTAATCTCCGCGCGGCGACACCCGGCACACAGCTCAATCCAGATTATTGGGCAGACTAAGCTGGGATGATGCACATTGTGAAGAAAGCACTAACTCAGTCTTTTGAGTTCGATCAGAAAAATGTCGTTCTATGATTGGACTGCCCGGACGTACATTCGCAGGAAGTTCATTTCCTGAGTGTTGACAATACTGCGCCACAGTTGTCCCGTTCGTTTCTTTGTGTTTGCGGAGAACGCACAGAGCAAACGAACTGAACCCAAAGGCACGCCGTCCTCAAATATTCATCAAAGAGAACTAGGTCTCTACGAACGTCCGCTTTCTGGCGCGCCGCCAGCAGCAATATCGATCTCTTGAATGGCAGCTAAGGGCCGCCCTTGCGATGTCCAATGGCTGCAATGCGCGCTTCGCACCCGTTTGTGCCGAGCGCAGCATCCGCCACTTTGGGCTCGGAGCAGACGTTCGCTACGAAGCGCGTCAATAACCGCTATGCGGACGAAACGGACATTCCGTGCTACAGTATGTGGTCGTCATTTTCCTGCATATGACGACCTGAGCAGACCTGCCAACCTTTCGCCGGGTAGCAGAAAGCTGTAACTGAAATCACATTAATTGCATGTGATCTGTCCCCAAAACAGAAGAAACGGCACCCAACGTTTATCGGGAGCCGTGTTAATTAAACAGGAGGGTCTTTGGGAAGTCAGGCGTGTCCACCGCCGATCAAGCCGATACCCGAAGTCAGACCGAACCAAGCTTTAACCCGCAGACCGACCGCCTTGATGATTCCCATAGCCTGGATCCCGTGGGCGACAAGTGTTCCTTCCATTTCACCTTCAAAATTGGTGGTGTAGGATTGGACGATGCAACCGCTACCTGGCACCAAAAGTTCGCGGTGTTCTGGGTGCACTAGATCGAGATGCACAACGATCTGACCCCGTTTCGCCTTTTCACTGGGCTCGATCAGGCGACCGCTAGGCGCTAGCTGACCCGAAGAAATCTGCTCCTGAATACGTACGATCCTTGCAGGAAGAACGGTGTTGCGCATCGAGATGTTGAAGTTACTTTCGCATGCCACCTCTGCGGCCATACCTTCGTACAGTTCGGTGCGAGAAACCTGTGAGAAACCGGCTACGATACGTCCTTTCTCTACATTTTTTCGGTCTGGTACGATCAGCATGGCGGGACTCATTGCAGCTTGCGCTGCGCGTGACCCAACGTTTAGGGTGACTTGTTCAACTACACCGTCGACAGAGCTGAGAGTCAGAGTCTTTGACAGCTCCACTTGAGCCTGCTTCAACGATGCACGCGCTGATGCAAGTTGGGCGGGCAGAACAGCAGTTGCCTGAACTTGTGCCACACCAAGTTGCGTTTCAGAAGCCTCAACCTCTGCTTCTCGAGTGCTCAAGGTCGCCTGCGCGCGTTCCAGTTGGCTTACTTGAAATGCCGCAGAGTCTTTTGCTCGAAGCGCCTCGTGGTCCATAAGCACCAACTCGGCCTGTTCTCTAGCGGTGATCGCGGCATCCAGAACGGCCTGCGCGGTCTGGACTTGCAACTCAGCTGCCAGTTTCGCGCTTTCAATCTCTTCAACTTTGCGCATCGAGAGATCTACAGCGGCTTGTTCCGACGCATTCTCGACGGCAAACAGTGGATCGCCCGGTTCAACATGATCTCCACCCTTTACGTAGATATCGGTCACTGTTCCGCCGTTCTCAGCAACAACCGGAACAGTTCTAAAGGGCACAAGGCCAGTGTAGGACTTGGGATAATAGTAGAATACAGCAAAGAACACGATCAGGGCCAGGACGAACCACATAAACAGCGCACGGTGAACATTGTACAGGGTGACTGGCAGCCCGCGCCATTTCAGATAGATCACGCGCAGGACAAACGGAAAAGATGTGACGAGCAGCTCAATCATTTTACCAACTCCTTTTTCGAAGGACGCCACCACAACATGAAGTCGCGAGCGATTGCTGTTAGGATTAGGGCGCCCGGCAGTAGACTGCTGAAGTGGCTAAGGGCAGGCATCAGCTCATAAGCCAAGGCTACGGTAAGCATCGTCGGAATAGTTGTACGCAGAGGAGTGCCGATTGATTTGTGTTCGGTGTAACGTTCAAAGCGTGCATAGAGGTGTACGACCA
The DNA here is from genome assembly GCF_001238295.1 of Ruegeria sp. 6PALISEP08. Lineage (GTDB taxonomy): Bacteria > Pseudomonadota > Alphaproteobacteria > Rhodobacterales > Rhodobacteraceae > Ruegeria. The sequence goes on from NZ_LGXZ01000018.1 coordinate 78,015, forward strand.
GCAGGATCGCAAGGGCGAGAACGACCAAGCCGACCCACGCGTAGGTGTCAGTTTGATTTGGCGCGACCCACCATCTGGGATCGCCGCCAGCGGCAAAGGCAGGAGTTGAGATGAGGCCAAGTATTGGCGCCATCACGAACGCTAGTGGTTTCATAATTCAGGTCCTTTTTTTTGCGCAGCCAAGCTGCGCGTGTAGATTTCGGTGTCTTGAGAACGTCAATACTCGGTTGGTTGTTGTGCGGGTTCTGAGGGCTGTTCCTGCGGGGCATAGGGGGGATCCCAACGACGCCCGTTCGGTGTTTTCTCACCAAGTGGCGAAGTGTGCAGACCGTGGATGTGTTCCCCGGACCACTCTCGTTTGGCGGAGTTTTGGATTGCCTTCATAACGCGGTAGTACCTTGCGAAGTAGTTCATGGTCGTTTCCTTTCTGATGACCGGGACCTAACCGTCATCGGGCCTGCGATCCTGAGGGTTCTGGACATTTGTTGTTGGCTTCTGGACAATTGCAGTGACTGCAGGGAGTTGCGTGCAATTCAGGGGAGGACGCAAAAGTGCCACGCATCAGCGCTTACAGACTGCAAAACGTCGGGCTGCGTTACTCGCAAGAACCCGGCGCGTGCATTCCGTTTCCTGAAGTCTTGGAAATGGCAGGGGCACCAATTGATATTGGCGGCAGCCCCGACGCCACTGTCGAGTTGCTGCATGAGGCGGGCGCAGTTGAAACTGCGTGCCGGGTTCTGGAAGATAAAACCTTTGCTGCTCGCGTGGGGCTATCAGCGCAGGGTCCCGGGACACTTCTGGCTTACATCGTCCGGGCAGCCGAAACGGTGGAAGACGCGCTGGCTTTGACGCAGCGCTTTTATGCAATTCAAGACCCTGACCTGCGCCTCGCCGTCGTGGGTGCACCTGATGAGCCAAAGATCACTCTGGAGAGCAGTGTAATCCCGGCGCATCAATATCCTCGCCATCGCGAAATGCTGATATTCGGCCTTTATAAGCGCGTTCAACAAATCACCTCTGGCGGGCTTTCCCCGATCTCTGTCGAGTTGGAAACGGACGATGCCGAGCACTGCCGACTGCTGGCGGACTTGGCGGGATGTGAAGTCTTAGGCTTCAAGTCCGGATACGCCTTGGCGCTGCCTTCAAACGGCATGAGTTTTCGGATACCAACGGCAGACCCCACCTTATTGGGGCATTTACGTAGGCACGGGGAAGAGCAACTGAAGGCTCAGCCTGATGCAGTCCGCAGTCTGTCCGACCGCATTGTGGACATGCTCGGGGAGCGTCTTCCCGGGCCGATACCAAACGGCGACGATATAGCCGGAGAGCTTGGACTAACGCGGCGCACTATGACCCGGCATCTGTCGGCTGAGGGAACAAGTTTTAAGGCACTACTGGAAGGGGTGTTGTGCGACCTGTCCAAGCGGATGCTTCGTAGCGGCGAGGGTGTCGCTCGCGTGGCATTCATGCTTGGGTTCGCGGATCAGGCCGCCTTTTCAGTGGCATTCAAGCGATGGACGGGTGAAACGCCCGCTAGGTTCCGTAAAGCTGGCCGCTAGTAGCCCTTCCTCCTGCAGCGTGCGGGAGTGGAAGATGTCCAAGATCCACAAAACCTTGTCCCGCTTCCAAAAGAAAGCAGGCCATCGGGTCACCTAGTTCAATGGCACACAGCAGCCGCAATGGTTGCTGACCCAGAACAAGGATGAACCCTATGAAGACCTCGAAAAAATTCTTTATCGCCCCGATCTCAGGCGCCCTTCTGATCACCATGGCTGCTACAGCCCATGCTGACTACGTCACCGACAAAGCGATCAAAGGCGCAGTTGTCGGCGCTACTGTCGCCGGTATCGCAGGCGAAAGCATCGTTGGTGGCGCGGCCGCCGGCGCCGCAGTTGGCGCTGTGGGCGGTGCGATCCAGAAGGACAATTTCGAAGACGCGCAGGACGAAGCACAAGAGCGCCGTGACGATTTCAAAGAAGACCGCAGGGATTGGAAAGACTGAAACTCGACCGCCAGCACAACAAAAAAGGAGGAAGCAAAGCCCAACAAACCTGACTGGTCAGCACAAGCTCCCTTGAATATGCACCGTTAGCATCCAGACGCAACTTGGCTGACCAACCCCCACACAGAACTCGCACAGTTTCTGATAGGTTGCCATCCAGCTCATAAACGAGCCGGGTGGCAACTTTGTTTTGAGCCCTCGAACGCAACGCGTTTCCTGAAGGCGCGGGTTCAAATTTCAACCTCAGCCCCACCCAACGCGACCCGGGTTTTGTCCAAAACCCAAAAACAACCGTCCAGAACCCAAAGGACTGAAACAGGCAACGACCCCAAATCTGGCTCATCCGAACGACATCGGCGGGCCGGCAACAGACGCAACTCTGGTGAATGCCGCGCTTTGCAATCCAACGCCAAAGGAAACGGCAATGAACCTACTTGCAAACTTCGACGCAGAGACCCTGGCACGCATTCAGTTTGCCTTTACTGTGTCGTTTCACATCATCTTCCCAGCCTTCTCAATCGGCTTGGCAAGCTTCTTGGCCGTTCTCAATGGCCTTTGGCTATGGCGCAGCGACAGGACTTACCTCAACCTGTTCAACTACTGGAAAAAGATTTTCGCAGTTGGTTTTGCAATGGGTGTCGTGTCGGGCATCGTGATGTCGTACCAATTCGGCACGAACTGGAGCACATTCTCGGATACCGCAGGCCCTGTAATCGGGCCCTTGATGGCATACGAGGTCATGACAGCCTTCTTTCTTGAGGCAGGTTTCCTCGGCATTATGCTTTTCGGTCGCGAACGCGTCGGTCCCAGTTTGCACATGATGGCCACTGGGATGGTCGCTCTTGGCACTCTGATATCGGCTACGTGGATTTTGTCGGTCAATTCTTGGATGCAAACCCCGGCTGGGTTCGACATCAACGAGCTGGGGCAATTCATTCCCGTTAACTGGTGGGAGATCGTCTTCAGTCCGTCCTTCCCCTACCGCCTGATACACATGGTTCTTGCCGCTTACCTCACCACTGCTTTCGTGGTGGCCGGGGTTGCTGCCTGGCACTTGCTACGCCGCAATCGCACGGCTGAAGTTACCCGAATGTTCTCGATGGCAATGTGGATGGCCGTTCTTGTCACCCCTCTGCAAATCGTTGCCGGCGACCTTCATGGTTTGAACACGCTGGAACATCAGCCGCAGAAAGTGATGGCGATGGAAGGTCACTTTAACAGCCATCCCAAAGGTGCACCGCTGATCCTTTTTGGCATTCCGAACGAGGATGAAAAGCGTGTGGACTATGCTATCGAAATCCCGAAACTATCATCCCTGATCCTGAAACATGACCCAAACGCGCCGCTTGACGGGCTGGACACTATCCCAGACGACGAAGAACCCCCGGTCGCGATCGTGTTCTACAGCTTCCGCATCATGCTCGCTATCGGTTTAGCCATGCTGAGCGTCGGCTTGTGGTCGCTTATTCAGCGCGTTCGCGGCCGCCTCAACGAAGATCGCTGGTTGCACCGGACCTCCGTTCTGTTGGCGCCCAGCGGGTTTGTGGCGGTACTGGCCGGTTGGATCACCACCGAAGTGGGGCGCCAGCCGTACACAGTGTACGGGCTGTTGCGGACGTCGGACTCCCTTTCACAAGTGGATGGGCCCGCTGTTGCAGCGTCTCTGGTTGCCTTCATCGTCGTGTATTTCGCCGTGTTCGGAGCTGGCACGTTCTACATGCTGCGCCTCATGGGAAAACCACCTGTCGAAGGTATCCAGCAAAGTCACAAACCCATTGAAGTCTCTACCTTGGCGGAGGCAGCGTAATGCTTGAACTTTCGACAATCTGGGCAGGTATCATTGCCTTTGCCGTTCTGACTTATGTGATCTTGGACGGGTTCGATCTTGGAATTGGAATCCTCTTTCCATTCGCGAAAACCGACAAAGATCGTGATGTCATGATGAACTCGGTTACACCGGTATGGGATGGGAACGAGACCTGGCTGGTCATGGGAGGCGGCGGTTTGTTCGCAGTTTTCCCGCTGGCCTATTCTGTGGTGATGCCTGCGATCTATATTCCCATCATCATCATGCTTCTTGCGCTTGTTTTTCGCGGTGTCGCCTTTGAATATCGGTGGCGAACGGTTCGCGGGCGTTGGCTCTGGGATGTTGCGTTTCACGGTGGGTCAACCCTGGCCGCCTTCGGCCAAGGCATCACGCTTGGCGCGCTGGTTCAGGGTATCCCGATCGAGGATCGGGTGTACGCAGGTGGACAGTGGGATTGGCTGACGCCGTTCTCAGTCCTGACGGGTTTGGCCTTGGTGATCGGGTACGCTTTGCTGGGCGCGACCTGGCTCAATATGAAAACCACGGGCGAGATACAGCGCCGGATGCGTTCTTATGCCCGCCCGCTGATGCTGATGACGCTTACGTTGATCGGTCCGGTCAGTCTTTTGACCCCATTCCAAGACCCGATCTATCTGATCAGATGGTTTTCCTGGCCCGGTGTTGTTTTCTCTGTGCTAGTGCCGGCTATCGTTGCTGTCATTGCATGGATGCTTGATCGCAGCCTGAGGGAACAGCGAGACTATCAACCCTTCTTCTGCGCCGTTGCTCTGTTCGTCGTCTGCTTCATCGGCATTGGGATCAGCTTCTATCCCTATATGCTACCCCCAAGCCTCACGATTGCTGAAGCCGCGGCGCCAGACAGCAGTTTGGCATTTGCTCTGGTCGGAGCTGTCATTCTGCTACCTGTGATCCTGGCTTACACCGCCTACACATACTGGGTTTTCCGCGGGAAGATCGATCCAGAGGAGAACTACCATTGAAACTGCTAAAGCAAGTTTTCTGGTTCGGCGCAATCTGGTTTGGCAGCGTCTTGTGCCTTGCTACTGTCGCTTACGCAATCAGGTTGTTCATCACCTGAAATCGCAAAGATACCAATGCTCGCGCGTCGGCATGTCCAGCTCGCGCAAACATTAGTCCAAGCGCAGAAAGAAACCCCGTTCCAGCTTACCATATTCCCAATAACACGTGGCTTGCTGGGTCGTCTCATTTTTGATAATTCAAGGAGGCTGTGATGCTTTCTCGTCCAAAATCAATATCCGTGCATTGGGATCAGATCGATCCGGCTCTGCCCACTCCACCTCAGCAAAAGAAACGTGGCGCTAGCCGCTCGTCTAGCATGTTGCCAAAGTTGCTAACTGGGCTTCTTGCTGCAGGGCTTGCGACCTTCGTTCTGTTGCCCTTCACCTCGGCCCTTACGGGAACTGCCACGAAAGACCTCTCCCCTGTTGTGGACATGTTACTCGCCCTGCTCTCTGCGCTTGTCGTTTTTGCTTCCACAGCCGCAATAGTACTGAAAGGGTCAACACTGCGGGCCGTCCTTGGGCGAGGATTGGCCTCCCTCGGCGCAGCGCTAATTATTTCACCAGTGGGGATCGCGGTCCTGTTCGCACTATACCTACAAGACTGGGTATCAGTCGTAGCAGACACGTCTATCGAACAGGCGGGAAGAACAGCGGCATCCCTGTTTGGCGGTCTATTCGCCGTCAATGCCCTCGCAATCGGGTTGGCATTGGGATTTCTATCTTTTCTACTTGGGTTTAGCCTAATGCAAAGTCGTGCAAAGCCAATTGTTTCGCCTTAGGCGGGTGAACTTCCGTTTTGGGCTCGGAGAAGACGTTCGCTGCACTTTGTGTGAATGTCTGCTATTCTTATGTTTGCCGGTCGTTCCGTCATGCTCGAACCTGAGGCTTTGAAACGCCAGTTCCAATGTTCAGTGTGGTATATTTGGTGGTATGCGTGTGAGTGCATTTCTTTTTATATATATTTAACAAAAAATTAAAGAAAATATATGGTTGCTCCTCGGTTCGCCACTTTCCTTTGAATTCATTGGAAAAAATGGCGGTTTTACCAGCTACCCGCCAACATAGCCGCCATTTTTTTGTGCTCCGTTTGAATTGGTCGCCTCGTAATTTCTGCGGAATCGCACTTAGCTAGGCTCAAG
>NZ_LGXZ01000019.1 GCF_001238295.1 Ruegeria sp. 6PALISEP08
AAGCCGAAGCCGAAGCCGAAGCCGAAGCCGAAGCCGAAGCCGAAGCCGAAGCCGAAGCCGAAGCCGAAGCCGAAGCCGAAGCCGAAGCGCCAACGGAAGAGACCGTTTCGGTCGAAGATAAGACTGTTGAGCGTGTGGTGGAAAAACGCGGTGGCTTTGTGCCCGCTTTGCTGGGTGGTGCCATTGCGGCCGCTGTTGGGTTTGCGCTGGGCAATGGCGGGCTGTTGCCGGGTGGTACGGACAACTCGGAAGCCCTGGCCGCGCTGGAATCGAAACTGGCGGATCAGTCGGATCAAATCGCCAAGCTCTCACAAGCGCTGACAAACAGCCCGGATACCTCTGGCTTGACGGATCAGATCAAAGCGCTGTCGGACAAACTGACCCCCGTCGAAGGTGACCTGAACGCGGTCAGGTCCTCGGTTGAGACGCTGTCTGGTCAGGTTTCGCCATTGTCGGATCGGATCGCAGCACTTGAGAAAGCCCCAATTGAATCCAATACGTCACCTGAAGCCACAGCCGCATTTGAGGCTGAACTAAAAAAGCTTCAAGACTCGCTAGCCGCGCAACGGGCTGAGGTTGAAAAGATGGTGTCGGATGCGCAGGCTCTTGAGGCGAAAGCATCCGCCGACGCGCAAACAGCGACAAACGCCGCGGTTTTGTCTCGTCTGCGTGGGCAGTTGGACGCGGGCCAACCCTTTTCCGAACTGGTTGCTGAATTGAAAGCGGGCGGCATAGATGTGCCGGGTGCTTTGACTGGGCCCGCTGAGAAAGGCGTGGAAACCTTGTCTTCTTTGCGGGCGTCATTTGACCCTGCAGCCCGGACCGCGCTTGCGAGCGCGCGCGATGCGGATAAAGGCGCGGGCCTGATCGCGTTCTTGCAACGGCAGACAGGCGCGCGTTCGGTCACGCCTCAAGATGGGGATGGACCTGACGCAGTCCTGTCACGCGCGCAGTCTGCGCTGGCGGATGGAGATCTGTCCAAGGCGCTGAACGAACTGAAATCACTTCCCGAAGCGGCGCAGACCGCGATGGCCGATTGGGAGCAGGCGGCCCAGACACGGGTCTCTGCCGTCGATGCGGCGAACTCATTGGCTTCCAGCCTGAACTCGAACTGAAGGACCTGCCATGCTGTGGTCACTGTTTAAGATCCTTGTTTTTGTTGCGATTATCGGCCTGCTGGCGCTGGGCGGTCACTTCCTGATGCAAACCAGCGGTGGGGTGCAGATCACCGTCGCAGGCACGGAATTTACGCTAGGGCCTTTGCAGTCCGTGATTACGCTGGGTGTACTGGTGTTTGCGGTCTGGCTGTTCTTCAAGCTGCTCAGCCTGCTGGTTGCCACGCTGAAGTTCCTCAATGGCGATGAAACGGCCCTGTCGCGGTATTTCGACCGCAGTCGCGAACAGCGCGGATATCAGGCGCTGGCGGATGGTCTGATGGCATTGGCTTCGGGTGAAGGGCGCGCAGCGATGACCAAAGCCAACAAGGCCGAGAAGTTGCTGAACAAGCCGGATCTAACCAACCTGCTGGTGGCGCAAGCCGCTGAGATGACAGGGGACACCAAGAAAGCGGCGGACACTTACAAGAAACTTGTGACCAACAATGCGACTCGTTTTGTTGGCGTGCGCGGGATCATGAAGCAGAAACTGGCTGAAGGTGATGATGAAACCGCCCGCAAGCTGGCCGAAAAAGCGCTGGCGATCAAACCGCGCCATGAAGAAACGCAAGACGTTCTTTTGAACCTTCAGACCAAGGCGCAGGATTGGGCCGGGGCGCGATCGACACTGACCTCTAAGTTGAAAGCGGGGTATCTGCCGCGCGACGTGTTCAAGCGTCGTGATGCGGTTCTCGCACTGTCCGAAGCAAAGGTCATTCTGGATGAAGACGCGAGCCTAGAACAACAGGAACACGCGATCGAAGCCAATCGTCTGTCGCCTGATCTGGTGCCTGCCGCGGCCATGGCGGCCCGTGCGTATATTGCCAAAGGCAAACCCCGGCTGGCGACAAAGATCCTGAAAAAGGCATGGGAGGCGCAGCCGCACCCTGACCTTGCCCACGCTTTCGCCGAGATTGCGCCGGATGAGACCCCGGACCAGCGGATCAAACGGTTCACCGCGCTGACCCGTATTCACCCTGAGAATATGGAAACTCGTTTGATTCTGGCCGAATTGAACATTGTGGCTGAAGATTTCCCCGAAGCCCGCCGCGCGCTGGGGGATGTGGTCGAAAAACAGGGTGATGCGCGGGCTTATACGTTGATGGCTGCGATTGAACGGGGTGAGGGTGCCTCGGACGCTGTTGTGCAAGGCTGGCTCGCCAAAGCGTTGAATGCGCCGCGCGGTCCGCAATGGGTATGCACCAATTGCCATGATATCCAACCTGAATGGGGGCCGGTCTGTCTGAATTGCGGCAGTTTTGATACGCTCATCTGGCAGACGCCTCAAACGCCCGAGATCGCAAGCGCGACTGGTGTACACATGCTGCCTTTGATCGTTGGTGCGCTTGAGGATCAATCAGAAGAGCCCGAGGTTGTGGAGCCTGCGGAAGAAGAAGACGTGGTCGAAGTGACAGCAGATGCTGTTGAGGTTGCGGAAGAGGCCGAGGCTCAAAAGCAGGCCTGAGGCCTGCAAAATCCAACTGTGAATTGTCCCAGCCGAATCCGTTTGCTAACGTCGCCTTCACGTCGGGGAGGGCGCTCAAACCGAAATGCTGGATTACTCGCATAACGCCTGGTTGGTGGCGGCATCGCTTGCCGTGGCCCTGATGGCCGGGTTCACCGGTCTGTACCTGACGCATGGCGCATCAAAGCTGGACAGTCAGCGGCGCAAGCTAGTGGTGGCCCTGGCCGCTGTCGTTCTCGGCGGTGGCATCTGGTCGATGCATTTTGTGGCGATGCTGGGTCTGCAACTGCCAATCCTGTTTTATTACGATGCCTTGATCACACTCATGTCGGCGCTGGTTGCGATCCTAATGGTCGGGTTGGCGCTTTTGCTGCTGCATTTCAGACCCCGATCGGTGCAAACGATGATTGGGTCCGGGGTGATTGTGGGGCTGGGTATCGTCGTGATGCATTATGTCGGCATGGCGGGAATGCAGCTGTGCCGTCCTGTGTACAATGTGTTCGACGTTGTTCTGTCGACTTTGGCATCGGTGATATTGTCCGTGGCCGCTATTTGGGTCGCTTATGGCAACCGAACCCAACGCAACATACTTCTGGGCACGGTTTGTTTCGGGCTGGCAGTGTTTACCATGCATTTTGTCGCCACGGGCTTGACCGATTTTGTTGCAAGCGAAAGCCCCGGTGGTGCGGGCCCTGCGCTGGACAATCAAGTGTTGGCGATGGGGGTGACCGTATCCGTCTTCCTGATCTGTGGCGCCTTCTTGCTGACCGGTATCACGTTCATTGAACCAAAACCCGAGGCCGAGCCCGCTGCCGCTGCCCCAGAACCCATGCCCGAACCAACGCAGATGCGCGCCGGTGTCCCGTTTGAGCGTGAAGGCCAAACGTTCTTTGCTGAACCTTCCCGGATTGCCGCCATTCGGGCCGAGGGGCATTACACCGTCCTTTATATGGGTGCAGAGAAACTGTTCTGCCCATGGTCGATCACCGATGCGGAAACGCGACTGCATCCCGAAGGGTTCTTGCGGGCGCATCGCAGCTATCTGGTGAATCCCAAACATGTCTCGAGTTTCGAGCGGCACAAGGACAACGGCACTTGTTACTTCGATGGTGTGGATGCGCTGACCAAAGTGCCGGTCAGCCGATCACGTCTAACGGACATTCGCGAGGCGCTGGGCCTTTGATCGCAACTCGTGCCGCCCATTCGCATTTCGTGAAACAAGCTGCGCGCCCCGTTTTCCTTAACTGGATCGGCTAGATCCACCGCTCTTTCCTTTCCTCAGGTCCCCCAAGGCATACCGCTCGGACCCAGGGAGGAAAAACATGATACCAGCCGGTTTTGAGTATCACAGGCCAGGCGATATCGCCTCGGCCATTGGCATTCTACAGGAACACGGAGACGAGGCCCGCGTGATTGCGGGCGGTCACAGCCTGATCCCCATGATGAAACTGCGCATGACTGACATGAGCCATCTGGTTGATCTTCAGGCTATCGAGGAACTCAAGGGGATCGAGATCGAGTCAGACATCGTGACTTTGGGCGCGATGGTGACGCAGCACGAGTTGATCACGCATGACGGGCTGGCCTCGGCAATTCCTCTGATCCGCGAAGCCGCGCTGCAAATCGCTGATCCTCAGGTGCGCTACGTGGGTACCGTTGGCGGAAATGTGGCCAATGGTGATCCGGGCAATGACATGCCTGGGTTGATGCAATGCCTGAATGCCACCTTCGAACTGTCGGGGCCGGACGGCAATCGCAGCGTAGCAGCGCGGGAATTCTACGAGGCGGCATATTTCACAGCCCGCGAGGAGGAGGAAATCCTGACACGGATTTCTATTCCAAAGCCGGGCGCGGGAATTGGTCAGGCTTATGAAAAGCAAAAGCGCAAGATTGGCGACTACGCCACTGCAGCCGCCGCGGTGATGGTCGGCAACGGCACTGCTTCGGTCGCAATGACCAATCTGGCCGACACGCCCATTTGGTCCGAAGACGCGAGCAATGCACTGGCTGGTGGGGACGTCGAAGGTTGCGTGGCCGCAATGCTCGATGCGATCGATCCGGTTGCTGACAATCGCGGACCTGTCGAATTCAAGAAACATGTGGCCGCCGTAATGCTGCGCCGCGCCATCGACCGCGCTCAGAACCGCGCGGGTTGAGGGGAGGACATCATGTCGAAAATGCACGTCAAACTCACCGTGAACGGCAAACAGGTCGAAGGTCTGGCCGAGCCGCGCACGTTGCTGATCCACTTCCTGCGGGAAGATCTGAAAATCACCGGTCCGCATATTGGTTGCGAAACCAGCCATTGTGGTGCTTGCACCGTGGATATCGACGGCAAGTCCGTCAAATCCTGCACGACTTTCGTGGCGCAGGTGAACGGTGCCGATATCACAACCGTCGAAGGGTTGACCAATGACGATGGCAGCCTTGGTGTGCTGCAAGAGATGTTCCGCGAACATCACGGGCTGCAATGCGGTTTCTGCACGCCGGGTATGATCACCCGCGCGCATCGCCTGTTGCAGGAAAACCCGAACCCGACCGAAGAAGAAATCCGTTTCGGTATGGCCGGGAACTTGTGCCGCTGCACCGGATACCAGAACATCGTCAAAGCCATCTCGGCCTCGGCTGACATGATGAACGCTCAGAAGGAGGCTGCGGAATGAACGATCAGACTCTGACCCCCGAAGAACGCGCCGCCAATCTCAAAGGTATGGGCTGCGCCCGTAAACGCGTCGAAGACGTGCGCTTTACCCAGGGCAAGGGCAACTACGTTGATGACATCAAGCTGGATGGGATGCTGTTTGGCGACTTTGTGCGCTCCCCCTACGCACATGCCCGCGTTGTCACTGTAAACAAAGAGGCGGCCTTGGCCGTACCCGGAGTGGTCGCCGTTCTGACCGCTGAGGATCTGGCCCCGCTGGGATTGCACTGGATGCCGACTTTGGCCGGTGACAAGCAGATGGTGCTGGCGGACGGCAAGGTGCTGTTCCAAGGCCAGGAGGTAGCTTATGTCGTGGCCGAAGACCGTTATATCGCGGCGGATGCGGTGGAACTGGTCGAGGTTGAATACGAAGAGCTGCCCGTCATTACTGACCCGTTCGAGGCGCTGAAATCCGACGTGGTGCTGCGCGAAGACCTCGAAGGTCAGACCGAAGGCGCGCATGGTCCCCGCAAGCATCACAATCATATCTTCACCTGGGAACAGGGCGACAAGGACGCGACTGAGGCCATTCTGGCCGAAGCCGACGTGGTCGCTGAAGAGATGGTGTATTACCATCGCACCCACCCGTGCCCGCTAGAGACCTGCGGCTGCGTGGCTTCGATGGACAAGGTGACCGGCAAGCTGACGCTTTACGGCACGTTTCAGGCGCCTCATGCGATCCGGACTGTTGTGTCGCTGATCTCGGGTCTGGCCGAGCACAACATCCGTGTGATCAGCCCTGATATTGGCGGCGGTTTCGGCAACAAGGTTGGGGCTTATGCAGGTTATGTTTGCTCGGTCGTGGCCTCGATTGTGACCGGCAAGCCGGTAAAATGGGTTGAGGATCGGATGGAGAACCTGATGTCCACCGCCTTTGCCCGCGATTACTGGATGCAGGGCAAGATCGCAGCCACCAAAGACGGCAAGATCACCGGACTGTGGTGTCACACAACTGCCGATCATGGTGGGTTCGACGCCTGTGCCGACCCGACCAAGTTTCCAGCTGGGTTCATGAACATCTGCACCGGGTCCTATGACATCCCCACCGCTTATCTGGCTGTTGATGGTGTCTACACAAACAAGGCTCCGGGTGGGGTGGCCTACCGTTGTTCCTTCCGCGTGACTGAGGCCGCCTATTTTATCGAACGGATGATCGAGGTTTTGGCCATCAAACTGAACATGGACGCGGCCGAGCTGCGCCGGATCAATTTCATCAAGGCCGATCAGTTCCCGTACCAGTCCGCGCTGGGCTGGGAATACGATTCGGGCGATTATCACACCGCTTGGGAGAAGGCACTGAAGGCCGTGAACTATGAAGGGCTGCGTTCCGAACAGGCGCAGCGGATCGAGGACTTCAAGGCTGGCAAAACCCGCAAGCTGCTGGGGATTGGTCTGACGCATTTCACCGAGATCGTCGGGGCAGGGCCAGTCAAGAATTGCGATATCCTCGGGCTTGGCATGTTCGACAGTTGCGAAATCCGCATTCACCCGACGGGATCTGCTATCGCGCGACTGGGGACGATCAGTCAGGGTCAGGGCCATGCCACGACCTTTGCCCAGATCATCGCCACCGAGATTGGCCTGCCTGCTGATGACATCACGCTGGAGGAAGGCGACACCGACACCGCGCCCTACGGTTTGGGCACCTATGGGTCCCGGTCAACGCCTGTGGCTGGTGCGGCGACCGCTATGGCCGCACGCAAAATCCGCGCTAAAGCGCAGATGATCGCGGCCTATTTGCTGGAGGTCCATGATAACGACGTTGAATGGGACGTGGACAGGTTCGCTGTCAAAGGCGCACCTGAGCGGTTCAAGACGATGAAGGAGATCGCCTTTGCGGCCTATAATCAGGCCATTCCCGGGTTGGAACCGGGTCTGGAGGCCGTCAGCTATTATGATCCGCCGAACATGACCTATCCGTTTGGGGCCTATATCTGCGTTATGGAAATCGACGTGGATACCGGCGAATGGGAAGTTCGGAAGTTCTACGCGCTGGACGATTGCGGCACCCGGATCAACCCGATGATCATCGACGGGCAGGTCCATGGTGGTGTAACCGAAGCGCTTGCCATCGCGATGGGTCAGGAAATTGCCTATGATGAGATGGGTAATGTGAAGACAGGCACGCTGATGGACTTCTTCCTGCCGACCGCGTGGGAGACGCCGAACTATATCACCGACTTTACGGTGACGCCGTCTCCGCACCATCCGATTGGTGCAAAGGGGGTTGGGGAAAGTCCGAATGTTGGCGGCGTACCTGCGTTCTCGAACGCGGTGCATGATGCGTTCCGGCCCTTTGGCTTGGTGCAAAGCCACATGCCGCATGATCATTGGCGGATTTGGAAGATCGCCAATGGGTTGGGGATGCACGGGTAACCTGTTTCGAACCGGCTTTGCCGGTCCGACCAAACGGAGGGGGCTCTGCCCCCTCCGAACCTCCCCCGAGATATTTTTGGCCAGATGAAGATTGGATCCTGGTTTTGACTCTGAAGGATGTACAGAACGAATTGGCCGCGCAGGGCTATGTCGCCGATGATCGTTTGTCTATGGCGCTGCATCTGGCACAGACCTTGGGGCGGCCGTTGTTGCTGGAAGGTCCGGCCGGTGTTGGCAAGACCGAGGTCGCCAAAGCCATGGCGGGGTGGATGGACACGCGTTTGATCCGGCTGCAGTGTTACGAAGGGTTGGACGCCAGCCACGCGATCTATGAGTGGAATTACCAGCGGCAGTTGCTGGCGATCCGTGCGAGTGAGGCGCGCGGAGGAGCCGATGAAGCTCAGCTTTTTTCAGATGAATATTTGCTCAAAAGACCTTTGTTAGAAGCTATATCCGAAGAAAAGCCGCCGGTTTTATTGATTGATGAGATCGATCGTGCGGATGAGGAGTTCGAGGCGTATTTGCTGGAAATCCTCTCTGACTTTCAGATCACCATCCCGGAACTGGGAACCGTAAAAGCGCAGGTGAGGCCCATCGTAATCCTGACTGCCAACGGGACGCGGGATTTGTCGGATGCGCTGCGCAGGCGGTGCCTTTACAGTTTCCTTGATTATCCATCGAAGGAAACAGAGATGGCGATCTTGAGGGCGCGGATGCCTGAGGTTGAAGGTGTTTTGGCCCGTCAGATTATCGGCGTCGTCCAGGCGCTGCGGAGCGAAGACCTTGAGAAAACACCAGGCATTGCAGAAATGCTCGACTGGGCGGCTGCACTGTCTGGCTTGGGGGTCAATGACCTCGCCAAATCCCGCGATGAGGTTCAGTCCACTCTGGTTTGCTTGCTGAAGACTGCTGCCGATTATGACGCGGCCCCGCCCGAGGTCATGGACCGCCTAATCGGAAAGGTCGCGTGATGAGAGTAACGCACTTTCCCTCTCGGGCTGCGGGGCTGGCAGATCGCATGTCGGGGTTCGTTGAGCATTTGCGCATGAACGGGCTGCGGGTCGGGCCAAAGGAAACTGGGGATGCGTTGGTGGCCTTGTCAGCAGTGAAGGCGACGGATGCCGAGCGGGCGCGTCAGGCGTTGTGCGCGGTTTTGACCGGGGATGCTGAAGAATGGCGGCGATTTGATGAGTTGTTCGACGCGTACTGGTTCAACGCAGGAAAGCAGCGTGCGGGCGTTGCGCAAAATGCCCATGTTCGGGTGCAATCTGCGAAGCCCATGATCTGGCAGAGCCAAGATCAGGGAACAGGCACCTCGCAGAGTGATACCGGGAACGCCACCACTCCGGATCCGGGTGATGGGGCGGCCGAGGGGATGGACGGGAAGCTGATCGCGACCCGAACGGCCAACCTCTCGCGCCGGGATTTGCGTGAGTTGATGGACGAAGAGGCTTTAAAGCAAGCCGAAACGGCTGCATTGGCCTTGGCACGCGCCATGCGAGATCGTCGGTCACGTCGCCGTAAAAAAGCGTTGCGAGGTCCCGCGTTGGACATGCGCCGAATACAACGGGCCAGCCTGGCACGTGGTGGCGAGCCGTTGGATTTGTATCGCCGCGCGCGCCCCCCGCGTCCAATGAGAATTGTTGCGTTGTGCGATGTGAGCGGTTCGATGACCGTGTATTCCCGTGTGTTCCTGGCCTTTTTGAAAGGGTTGATCGGCAGCGGGACCGAAGCCGATGCCTATCTGTTTCATACGCGACTGATGCGCGTAACCGATGCCCTGCGGGATCATGATACACTGCGGGCGGCGGGACGCTTGTCATTGATGGCCAAAGGATTTGGTGGCGGCACCGATATTTCTGGCAGTCTTGATCGATTTCTTTCGGGTTATGGTGCGCGGGCGCTCAATGGGCGGACGGTGGTTCTGATCCTCTCGGATGGGTATTGCAGCTCTAACCCACAGGCGCTTGGTGATGTGCTGGCACGGATCAAGCGCAAGGCGCGGCGGATCGTGTGGCTGAACCCACTGAAAGGCTGGAAGGAATATCAGCCTATCGCGGCGGCGATGCGGGCGGCGGAACCTTATCTGGACGCCCATTTGCCCGCGAATACTCTTGACGCTTTGGCGGCATTGGAGCCGCAGTTCCGACAGTTATGAAAGGAGTCTAACAATGGCGAATTTCGATATTTTTGACACAATAGAGCAGCTTCGCGGAACCGGCGAAGCCTTCTGTGTGGCGACGGTGCTGCGCACGGCGGACGCAACTTCGGCCAAGGCTGGCGGCAAGGCCGTCATCACGCGGGACGGTCAGATCCTGGGTCATCTTGGGGGGGCTTGTGTGCAACGCGCGGTTCGAATGTCGGCACAGCAGGCGTTGGTCAGCGGGGCGCCGCAGATGATCCGTGTCAAACCTTCGGAAAAGGTGGTGAACATGACGGACCCGGACGGGGTGCAAACCTTCAAAAGCGGTTGCCCCTCCGGTGGCACTGTCGATCTTTTGGTAGAACCCTATAGACACGCGCCACGGCTGGTCATTTTTGGTGACGGGCTGATTGCCACCGCCTTGGCGGCACATGGGGCGCTGGCGGGGTTCCGTACCGCTATCGAAAGCGGGCCTGAGGTCGCCGGTGATCACATACGATTCAATCCGGATCAGGTTGAGGCACTGGGTGTCGAACCGCAGGATTTTGTGGTAGTGGCGGCACAGGGGCGCAAGGATGCGGCGGCACTGAACGCGGCGCTGGAAACCTCGGCAGCGCGCGTGTCGATGGTGGCCAGCCGCCGCAAAGCCGAAACGCTTACAGCAAAACTGATTACGCAAGGCATGGATCCCTCAAAAGTCGCGCGTCTGAAATCGCCGGCGGGGTTGGATATTCATGCCATCGACCCGCATGAAATCGCGTTGTCGATCTTGGCCGAGATCGTGATGTGGCGGAACAGCGACAAATCGACGGAGGTTTCTCATGATGAAAAGTTGGCTTGAACGCTTGCGCCGCAGAAAAACTGCGCGCCCGGAACTCACTGCGCAGGAGGCGGCAGAGGTCGCACTTCGCGTATTCCCAAGATGTTGTTGATCAAAGGATAAACTGAATGGAACTGACCGACGAAATCCGCATCTCTGCGCCCCGTGACGTGGTCTATCGTGCTCTTAATGATCCCGATATTTTGAAAGATTGTATCCCTGGCTGTGAAGAGCTGACCCAGAAATCGCCAACCGAGCTTGAGGCAAAGGTGGTTCTTAAAATCGGCCCCGTCAAAGCGCGTTTTGCCGGAGAAGTCACGCTGGATACGGCGAATGCTCCGGAAGGGTTCTCACTGGCCGGTGAAGGCAAGGGTGGGGCAGCTGGATTTGCCAAGGGCGGTGCAGAAGTGACCTTGACCGAAGAGGGGATCGAGACGGTTTTGTCCTACACCGCCAAGGTCGATATTGGCGGCAAGATCGCTCAGCTGGGCAGTCGACTGATCGCAGGCACGGCCAAGAAACTATCCGGTAAGTTTTTCACGCGCTTCGGAGAAATCGTTTCGGAACAACCTGTTGCCTGATTGGCGAGAATCGATAGAAGCGCTCACTGATGGCGCTTCGCTTCTTTATGCACGCGATCAGATGCAACCGCTTGCGAGGCCGGCGGGGTGTCTGGCTGTTGGTGTCAGGAAAAAGTCACATCCGTCAAACCATTTTGGCCTATGGGATATGGTGCCCAAGAGAGGCCCTGATTGCACTATTTAACTTAATTATATCAATTAGTTACTTTCCTTCAAGACCAGATTGTGGACTTAAATGTGGACTCGCAGAAAGCAAGTGCGTGTCCGGCAACCTGAAAAGTCCAAAAGGCTGGCGAGCTTCATTATTCAAAAAAGCGTACCCAAAAATGAATCGACAACCGCGCCACTGGCAGTCTTATGCTTGCAATCGTATTTCAGAGTTTTTTGACAGCTTAACCTCTTGAATTTAGGTTCTTTATCCAAGCAAGACAACTCTGCGGTGTCCACCTCGCCGCTACGCGCTACAAGCACAGCTAAAGCAATCCAAAATTTCTTTGTTTGATGCGTGTTCCGCCGGGATTCTGACCAAGTAGCGTTTAGTGTTATACTAAAGCTAACGCACTTTCTTTTGAGCTGGCATTTGTCACAATTTGCACACCGTGTGCGCCGAATTAAAACGGATAGAAGTTCCTTTGCATGGCCAGTATTGATAAAGCTAAAGGTCAATCATTTCGATTTGTTTCAACATTTGTAAGGGGGATTTTATGACTGCTGAAGGAAGCTTTTCTCACGTATGTGGTGACAAGACCAACGCTAAATTGGACGTCGTTTTCATTCATGGTTTGACAGGCGATCCAAGAGATACCTGGGTTTCAAAACAACCTGATAAAGAGAAGGTTTTTTGGCCCAGTTGGTTGGTAGAGGATATACCAGGTCTTTGCGTTTGGACGGCTGGCTATCCCGCTAGCATTTTTGAGAAGTTTGGAGACAAAGAGATGCACTTGGGTGCTCGGGCAGATCACCTTTTGGAGCATATGGCGACTGATGGATTGGGAAACCGGCCTATTGTTTTCGTCTGCCATAGCCTTGGCGGAATAATGGCTAAAGCGATGCTGCGTGCTGCAAAAGAGAGCACTGATGAAACTTGGAACAACATCGCTAACGAATTGAGCCTTGTTGCCTTTATTGCGACCCCACATAAGGGCGCGACCATGGCAAAAGTTCTTAATTTGTTGGCTCCAAGGGTAAGTTCCACGTTCATAAGCAAGCTGTCGAATAGTGGTGGAGAGATGACAGAATTATTCAACTCATACCGCAACAATGCGAACAAGCAGGACATCAAGACACTCTCTTACTACGAAACGCACAAAACAATGAAAGTAGCACTTGTAGTTACATCCGACAGTGCCGACCCTGGACACTTGAGTAATGTTCCTATTGCGATAGACGCTGATCACGCGGAGATATGTAAGCCAAAAGATCGGAATGCACTTCTTTATCGCTCTTTGAAACGGCACATTGGTTCGTTAAGCAAAGCAACGGCTGAAAAAAAAACTCCATCAAGTAGCAAAGGTGTTGTAGCTCGTTTCTTTCATGCAGCAGTCCATGAGAAACCTACCTATGGAGCATCCCATTTAATTGTCGGCTTAGAAAACACTGAAACGAAGGCCGTAGCACTAAAAGGGTTGCGATTTGAGGTCACGCGATGGTTGGCATACCTGGATGTAAACGCTACAGAAACGTCGCGTTTGACAGCTCCAACAGTTCAACCGGTTGTCGAGTTGAGCTTCCTGCAACCCTCATCAACCTATTATTGCCATTTAGCCGGGACTGATGGGGCCGATGACCACAATGAAGCCGTTATCATTCAACCGGGCCGGGCCTTATTCATAAGGGTTAATTTGTTCACAAGAGAAGCTGCAACAGACCTACCTGAGTTGACGCGAGAAAGGTTCTTGGAGATAACCGGAGACTTTTTCTTCGAAGAACAGCCAGTTTTGGGTGTCTTTATTGCGAACATAAAGTGTGTGGCTGTGTCACCAAATGAAGAAGAACTCGATGAGTTTTCATTCGCTTCAACTTTTGGGGGAGGCAAAGCTAAAACGACTTTCTATCTAACGCGACCTAGCTTTATCGATCACAAAGTGGAAGTGGCAGACGCTAGCACTTTGCATGAGTTGTCAAAAGATTGCAGGATAATTGGCAAGAGCGTTTCAGATGCATTAGCGATATCGCATAGTGACTATGACGGGCCGGGCGATATCTGGGAAAACGCAGCGTCTAAGCACGTGGGCCCCTTAGGAGCATAGACGTCGCTACATTGTCTCTTAATCCAACAATAAGGGTAATAAAGGGTCTCGGTTTTTGAATTAGTAATAGCAAAACCCCCACCCCTTCTTTTTCGTAGCTTTTTGGGGAGATACGCCCAGCGCCCAGTCTGCCAATAGATCTTGCCTTAGTGTCAGCTCCTTAGGGTGGCGGATTTGTCTGTCTATGGAGTCGGTTTTCACATTCGGCAGACACTCTGCCTCGACTCCTTAGAACCTAATGGCAGACAAGGAGACCATCGCCATGTTGATTGGATACGCCAGAACATCGACCCTAGAGCAGAATGCTGGCTTAGAAGCTCAGAGAGAGTCACTGAAGGGCAATGGCTGTGAGCGTCTATTCGAGGAACAAGTAAGCTCTACAGCTTTCAGAGGAGCGCTTAGGGACGCTCTGAGCTTTTGTCGAGAAGGAGACACATTGGTTGTCACCAAGTTGGATAGATTAGCTCGCTCAGTAAAGCATCTGGGTGAGATCATCGAGGAGTTGGAGGTCAAAAGAGTCGAGCTGAGAATACTTGATCTTGGGCTGGATACATCAAATGCAACTGGGAAGCTGATGCTAAACGTTCTAGGTTCGGTAGCCCAGTTTGAGCGTGAGCTGATGCTGGAAAGACAGCGTATCCTGCAATGTCCGGTTGTTTTCCAATTCCCGATACATGTCTTGGATCACGATAGCTGGTAAAGGGTGCCTCAAATCCACTGATGCATCATCTGGTTTGGGATACTTCAGCTTGTTGAAGGGGTTGTTGGTGTTGAGGTCATGTTCTTCAATTGCCAATGAAAAAACCGCCTTAACGTCGTTGATGTTCCGTTTCACGGAAGCTGGTGACATTTTCTTAAGAAGGTTGTCTCTGAGCGCTCTAGCATGTGCACGAGTAACATGTTTTAGAGCAATATCCTGCTTGGTTACGTTGAGGAGATTGCGTTCGGCACGAGCGATTCTCTGAACCTGTTTCTTCCGCTTGAACGCGTCCGGTTCTTGCCTCTCGTCCAGGTAGAAGGCGAATGCTTGCTTTATGGTAAGCTCTGCATCGATGTTTTGAACACCGTGCAGTAGAGCGGTGATCATCGCAGAGTCCTTGAACGACAGGTCTTCTTGGTCGGGTTGTCCGGTCTCTGGGTTAGTTGGGTACTTGGATAGAATTGACTCAGCTCGTTCTGAGCGAGAAAGCTCTTCGTCGTCTGAACGCCCTCTCGAATAAGGGTCGATACCAGCTTCAAGAAATTGAGCCTCTATAGCTGATTTGATCGCCCAAGTTTCGGCAGTTGAAGAGATCGAACTCGTTGATTTGAATAGAAGATCGACATGATCGTGAATCGAAGGGTAGTTCCGCATTGCCTCAGTTTCAGACTTACCCAAAACCCTGACAATTTCGCTCTTTCCGAGGACTGCTTGAAGCCTGTCTGGAACCCTTCTGCGATACTTGTACGTGCCGTTCTTTTCGATTCTGAGGTGTTTTAACACGAGTGTTCTTGTCATTGGCTTTGTGGACCTGATTGTGGACCTCACTAGGCCAGCAATCCGGAAAAGCTAACTTATTTCAATAATTTAGGCTTGTTGGATTGGTGCCCAGGAGAGGACTCGAACCTCCACGTCCATACGGACACTAGCACCTGAAGCTAGCGCGTCTACCAATTCCGCCACCTGGGCAGGTGTCGTGGAGGGGCGTTTAAGCCCAGTGGCGGAGGGCGTCAACCAGATTCGGGTAGATTTTTGAAAGTTTTTTGAATTTGCTCCCCGCCCCGCTTTTCACGCCTGAAAATTTCAACACCCTCGCGGCGAATTAGCGCCTTGTTTGGAGGGGCTGCGGGCGTTAGGTCTAGGGCGCAATTTCTCAGCAGGAGCCCTCTCATGTCGAAACTTGTGACGATTTATGGCGGATCGGGGTTTGTCGGTCGCTACATCGCGCGGCGCCTGGCGAGTGAGGGGTGGCGCGTTCGTGTGGCCGTGCGCCGCCCGAATGAGGCGATGTTCGTGAAACCCTATGGTGTGGTTGGTCAAGTTGAGCCGGTGCTGTGCAATATCCGCGATGATGCGTTGGTTGCGCAGGCCATGCACAGTGCAGATGTTGTAGTCAACTGCGTCGGCGTGCTGAACGAGATGGGTAAAAACGACTTTGGTGCCGTACAGGCCGAAGGGGCTGAGCGTATCGCGCGATTGGCGGCGGATCAGGGGATTGAACGGATGGTTCATATCTCGGCCATTGGCGCGGATGCCAATGCCGCCAGCGAATATTCTCAGACCAAGGCGCAGGGCGAAGCGGGCGTGCTGAAACATATGCCAAATGCAGTGATCCTGCGGCCGTCTGTGGTTTTTGGCACCGAAGATCAATTCTTCAACCGCTTTGCCGGAATGACGCGCATGGGGCCGTTTCTGCCGTTGGTCGGGGCTCAAACAAAGTTCCAGCCGGTTTATGTGGATGATGTTGCCAATGCAGCGGTCAAAGGTGTTCTGGGACAGGCCGAACCCGGCGTGTATGAACTGGGCGGGCCCGAGGTCAAAACCTTCCGCGCTTTGATGCAGCAGATGCTGGAAGTGATCCACCGTCGTCGTGTCATCATCGGAATGCCGTTCTTCGCCGCGCGGATCATGGCGGGTGTTCTGGATATCGTGAAGTTCGTCAGTTTTCAGTTGTTCCCGAACAACATTCTGACCCGCGATCAGCTCAAGAACTTGCGGAACGACAATGTTGTGTCCGATGGTGCCAGATCTTTTGCCGATCTCGGGATCACGCCGGCCACGCTGGAATCGGTGCTGCCGGAATACCTGTGGAAGTTCCGCCCCTCAGGTCAGTATGACGACATTCAGAATTCGGCCAAAAACCTGCGTACTGATCAGCTGTAGGCGATGAATAACAGGATCGCGCCAAGAATGACGCGGTAGATGACGTAGGGCGTGAAGCTAACGCTGCGCAGTAGCCGCATCATCAGGCTGAGCGCCAGAAGGGCGGAAATAAACGCAAACGCTGCGGCAATGGCGCCGTCACGCGCCAGCTGCGCATCGGCGTCGCGTATCACATCCAATGCCAGCAATGTGCCAGATGCCAGAATCGTCGGAATCGACATCAGCATGGCAATCCGCGCGCCATCTTCTCGGGTGTAACCCAATTGACGTGCACCGGTGATGGTGATCCCGGATCTGGAAGTGCCTGGGATCAAGGCAAGAATCTGCCACAACCCCATTATGAATGCATCGCGCACACCCCAATCGGCGGCTTCTTTGATTTGGGGGCCTTTCTGGTCCATCCAATACAGCAACAGACCGAAACCCAGCATGGTCCAGCCGATTACAGAGATCGAACGCATGGCATCGCTCAACCCTGTCAGATGCAGGATCAAGCCTGCGATCACGGTCGGGATTGTAGCGATGATCAGGCCCAGGGCCAGGCGTGCTTGTGCGGTATCTGTCCGGCCGATCAGGGCATGCGGCAGGCCGGCAAGGGCGTGTTTGACGTCCGACCAGAAATACAGAATGACCGCGCCCAGGGTTCCTACATGAACCGCAACATCTATGGCTTGTCCCTGATCCTCAAGGCCCGTGAGGTTTGGCAGAAGGATCAGATGACCGGATGAAGAAATGGGCAAAAACTCAGTGATTCCCTGAATGATTGCTACGAGAATCAGGTGGAAAAGACTCATCTGCCCTGCCGATTTGCGGTCACATTATACTTGCGAATTATGGGTATAAGGGTGGTGGGGAAAAGGAAAGCGCACATATAGGTCCGATTCGGATCTAAAAAATAAAGAATTTCTCAATAATTTAGCTCGCTGCAACCAACTTTCTCAATTTAGGTCAGTATATTTGACTTTTAATCCCCAATCGTATCCCTTAGAGAAACCAGACCAAGCCAATTCATGGAGTCTGACCCGTGGCCAAGCAACCGATGCTGAAATTTGTGCAGATCGACCGTGTCATGCCGGAAAAGCGTGCTGCAAGCGACCGCAAGGAAGACTTTGACGAAATCTATGCAGAGTACGCCGCCGAGAAAGCCGCCGAACAAGCCAGTCGCTGCAGCCAATGCGGCGTGCCGTATTGCCAGTCACATTGCCCGTTGCACAACAATATTCCGGATTGGCTGCATCTGACGGCCACTGGTCGCCTGGAAGAAGCCTATGAGACAAGCCAGGCTACAAATACCTTCCCCGAGATCTGCGGACGCATCTGTCCACAAGACCGTTTGTGCGAAGGCAACTGTGTCATCGAGCAATCGGGTCACGGCACAGTCACCATTGGCACCATTGAGAAATACATCACGGACACTGCTTGGGACAAAGGCTGGGTGAAACCTGTCGCGCCCGCTGCAGAGCGCAGCGAGAGCGTGGGCATCATCGGAGGTGGCCCCGGTGGGTTGGCTGCGGCGGATATGCTGCGCCGCGCCGGAATCCAGGTGACGGTTTATGATCGTCATGACCGTGCGGGTGGCCTGTTGATGTACGGTATTCCAGGTTTCAAGCTTGAAAAGGACATCGTGCAACGACGCAATGACCTTTTGGCTGACGGCGGTGTCCGGTTCGAGCTGAATTGTGACGTTGACGCCACCAAGTTTGATGAAATTCGTGCCCGGCACGACGCGGTAATTGTTGCAACCGGCGTGTATAAGTCCCGCGACCTGTCTATGCCGGGAAGCGGTCTGACCGGGATCGAAAAGGCAATAGACTTCCTGACAGCTTCGAACCGCAAAAGTTTTGGTGATGCCGTCGACGATTTCGACAATGGCCGCCTGAATGCCGAAGGTAAAAAGGTGGTCGTGGTCGGTGGCGGTGATACCGCCATGGACTGCGTGCGCACCTCGATCCGTCAGGGCGCGACCTCGGTCAAGTGCCTGTATCGCCGCGACCGGGCCAATATGCCGGGCTCACAGCGTGAAACGCAAAATGCCGAGGAAGAAGGCGTTGTTTTTGAGTGGCTGAGCGCGCCAAAAGGGTTCACCGGTGATGATATGGTCACTGGTGTGATGGTGCAGAAGATGCGTCTGGGACAGCCCGACGCGTCGGGTCGTCAGGCTCCCGAGGTTATCGAAGGTGCGGACTATGTGGAAGAGGCCGATCTGGTCATCAAGGCGCTGGGTTTTGAGCCCGAAGACCTGCCCGCTCTGTTCGGCCAGCCAGACCTGCCCGTGACCCGCTGGGGCACTGTCAAGGCGGCGTTCCAAACTGGTGAAACCGAAATGGACGGCGTCTATGCCATCGGTGACATCGTGCGCGGGGCCTCTCTGGTGGTTTGGGCAATCCGGGACGGTCGCGACTGTGCCGACGCGATCATCGACGGTTTCAACGCCAAGGCGGCTATAGCTGCCGAGTAACCCAACGCCCAACGACAGGAGGGTCCGATGCCCGAATTGCAAGGCCAATGTATGTGCGGCGCGGTCACTGTGACCGCCACTCCGGCGAAGGACGCACTCGGTGCATGCCATTGCGACCAATGCCGTCGCTGGACCAGCTCGATGTTGGTGACATTTCCGGCGGAAGCGGGATACGCCGCGTTGGGACCGGTCAAAAACTATACCTCATCCGACTGGGCCGAGCGTGCCTTTTGTGCCGATTGTGGTTCGGCGCTTTGGTACCGGATCACTCTTCCGGGTGAGATGCACGGACATACTCAAATGGCAGCGGGCTTGTTCGACGACACACGCCATCCGCTGAAACTGGAACTTTATATCGACAAAAAGCCCGACGGGTATGCGTTCGCAGGCGAACGCCGGCAGATGACCAAAGCTGAGGTCGAAGTCATGTATGCCCAGCCGGAAGAAGGAGACAGCCAATGACCAAATATGATGCCGATTGGGTGCGGGCCGAAGAAGCCAAGCGCAAATGGATGGCGGAAAACGGTCTCTATTCTGAGGAAGAAGAGCATTCTTCCTGCGGGGTGGGCCTTGTTGTATCCGTCGATGGCAAGCCTTCACGCAAGGTGGTGGACGCGGGGATCGATGCGCTCAAGGCGATTTGGCACCGGGGTGCGGTTGATGCCGATGGTAAAACCGGTGACGGCGCGGGCATCCACGTGCAGATCCCTGCTCCTTTCTTCTATGACCAGATACGCCGCACTGGTCACGAACCCAATATGGATGAGCTGATCGCCGTTGGACAGGTGTTCCTGCCGCGCACCGATTTTGGCGCACAGGAACAGTGCCGGACCATCGTGGAAACCGAAGTGCTGCGCATGGGCTATTACATCTATGGCTGGCGTCACGTGCCGGTCGATGTGACGTGTCTGGGCGACAAAGCCAACGCCACGCGACCCGAGATCGAGCAGATCCTGATCTCGAACTCAAAAGGCGTAGATGAAGAGACATTTGAGCGTGAGCTTTATGTGATCCGTCGTCGCATTGAAAAAGCCGCCGCTGCTGCGGGGATTTCGGGGCTTTACCTAGCGTCATTGTCTTGCCGCTCGATCATCTACAAGGGCATGATGCTGGCCGAGCAGGTGGCCGTGTTCTATCCCGACCTGATGGATGAACGCTTTGAATCGGCGTTTGCAATATATCACCAGCGCTATTCTACAAACACCTTCCCCCAGTGGTGGCTGGCGCAGCCGTTTCGGATGTTGGCCCATAACGGCGAGATCAACACGCTGAGAGGCAACATCAACTGGATGAAAAGCCACGAGATCCGGATGACTTCGGACAGTTTTGGCGACTATGCGGAAGATATCAAACCGATCATCGCGGGCGGATCGTCGGATTCGGCTGCATTAGACTCTGTTTTTGAGGTATTGGTGCGTGCTGGCCGCTCGGCCCCGATGGCGAAAACCATGTTGGTGCCGGAAAGCTGGTCCAAACAGGCGGTCGAACTGCCGCAAGCCTGGCGTGATATGTATTCCTACTGCAACTCGGTGATGGAACCATGGGACGGCCCCGCCGCGCTGGCCATGACCGATGGTCGCTGGGTCTGCGCCGGTCTGGACCGGAACGGTCTGCGCCCGATGCGTTACGTAGTGACTGGCGATGGTCTGGTGATCGCGGGCTCTGAGGCCGGCATGGTTCCGATCGACGAAGCCTCCGTGACCGAAAAAGGCGCGCTTGGTCCTGGTCAGATGCTGGCTGTGGATATGAAAAAGGGCAAGCTGTACCGCGACACCCAGATCAAGAACAAACTGGCGCGCGCGTTGCCGTTTGGTGAATGGGTCGGCAAGATCAACGATCTGGACAACACGCTGGCGGGCGTAACTGAGGCTCCGATCTTCTCGGGCGAAGAGCTGCGCAAGCGTCAGATCGCGGCGGGTTATTCGGTTGAGGAACTGGAGCAAATCCTGACTCCGATGGCAGAAGACGGCAAAGAAGCGCTGGCTTCCATGGGGGACGACACACCATCGGCGGTTCTGTCCAAGCAATACCGCCCGCTCAGCCATTTCTTCCGCCAGAACTTCAGCCAGGTCACCAACCCTCCAATCGACAGCTTGCGTGAATACCGCGTGATGTCGCTGAAGACACGCTTTGCCAACCTCAAGAACGTGTTGGACGAAGACAGCAGCCAGACCGAGATCGTGGTTCTGGAAAGCCCCTTTGTCGGCAACGCGCAGTGGGACAAGCTGGTCGAGAGTTTTGATGCCCCGCTGGCGGAAATCGATTGCAGTTTTGAACCCGGTCGCGGCGCGCTGAGTACCGCTTTGGCTCGTGTTAGAGCCGAATCAGAAGAAGCGGTGCGGTCCGGCGCAGGGCATATCGTCCTGTCTGACATGAGCTCGGGCTCTGGTCGGATAGCAATGCCCATGATCCTTGCGACCAGCGCGGTTCACTCGCATCTGACACGCCAGGGCCTGCGCACATTCTGTTCCCTGAGCGTACGTTCTGCAGAATGTGTCGACCCGCATTACTTTGCCGTCCTGATTGGATGCGGTGCGACTGTCGTGAACGCTTATCTGGCCGAGGATTCGCTTGCTGACCGCATTGGCCGCGGCCTGCTGGACGGCACCCTGACCGAAAACGTCGCGCGGTATCGTGAAGCCATCGACCAGGGTTTGCTCAAGATCATGGCCAAGATGGGGATTTCGGTGATCTCGTCTTATCGTGGCGGTCTGAACTTTGAGGCCGTGGGCCTCAGCCGTGCGATGGTGGCCGAGTATTTCCCGGGCATGACCAGCCGGATCTCGGGAATCGGTGTGACCGGTATTCAGGCCAAGTTGGAAGAAACCCACGCCAAGGCTTGGGACGGCGCCTTGGATGTATTGCCCATCGGTGGTTTCTACAAAGCGCGGAAATCGGGTGAGACCCACGCGTGGGAAGCGACCTCGATGCACATGATGCAGATGGCCTGTAACCGCGCCTCTTACGAGTTGTGGAAGCAGTATTCGGCGAAGATGCAGTCAAACCCGCCGATCCACCTGCGCGATCTGATGGATTTCAAACCGCTTAGCAAGCCGGTGCCGATTGAAGAGGTCGAGTCGATTACCTCCATCCGCAAACGCTTTGTCACGCCGGGCATGTCGCTGGGGGCGCTGTCGCCTGAGGCGCATAAGACGCTGAACGTGGCGATGAACCGGATCGGCGCGAAATCGGACTCGGGCGAGGGCGGCGAAGACCCCGCGCATTTCGTGCCAGAGCCCAATGGCGATAACCCTTCGGCCAAAATCAAACAGGTGGCTTCGGGCCGGTTCGGTGTAACCGCCGAATATCTGAACCAGTGTGAAGAGCTAGAGATCAAGGTCGCCCAAGGCGCGAAACCCGGTGAGGGTGGCCAGTTGCCTGGCATGAAAGTTACTGACCTGATCGCGCGTCTGCGGCATTCGACAAAAGGCGTGACGCTGATCTCGCCGCCGCCGCACCACGACATCTACTCGATCGAGGATCTGGCGCAGCTGATCTATGACCTCAAGCAGATCAACCCGCGCTGCAAAGTGACGGTCAAGCTGGTTGCGTCCTCGGGCGTGGGCACGATTGCGGCCGGTGTGGCCAAGGCAAAAGCGGATATTATCCTTATTTCGGGTCACAATGGGGGTACGGGCGCGTCACCCGCGACCTCAATCAAATATGCCGGTCTGCCATGGGAGATGGGTCTCACCGAAGCGCATCAGGTTCTGGCGATGAACAATCTGCGCGACCGTGTGACCCTTCGGACCGACGGTGGCCTGCGCACCGGGCGTGACATTGTTATGGCCGCGATGATGGGGGCCGAAGAATACGGCATCGGCACCGCCGCCCTGATCGCGATGGGTTGTATCATGGTGCGTCAGTGCCAGTCGAATACCTGCCCGGTTGGCGTCTGCACGCAGGACGAAAGCCTGCGCGCCAAGTTCACCGGTAACGCGGACAAGGTCGTCAACCTGATCACCTTCTACGCGCAGGAAGTGCGCGAACTGCTGGCCAGCCTCGGCGCGCGGTCGATTGACGAGATCATCGGCCGGGCTGATCTGCTGGCGCAGGTCAGCCGTGGTTCGGCGAATCTGGATGATCTGGACCTCAATCCGCTGCTGATCACGGTCGATGGTGCGCATGACATCGTCTACAACCGTGACAAAGATCGCAACGCGGTACCGGATACGTTGGACGCCGAGATTGTCCGCGACGCGGCCCGGTTCCTGAAAGACGGTGAAAAGATGCAGCTGTCCTATGCGGTGCAGAACACGCATCGGACCGTTGGCACCCGTGTTTCCAGCCATATCGTGCAGAACTTTGGTATGCGGAACACGTTCCAGGACGACCACCTGCATGTGAAGCTTCAGGGCTCCGCTGGTCAGTCTTTGGGGGCATTCGCTGCTCCGGGACTGAAGCTGGAAGTGTCAGGCGACGCCAACGATTATGTTGGCAAGGGTCTGTCGGGCGGTACGATTGTTGTGCGCCCGCCGCAGGTCAGCCCGCTGAAGGCGGATGAGAACACGATCATCGGCAACACAGTCCTGTATGGGGCCACAGATGGACACCTGTTCGCGGCAGGTCGCGCAGGTGAGCGGTTCGCCGTGCGTAACTCGGGTGCCAAAGTTGTGGTCGAAGGCTGCGGTTCGAACGGGTGTGAATACATGACGGGCGGTGTGGCCGTGATTCTTGGTACTATCGGCGCCAACTTTGGTGCTGGTATGACCGGTGGCATGGCCTATCTTTACGATCCCGAAGGCAAGGCCGAAGCGTTGATGAACAAGGAAACACTGGTCACCTGCCCGGTTTCAGTCGCGCATTGGGTAGAGCAGTTGAAAATGCTCATCACGCGCCACGCTGAAGAGACCTATAGCCGGAAAGCCGCAGATATCCTGCAACACTGGGATGTGGAAAAAGGGAAATTCCTTCAGGTTTGTCCCAAAGAGATGCTGAACCAGCTAAGTCATCCGCTAACCACCGAAGCCACCGCAGTTCCGGCGGAATAAAGTCTTCCGCGAAGCTTCGCAGGCTGAAACGCACGAAAAATTGGCCCCGCGTGTCATTTCCACCACGCGGGGCTTGGTTTGTTTACGCTGTTTTTGCGCGATTCTTGCCTGAACACGTGAATTTCGCCAATCTCCCTCCACGTTCCAGCGAAAGCCATCGGCCGTTGAAGCGGCTGTGTGGTGTGAAAATGGGGACAGTTTGATGCCAACAACGTATCGCGATCAGTTTTATACCTTCGATCCTGCAAACCCTCCGCCCTTGGGAACAGCCATCACGGTCACCAGTCTGGATCTGACAGATGTAGATGATGACGGCGAAATTGACGCGCCCAGCGGAGATACGGTCAACGGCCAGGATGTCACGAATTCCTGGCCCGGAGACACTGTAACAGTCAACGTGTCAGGCGTTGGGAATGTTACCTATGTAGGAACAACATTTTATCTGGCTGACGGATCTCGGGTTTTCACCCCGACGGACGGGCAGGTGTTGCAGCCAGGAACACTCGTATCAACCACGTTTGTTAACACACAAGGCCCGCTGCCGGTCGGAAGCCTTGGCCCTCCGTGTTTCACATCTGGAACTATGATCGAGACCCCCGAAGGCGAATGCGCGGTGGAAGATCTGAAAGCTGGCGACATGGTCATAACGGTGGATCACGGGCCGCAGCCTTTGATCTGGGTCGGACGCACAGTGGTTGCTGCGGAAGGTAAACTGGCACCAATCCGGTTGGACGCCGGTGTGTTTGGCCTAGTTCGCCCTTTGCTGGTATCACCTCAGCATCGGATGCTGGTTGAAGACTGGCAGGCATTATACCTGTTCGGCCATGCCGAAGCGCTGGTTCCGGCACACACCCTTGTCAATGGCGACACGGTAACACGGGTCGAAGGCGGTGAAATCGAGTATTTCCACCTCTTGTTCAAGCAACATGAGATCGTCTTCGCCAATGGAGCGAAAAGCGAAAGCTACTATCCTGGGCATGCGTTGTCGGCCTCGGATCGTGAAACGCAAAGCGAAGTGCTGCATCTGTTTCCCGAACTGGCCGGGACGGAACCGATGTCGCTGGAAACCGCGCGTCCGGTAATTCATCCGCGCGAGGCACGCGCCTTCGCAATTTAGGCCGTTTCAAACCCTGACGACGCGTCGTATAGCTGAAACATGGCGAAGAAAGCAGCCCGCACATCAGGCGGTAAGAAAAAAAAGGCATCCAGGAAGAAAACACCAGTGGCGCAGCAGATTCGTCGTTGGATGACACTCGCCGTTCTTGCGGTTGTGGGGGTCGTTCTGGCGCTGGTCTTGCTCTACTCGGTTGTGAACCCCCCGGTAACCCACACGATCTGGTCGGAATGGCGGCGGTTGGGCAAGGTTGAACGCGAGTGGGTCCAGATTGAAGACATCTCTCCAATTATGGCGCGATCAGTGGTCGCTGCGGAAGATGCGAATTTCTGTCTACACTGGGGCTTCGATGTCGAGGCCATCCGTGACGCGCTTGAGGGCGGCGGCAATCGTGGTGCATCGACCATCACGCAACAGGTGGTGAAAAACGTGTTCCTGTGGCAGGGGCGCAGTTGGGTCAGAAAAGCGATGGAAACCTCGATCACCCCGGTGGTTGAGATTTTCTGGAGCAAGCAGCGCATTCTTGAGGTCTATCTGAACGTTGCAGAAACCGGGAATGGCGTGTTTGGCGTCGAGGCCGCGGCGCAGCGTTACTTCAACAGAAGTGCTGCGCAGTTGACCTCGGTTCAGGCGGCGCGGATTGCTGCCATTCTGCCATCTCCGCGCAATCGTTCGGTCACGGATCCAAGCGTGCGCACGCGCAGGCGTGCGGCTGCGATTCTGGATGGGGCGGCCACCATCCGCGCAGATGGTCGCGCAAATTGTTTCGAGGATTGAAACCCGTCGCCCTCAAGGGCTAAATCAGTCGGGTACTCACTGGTTCGATTGGAAGCCCATGGCGCGTCTGTTTCACGTTCCCCTCTCACCGTATTGCCGCAAGGTCCGTTTGTCTCTGGGAGAGAAGAAGATCGAGGTTGAATTGGTCGAGGAGCGATACTGGGAACAGGATCCGGACTTTCTGCGCCGCAACCCGGCGGGTAAAGTGCCGGTGCTGCGTCTGGATGGGCAAATCATGTCGGAAAGCGCAGCAATCTGCGAGTACATCGAGGAAACCCGTCCTGAACCGCCTTTGATGCCGAAAAACCCCGAAGCCCGCTTTGAAGTCCGGCGGCTTGTGGGCTGGTTTGATGACAAGTTCCATCACGAGGTCACATCGAAGCTGCTGTATGAGCGGGTGAACAAGAAGGTGATGGGACAAGGATACCCGGACAGCAAGAATGTCAAACAGGGTGCCAAGGCGATCAAGTATCATCTGGATTACATGGCGTGGCTGCTAGATCACCGTCGTTGGCTGGCCGGGGATCAGATGACATTGGCTGATTTCGCGGCGGCGGCGCATTTGTCGTCGCTGGATTATATTTCGGATGTGGATTGGAATCGCAGTCACGTGGTCAAGGACTGGTACGCGAAGATCAAATCGCGCCCGGCGTTTCGGTCGATTCTAGCGGATCAAGTGCCAGGGTTTCGACCACCGGCTCATTACGCCGATCTGGATTTCTGATAGGGTGCAACTGGGGGGCTTTCTGCCCCCCATCGCGCCAGTGCGCGATTCCCCCCGAGGATACTTTTGGCCAGATGAAGAGCGGACCGGATCTTAAGGAAAAGTTGGTGCTACAGGCTCTGGCAGAGGGGTTTGTGGCCTGTCGTGTGTGTCGTCCGTGGGATGTTCCACAAGTGCCCGAGCGCCTGGGGGCGTTTTTGGATGCTGGATATCATGGGCAGATGGGGTGGATGGCCGAGCGCGTGCAGTGGCGCGCTGATCCGGCTGCCCTATGGCCCGAGGCGCGGTCAGTGATCATGTTGGCCGAAAGTTACACGCCAGAGCATGATCCGACAGGGGTTCTGAATCACCCGGACCGGGGTGCGATTTCGGTTTATGCGCAAAACAAGGATTACCATGATCTGGTCAAGAAACGGCTCAAGCGATTGGCGCGGTGGCTGATTTCTGAATCCGGGGGTGAGGTGAAGGTTTTTGTCGACACCGCGCCGGTTCCGGAAAAGGCTTTGGGGCACGCGGCAGGTCTTGGATGGCAGGGTAAACACACCAACCTTGTGAGTCGGGAATGGGGAAATTGGGCTTTTATAGGCTCTGTTTTTACAACAATTGAGCTACCGTCGGACGAGCCGGAAGTAGACCACTGTGGCTCGTGTCGCGCTTGCTTGGACAGCTGCCCAACCGATGCATTTCCAGCCCCGTATCAATTGGATGCGCGGCGGTGCATATCGTATCTGACCATTGAACATAAAGGCCCGGTGGAGACTGACCTGCGCGAGAAGTTGGGCAACCGGATCTATGGTTGCGATGATTGCTTGGCGGCTTGTCCCTGGAACAAGTTTGCCGTTGCCGCAAGTGACATACGTTATGCCGCCCGGGACGATCTGAAAGCGCCTGCCCTGGCCGAATTGGCCGCGCTGGATGATGCGGGTTTTCGCGCGAAGTTTTCAGGTTCCCCCATCAAACGCATCGGACGTGATCGATTCGTGCGGAATGTGCTTTATGCCATTGGTAACTCAGGGCAGCCGGGTTTGAGGTCTGTCGCTCAGGCGCTGACGGGAGACCCGGACCCTACCGTGGCCGATGCGGCGCGCTGGGCGGTGGAACAGCTGTCATAAATGCCGCAAACAGGCTGGACGCGTCGCGCATAACCGCTACACCCATTCGCAGCGAACAGTAAGGAGGACCCGATGACGCTGTCTTTGGGGGTGGATACAGGCGGGACCTATACCGACGCGGTGTTGATCCGGGATGAGAAAGAGGTGATTGCCTCGGCCAAGTCTCTGACCACACGCGCGGATTTGGCAATTGGCGTGGGAAATGCGATTTCGTCTGTGCTGGAAGAGGCGCAGGTTGCACCGGATCAGATCGCTATGGCGTCATTGTCCACTACACTGGCCACAAATGCCCTGGTCGAGGGGCAGGGTGGGCGCGTGGCTCTGATCTATATCGGGTTCAAGGACAGCGATCTGCAAAAGCATGGCTTGAAGGACGCACTAAAGGACGATCCGGCCCTTGTGATCGCGGGTGGTCACACACATTCCGGAGGCGAGGCCGCGCCACTGGAGGTCGCCGTTCTGGAGGCGTTTTTAGACACTCATAAAGGGATTTCGGGCTTTGCCATTGCGGCTCAGTTCGCGACCCGTAATCCGGCGCATGAGCTGGAGGCGGCGCGGATCGTATCGGAAAAGACCGGCGCGCCGGTGACATGCTCGCACCACCTGTCGGCCAAGTTGAACGGTCCGAAACGTGCTGTGACGGCTGTTCTAAATGCGCGGCTGATCGGCATGATCGACCGTCTGATCGGGCGGGCGCAAGATCAATTGCGTGCCTTGGGGATCTCGGCCCCGATGATGGTGGTGCGCGGCGATGGCGCATTGATGAGCGCCGAGCAGGCGCGAGAACGTCCGATTGAGACGATCCTCAGTGGACCGGCGGCCTCGATTGTGGGCGCGCGCTGGCTGACCGGGGCCGACAATGCGCTGGTGTCCGACATTGGGGGAACCACAACCGATGTGGCGCTGATCCGGGACGGCAAGCCCGCAATTGACCCGGCCGGTGCGCAGGTTGGTGGGTTTCGAACCATGGTCGAGGCTGTGGCGATGCGCACCCATGGTCTGGGCGGCGACAGCCAGGTTCATGTGGTGGCTGAGGGGTTGCAGGGCGGTGTGTTTCTGGGGCCACGGCGTGTTCTGCCCGTGTCTTTGATCGCAGCAGAAGCCCCTGAGGTTGTTCACGCCATTCTGGACGAACAATTGCGAGCCACAACAGTGGGCGAGCACGACACCCGAATTGTGCGCCGAGTCCCCAACATCCATGCCGATGGTATCGGCGCGCGGGAAGAGATTCTGTTGGAGCGTCTGGGCGATCAGGTTCTGCCTCTTGGCGCATTGTTGCGGTCTCGGATGGAGAATGGCGCACTGAACCGCTTGGTCGATCGCGGGATCGTTCAGGTCTCGGGCGTGACGCCATCGGATGCGAGTCATGTGTTAGGGCGGGTCGATGCTTGGGACGCCGAGGCGGCGCGCAAGGCCTTGGAACTGGTGGCGCGTAAACGGGTCGGCTCCGGGGACATGCTGGCAAATTCGCCAGAAGCATTGGCGCAGATGATCGTGGATCAATTGACGGAACAGACCAGTTTGACCTTGTTAGAGGCTGCTTTTGACGAAGAACAAGAGGGGTTTGGCCTGCCGCCACATGACTTGGCGCGCCATGTGCTGACCCAACGCGGACTGGCTCAGCATCGTGGTTTGCTGTCGCTGAGTGCTGCTTTGAATGTAGATGTGGTCGGTCTTGGGGCGTCAGCCCCCAGCTATTACCCTGCAGTTGGTGAGCGCTTGCATTGTCGCATGATCCTGCCGGAACACGCGGGTGTGGCCAATGCAATCGGAGCTGTTGTTGGCCGGCTGACCATGCGGCGTTCGGGGACTGTCACATCTCCGTCTGAGGGTCGGTATCGTGTGCATCTGGGGGACGGACCGCAGGATTTCGCGGCGTCTGAGGAGGCCCTGGATTTGTTAGAGCGTGTTCTCAGATCCGAGGCTGAGGGCGCGGTAAGAGAAGCTGGCGCGGAAGATATCAGGGTGATCGTTGAGCGTGATATCAAAACGGCGCGGGTCGAGGCCAAGGATGTTTTTGTCGAGGCCATGATTACGGTCGAGGCAAGCGGGCGACCGCGGGTGGCGGCAGGCTAGCCCCTCTGAAATGTTCAGAGGGGCCGGGTAGGTGGTGCATTACTCTGCGGCGCTGGCACGCTTGGGCAGGACCCAATCTTGGCGCGGGAAATGACAGGTATAGCCGTTCGGGATGCGCTCCAGATAATCCTGATGCTCTGGCTCTGCCTCCCAGAAATCTCCGACGGGTTCGACTTCGGTTACGACTTTGCCGGGCCACAATCCGCTGGCGTTCACATCGGCAATGGTATCGACAGCGACCTGTTTTTGCGTGTCGTCCACGTAATAGATCGCGGATCGATAACTCATGCCGCGGTCATTGCCCTGACGGTTCACTGTTGTTGGGTCATGGATCTGGAAGAAGAACTCCAGCAGGTCGCGATAGCTGGTTTGCGACGGATCGAACCAGATCTCAATCCCTTCGGCGTGGGTGCCGTGGTTGCGATAGGTCGCGTTGGGCACATCGCCACCGGTGTAGCCGACACGGGTGCGTGAAACGCCCGGTAGTTTGCGGATCAGGTCCTGCATCCCCCAAAAGCAGCCTCCGGCCAGTACAGCGCGTTGTTCGGTCATCAGATGTCCTCCACATGAATCAAATATTCGCCATAGCCTTCTGCTTCCATCTCGTCTCGATGGATGAATCTGAGCGAGGCTGAGTTGATGCAGTAGCGCAGTCCGCCATGTTCACGTGGGCCGTCGGGGAAGACATGTCCCAGATGGCTGTCGCCGTGTTTCGAGCGAACCTCGGTCCGGATCATACCATGCGTTGTATCACGAAACTCTTCCACATGCTCATGGATGATCGGTTTGGTGAAACTGGGCCAGCCGCAACCGGACTCGTACTTGTGGGCCGAGGCAAAAAGCGGCTCACCTGATACGATATCCACGTAGATGCCTGGTTCCTTGTTATTCAGATATTTCCCGGTGCCCGGACGTTCGGTACCACTGCGTTGCGTGACGTGAAACTCTTCGGGCGAAAGCGCAGCGATGGCCGTGGGGTCTTTGGTAAAGCGTGTCATGAATCCTCCGGCTGAATTTTTTGTTTGCGCCATTATCTGGGGGCTTAAGAGTGGAATGCAAAGTGATATTTCAAACCGCTCTCGCACTCGTGCAAGTGATCTGATGAGTGCCGATCCGCGTATCAGATTAAAAGGGAGAACAAGACATGATCAGATTGCTGCTTTTGACTGCCTTGGTTTTATTGGGTCGTGCCGTTCAAGCCGCGCCGCTGACCGGTGAGTTCAACTCGATCGACGGGGGCACATTGGCCATCGAAGATTGGCACGGCCAGCCTGTACTGGTGGTCAACACCGCGTCACATTGTGGATTCACCGGGCAATATGCGGCTCTGCAAAAGGTGCATGAGACCTATTCCGGCAAAGGTCTGGTCGTTCTTGCGGTGCCGTCGGATTCATTCAATCAGGAGCTGGAATCGGCAGATGAGGTTAAACAGTTTTGTGAGATGAACTATGGGCTGACCCTGCCGAT
Organism: Ruegeria sp. 6PALISEP08; assembly: GCF_001238295.1. Taxonomy (GTDB): domain Bacteria; phylum Pseudomonadota; class Alphaproteobacteria; order Rhodobacterales; family Rhodobacteraceae; genus Ruegeria. The sequence goes on from NZ_LGXZ01000019.1 coordinate 31,072, forward strand.
GACGGACATCACTCCGGTGAAAGGCGCAGACGCCCATCCGTTCTACAAAGCCGTTGCCGCCCGGACCGGTTTCACGCCCAAATGGAACTTCAACAAGATCCTGATCGATTCTGAAGGGGAAGTGGTTGCGACCTATGGGTCGAACGCCAAACCCGATTCCCGTAAACTGTTGTCTCAGGTCGAGGCCTTGCTGCCCTGAGCGCCCTGTCGTGAAATCTGAACCGCAAGAATGCCAAGGGTCGTGACGGCAACGCCGACCGCGTCCATCGCACCCAGCTTTTCGCCCAGCAGGATCGCTGCGATCGTGACCCCGAATACAGGGTTCAAAAAGTGGAAAGTGGCGGCCCGAATGGCTCCGATCCGATCCAATAGTAGGAACCAGATCAATGTGGCCAGCAATCCGGGGAAAAGGGTTGTGTAGATGAACGCCAGCGCCAGCGGAAGTGTCGGGTGAATGTAGATGGTCTCAAAGATCGGAGCGGCCAGGAACAGCGCGGCTGAGCCTACCAGCATCTGCAAGCCAACGACCATCATGAAATTCCCGCCTGACGTCGCGCCGCGAACCGCAAGCGTAGCAAAAGTCAAAGCAAGCGCCCCCGCACCGCATAGTGCAACCCCGAACATATCGACGCCCGCGCTGATCCGGCTGCTCATAATAAGGGCGACTCCGGCGAAACCGGCGAACAGACCCAATACACCAAGCGGGCGCAGCTTATCCCCGAACATCAGCCAACCTGCCAGTGCCACCAACAAGGGCATAGTGGATGCGATAATGGCCGCGACCGAGGCCTCGACCGTTTGCATCGCGTAGAAGTTCAGGCCCAAATACAGGGCATTTTGGCAGATTCCGAACAGGATCGTGGCACGCCATTGATTTCGGGTCAGGTTCCAACTTTGCCCCATCGCGCGGGCAATCATGACCCCCAGAACACCGGAGATCAGAAACCGCAAGGCCAGCGAAAACAAAGGAGAGGCATCGGCCACGATGATCCGCGCCGATGTAAAGGCAGAGGACCAGATCAGGGCAAATGTCAGCCCCATGGCTATGGCGCGCAGATCCATGGAGACCCCCTGTCAGTTTGCGCGGACTGTTCCCGATTTTCCGATGGGTCGCAAGCGCCGCGCGTCAAAAAAGAAACATCCGTGATGCAAGGAAAGGCGCCGGTATGTTTTTATTGATTGACTGACCAATTAAAGTTATCCGCTGTGCGATCTGACCAAACAAGGGAGGTTTGTCGGTGCTTCTGGAGTACATTCTATCTTTTGGCGTCCTGCTGGCATTAGGCCTGGTCGCTTTCTTCGTCGTGAAATGGTGGAACTTGCGCTGTGTTGGCGTGACACCGGTTCATCTATTCACGTTCATCGCGATCCTGTTCACATCCGGTCTGGATGTTGGCTTGATCATGTTCCCACTGACTGAATTCGGCGGCTATGCCGAGGATCCGGCCTATGCCTTTGCCAACCCGCTGGCGATCGAATTCGGGTTCTGGGGTTTCCTGATCTGGGCATTCTACTTCCTGACAGCCTTCTATTTCTGCGTCATCGAACCGCGCGTGAAGTTCTTTGAAATCCCGCTGGTCAAGCTGATCAACAACGTGGTCATCATCGGCACCTGCGCCTTCACCGCCAGCCTGTTCCTGATCTACCTGCCCGGTTACCTGCCTGAGGTCGGAGACGGGGAGTCCGTTGTAACCACCTTCTACATCATTGTTTTCGTTGTCATTCTGGCAGCAGCCTACTCGTCCACTGACTTGAAGTACGTGCGTATCCTGTCGGTTGGATCGACGTTCCTGTTCCTGGCATTGATCCTGGGCATGTGGGCCGCTGCAGGCATGGGCGTGACTGGCTTTGTGGAAACCGGCAGCAATATCGGGGCCTATTTCGCCAACCTGCACAAATTTGTCCTGCCGCTGACCGACTATCACGCATTCTACCTGTTCTGGTGGTTTGCTTGGTCGATCATGATCGGCCAATTCACCTCGCGCTTCGTAGGCGGTTTGACCACGTGGCAGTTGCTGGCCGCGCTGCTGATCTTCCCGTCGATCCCGCTGGGGATCTGGTTCACCGTTCTTTATTATTACCATCTGAACGGCATCAGCACCGCAGGTATTACCAACATTGCCATGGTAATCGTGGGCGTGACTTTTGTGATCAACTCGTTGGACTCGCTGATCCGTCTGTACACTGACAACCTGAACCTGACGGTCGAACGGTTTGGTAAGGCGGTGTACGTGGCGGGCAATGTTGCAATGTTGTTCATGCTGACGCTGCTGTTCCAAAGCCAGTGGCTGCAGATCCAGTGGATCGGGGCCATTGTTGTCGGACTTTATCTGGCCTGCGTGGTCTATATCCTGATCACCAAACGCAATGAGGTGCTGAGCATCGACTCCATGCCTGAAGGTCAGGATATGGATTTCCAAAAGATCGAAACGGTTCACTGATTTGACCGTTGAACAAAGTAAACGGGCGCCCATGCTGGTGCCCGTTTAGTGACAAGGATGCCTTCCGACTCGGCCTTTCGGGTTTGCCTTTGGAACCTTGCTTGGCGCAGAGGAATGAGTGCTAGGAATGTTCTGTTATGCGTTTGCTGAACATGTCAGTTTCCGGATCGGAATAGTCTTTCATCCTTTCAAAGCCGTTCTTTTGCAGCACTCTGGCCGACGCTGCATTTCCTTTTTCGACTCCGCCGATAATCAGGACAGAGGTCCGCGTGTCACGGTACCAATCGATCAAACCGGCAATCAGTTCCGTCGCGTATCCCCGTCCCCAAGCGGCTTCGGAAAAAAGATATCCGACATGCACCGTCGCCAAAGTCTCCTGCTCTGGAAGTTGGGCCAGGATCAGAAGGCCGATCAGTATTCCTTTGCTGTCGCGGACGGTTAGTAGATCAGATTCCGCCACCCTTTCTTCCAGCCAGCGCTCAATCGCGTTTTCAGAATCCGAGAGCTGTAAGGCCTCGGGCAGGTGTTTTAAAACTGTTGGTGTAAGTAGCGGCGAATATTCTTCGCGAAACTCAAGCGTGCCGATTGAAGGCAACGATGATGCGCTCCAAGCTTGAACACGTAGTCTTTTGGTTTCAAACGTGTAAGCGGAGGCCAAAATTTGTTCCTTCCCGTTTTGAAAACAAAAAGTGAGGCAGCCCTTCAAAAGCACATGATTCCGTGATCGTGCCGGACAATGCAATCCGATGATAGTATATATGTTGCGCAAGCAGTGACACTTCCGCCTGCGTTTCTGAGTGATTTAGCTGGATTGATTTGGCGTAAAAAAGAAAAAGGGCCCCCGAACGGCGGCCCTTGATCATGTCGAAAAGACGGAACTTAGCCGTTCACGCTGTCCTTCAACGCTTTCGCGATGGTCATTTTCACAACCTTGTCGGCTTCTTTGGTGAAGGTCTCACCAGTGGCCGGGTTGCGGACTTGACGCTCGGGGCGCTCGCGGCAGTAGATTTTGCCGACACCGGGCAGAGTGACTGCGCCACCGGCAGAAACTTCGCGTGTGATCAGGCCGGTTACGGCCTCAAGCGCGGCGTTCGCCGACTTCTTGTCGGTTCCCATTTCCTCAGCGAGAGCAGCAACCAGCTGAGTCTTAGTCATAGGCTTTGCCATTTCTTGGTCTCCTTAACGTGCCCGATCTATAGGGCCTCACCGCGTAACTGTAACGGGATATTGTGATCGAACACAACGAATAGTAGCGCTGAAACCCCTAAAAATATGGGGAAAACGTTGCTTTTTTGCGTCAGAGGAAGGCTGTTTCGTCAAACGAACGCAATTTCCGGCTGTGTAACCGCTCTAGTGGCATGCCGCGCAAGTGTTCCATCGCCTTGATACCGATGGCCAGATGACGGCTGACCTGAGTGGTATAAAAGGACGACGCCATACCCGGCAATTTCAATTCGCCATGCAGCGGCTTGTCTGAAACACACAGCAAAGTGCCGTAGGGTACGCGGAAGCGATAGCCATTTGCGGCGATGGTGGCGCTTTCCATATCAAGCGCAATCGCCCGGGATTGGCTGAGGCGCTGGACCGGGCCTGTTTGATCGCGCAATTCCCAGTTGCGATTATCGACCGAGGCTACGGTGCCTGTCCGCATGATCCGCTTCAGTTCATAACCTTCCAGCTTGGTCACTTCGGCCACGGCCCGTTCCAGTGCTACCTGAATCTCGGCCAGCGGCGGGATCGGAACCCAGACCGGCAGATCGTCATCCAGAACCTTGTCGTCACGCAGATAGGCATGGGCCAGTACGAAATCCCCCAGAGCCTGCGTGTTGCGCAAACCCGCGCAATGGCCAACCATCAACCAGGCATGTGGGCGCAACACCGCGATATGGTCTGTTGCGGTTTTTGCGTTGGACGGGCCAACACCGATATTCACTAGGGTAATTCCGGAGCCGTCTTTACGCTTGAGGTGATAGGTCGGCATCTGCGGCAGTTTCAGCGGCTGTTCAATCGTCGCTTTGGGGTCCGTGATCTCGGCATTCCCGGTTGAGACAAAGCTGGTATAGCCGCTGGCGGAGTCTGCCAATTGCTCGCGGGCGTAGTTTTCGAACTCCGAGACATAGAACTGGTAGTTCGTGAACAGCACGTGATTCTGGAAGTGGCTCGCATCCGTCGCCGTGTAGTGCGCCAGGCGGGCCAGCGAATAGTCCACGCGCTGGGCGGTAAACAGGGACAAGGGCCCAACAGTGTCCTCGTGATCATGCACACCATTGACGATATCGTCGTTGGTGGTGCTCAGATCCGGTACGTCAAACACATCGCGCAGGGTGAACGCGGCCGCACCCTGATGTGGCACAACCAGATCAGAATTGTTCGCCACGGCGAAATGTACGGGGATAGGCGTATCTGACGCCGCAATTGTCACCGGCTGGCCGTGATTCTTGATCAACAAAGCAATCTGCTGGGTCAGGTAAGACCGGAACAGATCGGGCCGCGTCACGGTGGTGGCATGGACGCCGGGCTCTGAGACGTGACCAAAACTCAGGCGGCTGTCGACCTGCGCGTAGGTAGAGGTTCGAATGCGAATTTCAGGGTAATAGGCTCTGTATCGCGCGGATGGCGCACCTTCCTGCATCGCTTTTGAAAAGCTGTCGCACAGGAATTCTGTGGCTTGCGTGTAAAGTTCTTCCAACCGGGCGACGGCGGCTGCCGGATCGGTAAATTGCTCTGGCGCTAGTGTTTCGGGGGTCAGGAGTGTCGTCATGCCAAAGGTTCCAGAAGATCGATTTTTTCGAAAGTTCGCACGTCTACCAGCCCGAGATCCGAGATCCTGAGCTCGGGGATCACGACCAGTGCCAGCAAAGAGTGCTGCATATAGGCGTTGTTCAGGTTGCACCCGCAGTCTTGCATGGCTTGCACCATTTTGTCGGCCTTGGCTGCTACCTCTGCGGCGGGGCTGTCAGACATCAGGCCCGCAATCGGCAATTCCACCAGCGCCAGTTCCTGTCCGTCACGGAAGAGGGTGATGCCGCCGCCCACTTCGGCCAGACGGTTGGCGGCCAGCGCCATCTGTTCCCGATCCGTGCCGACAACGATCATATGGTGGCTGTCATGTGCCACGGTTGAGGCCATGGCCATCTTTCCCTGATAGCCAAAACCCGAGACAAAAGCATTCGTCACGCCGCCCGTCGCGCGATGCCGCTCGACCAGAGCGATCTGACAGACATCATCTTCGCCTTCGACCAGCCCGCCAATGATTGGCAGTTCGGCTTTCAACGCTTTGGTCGGGGCCTGGTTCTCGACCACGCCTATGACATTGGCCTGCACCCGGTTTGCCCCGTTTGGCGCCTTGATCTCAAAATCGGCCGAGCTCAGGTCGTGCCCCAGGTGAACGGTGTTGCGAGCTTTTTCGGGCCAGTCAAAATGCGGGCAGTCTACAGCGATCACACCGTTTTCCGCGACCACGTTCCCACGGGCAATCACTATCTCGATCGGCAACTCGGTCAGGTCAGAGCTGAGAATGATATCCGCCCTCCGTCCCGGCGTGACCGATCCGATTTCGCGTTCCAGCCCGAAATGTGTGGCTGTATTGATCGTTGCCATTTGCAGAGCGATCAGCGGGTCGCATCCGCAAGCAATCGCGTGGCGCACCACGCGGTTCATATGCCCTTCGTTGACCAAGGTTCCCGAGTGACAGTCATCGGTACACAAAATGAAGTTGCGCGGGTCCAGCCCCTTCTCGGTCACGGCAGTGATCTGGCTTTCGACATCGTACCAGGCCGAGCCCAAGCGCATCATCGACCGCATTCCCTGCCGTACACGTGCGATCGCGTCAGCTTCGCACGTGCCTTCATGATCATCCGCCGGGCCGCCAGCAACATAAGCTGCAAAGTCAGACCCTAAATCAGGCGAAGCGTAATGTCCGCCCACGGTTTTGCCCGCCCTTTGCGTGGCTGCAATCTCGGCCAGCATTTTGGGATCGCCGTGGATCACGCCGGGGAAGTTCATCATTTCACCCAACCCGATGACGCCTGGCCAACTCATCGCTTCAGTCACATCCTCGGGAGTGATTTCATACCCCGTCGTTTCCAACCCCGGCGCGGATGGCGCGCAGGAGGGCATTTGGGTGAAGATATTGACCGGCTGCATCATCGCTTCGTCATGCATCATGCGCACGCCTTCAAGACCAAGCACATTGGCAATCTCATGCGGGTCGGTGAACATGCTCGTGGTACCGTGAGGGATAACGGCACGGGCGAATTCGGCGGGGGTGAGCATGCCGGATTCGATATGCATATGCGCGTCGCATAGTCCGGGCAGGATATAGCGCCCACGGGCGTCGATGATCTGTGTGTTTGGTCCCATGCAATGCGATGCGTCTGGCCCGACAAATGCAATCCGCCCTGCTGCAATCGCAACGGAATGATCCGGCAGCAACTCGCGGCTATGTACGTTTACCCACACGCCGCCCTGAATGATCGTGTCTGCAGACTCGCGTCCGGCTGCAACTGCTATCAATTTGGGGGCGACATCGGGCCAACTTGGGAAAGGTGTGTATTCCATGGCTCAACTTTCACGAATGCGCCAGCGGGTGCAACCCCGGTTCTACGCTGTCACTAACAGATCACAAACCCTAACTCAGGCATGTACGCGCCAGCGTTGCCTGGCCCAACCATCGGATTGGCCCGGAATGGCCTTGACGATGAGCGAGAGCTTGCCCGTTTACGTGCCTGACCCAATCTCGCGCCGAACCCAATTCGCAAAGGCCACTGCGCCGGGTGTGTCCTCGGCCTGGGGCGAAAGAAGCAGATAATATGCTTCGGGCATCCGGGCACGATGTTCAAATGGCGCGACCAGCTGCCCTCGTTCGATCAGATTCTGTGCGATTGCGTCATGCGCCAGGCACAGCCCCCCACCGGCCATCGCTGCGGATAGGCAAACCAGATAGGTTGTCGCATAGGTTATCGATGGATTTCCCCAAGCTAGATCCTGTTCTTCTGCCCAACTTGACCAATTGGACAGCAGGTTGGAACAATCGAACAAGGGCTTTTCCTGAAGATCTTCCAAGTTTACCTGATACCCCGGGGCACAGACTGGATAATAGTGCTCGGTGCGCAGAATCTCGGTCCGGGTGGTGTCCGATGGGCGTAGCGAGAAGCGAATCTCTACCGCAGCGCCTTCAGCCATCTCTCGTGGTTCCCAAAGTTCGGTGAAGATGTTCAGTTGTACATCGGGATGTTCGGCCTGAAACGCCGGTAGGCGCGGGGCCAGCCAGTTGACGGCAAAACTGATATTGCACTGTACCTGAACCGCATTTTGCTGCGCACCGGTGACGGCTTGGGTGCCGCGCACCAATGTTCGAAATGCATCTCGGACCACCGGCAGATAGGTGATTCCGGCCTCGGTCAGTTCTAATGCCTTGGGACGACGCAGGAATAAGGGCTGCCCCAGATGGCCTTCCAGCGATTTGATCTGCTGGCTGACGGCGCTTTGCGTCATGTTCAGATCCCGCGCGGCGCCGGTGAACGAAAGATGCCGTGCTGCGGCTTCAAACGTGCGCAGCCAGCCCAGCGGAGGCAGCTTGTTCTGCATTGACATAACCTCGGCATAAGTTCAGCTAATGGGATAGCGCTGTTTTTTTCGTTGGTCAAACGGGCAGGTCAAATGCAGGATTTTTTCACGTTCAGCCGCAAGAGGAGCCATCGCATGAGTGTCACCAACCTTCGCCCCAATATTGATCACTGGTCCGAGCGCGTGGATATGGCTGCCGCGTTCCGTTGGACTGCGCGGTTGAATATGCATGAGGCTGTCGCCAATCATTTCAGCCTTGCTGTGAACGAAGACGGCACGCAGTTCCTGATGAACCCCAACCAGGCGCATTTCTCGCGCATCCGCGCATCTGACTTGCTGTTGCTGGACGCCAATGATCCTGAGGTTATGTCCCAACCCGGCGCGCCGGACCCGACGGCATGGGGGTTGCATGGTTCAATCCATCGCCACTGCCCGCACGCGCGGTGTGTCATGCATGTGCATTCGATCTTTGCAACTGTTTTAGCCTCGCTGGCCGATAGCACCTTGCCACCGATCGATCAGAACACTGCAACTTTCTTCAATCGCTATGTGATTGACCAGGAGTTCGGCGGACTGGCCTTCGAAAGCGAAGGCGAACGCTGCGCCGAAATGCTGACTGACCCGAAGAAAAAGGTCATGATCATGGGCAACCATGGCGTTTTGATCATAGGCAGCGACCCTGCAGATACGTTCAACAGGTTGTATTACTTCGAACGCGCCGCCGAGACGTATATCCGCGCGTTGCAAACGGGCCTGCCCCTGCGTGTGCTGTCGGATGAGATTGCCGAGAAAACCGCACAGGAACTGGACGATTACCCCGATCAGGCCGAAGCCCATCTGCGCGAGATCAAGGCGATTCTCGACGCAGAGGACTCGGACTACGCATCCTGACTGCATATCCCAGAGAGAACCTCATGACAGATATCGCCCCGGATCCCGAGACCGCCCGCTGGCACTATCACCCCGAAGGTCCTGTGGGCCTGAACCCTCTGTTCTGCTGGCCACCGCACCCCGCGGCCGTGCTGAAATGGTACAGCGGCGCGTGGTTACAGATCACATCCCTGACCCTGTGCATGGTTCTTGCGATAACCGCTTATGTACTCTTTTTCCCTGCATTAGAGACAATGCAAAGCTTTGCGCCCGGTTGGATGTTTCGGATCTGGCTATTGAATATGGTGCCGCAAATCCTGGTGGCCGGGGGTCTGCATTGGTGGCTTTACATGCGCAAAGGGCAGGGCATGTATAAAAAGTTCGACCGCCGGGATCTGACACGGAACAACGGAACGTTCACCTTCCGCAATCAGGTCTGGGACAATGTCTGGTGGACGCTGGGTAGCGCCATGACAGTTGCCACCATTTATCAATGGATCATCTACTGGGCGATGGCCAATGGCTGGGCGCCGACGATCACCTGGGCCGAGGCTCCGGTTTGGTTTGTCTTATGGATGATGTTTATTCCGATGTGGTCCGGCTTGCACTTCTATTGGGTGCACCGGTTGGAGCATCACCCAAAGCTCTACAAACACGTCCACGCGGTGCATCACCGCAATGTCAATATCGGGCCATGGTCTGGTATTTCGAACCACTGGTATGAAAACTTGCTGTATTTCACCACTTATTTCATACATCTGATCGTGCCGTCCCACCCGCTGCATCTGTTGTTTCACAGTTCCTTCCAGCAGATCAGCCCGGTTCTGTCACACTCAGGATTCGAAAAGTTAAAGGCAGGAGAAACCGAGGCCGCGCGGGCCGGGGATTTCTTCCATCAGCTTCACCATCGGTATTTCGAGTGCAACTATGGTACCTCCGAAATCCCGTTCGACAAGTGGTTTGGCACCTACCACGATGGGTCGGCTGAGGCGACAACGCGCACGCGCGCATACAAAAAGCAGATGTATACCTGATGGATCCGAATTGGTTGCCTTGGGTTAAATCCGTTCAAACAAAGCAATGAATGCCGTGTCATCTTTGTTGAGGCCTGCAGCGAGATCACCATAAATACGAACCTCGGACAGGGTCAGACTGCGAATCTGAACCTCCTCCAATTGGCGCAGCGTGTCTGCGAAACCCAGTTTTTCGAAATGACGGGCATTGATCGAAATGGCGAACTGTGCTCCGGGCCGTGCGACGCGCAAAAGTGCGGGAAAGACCTCGGGGCCGAGATGGCCATGGGTGAAGGTCCCGGATGAAACGATGCCGGAATAGCTTTCACGCGGCACCGGGATACCCTGGGTCAGGTCTGCTTCGATCGCGTCGCGGTAGATATCCTTGCGCATGGCCTGATCCAGCATTTCCGCGCTGATATCGGTCGCATCAATCGGCCCGACGCCCAGTCCAGACAACACCGCGCCGCAAAGACCTGTGCCCGCGCCGACATCCAGAACCGGACCCTGACCGCCCGCACCCACAAACGCCCGCGCCGTACGAGTGTGCAGCTGGTAATCTTCGCGCGCGGCGAAGCTGTCATCATAATCTCCGGCCCACTCCGCATAGAGGCGTTTGTGTTCATCAGGAGAGTTCAGCGCATAGGCCGAATTCAAATCGGGTTTTTTGTCGCTCATACCCAACAGAAAGCCGCATCCAAAGATTCGATTCAAGTGCGTCCATGCAGCGCTTGCATCCCGGTGTACTGAAGCCCATCAAAGGGATATGATTCAGACGCTTTTTTCTTTTGGCCATGGTTATTCCGCACAGGCCCTGTCCCGACGTGTCGCTCCAAAAAGCTGGCGCATTATTGGAACCACACGAGACAACGATGGCATGGAAGCCATCCGTGACTCGGGTGCAGAACCGTTGATCTGGCCAGGACAGGAACCGAACCTGGATGGTGTGACGCATCTGCTGATTTCGACCGCCCCGAATGCAGAGGGTGATCCGGTCCTGGCGGTGTTGGGTGATGAAATCGCCCGCCGTGCAGCCCAGTTCACGTGGGTCGGGTATTTGTCGACAACAGCGGTCTATGGGGATCATCAGGGCGGATGGGTTGACGAAAACACGCCTCCGGCACCAACCGCCAAACGCGGCAAGTGGCGCATGCTGGCCGAGCAGCAGTGGTCGTCTATTCCCGGCCTGCCGGTTCATATCTTCCGGCTAGCGGGTATCTATGGCCCGGGCCGAGGTCCCTTTTCCAAGCTTAAACGCGGTGGGCTGCGGCGTATTATCAAGTCGGGGCAGGTGTTTTCGCGCATTCATGTGGATGACATCGCGCAAATCCTAGAAGCCTCGATGACCAAGCCCAATCCGGGCCGCGTCTACAATGTATGTGACGATGAACCCGTCCCGCCGCAGGACGTCATTGGTTACGCAGCTGAATTGCAAGGTCTTCCGCTGCCACCGGCGGTGTCGTTTGATGAAGCGGACCTGACGCCAATGGCCCGTAGCTTCTATAATGAAAACAAGCGTGTGCGGAACAATCGGATCAAGGATGAGCTGGGCGTGACTTTGATCTACTCAGACTATCGGGCCGGACTAGACGCCTTGATGAAAGGCCAATAGCGCCTAGCCCGTAGCTGCCTTGATCATGTCCGCCGCTTTTTCAGCGATCATGATGGTCGGGGCATTCGTGTTGCCGGACACCAGCGTCGGCATGACTGACGCATCGACAATGCGCAGCCCCTCCAACCCGTGCACACGCAGTTGGGGATCAACAACTGCCATCTGATCGACGCCCATTTTGCAGGTGCCGACCGGGTGATAAATAGTGTCGGCGCGGGCGCGGATGTGCTTTTCCCAATCCGCGTCGGTTCGGGCGGTATCTGTTCCGAACATCTCTTTGTGCCGGTATTTCGCCAAAGCTGGCGCTTCGAGGATATCCCGCGTCATCCGCGCACCTTTGATCATGGTCTCAATATCCCTGTCGTCTGACAGAAAGGCCGGGTCAATGACGGGTGTGTCCATCGGGTCAGCACTGCGGAGCCCAACTGTTCCGCGGCTGTCCGGGCGCAACTTGCAAATATGGCAACCATAACCGTATCCGTAATGCAGTTTGCGTGCGTGATCATCGACCATTGCGATTGTGAAATGCAGCTGAATATCCGGACGCTTCAGATCAGGGCTGGTTTTCAGAAAAGCTGCGCCTTCGGCAAACGGGGTGGCGGCCATGGAAACACCTGTCCTGCACCATCTGTAAATATGTCCAAGCAGTCGGGCGGCCCCAACAGGACCAATGCCGAATGTGTTTGTGTCTTTGCTGCGGTACGTTAGAACAAAGTCCAGATGGTCTTGTAGGTTTTGCCCAACGCCCGGCAACTCATGACGTACCGTGATTCCATGCGGTTTCAGATCAGCTGTCGCACCAATTCCTGATAATTGTAGTAGTTGTGGTGATTTCAGTGCACCAGCGCACAGCAAGACTTCGCGTGTAGCTGTCACTGTGATGTCTGCACCTTTGCCTTTTGTCTGATAGGTTACACCGCTGGCACGTCTTCCTTCGAACGCCAGCTCTTTGACATGGGCGTGTGTGATGACGGTCAGGTTGGGGCGGCTCATTGCTGGAAACAGATACGCGGCCGCTGCAGAGCAACGCTCACCATTTTTCGCCGGATCGTGGAATTGTGTGACCTGATAAAGGCCAACTCCTTCATTGTCACCGCGATTGAAGTCGTCTGTGCCGCGGTGTTGCAATTGCTTAGCGGCTTCAACAAAGGCGCGGGTAATCGGGCGCGGTTCTTTTTGGTGCGAGACATGCAGAGGTCCGCTATCTCCATGCATGTCATCTGCGCCCTGTTCATTGTCCTCGGCGCGTTTAAAATAGGGCAGTACACCGGTCCAATCCCACCCATCGCATCCCAGGTCTGCCCAACCATCAAAGTCCTGTCGTTGTCCTCGGACATAAAGCATCGCATTGATTGCGCTTGAACCGCCCAAGGCCTTGCCGCGCGGTTGATAGCCCCTGCGCCCGTTCAAGCCCGGCTGCGGGACGGTCTCAAAGGCCCAGTTGTTAATGCGTGGTCGCCCTGGCAAAGCCGCAACAACGGCAGATGGCACCCGGACAACCATGCCATTGCCATGACCGCCAGCCTCTAGCACACATACGCGTATGCTGGGATCTTTGCTGAGGCGGTGTGCCAAGACTGATCCCGCCGAACCTCCGCCAACGATGACATAGTCAAATTGCAATTCAGTGCTCCCAACTTCTTTCAGCAGTGACCAGCGGGTCTTTGGCGTCCTGATGTACCGGTTTCGGAAACACTGCGGTATTTAAGTAAAAAAACAATTGTAACCCCAAGTCAGTTTCCGATGATTTCAAGCTTCCAATCTAAAGCCCGGCGGGCGCAGACCGAAGGTCCGCAAGTGCTTTTGCCGCAGTCATGATCCTTTGAGCGCCGCGATTCCGCCTCTGAATTGTGTTTCGCCTTATTTCTCAGGTGTTCGGCACGTTCAAAGTGTACCCGCGAGATTGATTTATTAACGTAACATGTTGTTTTTATTAACTGACGGAAGAAATCCACGAGAAATGTGAAGTTTTTTCAAAATGGGGGTTGCAGGTCCCAGACCTAATCCGTAAATA
>NZ_LGXZ01000020.1 GCF_001238295.1 Ruegeria sp. 6PALISEP08
CGGAACGCATTCTCTTCGGCGGACAAAAGCTGCGCTGATCTATCGGAAGACTGGCAACCTTCGGGCCGTCCAGCTCCTGCTTGGACACACCAAGGTTGACAGCACGGTCAGGTACCTTGGGGTCGAACTCGACGACGCGTTGAGCATCTCGGAGAAGATCGACATCTGACGGTTTGACGGACGGCAGCAGCCGTTCGTCATCTCAAAATGGGTTCGGAAGTTTAGGCGCGAACGGCCGCTCCTTCGGATACCAGACTTTGGATTATTTGCGTTAAATGACCGCCATACTTGCAGCGCAATTCTTTATTGGCTGCGGGATCGGTGTGAAATTCGTGGGCGTCACTTGGGTCGAACTCCGCCGGGTGGTTGCAGCGGGCTTCGCCTATGTCATCGTCCTTGCCATCTTGGCCGCCGCTTTCACCGCCGTTGTCACCACGTTGGGGCTCGGCCAGCCGGTCGAGGCTTTCTTGGCCTTTGCCCCCGGCGGACAGGCCGAGATGACAGTGCTGGCTATCGTTTCGGGCGCGGACCTGGGCTTTGTGATTACGCACCACCTAACAAGGATTGTGCTGGTGATCATTGGTGCGCCGATAGCAGCCAACCTTATCCTGCGCTGGTCAAAACCTCGGGGTTAATCATGTGAATGGGAGCGCCTTCAGCATAAGCGTTCACCTGATCGAAAATGTCTGAGAATTGCAGGTCGAATTCGTCCTCGGTCACAAAACCTATATGTGGTGTCGCAATCAGGTTTGGGTGCGATAGCAAAGGGTCATTCGGGTCGGTGAGCGGCTCAGTATCGAAGACATCAATTGCGGCCTTGCCCGGGCGACCGGCATTTAGCCCCTCAAGCAATGCACCCTTTGCGATAAGGCCTGCACGTGATGTATTCACAAACAGTGCTCCAGGTTGCATCTGCGCGAAATCTGACGCGGTGATGATGCCGTGTGTGTTTGGCTTCAGGCGAACATGGACTGAGACAACATCACTTTGAGCAAAGAACGCTTCGCGGTTTGCGGCGACCTGAACGCCATCTGCATGCGCTCTCGCCCGACCTTCGTCCGAGGACCACCAGACCACATTCATCCCGAACGCCTCGGCGTAGCCAGCGACAGCGCGGGCGATACGGCCATATCCGTACAGCCCCAGTTTCCTCCCCCTCAAGGTCTTGCCAACTCCGGCCTGCCAATGCCCGGTTTTGACCGAGGCCATCTGCGCAGGCAAATCGCGCATCCCCGCCATGATCAGCGCCCATGTCAGTTCAGCTGCGGCATATGAAGGCGTCCCGCCGTGCATGTTCGAGCACAGCAGTACTCCGTTATCCGAGCATGCCTGCACGTCGACATGCGGGTATACGCTGCGCTGACTTATCAACTTCAGGTTTGGGAGCTTTTCAACCAAATCGCGGGTGATCTTGGTGCGTTCGCGAAACAACACCAGCGCCACAGCCTCCTGCAAGCGTTCAGCCAATTCGCTGGTATCATCGACATGATCTGTCCAGACCTTCACGTCATGGCCAGATAGATTTTCAAAACAGGGCAGGCCCTGCAGTGTGTCAAACCAGTCATCCAGAATGTGTATTTTCATCGACTTTCTATACCCTACTCGGTGCTAAGTTTTCTTGGCGTAGGCACAAAATGACGTGTGTCGAGTGCTTCTAGCGCATTGCGAACCCGTTCGCGTTGATCCAGCAAATGGTTGAATTGCTCGTCACACCCCGCAATCGGTGTCGGGTATTCCGCAATGTCCCTCCGCAAAGCCGACTGCGCCAGCCTGAGTTCCTGAAGCGCGATATCAAGGCATTCAGAATAGTCGTCCATCGGGACATCCTCACTATGTATACCACAGTATACCTTTTGAGATCAGCCTTTTCAACTATCGTTCCACACAGATTCCGGTACATAAACATGCCCATCTGCCAGTTTGCGCGCGGTTCGCACCAGACCTGCGGAATTCACGTTGAACTCCTGGTCGTTCGAGAAGTCCACCAGAACGTCGATCTTGCCCGAGGCGTGCTCCAAAACAACTTCAGCCGGGCTTAAATCCGGGCGATCAAGCAACTCGTCTGCGACGGTTCCTGGCGTCAAAGCGCAAGATGCTATGCATTGCGCACCCGTAACGGCCATTGTCGGGTGAGTTTTCCATGGCATGAAATACCGAACCGCAAGTGTTCCACCCTCTCTGGCGGGTGCCATCAGGCCGAATTTGGGAGTCACCGATTTCGATACGTCCCCCATACCCATCAGTTCCCCGGCTTCGATCCGTACTGCCTCCATCCGGTCAAAGAAAGCCCGGTTGGCATTCAGCTCTTCAGCGCTTTCATATCCTGTCAGTCCGAAATCTGAAGCCCGGGCTATGGCCATCGGCATAGCGACGTCCATGCAAGTCAGCTCGATCCCCTGCACTGCATCGCGCAAATTTCCTGTGGGTAGAAATGAACCTGTTGCCGAGCCCACAACGCCCATAAAGCTCAGTTGCACGGGTGCAGAATGACCGGGAACCCCCGCGATTTCCGCATCGCCCTCGTAGACCAACTCACCGCCCGGGGTCTGCACTTTGGCAACGACACGAGCGCCTGTATTGACGGCGCGAATGCGGATTTCGGTCTCATCGCCGTTGGGCTGAAGCAATCCCATTTCAATCGCAGCTGGACCAACTCCTGAGAGGATGTTTCCGCAAGTGGGTTTAAAATCGACCAGCTTCTCATCAACAGAAACCTGCGCGAAGAAATAGTCGATATCTGCCCAGTCGTCCTCGCTGACCGAAAGCATCGCCACTTTGGTCGTCACTGCGTTACCACCACCGATCCCGTCGATGTTAAGCGCTTGTCCGGCCCCGAGGGCAGCAACCAGCACATCAGCCAGCTTGTCCCTATCTTCAGGCAGATCAGAGCGTCGAAAATAAGGACCTCGGGAAGTGCCGCCGCGCATGAAAACATATGGGATTGCTGTCTGGGTCATTGCGAACCCTCCTTTACAAACCGTTGAAATTTCTGAATTCAGCGCTGCCCGACCCGCCAGATTGGCAGGCCGGGCATCCGTGGAGCGCCTACTTGAGTGGCCATGGCAGGTTCACCATGTCTTGCAGCAGACCCGGCGGGAAATCTCGGTTCAGAGCGCCCGCCATCAGGCACATGAACCCGATGCCGCAGGCGGTCAGGATCAGAGTCATCTGCCAGCTGGACCCGGCGCGAATACGGAGAAAGGCGATCAGGAACCCGATCAGGGCGAGGATGAACCCCACAACCCAGGTGGCCGCGATCAGACTTGCGAACCACGCGAGCGTTGACCAAAGTCCATGTGGCGCGCTTGCATCCTCGCCGGCAATTTCCTTGTCGGCAAAGATTGCATCCCCCTCGGGTCGCCGCATCATCTGGATCAACAGAATGACGCAGCAGAACAGCGACACGCTGCCGATCACCAGCGGGATGATCTTGTCGGTCATGTTGTAGTCAGGGATCATGTTGGCATTGACCAAAGCCACGATCAGATAGGCCATGATCACCAGCAAAAAGATCAGCGGCGCGCGCTTGCTGCCGGATTTGACCTCACCTTCGGCCATGATCATCTTGGCTTGACGAATGCCTAGAATGACCGAAACCACGGTGACCACGATCAGTACGATAACGATTGGGCTGAAGACGTACTCCATGCCTTCGCCAAAGCTTTTGCGGAAGCGGAAAGAGGCGATCTGAAACGCCTGGTTGGTGAACTTTTCAACCGGGTTCGACAAAACGAACCCGATCAGAAAGGCCGGACGCGACCAGTCGAAACGACGCAGGAAGATGCCGATCAGGCCGATGACGAACAGGGCCAGCAGGTCTTCGAAGTTTTGGCCGGACTGGAAAGCCGCAAAGCTGATCAGCATGAACAGAAACGGCGCCAGATAGGTGAAGCGGATTGTCGTCAGCTTGGCGATCCCACCCGAGGCAGCAATACACAGGATAGTCCCCACCACGTTGGCGAGAGCCAGCAACCAGACAATTGAATAGGTGATGTCGAGATTATCCTTGAGCATGCTAGGACCGACCTCGATATCGCCGGATCCCAACAGTGCAACAGCGCCGATAAAGATCGCCATGGAACCCGAGCCGGGGATACCAAACAGCAGCGTTGGGACGAGCCCCCCGCCCTCCTTGGCGTTGTTCGAGCTTTCCGGCCCGATGACGCCACGCACTTCGCCTTTGCCGAAGTTGCTTTTGTCTTTGGTTGATTGAACCGAATGGCCATAAGCGATCCAGTCAACAACCGAGCCACCAAGGCCGGGAATAACACCGACAACCACGCCAATGATCGAACAGCGGACCGACAACCAGATGTTCGCAGCCCAGTCTTTGACGCCATCAAGCCATCCAGCCCCTAGCGAAGCGCCCTTGGCAATGGATCGGTCTTGTCGCAACAGCGAGACGATTTCGGGCACCGCAAAGATACCCAAGCCAACGATGACCAACTTCAGACCATCGGTCAGGTAAGGAATGTCATAAGTCGCCATACGCAGCGAACCGCCTGCGTCCGCCTCGCCAATGGTGCCGACCATCAGGCCCAGCCCAGCGGCGGCGACACCCTTAAGCGGGATACGTCCGGCTAGAATGGCGACCATCGACAAGCCAAGAATGGTGATCATCAGCATCTCGGGCAGACCGAATGCCAGAACGATGGGCCGCGCGACCAAGATGAACATGGTCAGAAAAGTTGCGCCGACCAAACCGCCAAACAGCGATGAAGCAAAGGCCGCTGACAATGCCCGCGCGGCCTCGCCCTTTTTCGCCATCGGGAAGCCGTCCAGCACCGTAGCCTGCGAGGCAGAGCTACCGGGGATGCCCATAAGAACTGATGCGAAGGTGTCAGAGGTCGGAACAACGGCAACCATTCCGATCATCAACGCCAATCCAAGGATCGGGTCCATGCCGAACATGAAAGGCAGCAACAGGGACAGACCAGCAATACCGCCAAGCCCCGGGAAAACACCTACGGCCAGTCCCATAACGACACCAAGAACAAGGTACCCCAGAACGATAGGTTGCAGGATCAGACCCCACGCGTCACTGAGCGCAGGAACAGCTGTGGCGAAAACCTCCATAGCGGCCGCCTTTCATAAATTGTCTTGTGTTTGGAAAAGCGCGCGCCCGACATTGGGGCACGCGCGGTGGTGTTTGGGCTTAGTTCAGCTCGACACCATAGGCTTCTTTGAGCCAGTTCAGAACGTAGGCTTTGGCGTTGTCGTCCACGTTTGTCGCGGTTTGCAGTGCCGCTTTAGAGCCGTCACCTACGAACACTGGGTATTTGCCCACGCGCTTCGAGGAGATGTCGGCAAAGTCGCCGCGCTCGGTCACAGCCTGGAACGCAACTGTGTATGCGTCGACCACTTCCTGAGGTGTATCACCCGGCAGGAAGGCCAGCTTCTGAACCGGGAACCCGGCTACAAAGAACGCTTTCCACGCATCCCATGCCTCACCGCTGGTTTCACAACCATCGGTGGCTTCACATACTTCCTTGAATGTCGGAATGTCCGGGAAGGTCGGATCACGGACGATATTGCCGTCCGCATCCAGAGCGCCCCAGGTCATCATCGGCACAGCCTGACCGGATTCAACCAGAGGCGCCGATCCACCCAGATAGCCGGACGAGGTCTGATAATCGATGTTTGCTTCGCCGCGCTCGAACATCAGACGACCATCGCCACGGCCTTTAATACCAAAGACAGGCTCAACATTCATACCCAGCATTTGCCAGGCCAGCAGCGGCACAAGGTCGAGGCGTGTCGCGCCCTGCGAACCATAAATGAAGTTGGTGTCTTTCAGAGCGTTCGCGGAGCCATCAAACTTTGCTCCATCTTCGGCGTTCAGATAGGCAACACCACCGGTTCCCGACGCCATAACTGGAATCCAGTCGTTGTATTCATAGCGTACCCGCGGATCGCTCAGCAGATATGGGAATTGAGTTGAACCGGAGGTGCCAAACAGCAGCGTACCGTCGTCATGGCTCTGCTCCTGGAACCAGTTTGCGCCCTTGGTCGAACCAGCGCCCGGCATGAATTTCACCACTACGGTCGGTTGACCCGGCAGCGCTTCGGACAGAAGCGGTGCAAAGAAGTTGGCCCATTTGGCAGACCCGCCGGTTTCCGAGAACGGGATGACCCATTCCACAGTCTTACCCGAGAAATCAACCTCGGCTGCGGCAGGTGCGGCGATACCGGCGGCGGCGATCAGCCCCACGACGGCGCGGCGGGTGAAGTTGGAAATGGTCATTGGTTCCTCCCTGTTGACCAGACAACCACGTCAACGCCCTCCGCGCTACCGTGATCGCAAATAGAACTGTGGGGTTGATTCCCCCTCCCATCTGGCAATCATGGAGTGCCAACCTTGCGCGAAACTTGCAGGAGACCCGATGCGGATCGTCATCGTCGAAGACAACGAGACCCTCGCCAAAGCTATTGCCTATCGCCTACGTGACCGGGGTCATGCAGCAGAAGTGCTTTTGGATGGCGATGAGGCTGACTTGTATCTTGCGCAAGAGGGCGCAGACTTAGTTGTTCTGGACATCAATTTGCCTGGACAGTCGGGACTGGAGATCCTGAAATCTCTTCGCAATCGTGGTGACGGCGTACCGGTGATCTTGCTTACGGCACGTGCCGAAACAAGCGACCGGGTTTCGGGGTTGGACATGGGCGCCGATGACTATCTGGTTAAGCCATTCGAAATGGACGAGTTGGAAGCACGTATCCGGGCGCTTTCTCGACGCAAGGAACTCGACTACGGAGCAAAAGAGAGCATCGGCGCCCTGGATTTCGACCGCGCTGCCCGTCAGGTAAGTGTACAGGGCAAGGTTATGGATATTCCGCGGCGGGAAATAGCGGTGCTTGAGTGCCTGTTGGAACGCAGGGGCAGAATTGTTCCCAAAAGCCAACTAACGGATTACGTCTACGGCGTGGGTGCCGATGTCGAGGCCTCAGCCGTCGAGCCTCATGTATCGCGGCTGAGAAAACGTCTTCAAGATCTCGGTATTAGGATTAAGACAGCCCGTGGTCTGGGGTATCTGCTTGAGGTGCAGAAGTGATCAATCACAGCTCGCTCAGGTTAAGACTTTTCATTCTTATCCTAACCCCTTTGGTGCTAATTGCTGCTCTGCTTGGTCTTTGGCGTTTTATGATTGCGCAGAAAACGGCTCAGGAATTGTTCGATGACAGCCTGTTATCTGCTGGTCTCGCAATATCGCGAGATGTTGCGATTTCGGGAGGTGATGCGCTGTCACCAACGACACGCAGCATGATCCGTGACGCATCAGGTGGAGAGATTTTTTACCACGTAACGGGCCCCGGCGGCATCTATGTGACAGGCTATGCCTACCCTCCGGCCGCCACCAACCCGTCTGATCAAGACGTGTACAAGCCGCAGTTTTTCGAAGCGCTCTACCGCCAAGAACCAGTGCGCGTTCTTAAGATGACGGAACGCGTGACCATTGAAAATCTAATCGGAGATGCGACGGTTACAGTCTGGCAACGTATGGCGGATCGCAACGCTTTCGCGAATGAATTGTCAATCCGCGCAGGAATTCTAATGGGAATTCTGCTGGCCACCCTCGCCATTGTGGTGTGGTTCGGCGTCGCTCGTGGGCTGAGACCTTTGCTGGATTTGCAGGACGCAATTGACCTGCGTTCACCAGATGACCTGAGTGAGATTAAGCGCCCTGTCCCGATCGAAGTTCAGGGTGTTGTTAGAACCCTGAACCGGCTTTTTGGTCAGGTGGAAAAAAGCATCAACGCCCATCAAGTGTTTATTTCCGAAGCAGCACATCAGCTGCGAAACCCGGCGGCGGCTGTTCAGTCGATGGCCGAAGCTCTGCAGGACGCGAAAACGGATGACGACCGAGAAAAACGTATCTCAGAGCTTGTGGCGGCTGCAAAAAACTCAGCGACTGTGGCGGAACAGCTGTTATCACTTGAAAGGCTCAGGCAGCCGACGCACCAAGACCAAATGGAAAAAATTGACTTCCGCTCGGTCGTGGAAGAGGCCTGCGCGGAGATGGGAGTTCAAATCCTAGCAAAGGGTATCGAGTTCGATGTCACGATACCTGAGACGGCAGTCCCGGTAATCGGTGATCGGGTCTTTCTGATTGAGGCTATAAAGAACCTGTTGGACAACGCAGGCAAACACGGTGGCACAATGTTGAGCCAAATTTCAGTGGCGCTGCGGTGTGACGGCAAATACGTCAACCTAACTGTGACCGATGATGGTGCTGGCCTTTCGCCAAACCAAAGCGAAGCGGCATTCAATCGATTTTCTCAATTGGAACATTCCGGTGGCAGCGGATTGGGGTTGTCCATCGTCTCTGCAGTGGCAGAGCGCCACGGAGGAATGATCGAAATCAACCAAGTCGAAAGAGGAGCGAGCATTACGCTTGAGCTTCCCATAGTCCTGTAAGCTGTTTCTAATTTCACTCGGAACCCAAAACCAGTCAAAGTCAACGCAAGTTTTTGCGATTGCTGCTAAAGTCAGGTTTTCGCCCTGAGCGAAGAACGCAGCTCTCAAAATCTGTATCTATGTCGTCTTTGGGCTCGGTGCAGACGTTCAGTGATTTCAGCCCGATGTCTGCTGCGCGGACAAAGCTGACATCGGCTGCCGCCCAGCAAAAGTCCAAGTTGTTTGCATTGCTCAGCGGTCCAAAAAGTCGGAGATTAAACGTAGGAATAAGTCAGGTTTCTCGGCATGTAGCGCGTGAGCGCAGCCCGGAACAACTCCTAACGATGTATTGGGGATCGCCTCCCATAGCATTTGAATTTGGCTCCACGGATAGGTCCGATCTCGATCGCCCCAAAGCACAAGTGTTTCCCGCCGGATTCGGCTAAGGTTCTGCTCTCCTGACCAGGATTGCATCGCTTCAAGCCCAGCATTTATGGCGGCCAGCTTAGCTTGAGTGGCGATCCCGGCGCAGTGTTCATATCCTGGCGCAGCTTCGCAATCCAGAAACCAAGTCGCTGCGATCCGACGTGCGGTGGCCGCCGGGCCGCTTTCCGCAGCGCGCTTTTTACTGTGCTCAATTGTCTCGAACCGCCCCGGCAAGACACCGGCCGCGCCAGTTGCGTAAAGCACAAGACGGTCAATCCTTTCACCTTCGCGAACGGCAATTTCCTGAGCGATCATGCCACCCATGGAGTGACCGAGCAGATGATACTCCTCCACTCCAAGGCCACGGAGGTGCCGGACGACCCAATCCGCATATCCGCCAATACTGTCAATTGGTGGCAGATGGGCATTTACTCCGAACCCGGGCAGGTCGATTGCAATCACATCAGCATGCTGGTGCAGGGTATCGCGACACCCATCCCATTGTGCGCTACCACCCATGAAACCATGAACAAGTACAAGGGGAGTCACTTTCGCTGACCTTGAACGATCCGGTCAAGAATCATCGCGCAGAAGAGAATGGCAAAGCCTGCGAGGATACCCTGGCCCACATTGGCGTATTGCAGCGCCTCGAGGACGTCTTCGCCCAGTCCCTTCGCGCCAATAAGCGAGGCCACCACGACCATAGCCAGTGACAGCATGATTGTCTGGTTGATACCGGCGCGAATAGAGGGGCTGGCGAGCGGCAGATCGACCTTGGTGAGAAGGTACCATTTGTTGGCGCCAAAACTGATCGCGGCTTCGCGCACGCTTTCAGGAACACCACGCAGACCCAAAACGGTAAGGCGTACCACGGGTGTCCCACCGAAGATCATAGTGACAATAACTGCCGCTGGCTTGCCAACCCCGAAAAAGGCAATCACAGGCACCATGAAGACAAATGCAGGCATGGTCTGCATGAAATCCATAATCGGCTGGATGACAGCGTAGAAGCGCGGTCGGCGCGCAGAGAACATGCCCAGAGGAATGCCAATCACGATGGAAAGTAGCGCCGCGGTGCCGAGAAGCGCCAAAGTGGTCATAGCTTTTTCCCAGAAGCCGAGAAGTCCCATGTAGGCCAGAAAGGCACCAGACCAAATTGCCATACGCAACCCAGCCGTGAGCCAGGTCAACAGAACGATCAGCGCGGCCACCACTATCCAAGGGGTCTGAACCAACGCAACCTCCATGGCATCCAGCAACCAGCGAATTGCCGCGGTCAGCCCGTCAAAGAAGGCCACACTGTTGGCGACGCACCAGGCGATAAAACCCTCTACGGTGTCAATACTGGCCAGGCGGATTGAATTATCCGTCGGAAATTCGCTAAGAAATGAAAAACGGCCCGGGAAGCTGTAGTGAATCATTGCGGTCGCGACCAGCAAGACCATGAAACCCGCGCTGAAGACAATCTGACTGACCGGCATGCCAGAGCGAATTGTGCGATCTGAGAGCCAGTCAGAAAACCGGGCCTCCAGTGCCCAGTTGGCGGCTACGGCCTGTATGAGCTTAGCCACAAGCAAGATGACAACACCGGTGAGTGCAATCGACGGGCCTTGCGCGGCGAGCATCTCTGCCTCGGCGCGGAAGCCTTCAATATTGGCCTCCAGTCCTTCGATCTGGCGCTGGATGGCCGCGGCTCGATCCGAGCCGCTCTCCTGCGCTGCCGCGAGCTGCCGGTAGCGCAAATCGAGCGTACCTTCGATCGAGGTCACACGGGCCAGCGCGTCCGCTCCCAGATCTCCGAATAGGCCCCGCGCGATCTGCACAAAGCCGATTGCCTCGACGACAAGAAAGGCCAACGCCCATGACCAAAGCCCGCGTGCGCCGAACCAGATCGGACCAAAAAGCCCGGCCATTGCGTTGAAGGTTGCCGTAAAGCGCGCGGACGCCCCGATCTTGTCGAAGTTGCGGATGTAGTAGTCGGGGCTCGTACGTACAAAGGTGCGGATATTCTCCCGGCGCTCCTCGGCATAGGCCTGTGCAGCTTCGCTTTCTGTATCTTCAAGGGGGTTCACACCAAGATCTTCGTTCATGACATTTCCGTCCCTTCAATCACGGTGCGCAACAAATCTGCGCGTGTGATGACACCTCTGTCCTCGCCGCCATCGGACACCAGAACCGGCCGTTCATCGTCGATGGCTCGCGTAATTAAAGCGGAAAGTGTCTCATTGTGGTCTACCCGATCAATGTCAGCCGGCAGTGGGCCGTGCGTGGCGAGGTAGCTGTCCAAGGACTGCATCGCCGCATGAGCATGCACCACTTTCAGGCGCGATATCCCGGCCACGAAGTCAGAAACGTAGTCATCTGCGGGATGCATGACAATGTCCTCAGCCGAGCCGATCTGCACCATCTTGCCGTCACGCATGATCGCAATTCGGTCTCCGATGCGGACGGCCTCATCCAGGTCATGGGTGATGAAGATCGTGGTCTTTTTGAGGATTTTAGACAGCCGGATGAACTCATCCTGCAACTGCCGCCGTATTAGGGGATCAAGTGCGGAGAATGGTTCATCCATTAATAGAACATCGGGGTTGGCCGCGAGCGCACGGGCAAGCCCTACACGTTGCTGCATACCGCCAGAGAGTTCGTGAGCGAATTTCGCGCCCCACGCCCCCAATTCGACAATGTCGAGAATCGCGGCCGCCTGCCGCATACGCTCGTTCTTGGCCACCTGGCGGATTTCCAGGGGCATTGCCACGTTATCAAGGACCGAACGGTGGGGCATCAGCGCAAAATTCTGGAACACCATCCCGATTTTCCGGTTGCGGAAAACCTGAAGTTCCTTTGTGCCGAGCGCCATGACGTCCGTGCCCTCGATCTCGATCTTGCCGGCCGTTGGTTCGAGCAGACGATTGAAGTGGCGCACGAGTGTGGATTTGCCGCTTCCTGAGAGCCCCATGATACAGAAGATCTCACCGCGTTTGACGCTGAGGCTGACATCGGCCACGCCCACCACGGCATTGAACTCAGCAAGCACTTCAGCCTTGCTCAGGCCTCGCGCACGAATGGCTTCCAGAGCAGTTTCAGGTTTTGCCCCGAAGATTTTCCAGATGTTGGAAATTTCGATTACAGTCTCGTCGCTCATCCGCCTACCCGCGCGTGCATTCAAATGGGGCGGCACCGCTAGGCGCTGCCCGTTGTTTTTTTCTGACTCAGAGACCCAGCATTGAATCCACGCGCTCGGAATTTGCGTTAACCCATTCGGCCGCAACTTCCTCAGCATCGCGCCCATTGGCACTGATCTCGAAGGCCAGCGAACTCACGTCATCGGCGGTAAGGGAGAAGTTTGCGAAGAACTCCGTAATCGCCGGCGAGCGATCCCCAAGCGAGTTTGACCAGGCGATCTGCACTTCCTTCAGGGCGTCCTTGCTGGCAACCATCGACTTGTTATACCAATCAGGATCGTCGGAAGGCTGCACCATGACGTATTTTTCAGGGTCATAAGTCGGTTCGGTTAGCATCACCACGTCGAACATGTACCAGACAGCATGCGGCTCATAGCAGTAGAAGGCGTATCCTTCGTTTTTGGCGATGCTGTCCTTAATGCGCGCGGTCTTTACCGCTTCTTCAGCCCGGATCGGATCTATAAAGTCCAACAGGCCATAGTCGCGCACCTTCACCTCGTTCACATTGGCTGAGGCCCAGCCGGGTGCACCGATCCACATCTCACCCTTACCATTGCCATCGCTGTCCATCGCTGCCGCCACATCGGGGCGTCCGAGATCCGCGATGTCGGTGATATTCATCTCTGCGGCAAAGTCCTTGGAGACGCAGAAACCCTGATTGCCCTGATAGGGGTTCGATGACAACGTCACTGTGCCGGCACCATCAACATATTGCTTGGTGAACGCTTCCTGATTTGGCAACCATACATCTGGGTGAACATCGATATCACCCTTCCCCTGATCCATCGCTTGAAAAATCGTGGCATTGTTACCGGGTACATACTCCACCGTGCCGCCAATGCGGTTGGTCACGATCTCACCCAAGACATGGGCAATGGCCTGTGCTCCAGTCCAAGTAGGAACGCCGATCTTAACCTCTTCAGCGGCGAGTGGC
Organism: Ruegeria sp. 6PALISEP08; assembly: GCF_001238295.1. Classification (GTDB taxonomy): domain Bacteria; phylum Pseudomonadota; class Alphaproteobacteria; order Rhodobacterales; family Rhodobacteraceae; genus Ruegeria. Next base: position 12,938 of record NZ_LGXZ01000020.1, read on the forward strand.
GCACCGAGAGCTGAAACCAAAGCCGCGCTGATCAAGTATTTTTTTAGTTTCATTTGATATCTCCTTGTTGGTTTGTTGTAGGTTTCAGGCCACGTAGCCGGGAAGTTCAAGAGTTTCGGGATACCCAAACAGGGCTGCACTTCCGCCCGTATGCAGAAAGACGACATTGTCCATGCCGTCGAAATAGCCCTTGCGGATTTGGTCGATGAGACCATCCAACCCTTTACCCGAATAGACCGGGTCGAACAGAAGCCCTTCGGTGCGGGCCAGTAACTTAAGCGCGTCAATCATCCCTTCAGTGGGAAGACCATATCCTGCACCAACGTAGTCGCAATTTGCGCGCACTTTTTCGCGCGCAATGGGCGTACCCGTCTCCATATACTCGACAGTTCGCACTGCCAGATCATGAACCATACTTTCCTGTTTGTCTTGCGGGGCACGCACACCGATGCCCAAAAGGTGAATGTCACTTTCTAGGGCGGCAAGCCCGGCGACCAATCCAGCTTGCGTACCCGAGCTGCCGGTCGCATGTACCAGCGCGTCAATTTTCAATCCGGCATTGGCGGCCTGTTCGCATAACTCGCGCGCGCAATTTACGTAGCCCAAGGCCCCGATTGGGTTCGATCCACCGCCCGGGATGATGTAGGGTTTTTGCCCTTCTGTCTTCATCTGCGCGGCGCAGGCTTCCATCTCGGCGTTCATATCCGCCCCACCGGGACGCTTGGACACACTGGCGCCATGCAGTCGATCCAACAGGACATTTCCATTCAGAATATAGTTCGGGTCATTGGAACCCGTGCGATCCTCAAGCAGGATGTGGCACGAGATGCCAAGTTTTGCGGCCGCCGCTGCTGTTTGACGCGCGTGATTGGATTGCGTCGCCCCCTGCGTGATGATTGTATCCGCGCCTTTCTGGACTGCGTCAGCCATCAGAAATTCCAGCTTACGGGTCTTGTTCCCACCCGACGAAAGGCCGGTGCAATCATCTCGTTTGACCCATAAACGCGGACCACCTAAAACCTTGCTCAGGCGATCCATCGGCTCCAAAGGCGTAGGAAGATGGCCAAGCGATACCCGGGGAAATTTCGCCAGCGTCAGCGATAGCTCCTTGCACAAGCTCAAAACCAACTCCGGCGCGACCATCGCGTCACCACCGGTCATCTGAATTGTCTCAGCCACCACACTCTCCCTGCTTTTGCCTACAGACAAACACTTTCAAAAGGAAAAGAGGAAAAACAGTGCATTTTTTGCAGGCTGCTAATACATTTTCTTTGGGTGCAAGGGAGGTGCGGATGAATATGCTGTGGTTTGATGATGTTCTGGCCCTTCTAGAAGAGCGGAACATGACGCGGGCCGCGGCCCGCAGAAACATAACACAACCAGCATTCTCAAGGCGTATTCGCAGTTTTGAGGAGTGGCTAGGGATTGAAGTTCTCGATCGCAAATCGAACCGGGTCGAGATCAGTCCGGCACTGGCCTCGAACGAAGCCGAAATACGCTCTTTGATCGCAAGGCTAAATGACCTGCGCACAAAAATTGCGCAACATTGTCCAACCGTTTCGATCGTGACTATCGCCGCGACACACGCATCGGTCGTCTCCACCTTCCCTGATATGGCACTGCGTGCACGTGCCACGTTCAAGGGGCTCCGTTTTCGTCTCAGAACTGCCAATCTGAACGATTGTGTCACACTGTTCTTGCGCGGCGATACCAACATACTGCTATGCTATGAGGCGCAAACCGTCGCCCCAATGCCGTTCGGAGCAGGCATTCGTCGCGGAACTTGGGGTCACGACTACCTCATTCCGGTCATCGGTGGCGGATTGCGGTATGCAGTGCGTGGAAACGTTGACGTGCCTTTGGATATGCCGGCCGTCGTCTATCCCGAAAATAGCTACTTCGGCGAAGCATTGAACAAGAGCAAACTCCCGTTCGGAACCGCCGATTTTAGCAAAAACCCCGTTTGCCAGACGGCCTTTTCAAGTGGAGCAAAGGAAATGATCCTGAACGGTCTCGGTGTTGGTTGGCTGCCGTTCAGCATGGTGCACAAGGAAATTGAAAGCGGCGAGCTAATCTCCCTACGCAACCAATTGGGCCAGGAAAAGCTCGACGTGGTGGTCTATGCCCACCACCAGACCGAGATAGCGAAGATGTTGCTTGATTTCTGGACAAACAAGCCGTCTTCAAAGTCTTGAGCCCATAGAACGCCCATGAGCGCCAAAGACCATAGCCATCTGTTGGCACCAAATTTTGACCGCCGAAGGTCGTGGGAAATTGCCATGTTTCTTGCGGTATAATATTCCTCAGTTGTCCCGATTTCTTGAGTATTCAATGACCGCATTGGGCTCAGAGCAGCCATTCGCTGCGAGGTGCATGAGCGTCGGCTTTGGGCGTTTGCAGTCATTCGTTTTCTTTGGCCTACTGTCCGAGTTGCGGACAAAGCTGTCGTTGGTTGTTTAGTTTTCGATGTCCGGATTCTACAGGTGGTGCCCTTTGCGAAGATGCTCTGACAAAACCTCTCAATCCGTAGTGTTTGGATTTGAAGCTACGGAATGACAACTTTCAATCGGTTCGCAAATGCGGTCCACTGATCTAGGGTTATAGAAAAATCAACAGCTTTATGCGGTGTAACCATGACTCCCGAACAAATACTTGCCGTCCTATCTGCTTTGCTTGGAGAACCTTCTGATCCGACGGCTTTGGAAGCTCAATTCGCGGGTGGAGCAGATACGCGCTATCCGGTCGAAGTCACGCCATGCACGCGCCCCGTCGTCCCCGATGAGATTGACGGAGAAACTGTAATCTGCGGTATTGTGGCAGTACCTGAGGATCACAGAGATGCTGAAAGCAAGACCCTGGACCTCAGCTTCATCGTTTTCAAGGCTCATTCGCTGGCACCCCTGGCAGACCCGGTTGTCTATCTTCACGGGGGACCGGGAGGCGGTTCAGTTGAATCTGTGCGCTCGCTCAGCCTCTTTTTTGACCATCTGCGGGGGCGAAGGGACGTCGTGGCGTTCGATCAACGCGGCGTCGATGCAAGCGCCCCGGATATGGATTGCTTCGGGACTCTGGCGGAAAATCTGGAGCCAATCGTCGATCAGTTGGGCGGTGCTGACCTACCTCAACTGGAGGCGACGCTTGTTCGCGACTGCATTTCTGAATTGACCGAACGAGGCTTCGATCTTCCGCAGTTCAACACAACCCAAAATGCTTTAGATGTGCGAGCCGTAATGTCGGCTCTTGGTTACCCTGAGTACAATATTTATGGCGTTTCATATGGCACTAAGCTCGCGCTAGAAGTCATGCGCTCTGTGCCCGAAGGCGTGCGTTCGGTCGTTTTGGACAGTGTCGCGCCACCCCAAATCGCGCTTTATGACACTCTGTTCGCCCCACACACCGAGGCCATCTTCAATACGTTCGCACCTTGTGAAGACGATCTTATCTGTGCGGAGGCGTATCCCGATATAACGCAGCGGTATTTTGACCTCCTTGAAGAGTTAGAGGCACGTCCATTGGAGGCTGCGGGGATCGAGATTTCCGGGCAAGTGCTTTTCAGCATTTTTTCCGGCAGAAACGATTGGTCCGACCCAACGATCCGCGGCTTCACAACTTACGCACCCGCACTGGTCAGTGAGCTTGAGGACGGAACGGTCGACCTCATCACGCAAATCATCAACGGTGACCTTCCACCCCAGCCCTCCGCAGAAGCGTTGTTGGCGGGTTCGTTGGACCTGAGCGCCGATCAAAAGGTTCTGGCGCAAGCTGCAACTAACGCCATGTCGCAAATGGAAATTGCTTCCGACACTGCGTCCTCGGCTTTGGAGCAACTTGAAGCGGATCGCGACAGTGATCTAGAACCGGCTTCCTTGGGAGAGTTCTTTGACGATGCTCTTGAAGATGCTCTGGCCGGGTTGCCTGATCGGGCGGATCGCTTGGCGTTTGCGCAAGACTATCTAAACCTCCGGTTTGAAACGCCGCGTGCTGGAGCGTTGCTGGACCTAGTCCGCGCCCATTTCAATGAAGCGACAGCAGGACGGTTGGCCTCATTGATCGCTTTGCTCGGCCCCGAAGATGTCAAACGCGTTTTCAGCTTGATCGCAACAGATAACGCAGCTTTGCAAACCATTATGGAGGGTGAGTTCGAGCTCTTGCTTTACGCATGTCAGGAAGATTTTGTGGACGGTTTCAACTCAGCGGCGGGGTTTGGCGCTTTAGTAGCAGAGTTGGGCTACGGTCCTTTGATGACGGCGGCTCTAGCTGAAATACCGAGCCTATTTGCAGATTGCAGCGAGTTCACACCGGTATCTCGAGACAACTACCTTGAACCCGTATTTTCCGACATCGCGGTATTGGTCCTGTCTGGCGAGATTGACACACAGACTGCATCTTCCTGGGGTAGGCTAGCGGCAGATACTTTGCCCAACAGTCAATTGTTCCTGTTCCCGGAAACCGGGCACGGGGCTCTTGTGTTCAGCCAATGCGCCCGCGATATTGGCGAAGCGTTTCTGGAAAACCCCGGGGCAGGCATCGATGGCTCGTGCGTCTCGGATCTAAGGCTACCGTATTTGATGCCGGACGGCAGCTTGCATAGTGTCGAGAATTGAAGACCGCTTAAGCAAATGGAGAGTCCAATGAAGGCCCTGATCACAGCAACGATTTTGGCGATTGGCTTTGTATCGTCTGCCCACGCATTTGATCGTCAAACGACTGACGCGCTCCAACTGTGCCACGACTATTTGTGGGAGGTACCCGAATATGCTGACCTGCCAAACGCCGCGATTTCCGTGTTTCCGGGCATTTTGAACGATCAAAGTATCGTCGTTTTCTGGAATGTGTATTGGGACGACCCAACAATACGCGCAGCAGGAAACTGTACGATCATTGACGGCGCGGTGAAGGGTTTTGAAGATTATCTGGCGCAGGAATAGGACAAGACGCGTGCCGTCTTTTGCAAAAACGTGGTGCAGGTCGGAGACTTCATGAAGCGGTCAGCGTTTCTTTGTCTAGCGGCTGCGCTTCTTATCGTGGCGGGTATGACGTGGCTTGTATCTCGCCCTCTGTTAAGGATTGAAACACTCAGGGATTCGGCGGGGACAGCACCGCCTGAACCGGCGCTCCTGAACGCATCAGAGTTGGAGCAACGCCTTCTGGCGGTCGGCCTTCACCCGACCGGTCAGCTAAGCGATCTTGGTGTCAATGACCACCTGGCTCGGCTGGAAGCAGACAAGGTCGACGCGGCTACACTGAGCGCGTATGCCGATGCCATAGAGGTATTGTCGGCATTCAGCGCGGATCGCGGTCAAGCCTTGCCGCCGACGCTTTGGGATGTGAGCACGCCAGCGCTTCGTGAGGCGGGCTGGACTGTATACACACTCACCGAAGCAATGGCATCGGATGCCGGAGCAATTCACGTCGCACTTCTATCTGATGCTTACGCGGCTTTTCTTGAGCGCAGGCCTAATGCATTGGAAGGCGCATTGGCGCTACTGCCGCTTTCGCGTAACTATGTCGAAACGCTGCCAGAGAGTGCGCGGGCAGAGCGCGAACGCCATGCCCAGACGGAGGGGCAGGCCACTCTGTTGATCTGGCAAGCTCTGTTATCAGGCACAAGCAGACACAATCCCTTAACGCACCGCCCCCTGTGGAGCCACGGCTACATCGGCCACTTTAGCGTGCCGCACATCCATCAATACGCAACCGGCGAAGGCCTTACCGCGAGCCAGGTTTGGGGAGTTGACGGGTTCAATCCCGCATTCGTCGGCCCCCCTACCAATAGCAACCAAGTGGAACATTTGGGCATTAGCGCATTGCTGCAGGGCGTGGCGCATGTGCCAGGCGCAGTCTTAACCGCCACTGAAGCATTCGAAGTCTTCGTTGATCACGATGACCCAGCCGCTGCCCAAGCGGATAGGGCATTGAATGACGCCGTGAGAACAGTACTCCTCCCCCGCATGGAGGAAGATCCGAACGCGCTGGTCTCTGCATTGACTAACGCACTTCAATAGCGCTGCAACTTTGTCGGGCGGACTTTGATGAAGCCCGCTGCACCTTCGAGATAGCCTGTCTCTTCACCCTGGGCAACAATCCGGAAGCTGACATTCGAAGCAGGTGCAGCAATCTGCTGGTTTGGGCTCGAAGCAGACATTCGCTGCAACTTGCTTGAACGTCTCCTTCGCTGAAAATTTTACTGAAGCGGGAAATGCGTCTTCTTGCTTCAGTTCGTACAAGTGTTGCTAATAACGCTTTTCTCCTAGGTGCGCGATACCCGAAGCCAGTAGTCGTCTTGCCTCGTAGAGTTCACGCTGACCAGACATTAGGTTTGGAGGCAGAGCACCTATCTTTTCAGAATGCCGAATTGATATCTCTAACCTATCAGCCGCTTCGATTGCGGCTTTTAGTGCAGCCTTGATGGCGGTGCTATCAGAAATGGGCAGGCGAGTTCCAGCCATTCCTCCGTTGTCTGTCCATGACCCTCTCTTCATTTTTGTTCCTGGCTCAGGCGGCCCCATTTTGGTAGCAGTGACTTATCAATTGCGGCGGTCGTTCTATCCGTACGTCGCATTTCCTCGACCTCCGCACGGAGTGCGGACAATTCTTCAAGCCCTTTGAGCTGGGCGTGACGACCCAGAACATCCTGAAGAAGCCTTGCCTGTTGCAAGCTGATTTCGCCCCGCGATGCTGCAGTTGTGGTCCGCTCTGAAGCGACGAGGATATCTTCAATTGAGCTCAATTTGTTCCTGTCAGCCAATTGAACGAAGTCAGAGCGTGTAGGAGGCCGAACCCGATCAACGAGCCATTGGGCTACGGTTGGATTGCCGTTATCAAGCTCGTCGGAAATTACATCAGTGGCGCGCCCGAGCATCTCTTCAAGCCGTTCGCCCGCAAGCCGTGCTGCGCGTGCTTTAATGCCATTTGCGCCCCGCGGTCGGCCGGTTGACTTTGGCGGTTTGTGCCCGGGCAGGAACTTGCCATCCGGGCCGCGTTTAGCTTGTTGCTCGTCATGGGGCATAGAACCGTCAATCTCGTCATTTATACGTCAATAATACTGACATAATAGCTTAACTTTGCGTTCTTGTCACTGTCTTGGGATTGACCCGTGGGTTACGGAGTTCGAGAGCGAGGTGTTCCGCTCCTTCAAGTGAAAAACCAAATCGGCTGTTGCATTCTCACAAAGAAATCAAGACGTGAGGATGCCTCCAAGGCCATCTGGCATCACATGCTCAACGCTCAATTCCTTAGTTAAAAGACATGCAAACCACCTAGGATGCTCCCACTCAATTCTCAATTTCCATTCCTCAATGTTGAACGCACGTTGGCCAAGTTGTCTGGATGAAGGTGATAGCACCGCGCGACATCAAGGTTTTGGACTGCCAAATTGGTTTCATTAGCCCAATTGACAGCAGTTGAAGTCAGGAGAATTCAGTAATATGTGGGGTTTTATGTGGGGGCGAGATGTCCCAGCTGGCGGAAAACGCAGCGTTTTCAATGAGGGTATGGTGGCCCTAGGCTCCACCAAAACCTAACAATACAACTAGATAGCAAGCATTAGAGCGGTGTGACACACAGGTGTGACACAAAATGAAGCTGCATGCGTATCTCTCACTGTCCAGACACGGCATCTACTACTTCCGTTGGCCACTGCCCGTCACACGACCAAAACCCCACACTAGACCAAGGCATATCTGCCTTCTCACTTCTGGCTTACAGCGCGCCTGTAACATCTGCTGCAATCTTTGCCGGCGCAGCCCTTGGATTGAAACAACTGGTGTCTGGACTGTCCTAAATAACTGAGCGTTGAGTGCACAGCTCAGATCGGTAATGTGCCAGATGCGCTTCGGTGCAGTTCACGCGCTGCGCATCAACAGAATGAAACCTGATTAGTTTACTGCAGTGCTGGCGGCTCAAAGGTCACGTGAGTATTTCCCCAGTTTGCCCGACCGTTAGCGTTCCGCCATTGGTTACCTCGACATAGACGCCCATATCCATATGACCCATCAACTTTTGAATAAGGTAGGGTATCTTCAAGTCCCGCTCGGCCGTTTTCGGGTTCACTTCAGTTGCTGCGCACCTTTTCGTACGTGAGAGTATCTTTAACTCAACATCGCCGAACCTTAGAATCGATCCAACGGCATCCAGCTCAGAAAACGAAGGTAGCCCGTCTATCTCGATATTCGCTCGGAACCGCGCTGGGTGGATATCTGTGTTCAGTTGTCTGCCCAACTTTTCCACAGAGGCCAGATTCAAAACAGATATCGCGTTCATCATTTTCGGCGACACGACAGACACATCCGTAAACCGATGAGGAGCGGAAGAGACGAACTTTGGCGGTTCGGGATCTCTTAAGCCTATCTCCGAGCTCAGGAACCTTGCCGCATCCATCCGACCCTCAGGAACTTGCATATTAAAACATCGCGTCTTGCCGTTCGCATTGACCTCAAGATCTTGGGTCTCAATATCAAAACGGGTCTGAATGCCTGCCAGTGCAGCCTCGTTCATCAAAACGACAAAACGGTCTTTCGGAAGTGGCTTAGGGTTCTGCATGTCGAAACCGGAGTTGTAACGGGCAAATCCGAAGAGGCGATCACCGGGAATGCCCTCTCCTGCTTGCAGCGTCACGGTTTGCATAGGCTCGGAATCCAAGCCTTTAATTGGGTAGCGGTTCATTCGAACGATAGAAAGATTTTTCATACGTCTGCACCTGACCAAACGAGTTAGGCACGATCCAGCGTGGTTCGCGCTATTTGACGCTATCTCCAATTCGTAAGTGTATCGACTGAATAAACTGCAAGTGGCCACCGAAGCGAATTCCCGAGACCAGTTGATGGTCTGATGTCGCCAAAGTTGGCTGTGCCATTTCGATCGATAGGGCTATTTGACATCCCGCAACCGAGAACACATGCGCATCAGCATCTCTGAAATTCCTCTTAAAATCAATTCATAAGCGACTCTGCTCGAGGGTGCCTTTAGAGTTTTGAGGTACGAACCTCAAGTTTTTCTGGACTTGAGGTGCGTACCTCAAATAGCCTTGGGGGTATGCCGCGATTCGCACATCCTCGGTTGACGGCGCAAAAAAGGGAGGAATGGATGACTTACTCAAAACTGGCCTCGGCCAGCGCAATAGTCCTTGCCGCTACTACTCTTTCTACCAAGGCAAATGCTGAAGATCTGACGCTATGTTGGGCTGCATGGGACCCGGCCAACGCGCTTGTCGAGCTATCAAAGGAATTCGAAGCAGAATCCGGCCACACGATGAATTTCGAATTTGTTCCTTGGCCAAATTTTGCGGACAGAATGCTGAATGAGCTGAACTCCGGTGGTAAGCTCTGCGACCTGCTGATTGGTGACAGTCAATGGATCGGCGGTGGCGCGGAAAACGGTCACTATGTCCAACTGAACGACTTCTTCGATGCTGAAAGCATCAGCATGGACGATTTTGCGCCAGCCACCGTTTACGCCTATTCGACCTGGCCCAAGGGCACACCAAACTACTACGCGCTGCCCGCGATGGGTGATGCCAATGGCTGGTTCTATCGTAAGGATTGGTTCGAAAACCCTGAAATCCAAGCAGCATACAAAGAAGCCACAGGGCAGGACTTGCGCGAGCCTCAATCTCAGAAAGAGTTGCTACAGATCGCCCAATTCTTCCAGGGTCGTGAGATCGATGGAAAAACCGTGTATGGAGCGGCCATTTTTACCGAGCGCGGCTCGGAAGGGATCACGATGGGTGTGACCGGGGCGCTTTACCCCTGGGGTTTCAAATACGAAAACACTCCTGGCTCATATGACATGGAAGGCGCCGTAAACTCACCGGAAGCAGTTGAGGCTTTGGAGTTCTACAAGGAATTCTACAAAACAGCTACACCTCCGGGATACACCAATTCGTACATGGGTGAGAGCCTGGACGCCTTTAAGTCAGGTCAGGTCGCAATGGCTATGAACTGGTTTGCGTTCTTCCCTGGTCTTTATGCCGATCCCAATACCGGCGGTGACAAGATCGACTTCTTCGTGAATCCACCACAAAATCAGGCCGGCTCAACACTCGGCGGACAAGGAATTTCTGTTGTCAGTTACTCTGACAAACAAGACGCCGCACTTGAGTACATTAAGTGGTTCGCGCAGCCAGAAGTTCAGGCGAAATGGTGGGAGCTAGGCGGCTATTCGGCGCATAACTCAGTGCTGGAAGATCCTGGTTTTGTGGATAGCCAACCGTTCGCCGGTGATTTCCTGGAGGCAATGGCTGGGGTGCAGGATTTCTGGCAGGAGCCTGCTTATGCAGAACTGCTGTTGGCAATGCAGAAACGCATCCACGACTACGTCGTAGCCGACCAGGGCACGGCTCAGGAAGCGCTTGATCTTCTGATCGAAGATTGGACCGAAACCTTCGAAGACGAAGGAAAGTTGTAATCCGGAAGTAGGGCGGGAGCGGGTGCGAACCCGCTTCACCTTCACCCGTAAGTCCAAAACCAACAAGAACTGGCAAAGAGATGTCTGACAGGACTGTAGATCGCGTTGCGCAGGCAACGCCCGTGCGAGTTGCGCGAAAAATTCGGGGGTTATCCGACCGCGCGATCGCCTGGATATTCATCTCCCCGACGATATTTCTGCTGCTGGCGATCAATATCTTTCCGTTGATCTGGACCATCAAACTGAGCTTTACCAACTACAAAGCCAACCGGATCGCGCGTGAAGTCAAAGATGTCGGGTTCAGGAATTACGAGCGTATCCTGACGGACTCCGACACCTGGTTGAATATGCAGGCGACGGCGCACTTCCTGTTCTGGACGATCTTTTTTCAGGTGCTGATCGGTTTCACGCTGGCGTGGTTGATCAACAAGAAATTCAAAGGCAACGATCTTTGGACCACGATTATCGTGCTGCCGATGATGTTGTCCCCGGCAGTCGTCGGGAACTTCTGGAAGTTCCTCTACCAGCCGCAGATCGGTCTGTTTAACTACATCGTGTCGTGGTTCAGCGGCAAGGACCCGTCAAGTTTTGAGATGTTGGGCTCTGTGACTTTGGCCCCATGGGCGATCGTGATCGTTGACACCTGGATGTGGACGCCTTTTGTGATGCTGATCTGTCTGGCCGGACTGCGCAGTATTCCCGACTATATCTACGAAGCGGCCGAGATCGACCGGGCCAGCAAGCTGCGGCAGTTCTTCACGATCACCATCCCGATGGTGCTGCCGTTCCTGATGCTCGCGGTGCTGTTTCGAGGGATCGAGAACTTCAAGATGTTCGACCTCGTGGTTCAGCTGACCGGCGGTGGGCCGGGTTCTGTTACCGAACTCACTTCGATCAATCTCAAGCGAGAGGCGTTTGAGAAGTGGCGTACGGGCTATGCCTCGGCCTATGCGATCATCCTTTTCGTCACCGTGTTCGGCCTTGCGTCGATCTACGTCAAAGCCCTGAACAAGGTGAAACAGAGATGAGCAGTTTTTCCGTCACCGAACCTTCGAACCGGTCCAAGTGGATCGCCGGTTTTCTGGTCATCGCCTATGCACTGATCACGATGATCCCACTGGTGTGGATTTTGCTGACTGGCTTCAAATCCCCAGCCGATGCGATCAGTTATCCGCCCAAAATGGTCTTTGACCCAACGCTTGAAGGCTATGTCAACCTTTTCACCACGCGCACGCGGCAAACGCAGGAATTTCTGGAAGCCAACCCGCCGCAGAATTGGGCCGATGAGATCGTGCGCCAATACGACATGGTGATCGTTGGGCCATCCAAGTTCGGTGAACGCTTTATGAACTCGGTTATCATCGGATTTGGCTCGACGTTCTTGAGCATTTTTCTTGGTACGCTGGCTGCCTATGCGTTCAGCAGGTTTAAAGTTCCGCTGAAGGACGACCTTCTGTTCTTCATCCTCAGTACAAGGATGATGCCTCCGGTTGCCGTCGCAATCCCGATTTTCCTGATGTTCAGAAACCTTGGTCTCAGCGACACGCATCTTGGAATGATCCTGTTGTATACGGGCGTGAATATCTCTCTGGCGGTTTGGTTGCTGAAGGGTTTTATCGACGAAATACCGAGAGAGTACGAAGAAGCCGCTCTCATAGATGGCTACACACGGTTTCAGGCATTCTACAAAGTGGTGCTGCCGCAAGCCGCCACCGGCATAGCTTCAACTGCTATCTTCTGCCTGATCTTCGCATGGAATGAGTACGCGTTTGCGGTGCTGCTGACATCCGCGAATGCGCAAACTGCGCCGCCCTTCATTCCAACCATCATCGGTATCGGCGGCCTGGATTGGCCTGCCGTGGCAGCAGGCGCGACGATCTTCCTGATCCCGGTCATGATTTTCACCATCCTGATGCGCAAACACCTGCTGCGTGGGATCACATTCGGAGCCGTGCGCAAATGAGCGAGTTTTTTACCGGATTGATGCGGCTGCGCCGCGGCCCATGGGAGATGGTCGCGACCATCCTCATCGCACTGGGTGTCTTCATGTTGATGCAGCCCTTTGTCCTTTGGGCCTTCACCTATTCTTTCATCGTCACGCTGATCGGAACCGTCATGTTCATCATCGTCAGCCATTTCCCGGAGTAGAAATGGCCCAGATCGTAGTCAAAAACGTAAAAAAGATGTTCGGCGATTTCACCGCTGTCCGCGAAAGCTCGTTCACGATTGAGGACGGTGAGTTTTTCATGCTGCTGGGGCCATCCGGTTGCGGGAAGACAACAACTCTGCGGATGATCGCGGGCTTGGAACTTCCCACATCTGGCGAGATTTACCTAGACGGTGAAGAAATCAGCCAACGACCGCCCTCAGAGCGAGACATTGCCTTCGTTTTTCAGATGTTCGCGCTGTATCCACACATGAACGTGCGCAAAAATATCAGCTATCCACTGATATCGCAGGGTATGCCGCGTGCTGCAGTAAAAGCCAAAGTGGAGGAAGTCGCTGGGATTCTGGGAATAACGGACATACTCGATAGCCCGGTAGGCGGGCTTTCAGGCGGCGACAGGCAGCGCGTGGCGCTTGGTCGCGCGATTGTTCGCGAGCCCAAGGCGTTCATGATGGACGAACCTCTTGGTGCTTTGGATGCAGAGTTTCGTGAGCACATGGCTGAAGAATTACGCGCGCTTCATGATCGCATGGGCGCGACCACTGTTTATGTTACACACGACCAGTTGGAAGCCATGCAAATGGGCGACAAGATCGTCGTAATGAACAACGCCGTGATCGAGCAATTCGGCACGCCTCAGGAGATTTACGACAAACCAGCTACGATGTTTGTGGCTGACTTTATCGGGTCTCCTTCAATGAATTTCCTGCGGTTTCAGGGGAAGGTCGAACCTGGCTCGGAAATGGTCCGACTGAATGGCCATGACGAAGCCGTGCCCAAACTGATGGAAGGGGCAGAGGGAGACTTGGTCTTTGGTGTCCGCCCCGAGCATGTTTTTCTATCGGACACCAGCGCTTACCGGGCCAAGGTCCTGGCCGCAGAATACCTGGGAACCACACAGATCGTGACGCTGCAAAGTCCAAATGGAGAGCTGAAAGCCCGAATTGATGCACGCGAAGTCGTCAATCCCGGCCAGACAGTGGGATTGGAGTTTCGCTCACCTGCAGTGACCTTATTTGAAATGTCTACGGGCCGAGCGTTACGGTCCGCTCTGAACGGCGAGGTGCTAAACAATGGCTGAAGTCGTTTTGGAGAATATTTCGAAGTCATACGGTAAAGTCAAAGCGGTGGACGATATTTCTATGACGATCCCCAACGGCGCCTTCGTGGTGTTGTTGGGTCCGACTGGTGCCGGAAAAACAACGACGCTGAGGTTGATCTCCGGACTCGATAAATTGGATTCGGGAACGGTGCGAATTGCCGGGCGAGACGTTGGAATGGAAACGCCAGCCCAGCGCGATGTGGCGATGGTCTTCCAGCAATATTCGCTATACCCCCATATGACAGTGCAGGAGAACCTGTCGTTTCCTCTGCGGTCGCCGATCCTGAAGACGCCAGAGGATGAGATCGCGAGAAAGGTTAACGAAGTCGCGGAAATCCTCCAGATCCCGCAAAAACTGGACAACAAAGCTACCGAACTTTCTGGCGGCGAGATGCAGCGCGTGTCAATCGGACGGGCGCTGGTGCGTGACCCCCAGATTTTCCTAATGGACGAACCACTCAGTTCTTTGGACGCCAAGCTTCGGGCAGATTTGCGCGTGGAACTGAAGAGAATTCAGGCGGATTTGGGGTCAACCTTACTGTACGTGACCCATGATCAGGTCGAAGCCATGACAATGGCGACGCATATCGGCGTTCTGGAAAATGGAAGGTTGGTTCAGTACGGGACACCCCGGGATATCTATGAAAACCCAGGCAGTGTTTACGTTGCCAGCCGGTTGGGCCTGCCACGGATAAACATCCTGCCATCCGAGTTGTTCGGAGGCGATCACAAGGGCCCGCAGATTGGTCTTCGCCCGGAAAACATCATTGAAGGCGAAGGCCGTGATGCGCGTGTAGTACGTGCTGAGCATCTGGGGGATCAAACGCGACTGCACTTGGACTTGAATGGCCACCCGGTTGTGACACTGATTGGCATCCATCAGGACTATCCCGCTGGAAAACTTATAAAAATCCGCCCTCACAATCCATTGTATTTTGACGCGTCTGGCGCGCGAGTGAATTAAGGAGCAAAAGCATGGCCCAGTTCCTCAACACGAAAGAAACCTTGGTCACAGAGGCAATAGACGGTCTTCTGGCGTCCTCTGGAGGACGACTTACCAGGTTGGACGGATACCCACACATCAAGGTTGTTTACAGGTCGGATTGGGACAAGTCGAAAGTCGCCTTGGTTTCCGGCGGAGGGTCTGGTCACGAACCCGCACATGCAGGTTTTGTTGGCGCCGGTATGCTGACAGCAGCCGTATGCGGGGAAGTTTTTGCGTCCCCGTCAGTTGAGGCGGTTCTGGCTGGCATTCTTGCGGTTACCGGTGAGGCTGGGTGCTTGCTTATTGTCAAGAATTACACCGGCGATCGGTTGAACTTTGGGCTGGCAGCTGAACGCGCCCGTGCATTGGGCCGCAGGGTAGAGATGGTCGTTGTCGACGATGACATCGCCCTGCCCGACCTTCCGCAACCGCGCGGCGTGGCAGGAACTTTGTTCGTGCACAAAATTGCTGGCGCGCTTGCTGAAACAGGTGCTGACCTAGACACTGTCACCAATGCAGCAAGAAGCACCATAGCCAAGGTGGTGAGCATCGGTATGAGCCTGGACACCTGCACCGTTCCGGGTTCTCCGAAAGAGGACAGGATTGCACCCGGCAAAGCGGAACTCGGCTTGGGCATCCATGGTGAGCCCGGTGTACAGCAGGTGGAATTTTCAAACGCTGTATCGGCCATGGCCACAGTGGTAGAGAAGCTAAAGCAACGCGTGGAATCTGGGGATTGTGTGGCCTTGGTCAACAACCTCGGGTCCACAACTCCGCTAGAAATGGCTGTCCTCACACATGCATTGTTCGAGACTGGTATCGCCCGCCATATCATTGGCCCGGCACCAATGATGACATCGCTGGATATGCACGGGTTCTCTGTTTCCGTTCTGCCCGTAAATCAGAACGATTTGTCGGCGCTTGAAGCGCCTGTTGATCTGGCGGCTTGGCCCGGCGTCAATTCCATCGATCCAATAAAAGTAGCGCCTTTGCCTGACGGGTTGACTCCGATTGATCCAATTCCTTCGAACAATCCTGTGACACGGGAAACGATCGTCCGGTTGTCTGAACTGCTCATCAACGCTGAGAAGACCCTGAACGAGTTGGACGCGAAATCTGGTGATGGCGACACAGGGAGCACATTGGCGACTGCTGCACGAGCGTTGCAAGGCAGTCTTGACCGAATGCCGCTCGCTGATTTGACACAGTTGTTTCCCGCCCTGGGCAATGAATTGAGCCAGACAATGGGCGGTTCTTCCGGCGTGATACTCGCAATCTTTTTCAACGCGGCTGGAGATGCCTGCGCGAGCGGAGCTTCTGCACCGAAATCCTTGGTCGAAGGTCTGAATCGAGTAAGCCAGGTTGGGGGCGCCAAGGTCGGTGACAGGACAATGATTGACGCCCTGGCGCCTGCACTTGCTGCACTCCCGTCTGGCCTGAGCCATGCGGCAAAGGCTGCCCGCCAAGGCGCGGACAACACGGCTAAAATTCGTCGTGCGAAGGCGGGCCGCGCGGCCTATGTTCCCGAAGAAAACCTAGTTGGACATAACGATCCCGGCGCTGAGGCTGTTGCTTTGTTGTTTGAAGGCTTAGCGCGGGAGATTGAGGGCTGAAGAACACGTGGAAGACCAAAAACAAAAGTTAGAATTGGTGAAAAAGCCAACCGTCAATGACATCGCGCGCGTAGCGGGTGTCAGCCTGGCGACTGTTGACCGGGTCTTGAACAGGCGCCCCGGCGTGCGGGCCGTAACCGTGCAGAAAGTACAAAAGGCGATTGATGAGCTGGGGTATGTGCGCGACACGGCCGCGGCCAACCTCGCGCGTAACCGCGTCTACAATTTCCTGTTTGTTTTGCCAAACACCGACAACGAGTTTGTAGAGGCGATTAGCAGTCAGATCGCAGAACAATCACGTGACCAGTTTATCGAACGGACTCGCATTGCAATCGAGAAGGTAGCTCCGTTTGAGCCGCAAGACATCGTCAACATCCTGGATACTGTCGACAGTTTAGAGGTTGATGGAGTGGCCGTTTTCGGACCTGAAACGCCTTCTGTCCGCGACGCTGTAAAGAGGGTCAGGGACAAGGGCGTTCCGGTTGTTGCCCTGGTGTCTGACTTGCCTAGTTCTGATAGAGATCACTTTGTAGGCATCGATAATATTTCGGCAGGACGGACAGCTGCTCAGCTGATGGGACGATTTGTGCATCGCGAGGGCAAGGTATTGGTCCTGACAGGATCTCGCTTGGCACGCGATCATCTGGAACGACGCCAGGGTTTTGATCTTGTTGTGGCTGAGGATTTTCCTCATCTCGAAGTTGTGGCGTCCGTAGAGGGTCGGGATGATCCGGATCTGATCTACACGATGATGCCCGAGATTTTTGAAACCTACCCGGATCTGGTTGGAATATACTCGTCAGCTGCAGGCAATGCTGGTCTGATTCAGTTTCTTTCAGAGAACACGTTCAGCAAAGATCTGGTGATCATAGCGCATGAGCTCACTCCACTTAGTCGTGAAGCGCTTAGGCTTGGAACGTTTGACGCTCTAATCTCGCAAGACTCGGGGCACATTGTTCGTTCAGCCATCCGTCTGCTGCGCGCGACTTCTGATAAGGTTCCATTCAACAAGGCGCAGGAACGTATCCGTATCGACATCTATCTGAAGGAAAATTTACCGCCATAAAGGCACAGGTTTTGGGGAGAAAATCTAATGAAGACGATCAAAGGGCCGGCTCTGTTTCTTGCACAATTTGCAGGGGACGAAGCACCGTTCAATTCATGGGATGCGATCACCAAATGGGCGGCTGATTGCGGATACAAAGGCGTTCAGGTTCCCAGTTGGGATGGCCGGTTGTTCGACCTAGAACAGGCCGCGTCCAGCATCGGTTATTGTGATGACTTCAAAGGCAAAGCCAGCGAGAATGGTGTCGAAGTCACTGAACTGTCCACGCATCTTCAAGGTCAGCTTGTGGCCGTTCACCCGGCCTATGACACTGCATTTGATGGTTTCGCAGCCGAGAGTGTCCGAGGGAACCCGACGGCCCGACAAGAATGGGCGGTGGATCAGGTAAAAAAGGCACTATCAGCATCGAAAAACTTGGGTATTTCTGCTCACGCGACGTTCTCAGGCGCGTTGGCCTGGCCCTACGTTTATCCTTGGCCGCAGCGCCCTGCCGGATTGATTGAAACAGCATTTGATGAGCTCGCGCGCCGTTGGATGCCGATCCTGAATCACGCGGACGAATGCGGCGTTGATGTCTGCTATGAAATTCACCCCGGAGAAGACCTCCACGACGGCGTGACATACGAAATGTTTCTCGAGCGGACAGGCAATCACCCTCGGGCCTGCATGTTGTACGACCCGTCGCATTACGTCCTGCAATGCCTCGACTACTTGGACAACATCGACATCTACAAGGATCGGATCCGGATGTTCCATGTGAAAGATGCCGAGTTTAATCCAACTGGGCGGCAGGGTGTTTATTCTGGGTATCAAAGCTGGGTTGATCGGGCTGGACGGTTCCGGTCACTTGGCGATGGCCAGGTGGATTTCGGGGCCGTCTTCTCAAAAATGGCCGCGAATGACTTTGATGGTTGGGCAGTGGTCGAATGGGAATGTTGCCTCAAACACCCTGAGGATGGAGCGCGTGAGGGCGCTCAGTTTGTTTCCGATCACATTATCCGCGTAACCGAGAAGGCGTTCGATGACTTCGCTGACAGTGGCGCAGACGAAGCGGCTAACCGTAAGATGCTGGGGATTGAGTGATGGTTACAGGACGCAGTGAAGAAACCTCAGGTCGCATTCGCCTTGGCATGGTTGGCGGTGGAAACGACGCCTTTATAGGTGGCGTTCATCGAATTGCGACGCGATTGGACGACAAGTTTGAATTGGTTGCCGGTGCTTTGTCTTCTACGCCTGAGAAATCTCTTGAAAGTGGGCAGGCATTGGGGCTCGAGCGGGTTTATGAAGACTTCAAGCAAATGGCGATAAGGGAAGCCCGGCTGAAATCTGGGATCGAGGCAGTTTCAATTGTCACACCAAATCACGTTCATTATGCCGCCGCACGCGAGTTCCTGAAGCGTGGCATTCACGTTATTTGTGACAAGCCACTCACCTCGACCCTTGCCGACGCCAAAAAGCTGGTCAAAGCAGCGGAAAACGCAGACGCGCTGTTCATATTGACCCACAACTACACAGGCTATCCGATGGTTCGGCAGGCGCGTGAAATGGTTGCCAACGGCGATATTGGAAAAATCCGCGTCGTTCAGGTTGAATACCCACAGGACTGGCTGACCGAACAGCAGGACTTTAAACAGGCTGAATGGCGGACCGATCCTGAACGCTCTGGCGCAGGTGGATCAACCGGTGACATCGGCACCCACGCGTACAACATCGCCTGCTTTGTGACCGGGTTGAAGGCGGAAAGCCTTGCGGCGGATTTGCAGGCCTTTGTGCCGGGCCGCAAAGTCGATGACAATGCGCACGTCCTGCTTCGCTTCGAAGGCGGAGCGCGTGGTATGCTGTGGTCTTCTCAGGTGGCTCCTGGCAATGAAAACGCGCTCCGATTGCGGGTCTATGGTGAAAAAGGTGGGTTGGAGTGGGCTCAGGAAGATCCTAACTACCTGTGGTTTACACCCTACAACGAGCCTAAGCGTTTGATCACCCGAAATGGTGCAGGGGCTGGAGATGCTGCCAACCGGTTAAGTCGAGTTCCCCCCGGACATCCCGAGGGGTATCTTGAGGGGTTCGCAAATGTCTATGGAGAGGCAGCAGAGGCCATTCAAGCTTTCCGAAATGGGATTTCGCCTGAGGCGTCGGTTATCTATCCAACGGTCCATGACGGGCTCAATGGTGTTAAGTTTGTGGCCGCATGCGTGCAAAGCTCTTCAAGGAATGCGGCTTGGGTCAAGTTAGAGTAAAATCTGGCTCTGAGTGTGGAGCATGCTTCTTGATCTCCGGGCAGATAGTCATTTTCAATAGGATGCGGGTCTTGAGTGTTTGGTACCAACGCTCAATCCTGCCTGGGATCACCATGCCAAGCTGCGGTTTTGCTTCGGCGAACATCTTTCCAATCGCGTAGTGTGACGTGTGATGTGTGTCTATCGTGAAGTTGAAGAGCTGCTGCGGGATGCCGTAATTGTACGTCATTAGCTGGCCGATGTCCTGTCCCGACATCTCGGTCACGAAGACATCCGCACCCCTGCCGGATTCGAGAGACAACTCGTCGGGGCGACCATCGCCCGTCCAAACGAAACTGAGACCGTTCCAATCAAGACGGTAGCTGCATAATGCCCTTTGCTTGCCAGCAACGGTAAACTACTGCTTCTGCAACTTCCGCTGAGAACCCTATTCGGTCATTTCCCAGTGATCTGGTTGCTGCCGGTGCATTGGGCAGCATACAGCACTTTGCCGACCTTGGTCCCTAAGTGCCCATCAATTGTCTGAGTGAAATGATCGGACGTCGGCAACGAGCCCCATTTTACAAGATGCTGCGAACTGCATGAAGGACTGCTGCGCCATCTAAAACTCTGCCTTGGGAATTTATGGAGAGTTGGTCAATTTATTGAATTTTTAGCTGACAACCCACCAATTTTGAACTGTTTCCCACGGTCCTTCATTTCAAAAAAGCTGATATTCTGATCAATCCGAACCAAGAATAGTTGCCAGATCGTCCTGAGGTTGCTGCCGCGATTCCATATCAAGGCCGCTTTGAATGTGGTTCAGGTGAGATATGAGCAGTTTCTCGGCCAGTTCCGGATTCTGTGACTGGATCGCGTGCAGGATCTTACTGTGCTCGTCATCCGGGCAGCTCGCGTTTTGCGACGATCCAAAAAGGCCCACGATGAGGGATGTTCGCGTGACCAATTCGCGCATCATACGGAAGATGAACTTGTTGCCCGTTGCTTGGGCAAGTTTTGTATGGAATTCGCCAGACAGCCGAATGATCTCGGTTCTTTCGTCCTTTTCACGGGCCGCGTCCTCAAGGGCGATGTGATCAATGAGAACCGTCAGATCAATATCACCAGAGCTTTGAGCCAACTGCCGAACAAGGGGCGGCTCAATCAGCATCCGAGCCGCAAATACGTCATTCGCCTCAGACTTGTCGGGACAGGCAACATAAGCGCCGCGATTTGACTGTAACTCAATGAGCCCCTGACTTGAGAGTAATAGAAGCGCCCGTCGAACCCGCATTCGACCAACGCCAAAGGTTTCGCACAAACGTGCTTCACTCAGTTTGGTGTTTGGTGCCAAACGCTGCTCCATGACCGCCTTGTAGATGCGCTCAACAATAAAATTCTCATTCGATCCCGGGTTGGGGTCCGTTTTGCCTACGCTGCTTTGCTGAGGAATGGAGGACACGAGACTACTTTCAGGGTTGATTTCTTTTGCGGATTCGCTGGCTGTAAAGGCATAATCTCCAATTAGTCTAAGGCCAAGCATTAGAATTTGTCGACCAAAATGCCAAATGTGTTGACAAAGATTGTTAACAATCGTGAACTGACCCCGCGGCAAGCATGGGGATTCCATCAAACTGCCGGCCAAGAATTGCGCGAAATGCGTCAAAATTGAATTCAACGGGAGTTAAGATATGCAACGAAGATCACTCATGAAGTCGGCCCTGACGGCGGCAACACTGACAGCGCTTGCGGCAACAGCTGCCTTCGCAGAGAACCCGGTTCTAAAAATTGGCTTTGTTGGCGTGACCAGCGGCCCCGCTGCTGCTTGGGGCATATCCAACCAACGCTCAATGGAAGCGCGTGCCGCCTGGATCAATGAGACCGGCGGTTACACCATCGGCGACACAACCTATGACATTGAAATCGTTTCCTTTGATGACCAGAAAGATCCCAAACGCGCAATTGCGGGCATGGAGAAAATGGCCCAGGAAGGTATCCATTATGTCGTAGGTCCGAACGTTGACGACGGCGCAGCAGCTGTGCGCCCCGTGGCTGAAGCCAACGGGATCATGTATTTCCCATACGCGTTTCCAAAGTCGCTCTATCAGGCGCCAGCCTCCAATGCTGTTTTGGGTATGGTTGCCAACTACCAATCTGGCCCTGCGATCTACAAATATTTGATGGAAGAAAAAGGCGTTAAGACGGTCGCTTTTATAGCGGCCAACGAATCTGATCCTCTGAGCCAGCGTGACGGTGGGGTTGAAGCAGCCACATCGCTTGGCATGGAAGTTGTTTCATCCAACGTCACATATCAGGTGGATACGACAGACTTCACACCCGTTCTAACGCCAATCATGCGCACGCGCCCTGACCTGTTGGTGTTGTCCGGCGTGTCGCCTGCAAACGCGCCACAGTTGATCCGTTCCGCTCGGGAACTGGGTTTTGAAGGTGTGATTTCAACCGAGACTGCGCAGGATGCAGGTGTTCTGGCCGAGGGCGCCGGCGATCTCGCGAATGGCTTCATCTCGGTTGGTGGTGCATCCACGCCCGAGCTCGCGTCACCAATGATGAAAGAGTTTGTGCAGCGCTACACTGATATGTTCGGCGAATACAACGACGAGTCGAACACCAAAGTATATGCCTTGGAGTATATCCTTGAAACATTGAAAGCTGATCCGTCAGCGATCGACAATGTGGATACATTTCAAGCGACGATGGACACGTTTGAAGCCCCGAATCCATACATGAACGGCGATGCAAAGCTGCGCTATGTCGGTATGTCTTCTTTCGGCCAAAAGCGCCAGGTTGCAGTGCCATTGGTGGTAAACGTCTATCAGGACGGCAAGTTCGAAACGCTGTTCGTCGCTGAAGTCGACTAAGCGTCCATTTCTGTTTTTAACCTCTCCTGAGCAGAACTTTCTTGGGCCGTATTGGCCCAAGACTTTTCCACGAAAGAAAACCGACATGGAACAGATACTGGCCAATGGCGTTTATCTGGGGTCTCAATACGCGATGATCGCGCTTGGTTTGACCCTGATCTTTGCGTTGATGAACGTCCTCAATTTTGCCCACGGACAGATGTATGTGATCGGTGGTTTCGTCACCTACACATTCTACGGTCAGTGGGGCGTACCGTTCGTTTTGGCTCTTGTTATGTCCTGCGTGACACTGGCAATCCTCGGGGCGCTGATTGAACGATACCTGTTTGCGCCCGTGATCAAGGGGTCTGCCCGCGAAGAAAGTACGATGCTCTTAGCGGCAGGGATTGCATTCTTATTGGATGCGCTGATCCTGATCATCTTTGGGGAAAAACAGCGCGGCGTTCCTAAGATTGTCGATGGTGTGTTCAACTACGATTTCCGCCTGATTATGCCTTATGACCGCATTCTGATCTGCATATTGGCGATCCTGTCGATCGTCGCGTTTATCGGCCTGATGCAATACACGAAGACCGGTCGTGCGTTGCGGGCGCTAGCCCAAGACCGAACCGCTGCTCAGTTGATGGGCGTTAATGTTGACCGCTACTCGATGATCGGCTTCGCGCTTGGCGCGATGTTGGCCGGTTTGGTCGGGGGCCTTCTGGTGACCATCACCGGTGTTAACCTCGGTATGGGTGGGCCCACATCAATCAAAGCCTTCATGATGGTGATGATCGGCGGTGCCGGAGTGATCTCTGGCGCGATCTGGGGTGGTATCATCCTGGGATTTATGGAGGCCATCGGTCTCGCAGTTCTGTCCCAATATGGTGACATCACATACCTACTGATTTTCATCTCGCTGATGATCTTCCTCGCCATCCGGCCTCAAGGCCTGATGGGCAAGCCGTGGGGTTAGGACGATGATGGGATTTTCAATACAACAACTGGTTGCCGTCGGCGTCTTCCTTTTGGCCATCTTTGTTGGCGTGCCGCTATTGATCAACGCGACGGGACGTTGGGATTTCTACTTTACCCTGACTTCTGTCGCGCTTTTGGCCATCGCTAGTGCGGGTGTCTGGCTGACATTTTACATTGGGCGGATCAACATCGGCCAAGGGGCGTTCGCGCTGATTGGTGCTTATGTTTCAGCCATTCTAGTTGTCAAATCCGGGTTGTCCTTCTGGATATCATTACCTGCTGCAGGGTTGTTCGCAGGGTTGATCGCCGTGCTAATTGGCTTGCCGATCTTACGTCTGCGTGGCGTCTATTTTGCGATGATTACACTGGTACTGACCCAGGTTGTTACGCTGACAGCGTTGGCTCTGCCCATCACAAACGGTGCCAAAGGCATCTCGAATATCCCCTTGCCATCCGGTGTGTCCATTTTCGGCATTCCATTGATCCCCGATTTCGGCGCCATGGAAAATACCAAACTGGCCTTCTACCTGACGGCCTGCATCCTGATGGTCGTGACATATGCGGCGCTTTATAGGCTGGTGAATTCGCGCCTCGGACACCTTTGCCGTTCAATGCAGCAAAACGAAGAGCTCGCCAGTTCTATCGGGGTGAACATTGCCTACATCCGCGTTGTGATCTTCGCGATCTCAAGTTTCTTTGGCGGCATCGGTGGGGCTATGTTCGGCTCAATCGCGCAGTCAGTCTACCCCTCCACCTTTGTTGTCGCGGACTCGGTCAACTTTATGCTGAATTGCTTCCTTGGGGGGCTTGGCTATGTCTTTGGCCCAATTCTTGGAACGCTTGTATTGTACTTCGGGTGGGACCTTTTGTTCGAACTCGGCAAATACCAGATGCTTGTTTACTCGATGATCCTGATCGCTGTTATCCGCTTCCTACCCAATGGGCTTCTCAGCATCCGTTTCGGTAAGGGGAACAACAAATGAGCGCCCTCATTCAGGTCAACAATGTCACCAAGAAGTACGGTGGCCTAATCGCAAACAATGACATCAGTTTTGATGTGTCAGAGAATGAAATCTTGTCTGTGATCGGCCCGAACGGTGCGGGGAAATCCACGCTGTTCAAGATGATTTCATCCTTCACTCCGACCACATCAGGTGAAGTGCTCTATCGCGGAGAGCGTATTTCCAACCTGAAGCCGCATGTCGTGGCTCGCAAAGGTATCGTGCGCACGTTTCAAGAGACGACGATTTTCAAAAGCATGACCGTGCGAGAAAGCGTTGTGGTCGCGCAGCACCTGCGGGCCAAGGCGTCTCTGGCCGGGTATTTCTGGGGTTCCAAAACCGCCAAAGAAGATGTGACAGCCTTTGGAGAGTACGCGGATGAGTTGTTGGAGTTCCTCGGCATGTCTGAGATTGCGAATGAGTTGGCCAGTAACCTACCACAAGGCAACTTGCGCGCGTTAGGTATCGCTATTGGTCTGGCCACTGACCCCAAGGTGCTGCTGTTGGATGAGCCCTTTGCAGGCATGAACCACGATGAGACAATGAACATGGTCAATCTCGTGCGCTCTGTACGCGACGAACGTGGCGTGACGGTGATGCTGGTGGAACACGATATGCCCGCCGTCATGAACATCTCGGATCGGATCGTCGTGTTAAATTTTGGTGAAAAGATCGCCGAAGGCACGCCATCCGAAATCCAGAACAATGAAAAAGTCATCGAGGCCTATCTGGGCAGCGCCGACGACGAAATCGGGATGTAAGCCATGACAGCCATGTTGGATTTCAAAGACGTCGAACTTTACTATGACCATGTCTATGCGCTGAAAGGTGTCTCGCTCAACGTTAATCAAGGCGAAACGGTTGCCCTGATCGGGGCCAATGGTGCGGGCAAGTCGTCCATCTTGCGCGCTATTACGGGCCTGGCAAAGCCTGTGAAAGGGTCCGTCACCTTCGACGGGGAACGTGTCGACGGCACCGACCCGTCTGCAATCGTCAAACGCGGCATCGCGATGGTGCCTGAGGGGCGGCGCGTGTTCCCATTCATGTCTGTTAAAGACAACCTGATGATGGGGGCCTTCACCCGCAGCGATAAGTCCGAAATACAAGTCACACTGGACAGTATCCTCACCCGCTTTCCGCGCCTAAAGGAGCGTTATTCTCAGGCGGCTGGCACGCTGTCTGGTGGCGAGCAGCAGATGATGGTGATTGGCCGTGCGTTAATGGCGAAGCCCAAGCTTTTGTTGCTGGATGAGCCAAGTCTTGGCATTGCGCCAAAGCTGGTACAGGACATCGCCCGCTCTATCGTGGCGATCAACCGCGACGAAGGTGTGTCGGTACTGCTGGTCGAACAAAACTCGCGCATGGCGCTCAGCATCTCGCACCGCGCCTACGCGATGGCGACCGGGAATGTTGTCATCGAAGGCAACTCAAAAGAACTGTTGCACGATGACCGGATCAAAGCCGCCTATCTTGGCGGCGAGGTGTGAGTTGACATGAAAATTCTTGTTATCAACCCCAATACAACCACTTCCATGACCGACAAAGTCGCTTCGGCGGCGCGCGCCGTTGCCCGTCCAGACACAGAGATTGTGGCCGCCAGTTCGCTTGACGGCCCAGCCAGTATTCAGGGCTTTCTGGACGTCGCAACTTGTGTGCCAGGGTTGTTGAAGGAGGTCGCACAGCACATGGACGTAGACGCAATCGTCATTGCCTGTTTTGACGATACAGGGCTCGACGCTGTGCGCACGCTTGTATCCGTTCCTGTCCTTGGCATTGGTGAGGCCGCGTATCACGCGGCCAGTATGATTGCGAACAAGTTCAGCGTTATCACTACTCTGTCCCGTTCGGTGCCGGGGCTGGAAAACAATCTGATGCGCTATGGGCTTGCCCAAAAGTGCGGGGGCGTTCGAGCGACTGAAATTCCTGTTCTTAAGCTTGAAGAGGGCGACCCAGCCACCCTGAACAAAATCCGGTCAGAAATCCGTGTGGCAATTGAACAGGACAATGCAGAAGCAATCGTTCTTGGATGCGCAGGAATGGCTGACCTAATGGCCCAGCTCAGCGAAGAGTTTGGCTTACCTGTTATCGATGGGGTGGCCGCAGGTATCACATTTGCTGAGGCGTTGGTGAGTAATAAACTCAGTACTTCGAAAATTGGAGCCTATTCGTATAACTAGCGGCGGCTCATCGCTCTCGTATGCCTAATTAGACCTGAAATATGACCGATCGTCGCATCGTGCTTTAACTGTCAATCCCGGTTCAAAAAGGGTCAGTTTCCAGGTGTAAAGCTCGTCAGTTTGATTGGAAGTTGGCCGCGCCGTGGCACGTGTGCTTGTCATATAGCTGACGCGAGCCAGGGTGCGCTGGCCGCAGGCCAGCACCTGTCCTTTTGGGCTTCAGCTTGAGGTCAAAGTAGCGAAGGTTTTGCCGGTGTTCGGCGCGCATTGGATTCTGGCCATATTTTCCCAAGCTTTTACTTGTCGAAACATCGTTTGGTCGAGAGTTGCCATACAGAACAAAGCTTTAGAACCCCTAGTATTGCATCAGAAAAAGGATGGAATGTCTGTTATGGGCCACGATCTGCCGAATGCAACCACAGTAGCCAGTTTTCATACCGCAATGACCGGTTAGGGCTCATCGCGCCTTTTCGGGGACTTGTGCTCCCGCCTCGGGTTGCGCGTTCATCACAGGACGCTTCCCGCCCCGTTTGCTTCCGTAGTGCTTCCATCGCCATCGCGACAACGCAAAACACCGCTCTTAGGCGGCGTGTAACGTATTGATTTATTATAGTATTTTTTGTTGCGGGAGCAGGATACCAACGATGTTTGCAATATCTACTCTTTAGTTCAGCATAGGCGTAATTGAGATACTTGTTCAGGTTCTGCTGAGGCGCGTGTCATATGTTCAGGCTTGTTTGCTGAAGCTCGACCGTCCGCTTCGCGCTGGCGAACGGACATCTGACAGAAACAGTCAGATGTCCGCGTTGAGACCAAAGCGGACGTTCCGATGCAGCGAAAAGCCATGTAATGCTCAGTGCATCTCAATGAATGTGACATCAACTGAAAACACGAATAGCACCGCGTTGTTTAGACCATCACAATCGTCAATAAGCCTGAAAATTAGACGCTCCTTCCCTAGGCAGCATCCAACCAAGCCTGAATGACTTGAAAAATCTGATCTATGCGTAAAACTAAGAGCATGAGTGAGTATTTTGATGAAATGTTCAACGGCGATGGATCACTTAGAGGTCCATACGAAGAGATCGGCCGCTGGTTCAATGCGGAAGACGCATCACGACTGAGGGCGAAACAGCGCGAAGCCGAAGAAGTCTTTAGGCTGACGGGCATCACTTTTAACGTATACGGCAAAGCCGAGGCCGAGGAACGTCTGATACCGTTTGATATCGTACCACGAGTTATTTCAGCGCGGGAATGGCAGCGGCTGGAACGCGGTATCGAACAGCGGGTGCGGGCAATCAACGCATTCCTACATGACATTTACCACCGTCAAGAAATTGTCCGGGCCGGGCGCGTGCCGGCAGAGATGATTGCTGGAAACGAGGCCTTCCTGCCGCAGATGCTTGGTGTCTCACCTCCCGGTCAGGTCTATACGCACATAGTCGGGGTCGATCTGGTGCGAACCGGACCGGACGACTTTTTCGTTCTGGAGGACAACGCCCGTACGCCATCCGGGGTCAGCTATATGCTGGAGAACCGGGAAACCATGCTAAAGATGTTCCCCGAGCTCTTCAGCGCGACGAATGTTCGTAATGTTTCAGACTACCCCCGCAATCTGAGACGATCTCTTGCTGCCTGCGCGCCGGCTTGCGCCGACGGGGAACCAACCGTCGCGGTGTTAACCCCAGGCATCTATAACTCGGCCTATTACGAACATGCGTTCCTCGCAGATCAGATGGCTGTGGAATTGGTCGAAGGCCACGACCTACGCGTTGTCGATGGGCGCGTTTGCATGCGCACCACCAGAGGCTATAAGCCCATCGACGTACTTTATCGCAGGGTGGATGACGACTTTCTGGATCCGCTGAATTTCGACCCCGACAGCGCATTGGGCGTGCCGGGTATTCTGGACGTCTACCGCGCAGGAGGCATTACGATCGCTAACGCGCCGGGAACGGGTATTGCTGATGACAAGGCAATCTACTCCTACATGCCTGAAATCGTTGAATTCTATACAGGCGAAAAGCCACTACTTCAGAACGTTCCTACTTGGCGTTGTAGCGATCCCGAATCTCTGTCCTTTGTGCTGGATAACCTGTCCGACCTTGTGGTCAAAGAAGTGCATGGATCCGGCGGTTACGGGATGTTGATCGGCCCAACCGCAAGCAAGAAAGAGATTTCGGCTTTCCGCGCTAAACTCAAATTAAGGCCCGCGAATTATATCGCTCAGCCGACATTGTCACTGTCAACGGTTCCGATTTTCTCGCGCTCGGGTCTCGCCCCCAGACATGTTGATCTGCGGCCATTTGTTTTGGTGTCTTCCGAAGGCATCAATATCACACCCGGTGGTTTGACGCGGGTGGCGCTGAAGAAAGGGTCGTTGGTTGTGAACTCAAGCCAGGGCGGCGGAACCAAAGACACTTGGGTTCTGGAGGACTAACCATGCTGGGGAAAACTGCTGGTGGGTTGTTCTGGATGTCCAGATATTTGGAGCGAGCGGAAAACGCCGCCAGGCTACTGGAAACGGGTCAGAGAATGGCGCTGACCCGGACCAATAATTCGGCAGAGGAATGGGGTTCTGTTCTGAAAACGGCCGGCGTTCTGGACGGATACCTCGCCAAATATGATGAGGTTGCAAAGGACAACGCAATAGACTGGATGCTACGCGATGCCGATAACCCATCCTCAATCAGGTCAGTCATCAAGCTGGCAAGAGACAACGCGCGCCTTGTCCGAACCGCACTGACCCACGATGTCTGGAGCGCGGTTAACTCCACGTGGATGCAGATCGACGAGGGCATGAAACGAAGGGTAAACGAGCGGGATTTGCCGGGCACGCTGGAGCTCATTCGCCAGCAGGCTGCCTTGGTTCGAGGTGCCACTCTGGGTACTATGCTTCGCAATGACATTTTTGATTTCACGCGTATTGGCACTTTTGTTGAGCGAGCCGACAACACCGGGCGCATTCTGGACGTGAAGTATTACGTCCTTCTGCCCACCGCCTTCTCGGTCGGTTCGTCGCTGGACAATATCCAGTGGGAGAGCATCCTGCGATCGGTTGGTGCGGGTGGCGGGTATCGGATGACACATGGTCAAAAGACAAGACCATCTGACATCGCGCAGTTTTTGATCCTTGATCAACGCATGCCACGCAGCCTGCATTTTTGCTGCAGAAAGATTCAGGAAAACCTGTCTTATTTGAAGAAAGACTATGGCTTTGCCGGGCCTTCATGTGAGGCGTCCAATACCCTTTTCGAGAAATATCTGGATCTGCGAATTTCCGATGTTTTTGAAGCCGGACTCCATGAGTACATTCAGGATTTTCTGACCGATCTCGGCAACTTAAGCCGCCAGATCGAAATTGATTACCGATTCTATGAGTAGCCAATGAAACTGCACATTCGACACGAGACACGATACGATTTCGACGCGCCGGTTCCCTTCGGGCTGCAGCAGCTGAGGAAAACGCCAAAGTCATTTCGCAATCAGAACATAGTAAGCTGGAGTACCGAGATCTCCGGCGGGCGCAAAGAACTTACATTTGAAGACTACCACCGCAATACGGTGGAATTGATCAGTTTCGAACCTAATACCCAAAGCATCTCGTTGATCTCCGAAGGGGTTGTTGAGGTGCAGGACACACATGGCGTACTGGGGCGTCACGAAGGGTCGACACCATTGTGGCTATTCAAAAGAAGCACACCTCAGACAATGCCGGAGAAAGGGGTCGCCGATGTGGTAGGCGCGTTGCCAACAGGCAAACCACTTGAGCAGATGCATGCCCTTTCTGAAAGAATTCGAACACAGGTCGCGTATGAGGTTGGAAGTTCGCACCCGGGGTGGAGCGCAGAAGACGCTCTCACAGCAGGGTGTGGCGTGTGTCAGGACCACGCGCATATTTTCATTACCTGCGCGCGGCAGATCGGAGTGCCGGCACGCTATGTATCCGGTTACCTTATGATGAACGAAACGGAACTACAGGACGCGACCCATGCCTGGGCCGAAGTGCATTTGGATGGTTTGGGGTGGGTCGGGTTTGACGTTTCAAACGGTATTTCACCTGATGATCGATATGTACGTGTCGCGACCGGTCTGGACTATTCCCAATCTGCACCAGTAATAGGGAACAGAATAGGGACAGCGGGCGAGCAATTGACAGTGCAGTTGCAGGTCGCACAGCAGTAACGGAGAATCTGATGACCTATGCTGTGGGCATGCGGCTGAATCGCGGACTAGTTTTCATGTCCGATACACGCACAAATGCAGGCGTGGACAATGTTTCGACCTTCAACAAAATGTTCAACTGGACAGTCGAAGGTGACCGGTCGATAACCATCCTAGCGGCCGGAAACCTGGCGACTACTCAGTCCACAATAAGTCTTCTGGAAGAGCGGACGAAAGTGCCGGAAGAACGCTCGCCGTCCATACTGGAAGCGCCGACAATGTTTCAGGTTGCGCAATTGGTCGCCGCTACTCTGAACGACGTCATCGAGGAGCATGCCCGGTCCGGTCAGCAAGCCGACAGTGCCTTTCACGCGACACTCATTTTAGGTGGGCAGATAAGGGGCGGCCCGTCACGCCTGTTTCTGATTTACCCAGAAGGCAAC
Source organism: Ruegeria sp. 6PALISEP08 (assembly GCF_001238295.1). GTDB lineage: Bacteria > Pseudomonadota > Alphaproteobacteria > Rhodobacterales > Rhodobacteraceae > Ruegeria. The sequence goes on from NZ_LGXZ01000020.1 coordinate 44,112, forward strand.
TTTATCGAGGCTGGCGACGACACCCCGTTCTTTCAGATTGGAGAGACGAAATACGGTCGCCCAATTCTGGTACGCGCCTATGATCCGGAAATGAGTTTTCCGGAAACCGTAAAACTCCTGCTTGTAAGTTTCGATTCCACAATTAAGGCGAACCTATCTGTCGGAGCTCCGCTTGACCTGCTTCTGTACGATGAAGACAGCTTTGAAAGTGGTACACGGTCCAGATTCGAAACCGACGACCAGTACTTTCGCATTATTTCCGAAGGGTGGGGCGACGCATTGAAATCTGCCTTGTCCAAACTTCCGGAATACAGCTCTTAGTGAAAACTAAACGGTTGAATGCCGGCTTTGTCCGCTAGCCGGTCATAGGCTCAATTTCATCGGATGTCCGTCTTGATCAGAAGCGGTCATTTAGTGTGTGAACTACGGTCTGAGATGGGAGATCGGTTTCTTTGAT
>NZ_LGXZ01000021.1 GCF_001238295.1 Ruegeria sp. 6PALISEP08
AACAAAGGCGGCTGCGGTCGCGAGCCTGGTTTTTTGCACGGCCACTGCCGCGTTTGCACAGGATACCCTACCGCAAACGCTGTTCACCAACGTCCATGTCTTTGACGGAGTAAATGAGGCGCGGATCGAGAACGCCAGCGTTCTGGTTGAAGGCAACTTGATCAAAGAAGTGTCCACCCAAGCAATTGACGCGCCTGGCGCGGCGGTTGTGGATGGAGGTGGTCGCACATTGATGCCGGGGCTGATCGACAGTCACGTCCACCTGAACCTGACCGGTCTGTTCACAAGCTTTGGTGGCGCGGAATATGCGAATTGGGACGGCGTTGGCGCGATGGCGGTCGCAAACGCGCGTGATTACCTTATGGATGGGTACACAACGGTTCGCGATGCCTGTGGCCAAGGCGATGCGATGAAAAAGCTGATCGATCAGAATATCCTTGTAGGGCCACGGATTTACCCGAGCGGCGCGTGCATCGGCCCACAATCTGGTCACACGGACTGGCGCAGCCCTCGTGCCCGGGCTGAAGGTGGCCCCGTCGCACAGGTGGAAGAACTCAATCTCGCGGTCGTTGCAGACGGCGTAGACGAAATCAGAACGGCCGCGCGCCGGAACCTCAGCTATGGGGCCACGCAAATCAAGCTAACCGTCGGCGGCGGAGTTTCCTCGGAATTGGACCCGCTTTGGTCCGTTGGATACAGCGTGGAAGAAATAAAGGCAGCGGTCGACGTTGCTGCTTTTTTTGACACTTATGCTTTCACGCATGCCTACACGGACGAAACTGTCCAAATGGCACTGGATGCGGGCGTCAAGGTCATTGAACACGGCCAGATGGTCACAGAAGAAACCGTGAAGCGCATGGCTGATGAAGGGATATTCTGGTCCCTCAATACCGCCGGGTTCTCACCAATCCTGTTTGAGCACCCCAACTTTGCACCAGGTACGCCAGCAGGCATCAAGCTTGCGGTTGCACATGACCAAAGCAAGGATCTCATCGCGCTTGTCAAGAAGTACAAACCTAAGGTCGTGCACAACGTTGATACAGTACTGTCAACGCTCGATCAGGGCCGTGCCCATCGCGATTTCGAAAAGTACCAGTTTGCCGATTGGTTCGGCAATTATGCTATGCTGGTCTCCGCTACGTCGACCGCGGGCGAACTGGCACAGCTGACTGGCCAACGTAATCCTTATCCAGAGCAGTTGGGGGTGATCCAGGCAGGAGCCTATGCCGATATCCTGATCGTCGATGGCAACCCGCTTGAAGATCTTTCTGTCTTGGGGGCCCAACCGAAATGGTTTGACGCGGAACCGCGTGAAGAAGGTTTCGACACCATCCGTGTCATCATGAAGGACGGCAAATTCTACAAGAATACGCTGGAATAAAAGGAAAGTGGGGTGGTCTATCTTTGATAACCCACACTTCAGCCAAGAAACCTTCCCTGAAAGGAAAGACTGTGAAACATCTCAGCCTTGGCGTCTTTATGGCGATCTGTGGTTCAATTGCCGCAGCTGAAGACGCCGAAAGCATGCGTACGTTTTTGTTCATTGGCACGTCCAATAGCACCGCTTGGGAATTGCAGATCGCCAATCCGGGGGATCGCGCAGCCTCGGTGAAGGGTGGGATCGAAGCGCTCGGTGGAGAGCTTTTGAGCTATTACTGGGGACTTGGGAACGGGAAGAACTACATCACCGTCTCCCTGCCAGATGACCCTACCTTTATCCAAGCCTTCTATGTCAGCCGCCTCGGCGACGGCTTGTTGGATGACTACCAGATGATCGAATTGATGAGCAGCGCCGAAATGGCTGTGGCGCTGGAACGTGTTCCCGAAATCAAAGCTGTGGATGACGTAAAGTGATTGGAAGTTTGTCGCACCAGAGATCGTATCTTCCACCACGACCGACCCTTGCCACTGCATTATTGAGCGCCTTTGCACTATTTGGCGGTGCTGCTGACGCACAGGAAAACGCTGGACAGGCCAAACTGGAGGCCGCAGCCCAGGTTTCGTTGGGTGGTCCGGGATCAGCCAGCGCACAGCAGGAGCAAGACAGGTTGCGCAGACTTGAAGACTCACGATGGCCAGGTTTGGACCGTGCCATTGATCCAGCCGAGACCGCTTTGGGTCGATTTCGGGAAAACACCGGATTGGCGCTCAGCTTTGACTATCAGGCGCTATACCAGCGCAGCTCTCACAGCCTGACCGGGCAGGACGAATCTGCATCCGGTCAGCTTAGGATGATCGGGACGTGGGAATTGGCAAACCGGGGTGGCGAAAACCCGGGTAGCCTTGTCTTTATTCTGGAGAACCGACACCGGTTGGGCCAGTCCATTGCACCCTCCGGACTGCCTGCGCAAATTGGATATCAAGGGGCAACCGCGGTCACGTTTGGGGACACAAACACGACCTTGTCGGTAGCTTACTGGCAACAAGCCTTCGCAAACAGACGCGGAGGAGTGGTGGTGGGTCGGATTGATCCGGGCGACTACTCTGACATTCTGGGTTACGTGAACCCACGAACGACCTTTTCGAACTATTCAATCCTGTTTAGCCCCGTACTGCCAATCCCAGATCCAGGCTTTGGCGTCACCGTCGGCGGCTATCTGACGGATCAGATTTACGCGTTAGGGGTAGTTAGCGATGCCAATGGGTCTCTCACAGACATCGAGTGGTTTTCCGGGGGTAGCGAATTCTACAAATACGCCGAGATCGGCTGGACGCCCGAAAAATCAAAACGATTTCTTACGAATGTTCATTTGGGGATGTTTCACACAGATGCGCGCCAACAAGGAGGCGTTCCGGAAACATATGGAGCCACACTTTCTGCCAACCATACATTTGACAACCAACTGATGATCTTCGGACGGCTGGGATGGTCCAATGGCGGGGGTGCGCTGGCCACGCGTGCTATCAACGCAGGCTTGATGTGGCGACCTGGCACCTATGATGATCTCTTTGGCATAGCGGCCACTGTTGCCGACCTGACGTCACCAGGATTGCCCAATCAAACGACACTTGAAGCTTTCTACCGTCTGGACCTGGCTGACAATCTGGCGCTGACGGCAGACGTGCAATACCTGAAAAATCCCGGATCAAACTCGAACGACCCGCTGGTTTTAGGATTAAGACTGAGGGTCAATCTTTGATGCATGCCGGGTAACAAATTCCGTTCGGGCTTAATTTTGGCCAGAATGGCGGGGGCGGCAAGTGAGTGGGTCGCCCCCAACTTTTTCATAGTGGCAGACCTTTTCGGTCGCCTTATGATCTCTTCAGTCTTTATGTGGGAGCTTTAGTGTCATGGCGCGATACATCTACGGTTTGGTTATTTTGCTTTTTGCTGCGGCGGTATCGACGTCAAACGCTGTTCCAGCGTACGCACAGAACGCGGCGAGTGAACAGGAACCTGTTGAGGTACAGCAAGAAGATCTCTTAACTCAGGTTGCCGACAAATCGATTTCCGCTGGCGACCTGGAGATACTGCTTGTTCCGCTGACGACTGACGAGCTTTCGGAAATTGCTGTTGCCTGGCAAGACCATGTCCGCAACCAACTCGAAGAAATTGCCCGTATCAATCTTAGCCTTCAGGCCGGGAACGAAGCGCAAGAAGATGACCTGAGATCACAACTGTCTTTAATAAACGATACCGGCACCGTAATTTTGGATAATTACACTCTGGTCTTGGATGAATGGGCCCTAAAGGGTGCTGCAGAAGAAGATCTGAAACCGCATACAGATTATCTCTTAGCGCTCAAAACTGGCGTTCTTAAAACAACGGATTTTCAGACGCTATTTAATAACGCTCTCCAATGGTTGGTTTCCTGGGAAGGAGGTGCTGGTCTTTTATTGGCTGGGTTGGGTGTTTTGGCTGCTGTTTGGGTCATGATGTTTGTCGCCAAAATGGTGCGTCGTTTAACTGAGCGCGGCCTTGAAAAGATACCTACAATTTCGCGGATGCTTAAGAAATTCATTGCGACCGCAGTGTTTTGGGCGGTCTTTATTCTCGGTATTCTGGTTGTGCTTGCCTTGTTTGGTGTGAACGTCACTCCTTTGTTTGCAATATTTGGTGGTTTGTCTTTCATTCTTGGCTTTGCGCTTCAGGAAACGCTGGGCAATCTCGCTAGCGGTCTGATGATCATGGTTTTAAAGCCATTCGATACCGGGGACTATATTCAGGTTGGCGGGTCATCTGGTTTTGTTGACGAGATGTCGGTCGTTTCGACAAAAATCCGAACCTTCGACAACCAGATCATCATTGTGCCGAATAGTAAGATCTGGGGTGACGTAATCACAAATGTCAACGCATCTGATGAGCGTCGCGTCGATCTGGTTTTTGGTATCGCGTATTCAGACAATGCTGCTCACGCAATCGATGTGCTGAAGGAATTAGTCGCAAGGCACGAATTATGCCTGAAATCGCCTGATCCAGAAATATTTGTTGGTGAGCTTGGCGACAATTCAGTCAATATCTTTTGTCGACCGTGGTCCAAGTCTGATGACTATTGGACTGTCTATTGGGACCTCACAGGACAAGCCAAGGAGCGGTTTGACCAAGAGGGAATATCAATACCGTTCCCGCAGCGCGATGTTCACCTGATCCCAGTGGAAGGAGCAAAGGCATGAGAGCATTAGTAATATGGGTGATGTCCTTTCTGCTTCTTTGCAGTGTAGCCTCGGCCCAGTCAGAAGAAATACTGCTGCCACAGCAGGAGCGAGAAGATCCCGAATTCATAGCACCGGTTATTGTCGATGGGGATGAACTTTTTGTCGTCCGCGGATCCAGCGCATTGCCCGCAACGGACAGGGCCACAAAGATTGAAGAAAGAATTGCTCAGGTCGCGGATAAATCAGAGAGCAAAACGGTCGACATCCAAATCTCTCGGGCTGAATTTGGACAACTCGTACGCGTCGACGGCCATATGGTCACTATTACCACTCAGGCTGACGCAGACCACGAACAGATGGACATTGAAGTTCTGGCCGGGCTGCAAGCAGATGCCATCGAAAATGCCATATTAAAGTACCGGGAAGCGCGATCCAACGAAGGCCGCGTTGACAGCGCGCTGGCCGCTGTAGCTTGGACAGCAATATTTGCACTGGTGTCATACTTCTTCTTTGCTAAACGGAAGAAGTTTCTAGGCTACGTCAGAAACAACTTGGAAAAGAGAGCGGAAAGCGTTGAGGAAGCTACAAAGTCAATACTACGAAGTAGAGCAATCGCGTCTATCATCGTTTATTCAATTCATGCTCTGATGTGGGTGCTGTTTCTGTTCTTTTTCTACTACTACCTGTCCTTGGTATTGCTGTCGTTCGCGGAAACCCAGGCCATTGCTCAAGTTCTTCTTAAGTACGTCAGTGAGCCATTGATAAATGTTGTGCTGGCTGTCGTTGGGTACATCCCAAATCTGATCATGCTGGTAATTATTGCAACCTTATGTCGATTTGCGATCCGTGGCCTAGACCTGTTCTTTGAAAACCTGGAAAACGGTGCATTCGAAATCAAAGATTTCGAGGCGCATTGGATCGCGCCGACGAACATGCTGTTCAGGGCTTTGGTCATCGTGATCGCACTGGTGTTCGCTTACCCATACATTCCGGGCTCAGGTTCCCGGGCGTTTCAAGGCCTGACAATTCTTGCCGGTATCATGGTCTCGTTGGGATCCAACACAGTTGTATCGAACATGATGGCAGGTCTTTTTGTCATCTATCGGCGCAGCACGAATGTTGGTGATCGAATAATGGTCGGAGACAAGATAGGGGACGTGACCGAAATCAAGCTCATGGAAACACTTATCAAGTCCATCAAAAATGAAATGATCAGTATTCCAAATGCCCAGTTGTTGAACTCAGAGGTCGTGAACTATTCGCGAAAAGTCGATGGTCGAGGCCTTGTCGTTCACACAACGGTCGGGATCGGGTACGAGGAGCCGCCAAAAAAAATTACAGCAATGTTGATAGAGGCGGCTCATCGCACACAGGGATTGAGAAAAAGCCCGGAACCTTTTGTGCTTTGGACACAGTTGGCCGACTACGCAATCAATTACGAAATCAACGCATACACGTCTCGGGGATCGAGTTTGCCTAAGATTCTGTCTGATCTACACCAAAACATCGTGGAAGTGTTCAACGAGAACGGTACGCAAATAATGACACCGTCCTACATGGCTGACCCGCCAAGTCCTAAGATTCCCACTGAGGAATGGGATGGAAAGCTTGCTCAAATAGCGGAGTAAAAAAATATTACTTCCACTCTGGATCCACTTAACTCCGTCACTGCGGTTCGATGGATTAGTTTGATTGATCCAGAGCAATGGGTAAGATCAACGACGTAGTCTTAAAAACGTTTTGGGGTGTCAGATGAGCAGAGGGTTGCTGACCGCAATAGTAGTGCTTTTCGCGGGTGCCGCTCTTGCCGCTGGTATGGAGCGGTGGGGCGAGTCCGGCGACTGGACAATTTTAATCGATCCTGAGAAAGGAAATGGCTGTCTCGCTTGGAAGCCATTCGAAGGCGACATGACAGTTGAGATTGGCGTCGCACCAAATCAGGCTGGCGGCTTCTTCGCCGCTTATAATCCGATCTGGGTTCAGATTGAGGACGGGTCGACCGGCATCGTGAACTTCGATTTTGGTGACGCAAAGTTTGAAGGCGAAGCCGTAGGTGTTTTTAAGAATGGCGTCCCCGGGGGGTATGCCTTTTTCGACAACCCTGCGTTTGTAACCGAATTCGGCAAGCGCCAAAGCGTCACGATAATTGGTGAAAGTGGAGCCGAAGTAGAACTTGATCTGAGTGGGTCTTCGAAAGCCATCGAGGCCGTTTTGACATGTCAGGCAGAACAGCCGGAACCACTCAAGAACTAGGTCGTGACCGACTATTGCAGTTGATTGATGTCTGGCACGCACGGTTGCCTGTCTGCTGGCATCGCATCAGCGCCTTCCGGAGCCTTGTTTCTGGATCCGCCCACATCCAACTTGAACTTCGGTGACGAAAGTTGGCCAGTCACATCAAACGGCCACGCGCTACGGGATAACGGTTTGCCAACTCGACGTGGTTCCGCCCTGATCGCAATAGTATCTTTGACCCAATCCACTTGGCCTTTGGCCACCAATTGAACAGAACCCGTTTCAACCACGATAGAATCTGAGCTTACCCGGCCGACTTCGATCTTAATTGGTGCCACAACGCATGTTATGTCCGTGTAACCTTGACGGAGTTCCTCTGAGAACAGCCAAGGGAAAATACCAAGCCCTGCCAACTCCAGAAGGCTGGTGCTGACATAGCCTTGTGACATTGACAAAGAAGCATTGCCGCGCATGGAATTCACAAACGCTTTGCCCGACGCGGTATTGCCTGAAACGTTGAACTCACCACTCAAACGCCCATAGGCATCTATCCCGATACCCAGTTCATCGAGAATCTCTCCGAATTCCCATCCCGAGGTTGACCCCGACACGGAGAGCCAATCAGGTGAGTCAATCAGATCCATCACTGCCCGTAGGCTGAAGTTTCCACCGCCATATGCCATCTGGAGCGGGCCAAAATCTACGGTCCCTTCTTTTGCAGACAATTGGCTGGAAACAGAAGTTACGCCTTGTTGGCCAACAATTTCCTTAAAGTCGATCTGTACCTCGACGTCAGCCTCTCTCAGTACGCGCTGCACATCCAGAAGATCGGCAGGCTTTCCTTTCTCCTTTGGTAAAACCAGGGGCTGTACGTTGGTTTCTTTCGGTAGAACTAAGGGCTGTACGTCGGTTTCAGGATCTTTTGAAGCGTCGCCTACCAAGTTTTTAAGCTGGTCCAGCGTAGCGGTCAGGTTTTTTAGATCGTCTAAATCGAGCCTTTTACTCGCAACGTTTCCGCGAACTACAGAAGCGCCCTCGGGAAATTTTGCATCCAAAGCGGCCAGAAGGTGTGACGAACCGGCTGCAAACTCAATTGAGGCAGTGAAGTCCTCGCCCTGCTTCGACGTCTCTGCATCGACGGCAAGTGCGCCAATCTCGACAGGTTGTAACTTGAGCGCAGTCAGAAAACTGGCTCCGTCGCTGACATCCAGTTCCACGTCAAAATCAAGGCCTGACAGCCCTTTCAATTCGCTGACCGATAGCGCGAGGTCAAGCGCCCAAAGATCTGTGCCATAAGTGGTTGCGTTAAACCTGTTGAGCGAAACAGGCCCTCCTTCATTGGACAAGCTGAAGTCGGCATTTATGCCACCGAGCTGATCGACAAAATCTTCATCCATATTTGGCAAAATCAATTTGGCTGGCCCGTTGAGAGTGCCTTCGAAGGTCACGTCCTGAAGTTGAAGCAGGTCGAGAATTTCGCCGTCGGCCTTTAGAATTGGGTCCTCAATGGGTCCGGCCTGTAAGGCGATGCCCAGCATGGCAAGCCGACCATCGGGCATTCGGCGAATGCGTTCGATAGAGGCTGGCCCGATCACGTCCAGGCCTTGGTCAAATGCGTTAGTTTGGAACAGAAGTTTCTCGAACTCGAAAGACGAAAGTGATCCCACCATGTGCATTTCAAAGGCTGTAAACTTCAGCTCTTGGAAACTCTTTGCTGCGTTCGGCGGCTGCCCCTCAGGATACAGCCGAGCGTCAAATAACAGATCAACGCCCTGGGCAGTGTAGAGGTTTTCCATCGATCCTTCTGCTGTAAGTCGCTGTCCGTCCTCAAGGTTTACACTGGTCGTGAAAGTCTCGATTTTCAGAGCGTCCTGAGAAACAAGCTCTGCTTGCAGCTGGCCATTCCCTTCCAGAACGCGCTCCAGCCCAATGACTTCAAGAAAGTCACCGAACTCACCAGTGTCCATCTGCAAGACGGCACGATAGCCGCCACCCTCGCTTTCCGAAAATGGTTCACCGTCATAGCTTACCGTCATTTCGCCAAAATTGGCGTGCGTCGTAAACGGTGCACTATGAGGATAGTCACCCTCGATTTCGAAACTTTGGCCGTTGACGGAACCTGTCCCCGAGACCTTTGTTCTTTGACCTTGGTCTACCTGTTCCAGAGCGAGAGACTGGAGGTCAAACACGAACGAAAAGCCAGATGTTTGATCATCAATGTTCAAACCAATGGATGTGAAACTTACATTCTTGTCGCTCAGAAATGAGAGGATCCCGCTACCTTCTGAGTCACTCTCATTGGACCCGCCTGTCTCAGCTATATCTTCTTGATTGTCCTCTTCCGTGGCGTTTTCGGGTTCAGGATTTGGCGTCGGTCGGCCTTTTCGCCAACTTGTAGTGCCGTCAGCAGCTGTAAGGAAATTCGCCTGGAGACCGTCAACGACGAGGTTATCAAAGTGCAGACGCCGATTGGCCAAAGCAGCAACATCCAATTCCAGTTCCAGAAGGTTCAATTCTGCAAGAGATGTTTCCGGCATAGTTTGGCTCGGGATAACCACACCACCGACGTAAATGTGGGTAATGCGACCAAGCGCGATACTTACATCGTCATTGACCACAATCGGTTGTCCGATTTGTTCTGAAAGGACTTTTTCGACCAGGTCACGTCGCATCCCCGAGAATAGCGGAGCAGCAAGTAGCAACCAAACAAATGCGATTGTTGCAAACACAAGTAGTACGACAATCCCAATTGTTCTAAACAGCCAAGTCCTCATGCATCCCCCTGTCGTCGCCTACGCCGTTTTGTCTATCTTTAATTCGGCGTTTGCCAAACTACTGGACAAGTTGGGCACATAATTCGGTTCTCTCGCGCCGTGCACTTCGTGCTCATCGGTCCAAAGCTGCCAGGATACGAGCATCCCGCTCGTATGGGTCCTCGCGGAAATGAACGACCCCGTCTTCGACCCACGCTGTCCAGTATGTTAAAAGAACTGGCATTGGCTCAGGTAGATCAACGCGCGTTGTCTTCCCGCTATCCAGAATGGACTGCATCTTCTGTCGGCTCCAATCTGGCTCTCCCTCCATCAGAAGGCTCGCGAACTCGAACGGATACTCAAGGCGAACGCAGCCGGAACTGAGATTTCTCTCGTTTCGGTCAAAAAGGGTTTTGTCGTTTGTGTCGTGCAAGTATACAGCGTATTTGTTTGGAAACATGAACTTAACCAAACCCAGTGCATTGTCCGGGCCCGGTTGCTGAACCAGGGTCACGCCGGGGTTCTTCGCCCCCCAGTTTACAGCGTTTGGGGGGATTGTCTGGCCATCCTTGTTCCGAACGACATAGTTGTTGCGTGTCAGATAGGCTGGATCCTTGCGGATGCGCGAAAGTTTGTCTTTGCGAAAAATCGAGGCGGGAACGGTCCAGGTGGGATTGAATTCCATGTACTTGATTTCGTCTCGGAACACCGGGGTCTTTCGATAGGCTGACCCTGTGATTGATCTAGTGGTCCAAAGCGTGCCATCCGATGTGACCAAATATGTGCGGGCTCCTGCAATGTTCACCAGCACGAATTCGTCGTCGACTTCCCGCATAAGCCAGCGGCCGCGTTCCAAGCTGAGACGCAGCTTGTTTATGCGATCTGCCACCGGTTTGTTGAGCGATGCGAACGTCTTCCCGCCAATGACCCCATCGGCTTCCAATCCATGCCGACTCTGAAAAGATTTGACTAATTTCACCAAGCTATCGTCGTAAACCCAAGCTGGGTTTGTGCCGTTTTCGCCATCTTCAGAAGAACTGCTTGTTTCAACGTAGCCTTCTGCCGCCAGCCTTTCGCGCAGCTTAGCGACGGCAGGATCTACCATTTCTGGTTTAAGAACGGTTTCATCCGGAACATTGGTCCAACCGCCCTGTAAAGCAATGGCCCTATACTTACTCAGTGCTTCGACAAGCATCGTATACTGCGCATTGTCGATATCGATGCGTTCGATTAACGCGCTAAAACCTTCACCTTGAAGAAACTGATTCAGGACAACGGCTGGGTCTTGTTGAATTACCGGTTTTGAGAAGTTCCAATCGTCGTCCAGTGCATTTGGGTCAACTTTCCCGAACACCAAATGATGAACCAGTTTCACGGCAGCGTCAGTTGCCAGAATATCGAACAATGCTTGATTAGAGACATCCCCACTTTGGGCGGCCTTAAATGCGGCTTGAAGTTCCGCTAAGTCAAAGTCTTCTGGTCTGAAACCCTGTTCTATTGCACTATCCAACTCATCAAAGAGTTCGTCCGACAATACATCGCGTGCCCACGCAGGAGTGAAGTCCCTCTCTTCGTAAAAACGCGGCACTAGGATTTCAGCATCTAAGCTCTTGCTGTCAGGTAGCGTGTTACTCACGTCCAACTTGGCACCGAGTAGAGAAGCAATCTGCTCTGAGATTTCGTTTGCGACACTTGGGTTGGGGAATATTGTTACCAATGCAGTTAGCGAAATCGCGACTAACGACTTAACGTGACCCACCAATACCTCCTGCGGCTTCGCTCCACATGCTATCTCTATGTGGGAGGATACTCATACATAATGTATAATCAAATCGTAATTTATGATTTTAGTATGGCCATTTGATTAGAGGGTTCGAGAGCCGTGTGGATATGCAGGGGATCGGCGCTGAACGTCCAAACGATGATGTGGACGAGGCGGCCCTGTTGAATCTAATGTCATTACAGTATCGACGGAGTTGGGCGGGTTATGGCGACATTTGTTTTGGTCCATGGAGCGTGGCAAGGGGGATGGTGCTGGGCGCGCGTAGCCGCGCTTCTGCGCAGGGAGGGCCACGACGTTTTCACCCCGACACTGACAGGGTTGGGTGAACGTGCTCACCTCGTGAGTGACGAAACCGATCTGGCCATGCATATCGAGGATGTCCTGGGGGTGATCACGTGCGAAGAACTCTCCGACATTGTTTTGTGCGGTCATAGCTATGGCGGCATGGTTGTCACCGGAGTCGCGGATAGAGCGCCCGACCAAATTCGCTCACTTGTGTACCTCGATGCGCTCGTGCCGGGCGATGGGCAGGCTGCCTTGGACGTTTTGCCTGCGGATATCGCGGCAGGGCTTCGTGATAGTGCCGTCGATGGTAAAGTCGCGCCGGGCCCAGCGGAGGCTTTTTCGGTGAATGGAGCAGACTGTGCGTGGGTGGACCGCCGAACTGTCGCGCAACCACTCAAGACATTTGAGCAACCGATTCAACTGGTGAGCGGCGGAGCAAAGGTGTTAAAGCTGACCTACATCTATGCCACCGGCTGGGTCCCAGGGCTTGGCCAACCGTTTTTCGAGCGATATCAGCATCAGCCGGGGTGGACGGCGATTTCGGTGCCATTCGGTCACTACGTGATGATCGATAGGCCTGACGACTTGGCCCGAATGCTAATGTCCGCAATTTGAAGGTGGCCACCGGTTCCTGCACGAGCGCGTGGACCGCGAAATTACCCGAGTAGGAATAGTTATTGCATCCATCCCGATTGTCCTGCTTCAACCAGCGCTTCGGGCGAGATGCGCCGCAGCTCCACATGTGATTCCGCGTCTCGACTGATCAGCTGGCATTGATCTCGATGCACCATCTTCGGTCGTCTCATTGGGCCCTTCTTCTGACATTCCCCTTTGTATCTGACGCTCTCGGGCAATTGGCTAACTTTGCATAATACTTCATCGCCCTAGGTAAGCCAGTTCTCTGGCGTGCGAGCGCATCTTCCGGAGAGGCTCTAATATTGCAAACAACCTCGTCCTTCCGTGCAAGTAGTTTGCAACTGCGCAGAAAGACGAGAGCTCAGCACCGATGCTCCTCATTGCTCGTTTTGTTGGGTGTCATCTGGCTACACATCCTGCTCATTGTCAGACGTTGCTTCAATCTCCCGAACTGCCAACCCGGCGATTTTTCGAACCAGATACCAAACGCTGCTGCGGCGTGTGTGCCCCTTGATCCAGCCGGTCACATCCTTGGCAGGGATATCGAGATGCGATGTTTCTTCTTCAAAAACTCGGACCTTGTAGTCAGAGATGTCAGAGAGCCCGGACATGTTTCCTACACGGGCCTCTGCGATTGGAGTAAGTGCCCTGATCTTGCTATTCTTGCCGGAGGCAGAAAACGCAGGGGAGACACGAATTTACCAGATGCTGTACGACGTATGAGTGACCAAAACCCAATACTAAGCTGCCATCAGACCACCAGCTTCGCCTGCGATATCGACTATGCAGTCATCGCCGGTCTGAATGCGAATTGCCGGGCTTTCCCCTCCGAGTTCCAATTTGGGTGAGGTTAACCAGAACGCGCATTGCCACGGGGTCATTTCACGTGGCAGGGCTTTCAACACTTTTTCCATCAAAGGAAGCGGGGTTCCATCCTCAGCAAACTGGAAAGATGGATAGGCGTTGGCCCCTTTGTAAGGCAAAGAAAGTACCTTCCCGGTTCTTGTCCAGATGTCGGCTATCCGCGTGATCTGCCAAGAGCCCTTCTGCCATTGTGCGTGCACGCCGGCATCGTCCAGCAACGGATACTCACGCGCAAAATCATCCATCCGGATGTCATTGACGGCGCAACAATGCCCCTCGAAATTATGCAAATACATCTACTTACTCACTGAACTCACTAACAACTCATGAAACGATACTGCCAAAAAATCGTTCTAGCCAAAGTTAAGAAGTTCACATTGGGCAAACTTAACTTCAGCTAACCTCGCTTTTTTAACCTAGCGCGCTGAAATTATTGTTGGTTTGCTTACAATGGCCCGCCGTACTGATGCTCGTAAAACCAGTTCTGAATTCGTGGCTTTGTTACTCATTGGGGTGGTAATCCTCACAAGCTGAGGGCATTGGCCATGGATCTACCGAACCAATCTCTGGTTTGTGAGGGATCAACAACAACGCATTGGACAAAGCCACAAGTCACTCTGTCCAATGTTGGAAACTAGTACTGAGGTTGGACTCTCTTTGCTACGATCTCGATCCTCTTCTTCTGACACTCTCGCAAAAAGACAAAAGGTCCCGATCCTAAGACTGGTGTGACACCAAGCGGGATGGGGAGGTTTTGCATTTCTACCGACCTAAATTCCTTTCTCTGTTCACAATGCGGACTGACCATTCCAAAAATTCTCTACCGCCACCTTGAATTTCTGGACCGACCATTCCACATCTTGCTCATGAGCAAAGAAACTCACGCAGTTGGCGACATCAAATCACCCGCAGGCCCGGGTAGGCCGCGCGCCTTTGACGAAGCTGAGGCTTTGGAAAAAGCCTTGTGCGTTTTTTGGCACAAGGGCTACGAGACCGCATCTGTGGATGATCTGACCAAGGCCATGGGTTTGAGCCGGTCCAGCTTCTATGGAACGTTCGGCAACAAGCAGGCTTTGTTTCACAAAGCTCTCAGGCACTATTCAAGGCGTGGTCTTAAAAATCTGCGTGACGTTGCAGATGCGGGCGGAAATGACCCCGTTGGTGCGATAATGGAAGCTTTGGCGAACCCACAAGGTGGTCGTGACGGCTGCATGCTGATCAATTGCCTTACGGAGCTTGCTCCGCATGATGATGAAGTGGCGGCTCTCGGGCGGCAGCATTTGGAGAGTATTGACGAGATTATTGCAAGAGCGCTTGAGCCTTCGGATCCGGGACAGGTACTCGACAAGGCACGCGCCTATGCCTCCCTTGCAATTGGCACGCTAGCCTTGCGTAAGGCGGGCGTTCCCGATGAGCAGATATCGCAAACCCTGAAACAAGCCCGGTTGGTGATTTCGCCATAAGGCCCCCGCCACCATAAGGAAATGAAACCTGACACAAACTCAAACAAGAGACAGTGACCCTAATATTGGACCGATTGGTCCAATAATATCTGAACGAAGTTTACCAAAGAAGGAAGCAGCAATGGCTGATGAAAAACTGTTCTCCGGCATCAAAGCTGGTGCAATCGAGCTGAAAAACCGCATTGTCATGGCACCACTGACCCGCAACCGGGCAAGAGCCGAGGATGACAGCGTCCATGAATTGCAGGCCAAGTACTACGCGCAGCGGGCAGGTGCTGGATTGATCATCACGGAAGCATCGCAAATCTCGCCCCAAGGAAAAGGCTATGCCTGGACGCCCGGCATTTATTCCGAAGCACAGATCGACGGCTGGAAAAAAGTGACTGAGGCCGTCCATGCCAAGGACGGGAAGATCGTAATCCAGCTTTGGCATGTGGGCCGGATTTCGCATACCAGTTTGCAGCACGATGGTGGCGCCCCTGTTGCACCATCCGCAATTGGCGCTAAGGCCAAGACGTTTGATGGTGAGCAGTTTGTTGAAACATCTGAACCGCGGGCTCTGACCATCGATGAAATTTCTGGCATCGTTGCCGACTACCGGAGGGCCGCAGAAAACGCCAAAGAGGCCGGTTTCGACGGTGTCGAGGTCCACGCAGCCAACGGATACCTTATCGATCAATTCCTGCGGGACGAATCCAACAAGCGTGAAGACGAATATGGCGGAGCAGTCGAGAATAGAGCACGGTTCCTGAAAGAGGTCATGGACGTGGTTGTCGATGTCTGGGGCGCCGACCGCGTTGGTGTCCGCCTCAGCCCATTCTCGGACGCCAACAACATCTCCGACAGCGACCCGCAGGCGACATTCACCCATGCGGTCAATTTGCTGAATGGCTATGGGCTGGCCTATCTCCATCTTGTGGAGGGACAGACCGGCGGCCCGCGCGATATTCCGGAAGGTGGCGATCTGAAGGCGCTCTATGAATTGTTTGACGGTGCGAAAATGGGCAACAACGCTTACGACCGAGACATGGCGATTGAAGCGGTTGATACCGGCGCCGTCGATCTGGTGGCCTTTGGCCGGCCGTTTATTTCCAACCCGGATCTTGTCAACCGGCTGGAGAAAGACGCCGCACTGAATGAGCTCGATCCAGCCACTCTCTACGGCGGAAATGAAAAAGGGTACATCGACTACCCGGCACTGGACGAGGAAGCTGTTGCCGCAGAGTAATGCATCGCTCTTAACCCTGTAGTGACAGGCAATACCAAGCAAAGTGAGCGCGCCAGTTTTGGACGCGCTCACCTAGCGGTTAAGGCTATACGGGCGCGATCATGAGGCCCGCCTAGATGTAAGCGAGATTGATTTCTACTGAAGGTCGCCCAAGCGAGGTGCTGAAATGCTTCAGAGTGAAATCCCTTTCAGTCTAGTCGTGTCCCCAAGTAGGGAGACAAGCCGTCAAAGTATTTCCCAACAAACCTAAAGCTGGGACCCAATTGGTAAAATACTTAGGAAACCGGAAACTATGTGATCCCAGGCTGATCCTGTCGGTTCGGATTGATATTCAAGGACGTTGCCATCATCATCTCTTGTCGTCCATTTAAGCTGACCAGCTTGCTCGAGTGTCACGTTATATGTGTATGCGGGTAGCACGTCGTCCAAGGCACCCATGGTCTGTGCAGTCAATGCTGGCGAGTCAATCAGAATTCCCATCTCGGTGTTGATGTTGACAGATCGTGGGTCCCAGTTGAACGACCCTACGAACAAGTACCGGTCATCAACTGCAAATGCTTTGGAGTGCAGGCCTGACCTTGATTGAGCCCAGTTAATACCGCGGCGTTGGACCTGATAGGCGTCGGGTCGCAGCTCATAGAGTTCTACTCCACCGCGTAAAAGTGCTCGGCGTTTCTTGGCGTAGTGCGCGTAAACGGGTGCGACGTCGTTAGATGCAAGCGAATTGGTTACGACCTTTACGTCGACCCCGCGGTTCTCCAGTTCTGTCAGCCATTTCACACCGTTGTTGCGCGGCACGAAATAGGCGGACACGATATTCACCTCACTGCTGGCATTCTCAAAATATGGAAGCAACTGAGATGCCAGGACGGGGTCTGAATTCTCTAGACCCGCGGCTTTTGAAGGCGGATCAGCATAAAGTTTCGCAGGCAGCCAATCCAGTGACAGGGCTCCATCTGCGAAGTTCTCTTTTGCTGACTTTCTGAGGGCTGCGCCGTACTGCGTTTGCTTCGCTTCCTCGACGAGTTCATTTAACCTGCTTCGTGCATCGCTAAGGTCAAATTCTTCGGGTTCTCCAACGACCACGTTGGCCGGGACGGCGAACTCACTGTTCCAGTAAGTGTCAAAGCTACGTGACACCTCGCGTACAACGGGGCCTGCGGCCAGCACGTCTAGATCAGCGTAGTTCATTTCTTCCCGCGCCAGAAAATACTCGGCACCGATGTTTCTCCCACCGACAATCGTGAACACGTTGTCTGCCGTCATGGACTTGTTGTGCATTCTGCGATTGATGCGTTTGAAATCTGTCAGACCCGCGATCAGAAGGCTCTGATCTCGCCAGAACGGATTGAACAGCCTAATTTCAATATTCTTGTGATCGTCCAATGCGGCCGTCATCGCGTCATAGCTAGACGTATCCATGTCATCCAGCAACAATCGGACACGAACACCCCGATCGGCTGCCTGCAAAAGACTGGCCGCAAAAAGGTGACCCGTGGGGTCGTTGTGCAGAAGGTAGTATTGCGCGTCTATCGTTTGCTCGGCCGCAGCGGCCATCAGCAGCCGTGAAACGAGCGCTTCTTCTCCATCACTGATCAGCTTGATGCCTGATCGTCCGTCTTTGGGGTCCCCAAGGCGATTGGCCGCCTGACCCAAAGCTGTGCCCGAATTTACCGGTAGCGCAGCCGATACCGTCTTTTCATATGTGCGGGTTTTTGGAGCGCAAGCGACAAGAAACATCGCACAACAAACACTAACCACGAACTTCAATTGCGCCATAGGCTTCCTCCAACCCCATGCCTTAGGTGACTACGCACAAGCATACGATTGCAAGTTTCTTCTAAGGAGCTTGAGGTTGTTTCGTTTGTTAGTGTTGATTTCGCAAATCCGACAAACGCCATGTTGTCCGTTCGCGAATTTTTCGCAAACCCAGTTCAAACGTACCCGGCACAACCCAAATGCATCGAACCACACCGTTCGCAACCAGTTTCCGCGTTCTAAGTCTCTCTGTTCTGATAATGTGATGCTCTCTGGTTTAAGGAGTGTAAGTACTCTTTGTATTGACCTGTCGCGATACTGTCCCACTATTCTGAAGCAAATTTTAGGAGCATCCTGAGTGTTTGCGAGGACCATAGCCTTACTGATCTGCGCCGTGTCTTCCCCGGCCATTGCATTGCAGCTCAGCGAAACCGGGCGCTACGAACTAAATCAACCCGCAAGTCTCGATTACGACCCAACCTTTTGTGGGTTGTGGATCGCGAATCAAGGGCCCGAGGCAGTTCTTGTCACATTGCAAGGCGATGAATTGAGACGCATATCCAGCGATCTCTTCCGGATCAAAGCAATTGCTGTTGAAGGGGATCACTTGTTGCTGGGAGATGGTCTTGGCAGGCTTCAACGAGTTACCAAGGACGGAGAGCCTTTAGGAGCGCCCTTTGAACTGGAAGGTGGATTTGCTGACACGGAAGGGATCGCGATCAATGCTATGGGGCAGATCGTGACCGTAGAAGACGACCCCGAACAATTGTCCTGGTTCCCTTCAGAGGGTGCCCTCACGGCGAGGTTGGATACCATGAAACTCTCTCCTCCGTTAAGCGAGGCGCAGGGCATCGCGATTGATCCACGCACCGACCACATGTTGATTGTTGATGACTGGGAAGGGTCAAACAGCCTGTATGAGTTCACGGCTGATGGCCAACTGCTCGCCCAGAAAAGCTTGTTGGAGTTCGGAACCGATCCGGAAGGCATCGCTATCAGGCCGGGATCAAGCCAACTGTTCGTGGCGTTCGACAGCGGAGCGAAGATTGTTACGTTCGACTACACACCCACCTTGCCTGAAGGATTAACGCCGCTGCCCTCGGGCGCAGATTGTATGATATTCTAGGTGTTTAGTGACCTTCGAACGCCAACGATGATCAAGCGAGGAAACGGGGCCATCAAACACAAGTGCTGAGTTACGCGCTGCGTTGGCTAATTCTGTAAGGTAGGAAGCCAGTGCCGCAGAGGTCTGCTCGCCCTCGCTGAGCACATCATGAACCTTGGCCTTTGGGTTGGCCTTGAGCTTAACCTCGGTTTGTGGCGAGCCAAATTTGCCTCCGGAGCGCGCGACCTCGACGCAAACACGGTTACCTGCTAGCGCGACAATCTCTTGTTGAAACCGGTCGCGCATGCCCGGCGTAATCAGATTGTCGGCAATCTCGTTTCCAAGCCGTGTGATTGCCGCCGTGGCTGTATTTCGCAAGCTGTTTTCAATTCGCGTAACGGCAGGACATTCTACAAACCAAATCGAACTACCCGAAGAGCGAGCCAGTGCTGCGCAGCCGTTATCGGCTATGCAGCAGACTGCTCACAATGCGCCTTCGTCGCCAAGGAACTCGATACCAGCTGTCGCGCCATCACTGTAAGCAATGCAATTCCAAGGAGCACGATCCTCGCCAACGCCGACTGTGACCTGTGTTCCCGCCTCGCTAAACGCGGATGAGAGCACCACGACTTGCGAATTGTTCGTCGTGTTAGCTACATCTCGCAAACACGCCTGCTGAGCCGGCGTGAGCTCGGCGGACGCGCTTGATGTACTCGTGTCGTCGCAGGCCGCAAGCAGTGCGAAACATGTCGCGCCTGCAATCATCACCGTCTTGTTAGTCATTTTCTTCTCCCTCTGGTTCCCTTGAAATTAGTGAAATTGGATGCGCTTGTTTGAAGCTCCCGCGTCTGTGCAGCCAATTGAACATACCTTGATCCTGAGACTACCTTTCCCAAAACTTCCCGCGGGGCGCTTGGTCGGCGGGACGATATTTCGTTGACTATCGGGGCCGACAATAACGTGTGAAGGCCGAATGACGTCACTAGCAAATGCTAGAGCAAATTCTGGACAGAGGGCGAGTACGTTAAGTCTAAGCATCGCGTCCTCCCAGCGCTCAATCATTGTAAAGTGCCTTCCCACCGCCAGCACTCACTCCAGCAGTCTGAAGGGCTCGGCACAGCGAGCAGCAACGACAACAACGGAGGTATAATAAAGTTGTGTCGAATTCGCATGTTTGAATCTAATTTTTAATAAATCAATATTTTTTCCGCGCGTAAATTTCTCTACGCTCTCGTACGATAGGCCTCTGCGTTCAAACAAAAAGTAAGTGGGAGCTGCGAGTGTGTTCCCCTGAGCGGCGAAGCGATTTGAGGCCGCACAGAAACAATAAAGGGATTGAAAGATGGGATTTGGTGAAGCCGTTAAGACGTGTTTCTCGAAATACTTCCAGTTCTCCGGTCGGGCTATACGCTCAGAATACTGGTGGTTCTTCTTGTTTGTGGTTCTCGTGAGTGCCGCTTTAGCTGTGCTGGACACAATCATATTCGGGACCGATCCCGAAACAGGACAGGGATCTCGGGTTCTGTCCTCTGTTTTCCAACTGGCCGTTCTCATACCAATGGTGGCCGCCGGTTGGCGGAGGTTACATGATACAGGGCGACCTGGCTGGTATTTGCTGCTGCCGATGGCGCTCAGCATTACAACGCTTTTTGTTATGCTGGGTGGGGTGGCGTTCTTCTCGGTATTGGAGCAAGGGACGGAAAACCCCGATGCATTGCGAGGACCCGCGGCAGTCCTGGGCGTGACCGGGATTGTTGTTGTCTCAATTCTTCAATTGGTTCTGTCTGTCCTGATGATCTGGTGGCTGACGCGACCTTCCCAAGAAGGCGCAAACGAATACGGCGAACCTGTTTCCTAACCTGGTTGCCTGGGCGGCGGGCCGGAATCTCTGCTGAATGACTGCGCGAAACGTAACACCATGGAGAGAAAAAATGAGGTTCAAAACGATTTCCATTGGAGCGTTGATGATGGCAATGGCGACCACAGCATCGGCGGAGTGGTCGTTCAACTCCGGGCCTAATCCCAATGCATTTATTCAGACCGGAAACATGACGCTGGAACTTCAGTGTGACCGTATCCGCTTTGCTCCGGCTGGATATGAGGACAGCCAGGACATTGTGCAGAAGCAAGGGCTTTCCATTCGGTTTTTGAAGAACGGCACCACCGAAGTTGGGGCATATCAGGTTGGCGCAGAAAACGCTGCCGTGCAGATCGTCGACAACTATCCCGTCGAGGTCAGTTTCAATAGTCAGCAGGACTATGGTTTTGTACTGGACCAGCTTGCGGCCAATGCATCGGTTAATCTGTCGATGATTGATCAAGATGTCAGCTATGGAATCTTTGACTTGAAAGGTTCCGGCGCGGCAATTCGGTCCCTTCGTTCCGCCTGCGAGTCAGGTGCTAGCCAGGGGGCCTCCTACGAAGCGCCCGAAGGCATTGTCTATTGTGGTGGCGGAGCGATAAAACGCCAGATCGAATATGTAATTCTGGACAATCCAGAGGGAGAGTGGGACGCACGAGTAACGGTCAACGGCGAGTCGATCAGAGCCATGACGGCCTACAGTTACTTCGGAAACTCTGTGCCGCCCGCCGGATTTGTCGTCGCCCTGCTTGGGGAGGACAGGTCCGAGTTTCTGATTTTTAGCGAGGGCTCGGCGAACTGGCTGGAGTACGGGGACTACAGGTATGATCAATGCAATTGATGCAGCCTTCCAACCGGCTTCCAAAATAGTGCGCCAGTTGAAAGGTTTGGTTTCCGGGATTGTGCTTGTTTCGGTTCTAATTTGAAATTCACCAGCTTTTCGCGGCTGACGTTTCGCAACTTCCCACCGGTTTGCGGGCAAAGGTTGATCTGGCGGCACAGGCCTGCGCAGAGTTCAACAACGGTCAGTTTGACTTGGATTGGGGCGCGGTTGAAAGGGTGGATCTCGACGGGGATCTACAACGCGACTGGGTTCTGAATGAGTCTGGTTTTGCGTGTTCGAGCGCCGCTTCTCTTTACAGCGGCACTGGCGGATACATGTCGCACTTTTGGGTTAGTGAAAAGGCGCACTGCTTGCTAAACCAAGGCTGGACGGTCATTGACTTTGGGCGTCAACGTATTGTCCTAGCGGACGTCCATGGATCCAGTTGTGACGGAGTAAACGGAAGTGTAGAAAAACCGGCCCGATTGCATCTAACGTTTTTTGAAAAGACAGCAGCAAAGGCAGTTCTTGCGGATGTTTGGAAAACTATTGAAAGTAATTGCCGGGCTGGTTGTTCTGGGCGGTCTGGGGCTGGTCGGCTATCTTCTGATTGCGCCACCTGACCTGTTGAAGGTCGGCACGAACTACTCTGCAAAAATCGTTTGTTCGAACGTCTTTATTGCCGGGCGCGATCCACAAGAGGTGCTGTCGGTGGATGTGCAAGCCCCGGGGCATCCGTTGCTCAAACAGGTCTCGATCGACGTTGACCGAGAAGCGCAAACAGTTCAGGCGCGGCTGTTTCGGTTCTTTGCCCCCGCGACATCGCAGTTCCGCGAAGGGCTGGGCTGCACAAATGTTCATGATGCGGCCTTGAGTGATCAGTCGCTTGTTGCACCCACCCGTTCAGCTGTGGGCCTTTGGCCAGAAGGCAACGATGTTGCCCTGTCACAGGACCAACAGATTCAGACCGTCATGTCCGACAAGAGTTTGCTGGGCGAAGGTTACCGCGCCGTAGTCGTGGTTCGAAACGGGCGCATTGTTGCAGAAAATTATGCCGACGGGTTCGACGCGCAAACGCCTTTGCTGGGTTGGTCTATGACCAAGACAGTCACGGCTGGGCTGATCGGTACATTGATTGAAGCCGGTCGGATGAACCTATCGGATAACCTGGTCGACAGCTTTCCGGATTGGGCCGAGGACACCCGCCGGGACATTACCGTGGCCGATATGTTGTCGATGACCAGCGGATTGCAATGGGATGAGGAATATGGCGATGTCTCGGACGTGACGCGGATGCTGTATCTCAGCAATGATATGGCTGGCTTTGCAGCGGATCGGGCACCCGAAGCCAAAGCGGGTACGGATTTCAATTACTCCTCGGGGACAACCACAATTCTGTCGCGGGTGTGGCAGGATCACTTGCCTGATGGTGGGCTGGTATATCCGCAGACCGCGTTGTTTGAGCCGCTGGGTATGACCTCGGCGATCCTTGAAACGGATGTCAGCGACACGTTCATCGGGTCCAGCTATTTGTATGCAACAGCCCGTGACTGGGCCAAGTTTGGTCAACTTTTGTTGCAAAAGGGGGTTTGGGACAATGCCCGGATCTTGCCCGAAGGGTTTGTGGACTGGATGGTTGAGCCGGTTGCTGCATCAGACGGGCGCTATGCCAAGGGGCATCTTTGGCTGGAGCCTCCGGGAGATTTCCCGCCCTTTGAAGACGCGTATTGGCTGCAGGGGCACGATGGTCAGTTCATCGGTGTTTTCCCGTCTCATGATATGGTCGTTCTTCGGATGGGGTTAACCCCATCTCGGTTGGGCTACTCCTCTTTGCCGTTGGCGCAGGCGTTGATTTCAGCTTTTGGGGACGATCCGACTTAGCAGACCACTTTTTCCTGGTCCCGTACCGGCCAGATCCACCGGGATCTGGGCAGGTTTGAAATCGGCTCAGGACACCGGGTCGCAGGTGGAAGACTTGCATGAGCTGTACTTTTAGTATACCGCCGCATACAAATAGAAACTGCCGGTCTTATCACCACCGGTACACCCAGCTAAATGGTCGGACACGTCATGAGCCTCTATACTGAATATCTGAACGAAATCGAGTCTCGCAAAGAGCAGGGCCTGAACCCTAAACCCATCGACGATGGGGCCTTGGCGAAAGAGGTCATTGATCAGATTCGCGATCCCCAAAACGCACACCGCGCGGATTCGCTGAACTTCTTCATCTATAACACGCTACCCGGTACAACCAGCGCCGCCGGTGAAAAAGCCCGCTTTCTGAAAGAGATCATTCTGGGCGAAGCGGACGTCGAAGAAATCTCGCAGGACTTTGCGTTCGAATTGCTGTCGCATATGAAAGGTGGTCCCTCGGTCGAGGTTCTTCTGGATCTTGCTCTGGGTGATGACGCTGCAATTGCTGGCAACGCGGCCGAGGTGCTGAAAACGCAGGTCTTCCTCTATGATGCTGATACCGACCGTCTGAAGGCCGCGCTTGATGCAGGAAACGCAATCGCGCGGGACATCCTGGAAAGCTATGCCAAGGCCGAATTTTTCACCAAGCTGCCCGACATCGACGAGGAAATCGAAATCGTCACATATGTTGCTGCCGAAGGCGACATCTCCACTGACCTGCTGTCGCCGGGCAACCAAGCGCACTCGCGTGCTGATCGCGAACTGCACGGCAAATGCCTTATCTCGGAGAAAGCGCAGCAGGAAATCCAGGATCTGAAGCTTCAGCACCCTGGTAAACGCGTCATGCTGATCGCTGAAAAGGGGACCATGGGCGTGGGCTCGTCGCGTATGTCCGGCGTGAACAACGTGGCGCTTTGGACCGGTAAACAGGCCAGCCCCTATGTGCCGTTCGTCAACTTCGCCCCAATCGTCGCGGGCACGAACGGCATCTCGCCAATCTTCCTGACCACCGTTGGTGTAACCGGTGGCATCGGTCTTGACCTGAAAAACTGGGTCAAGAAGGTGGACGAAGACGGCAACGCGATCCTGAACAACGACGGCAACCCGATCCTTGAAGAGAAGTATTCGGTCGCCACAGGTACGGTTCTGAAGATCAACACCAAAGACCACAAACTGCTAAGTGAAGATGGCGACGAACTGGTCGACGTGTCCTCGTCTTTCACTCCCCAAAAAGTGGAATTCATGAAGGCTGGTGGTTCTTACGCCATCGTCTTTGGCAAGAAGCTGCAGACATTAGCGGCCGAAACACTGGGCGTCGAAGCGCCGCTGGTTTTTGCACCATCCAAAGAAATCAGCCACGACGGCCAGGGCCTGTCCGCGGTCGAGAAGATTTTCAACAAGAACGCCGTGGGCACAACGCCGGGCAAGACCCTGCACGCAGGTTCGGACGTGCGCGTGAAGGTCAACATCGTGGGGTCGCAGGACACCACCGGCCTGATGACCATGCAAGAACTTGAGGCGATGGCCGCCACCGTCGTGTCCCCGATCGTTGATGGAGCTTATCAGTCGGGCTGTCACACTGCGTCAGTCTGGGATGCGAAAGCGCAGGCCAATACGCCGCGCCTGATGAAATTCATGAATGACTTCGGCCTCGTCACGGGGCGTGACCCGAAAGGCGTCTATCATTCGATGACTGACGTGATCCACAAGGTGCTGAACGACATCACCGTGGATGACTGGTCTGTCATCATCGGTGGCGATAGCCACACCCGTATGTCCAAGGGCGTGGCCTTTGGTGCGGACTCGGGGACCGTGGCATTGGCGCTCGCGACCGGCGAAGCCTCGATGCCGATCCCGGAATCGGTCAAAGTAACCTTCAAAGGCAAAATGGCGGATCATATGGATTTCCGCGATGTGGTGCACGCAACACAAGCGCAGATGCTGGAACAGCATGGCGACAACGTTTTCCAGGGCCGTGTGATCGAAGTGCATATCGGGACGCTGTTGGCGGACCAGGCTTTCACCTTCACCGACTGGACTGCCGAGATGAAAGCCAAGGCCTCGGTCTGTATCTCGAATGATGAGACTTTGATCGGCTCGCTGGAGCTGGCCAAGTCGCGTATCCAGATCATGATCGACAAGGGCATGGAGCATGAAAACGGTATGCTGCAAAAGCTGATCGATATCGCGGATGCGCGCATCGCCGGGATCAAATCGGGTGAAAAACCTGCTCTGCAACCCGATGACAACGCGAAATATTTCGCTGAGGTTGTCGTCGATCTGGATCAAATCGTAGAGCCGATGATCGCCGACCCGGATGTCAACAACTCCGATGTCTCCAAGCGTTACACTCACGATACGATCCGCCCGATCTCGTACTACAATGCTGAAAAGCATGTGGATCTGGGTTTTGTTGGTTCGTGCATGGTGCACAAAGGTGACATCAAGATTGTCGCCCAGATGTTGAAGAACCTTGAGAAGGAAGCCGGTAAAGTCGAATTCAAGGCACCGCTGGTGGTCGCGGCCCCGACCTACAACATCATCGACGAACTGAAGGAAGAGGGCGACTGGGAAGTGCTCGAGAAATACTCGGGCTTCGAATTCGACGACCTGTTCCCGAAACAGCAAGCACGTACCGAGTACGAGAACATTCTGTACCTGGAACGTCCGGGCTGTAACCTCTGCATGGGCAACCAGGAGAAAGCCGCCAAGGGTGACACGGTTCTTGCCACCTCGACCCGTCTGTTCCAGGGCCGCGTCGTGGCAGATGCGCCCGACAAGAAAGGCGAAAGCCTGCTGGCTTCGACCCCGGTTGTGGTGTTGTCGGCCATCTTGGGTCGGACGCCCAATATCGACGAATACAAGACCGCTGTTGAAGGCATCGATCTTACAAAGTTCGCCCCTCCGATGGAAAAACCGGCGGGCACGAAGTCGGCTCACTTCTGAAGCCAGTCTTAGATTGGAAAAACAGAAAACCCGGCCCCTCAGGTGGCCGGGTTTTTCGTTTGTGAACAAAGCTTAAGCGCTACTGGGTCAGCTGTTGCGTTTCCGACTGAAGTCGAACGCGTCGGCATAGTGGCACGCTGCAAAATGTTCTGGCTCATGCTCGCGCCATTCGGGCTGTTCCGAACTGCATCGTTCTTTTGCAAACAGACAGCGTGTATGGAACCGGCATCCGGAAGGGGCAGCCAGCGGATTTGGAATCTCACCCTGCAACCGGATCGGATCGAACACTGCATCCGGGTCAGCAGTTGGAATCGCGCTGAGCAGGGCATGTGTGTACGGATGCTTGGGTGCGAAGAACAGTTTGGTGCGTATGCGATGTCGCGGGCCAGTACGTCGTCCGAGATGAACGAAACAGTCTTGGGCTCCGCCGGAACACCCTGCATCGGTTTACCATGACCCAGATAAACGATCACGTTGATCTCGTCGCGGTTCTGATCGTGTTGAGTAGCGGCGTTGGCGTGACTGTGGTCCCTGATCGATCAAGCAGACGACATTGATACTGTTGCTCGAGCGAGACGACCAAATTGGAAACGGTTGGCTGAGAGACACTCAGATCTTTTGCGGCCAGAGTGAAGCTACCAAGCCGAGTTACCGCTTTCAGAGCCTGCAGTTGCTTGAGACTGATCTTTGACTTCACAAGGGTATCCGCCTCGTGGTTTTGCTTTAACTGAGGTTCGCTTTTCTACCGGGTGGGACACAATCAAAAACGCGCACAACCGTACACCGTTAAAGGATGGGCAATGGTCCGCGGGTCTTAGTTTGCCGTAGAACGAAGTTGCTGCGGGTGTCGCGGACAAGGCCGGATTTCAACAGGCGCTGCATTATGAAAATCTCCAGATCTTCGGGCGTCTTGGCATAGACTTTCAGAATGAAATCATGATCCCCGGTGATCGAGGCACATTCGACGATCTGCGGTTCAGTTTCGACTAGACGGAGGAAATCGGCGATGCTTTTTTCCTGATGGTCCTTGAGTGCAACATGAACATAGGCGATGGCATTCAGGCCAACCGCCTTGGCGGGGACTTGCGCGCGATATCCTGTAACCACTCCGCTTGCTTCAAGATCGCGTACACGTCGCCAGCATTGCGAGGCCGACAACCCGGTCCGATCTGCCAGCTCCTGCATCGACAGACGTCCACTGATCTGAAGCTCTCGCAGGATATCGATGTCGGCAGAATGGAGCATTTGTTGCACCGATTGAGAGAAGATGAATTATTTCGTTCATTTTAGTGCAGAATTACCATTTATCAAAACAAATCTGCCGGGCTTGGCGCGGTATCCTGTTTCCAAGCAGGAGGATACGGATGCCTAAATCGACCAAATACGTCGCCAAGATCGCCGACGCGCGTGGCCACATTGCCTATACAGATGAAGAAAACGCTGTCTGGACGGATCTATATGCAGCGCAACAGGAGAATGTGCAGCGTTATATGGCGCGCGAATATCTGGACGGTCTTGCCCGGCTGGATTTGCCGAAGACCAAGGTACCGTCCTGCGCGGATATCTCGGATCGGTTGCTGGACATGACGGGGTGGCGGGTACAGCCGGTTCCGGCCCTGATCGGATTCAAGACGTTTTTTGGTATGCTGGCGGATCGCGTCTTTCCCGCAGCGTCCTTTATCCGGTCACGTGAGGATTTCGACTATATTGAAGAGCCGGATATCTTTCATGAGATCTTCGGACACACCCCTTTGCTGAGCGACCCGCGCTTTGCCGCGTTCAGCCATGCCATCGGGCGGGCAGGTCAGCAGGCGACGGATGCCGATTATGCCTGGCTGATCAGGCTGTACTGGTTTTCCATCGAGTTCGGTTTGCGCCGCCAGGACGGCCAGATCAAAGCGTTGGGATCGGGACTGGCGTCTTCGCCGACCGAGCTGGTTTATGCCGTGAGCAGCGACATCCCGGACCGGGACCCGTTTGACATCCTGACCATCCTGCGCACGCCGTACCGGATCGACATGCACCAGATGGGGTATTTCGTTCTGGATGACCCTGAGGATCTGTTTGAAGCGGCCGAGCGTGACCTTCTGGCTGATATTCGGCACGCGCGTGGTTTGGGGTTGCTGCCAAACAAGTTTCCCGAAAAGGTCACTGCAGCAGAGTAGTCGCGCCGCCACCTTCAGGCGGACAGGTCTTTGTACATGTAAGTTGTCGGCTCCAACCTGGGTTCGAACGGGTTGCGGCAATAATTCGGTACTTCCCCTGCAATCTGAAACCCGAGGCTTTGATACAGCAGCCGGGAGGGATCGGTGCTGCGCGTGTCCAATACCAGCATCGTGCGGTGCAAGTCGCGGGCGCGTTGAAACAATACCTCCATCAAAGCACGGCCATATCCACGACGCCGGGCGTTTGGGTGAACCAAAAGCTTTGCCACATCGGCGCGATGGGGTTGGTTGGGCATCGTGGCCGGGATCAACTGCGCGGTGCCTAAAACGCGTGGGCCATCATACGCTGCAAAGACGTCCAATGCACCCGCGGTTAAACCGGGCTGCACGTTCTGCTGCCAATAGGACCGCGCGTCTTCCAGAGTAAATGGCAGGATAAAGCCAATACTGGCCCCATCATGGACACAGGCGTGCAAAACATCGGTCAGATCATCCAGTGCTGCGTCAAAATCGGAACCGGTCAGACGTGTGATCATACCAGCACCAGAAGATATCGGGCACCCCGTGCCACGCCTGTTTCGAACCGGGTCGGGCCAGACAAGTGATAGCGTAGACAATCCCCTGCGCTCAGGCTGTGCGGCGTTCCATCGACGGTCAGCGTAAGAGCTCCATCTATCAGTATCAGGTGATGCTCTTGCCCCGATTTGGGAGGCGTATCATAGGTAATGACCGTGTTCCGGGGCAGATGGCCTTCAACGACCTCGGCGTTCAGACCATTTGCGGGGGGTGAAACCGCGCGGCGGGTGTAGCCTGTTTCGGGATCGCTCCATTCGGTCTGACGTTCAAGCGGGATCTTGGGATCAAAACTGTCCTCGACCATCATGAGTAGGCGTGACATTGGCAGGTCATACGCGGCACAGAGACGACCAAGGTTTTCTGCCGTTGGGCTGACATCGCCCTTCTCCATACGTGACAGAGTGGCACGGCTGATGCCGCTGTGCTCAGACAGCTGGTCCAGAGACCACCCGCGCCCGCGACGCAGCTCATTCAGTCGATTGGCAAGGCGGTTTGAAAGGGTATCAAGCATAGAGCACATGGTGGAAAAATTCTCAGATAAGAAAAAAATACTTCGAATAAAACAAAATACAAACAAAAAAAGGGTGCGAAAACTCCGCACCCTTTAAAGCCGTCAGCGATTTGGAAGATTACTTCCAGCCAACCTCGTTAAAGATCTTCTGTGCTTCGGGAATGTTCTTGGCAACTTCGGACAGGTTCACTCCGTCAGCCTTGAACTCTCCCAGTGTGGCAACCGACTCGGCCAGTTCTACGCTTGGAACGGCTGGGTATTCGTCGTTGCCCGACGAGAAGTATTGTTGCGCCTTATCGCTCGCCAGATATTCGAGGAACAGGATGGCGTTTTCCTTGTTTGGTGCGTGCGCCGCAACACCGCCGCCCGATAGGTTCATGTGCGCGCCATAGCTGTCCTGGTTTGGGAAAACCCAGCTGATCATGTCGCGATCAGCCGAAAGACCTTTGACGTCTTTGCGGATTGAACGCGCAAAGTAATACGTGTTCGACACGGCGATATCGCATTCACCAGAAACGATGCCGCGCAGTTGGTCGGTGTCACCGCCCTGCGGATCACGCGCCATGTTGGCAACAATGCCTGCTGCCCAGGACTTGGCCGCGTCTACGCCTTCGTGGGTTATGATCGAAGCCAGCAGGGTCTGGTTGTAAACATTGGTCGACGACCGGATGCAGACCAGACCTTTGTATTCTGGCTTTGCCAGATCGGCATAAGTGGCTGGGGGGGTGGCGACGTTCTCTTTGTTGTAAAAGATGATCCGCCCGCGCTGTGAGAAGCCGAACCATTGGTTGTCTGTGTCTTGCAGGTTGGCGGGAACACGGTCTTCCAGGATTTCGCTGTCGATCGCCTGCAGGATGCCTGCATCCTTGGCGCGCGCCAGTCGCGAGGTGTCGACTGTCAGCATCACGTCTGCAGGAGAGTTCGCGCCTTCCGCTTCCATACGCGCAATCAACTCGTCGGCTTTGCCTTCGATCCGGTTGATCTTGATGCCAGTGGCGTCTTCGAAGTCGGTGTACAGACGTTCGTCAGTATCATAGTGGCGCGACGAATACAGGTTCAGTTCACCTTCGGCGGCGGCGGAGGTCGCGACCAATGCCGACAGAGCGGCAGCCAGGCAGGTTGTGGATTTCAGCATAGTGTGTCCCAACAATTGAATTTCGTGCCGGTCTGTAACCCGACTGATTTTCTCAATTATACGATTCTCGGTGGGATGCAAGGAAATCCGACAGATTTACTTGGTCAAATAATCGCAGGGGATGATGTGGGATTTACCCCATCATCAGCGAGTTGTTTGAATAAGAGGGATCAAAACCAAGTGGATCACCCGCGATCGAGTACTTCAACGGCAAGGATCGTGGGCAAATGGCGCGCCACTTCTTCCCAGGTATCCCCTTCGTCAACACTGCCAAAAACAGATCCGCTGTTGGTCCCGAAATAGATGCCTGCAGGGTCTCGGCGGTCTCCGGCCATGGCCTGGCGCAATACAGTGAAATAGCAGCTCTCCTGTGGCAGGCCGCGCCGCTGATCTTGCCATGTTGCACCTCCGTTGGAGGATTTCCACACCGCAGCCGCTGCATCCGGCGGATAGCGCCCGATGCTGTCGCCATTCAAAGGCAATGTCCAGATCGTGTCTGGGTCGCGCGGGTGAACATGGATCGGAAACCCAAAGGTAGACGGTAGGCCTTCGGTGATGTTCTCCCAACTGCGTCCTCCGTCGGGCGAACGCCAGACCCCGTGGTGATTTTGTTGATACAGCAGATCCGTGGTTCCCGGGGCTTGAACCATGTTGTGGACGCAATGACCCGTCTCGCCATCTCTGGGGGCCGCTGGATGATCGTGGTGCGCACAGGCTTCGGCATTGGACAACCTGTTGCGTCGCTCCCAGCTCGCACCACCATCCTCGGTCGCAAAAACACCTGCCGCCGAGATGCCAACCCAAAGCTTTTTGGCATCATTTGGATCCACCACGATCGTGTGCAGAACCAGACCCGCGCCGCCAGGATTCCAGTCGGGTGCTGAAGGATGGTTGGTCAGACCCTCTACTGTGTCCCATGTCCGACCATTGTCATTGCTGACCAGCAGACGGGCCGGTTTGGTTCCAGCGTATAGCGCTCCGTGCTCATGGCGCAGAGACCAGATTTGCGAAAACGCGTCAGCGAAAGGCGCGGGCTCTCCGGTCCAGCCAATCATCTGGGCAAAATCAGGGTCGTTCGCGGCCCATTCGTCCCTTTGACCGTTGGTGAGTTTCGTCACCTCCCAGGTTTCACCGCCATCTTCAGATCTCCAGACACCGGCACCATGCCAGTCGCCGCCGCCTCCGGCCCAAAGAGTGCCAGTTTCGGTATCACCGATGACGTGGTTGATCGGCCAGCCGTCGCAATGTGGGCCCGATACTTTCCAGTCTGATCTGCCCTGGGCACCAGAGACTATAAAGGCGCCCTTGGTCGTGCCCACCAGCACATCGATGCCGTGTTCCAGCATGGTCTTCGCGCTCCGTATTATCGGAGCAAGTGTACCACGCCACGCCCAAAGTTGCAGAAAACAAAAAAAACCGCGCTGGGAAGCGCGGTTCTTCAAAACAGTGTTGTGCAGTTCTTAGCCCTGGCGAGCTTTGAACTTGCGCTGCGTCTTGTTGATCACGTAGACGCGGCCTTTGCGACGCACAATACGGCAATCACGGTGCCGGTTCTTGAGCGAGCGGAGCGAGTTCTTGACCTTCATGGGTCTGTCTCCAATCTGCGGCGCCTTCATCAAGGACGTGGCCAGCGCCTGGGTTAGCGGGTGTCCCGGAAATCCGGAACAATGAAACGATGGTGGGCGGTACAAGGATCGAACTTGTGACCCCTTCGATGTCAACGAAGTGCTCTACCGCTGAGCTAACCGCCCACTTTCCCTTTGCGTGCCCAGCCCCATAACGAAATGGGGCGCGGATACCCGCGCCGGTAGCGGGGTCTATAAAAGGAGTCGTTCAGGGGTTCAAGGGGTTTGGAAGAACTATTTTCCGGTCTATGTTGATTACGAACATGGAGGGATCATGCATAACGCAGCTTATGTCTTGGACATGCCCGAAAACCGCACCTCGTGCGTGGTTTTTTCATCTCCTCACAGCGGGCGAGAGTATCCGGCGGCTTTTCTGAAGCGATCCGTGTTGAATCAAAATGTGATTCGGTCATCAGAAGATGCATTCGTGGACCAGCTATTTGCGCCTGCGGCGGAAAACGGTGCGCCTTTGATCAAAGCAGCCATGCCGCGTGCATATCTGGATTTGAATCGCAGCCTCGACGAGCTGGACCCAGCCCTGATCAGCGGTGCGCGCAGACATGGGCACAATCCCCGCGTTGCTTCAGGGTTGGGAGTGATTCCCCGCGTCGTGGCCAATGGTCGCGCGATCTACAGCGGAAAGCTGACCATGGATGAAGCGCGGCTGCGCATCGATACGTACTGGCGCCCCTATCACGCCCGGCTGAAATCCCTGCTGGCCGAATCGCAGGAAAAATTTGGTCAGGCGATTCTAGTCGATTGCCATTCTATGCCGCATGAGGCCGTTTCCATGGCCGGCACGGCCCGCAGCAAACGGCCCGAGATCGTGCTAGGGGATCGGTTTGGTGCATCCGCGTCTTCGGAAATCGTGGATCTTGTCGAATCGGCCTTTGCCTCGGCAGGTCTCAACGTGGCGCGCAACGCGCCGTTTGCCGGGGCCTATGTCACCCAGACCTACGGGCGTCCGGGTCGCCATCAGCACGCCATTCAGATCGAAATCGACCGCGCGCTTTACATGGACGAAGAGAGGATCGCACCAAACGCTGATTTCATGGCGTTTTCGAAACTCTTGCGACAGGTGGTGCGCGAAATTGCAAGCATCGGGTCGGAACCGGTTCGTTTGGCGGCAGAGTAACCTCAGCGCAGCGCGCGGCCTTTCACAATGGCATCTGAGCCGAACCTTTGCCTGATCTCATCGGTAGCCCGTTCCGCCTGCGATCTGCGGGCGGCGCCGGGATCAAGCAGGTCGCCCGAGATGTCGGCCTGATCTGCCGAGCACAGATCAGACAGGCCACATCCCAAAAGCCGATAGGGTCCCTGATCACCCACTTGATCGAAAAGCCCCCTTGCCGTGCGATAAATCCGGTCGGCAATCTGCGTCGCATCCCGAAGGGACACGCGTCGGGTCAGGGTCTTGTGGTTGGCCTTCTTCAGCTTGAGCGTGACAACTCGCCCCGCCAGGTCCTTGGCCTTGGCCCGGTCCGAGACTTTCAGGGCCATGCGCCACAAATGCCCGTCCAAAATCTCGAGGTTGGCGGTGTCTTCGAAAAATGTGGTCTCATTGCTTATCGACTTCATCGGCTCATGCGCCGAGACACGGCGTTTGTCCTGCCCGCGGGCCAGATGCCACAGGCGATACCCCATTGCGCCGAAGCGTGCAGTTAGTGCCTCCTGATCCCAGCGCAGTAGATCGTTGAACGTTCGTATCCCTGCCCGGTCCAGCGATTCTTGTGCTGCTGGGCCAATGCCCCAGATCAGCCTTACGGATTTGTCGTTCAGGAAGTCTGCCGTCTCGGCCTTGCCGATAACCGAGAAGCCGCGCGGCTTGTCGAGATCTGAAGCGACTTTGGCCAGGAACTTGTTGTGGCTCAGCCCGATAGACCCCGTCACGCCCAACTCTTCTTTCATGCGTTTGACCAAACGCGCCAGCATGACGGCCGGGGGTACCCCGTGCAATCGCTCGGTGCCGGAAAGATCCATGAACGCCTCATCCAGAGAGAGTGGTTCAACGACCGGAGTCAGCTCATCCATCATGGCACGTGTATCGCGCGACACTTCAGCGTAAACGGACATGCGCGGTTTGATCACGACGGCTTCCGGGCAGAGCTGTAGGGCCTTGAACATGGGCATCGCGGATTTTACGCCGCGTATTCGCGCCACGTAACACGCCGTCGACACTACGCCCCGCTTCCCGCCACCTATGATGACCGGCTTGTCCGCAAGTTCGGGATTGTCGCGCTTTTCCACCGAGGCATAGAAAGCATCGCAATCCATATGAGCGATGGACAGGTCAAACAGCTCGGGGTGCGACTTGACCCTGGGGCTACCGCAGGCCGGGCAGCGCTGCTCGTTCGTCAAAGGTGTCAGGCAATCTCGGCAAAGACCGTGCATCTGCGACCTCGTGTGCTCCGCAGTTGGCTTGGGGTCCCTTATATCATCCCCCAACCGCGATCAAAGATCATTCATGAAAAGAAAACCCCCCGCAACGTCGCGGGGGGAAGTAACGAACCTCAGGAAGAAATGGTCCGTTGGGGAGTAATTCCCCTTAAGAATCGCCAAGTTTTTCGGTTTTCGATAGGATGAAGACCGCTTTTCTAAAACTCACTTTTTGAATGTGTGTTTTCCGGCACAGGGACGATTTGGCGCGGTTCTTCGAAAAATTGACCTAAGGTCAACTTGTTATCTGGCAAACCGGAGGCACAAACCGGACGAAATCGGCTGGTCCAGTCAGTGAATTTTCAAGGAATTTAACTCTGCCAGAACGGCCTCGGCAGCGGCTTTTGGATCTGTCGCCTGATAAATCGGACGGCCAACGACGATATGATCCGCGCCATCCTGAACCGCGTTGGCCGGCGTCGCCACGCGTTTCTGATCACCAAGAGCGGCACCGGCAGGGCGTACACCGGGCGTGACAATCAGGCGACCTTCGGCTTGGGGCAGGGCGCGGATCAGGGCGGCCTCTTGCGGGCTGGCGATGACGCCATCTGCCCCGGCTTCGAGCGCCCTGGCGGCACGTTCGACGACCAATTCCTGCACGTCGCCGTTTTTCAAAAGGCTGGCGTCCAGATCATCACGGTTCAGCGAAGTCAGGATCGTCACAGCGAGGATCTTCAGATCCTTGCCCGAGGCACCTTCTTTCGCGGCACGCACGACATGCGGGTCGCCGTGTACGGTCAGGAAATCCAGATCGAACTGCGCCAGCCCCCGCACCGCGTTTTCAACCGTATTGCCAATGTCGAACAGCTTCATGTCCAGAAAAATGCGCTTGCCGAGATCCTGTTTCAGTTCATTGGCCAACGCCAACCCGCCGCCGGTCAGCATTCCCAGCCCGATCTTGTAGAAGGACACACTGTCCCCCAGCCGTTCAGCCATGGCCAGCCCTTGCAGGGCGTTGGGGACATCGAGGGCTACTATAAGGCGGTCATCGGACATGGGGGCGCTCCTTTTTGGCAAACGTCTGCGTCCTAGCGGGTTCGGCACACTCTGTCCATCTGAGATGCCGGACGCAGGGCGTGTCTTTTTGTGTTATCGTACTGGAATTGAGCATTTGATTTCACAGTAAGGGACAGAAAATGAAAAAGCTGGTTGTGCTGGGCGTGTTGGTTGCGCTGGCTGCATGTGAGGAAACTCCGCCTGAAACACCGGAAACCGGGGCAGCACCGGCACCTACAAATGATGATTTACGTCTTGTGGGCGGCTATCGATCTGAAGACGATTGGTGTCAGCTTACGGGTGAAACGGCCTTTACTGGTAACTTCCTGGATCACACGGCTGATCTGGTGTCATGCCCGACGGGAAGTGCCGCAGCGCAGTCT
Source organism: Ruegeria sp. 6PALISEP08 (assembly GCF_001238295.1). Taxonomy (GTDB): domain Bacteria; phylum Pseudomonadota; class Alphaproteobacteria; order Rhodobacterales; family Rhodobacteraceae; genus Ruegeria. The sequence goes on from NZ_LGXZ01000021.1 coordinate 36,078, forward strand.
CTGGTGGCTGATCTGGGTGCAGTTCAGGTCGCCGAGACCGGGGGCTACACCGTATTCACCATACAGCGCGAATAGTGGCGATGTCTGCGTCTTAGCCTCTTGAACCGGTAAAGATATTTCCCAGATTGAATGTGAGGCTTCGACCGATATGTGCCGCCAAGCGGGCATGTCAAAACGGGGCGCTTGGAAAAGGAGAATATCATGGACTTGAACAAGTTCACCGAGCGGGCACGGGGATTCGTGCAGGCGGCGCAGACCATTGCGCTGCGCGAGGGGCACCAGAGGTTGGAGCCCACACATATACTCAAAGCATTGATGGATGATGATCAAGGGCTGGCGAGCAACCTGATCACACGTGCAGGCGGTGCGCCGAACCGCGTGGTTGAGGCGCTGGATGCGGCCATGGGCAAGATCCCGAAGGTCAGCGGCGACGCGAGCCAGATCTACATGGACGGCCAAACTGCCAAGGTTCTAGACGAGGCCACGAAGGTTGCCACCAAGGCGGGTGATAGTTTTGTGCCCGTTGAACGGGTGCTGATGGCGCTGTGCTTGGTCAAATCCAAGGCCAAAGAGGCGTTGGAGGCCGGTGCCGTATCCGCCCAGAAACTCAATGAGGCGATCAATGACATTCGTAAGGGCCGCACCGCGGACACCGCGTCTGCGGAAGAGGGCTATGACGCGCTCAAGAAATACGCGCGCGACCTGACCGAGGCGGCTGCCGTAGGCAAGATCGACCCGATCATCGGGCGGGATGAGGAAATCCGCCGCTCGATGCAGGTTCTGTCGCGTCGGACCAAGAACAACCCGGTTCTGATCGGGGAACCCGGCGTCGGTAAAACCGCGATTGCCGAAGGTATGGCCCTGCGCATCATCAACGGCGACGTGCCGGAATCGTTGAAGGACAAGAAGCTGCTCGCGCTCGACATGGGGGCGCTGATTGCAGGCGCGAAATACCGTGGTGAGTTCGAAGAACGACTGAAGGCCGTTCTGACCGAGGTCACCGAGGCCGCCGGTGAGATCATCCTGTTCATCGACGAGATGCACACGCTGGTCGGGGCCGGGAAATCCGACGGTGCGATGGATGCCGCCAACCTGATCAAGCCCGCGCTTGCCCGGGGAGAGCTGCATTGCATCGGCGCGACCACACTGGACGAGTACCGCAAGTACGTCGAAAAAGACGCGGCCCTTGCGCGCCGGTTCCAGCCTGTTGTCGTGGCTGAACCCACCGTTGAGGACACGATCAGCATCCTGCGCGGTATCAAAGAGAAGTACGAGTTGCACCACGGCGTGCGCATCTCGGACTCGGCGTTGGTGTCGGCGGCGACGCTGTCGCATCGCTATATCACTGACCGGTTCCTGCCTGACAAAGCCATCGATTTGGTCGACGAAGCGGCGTCGCGGTTGCGGATGGAGGTGGATTCCAAGCCGGAAGAACTCGATCAGCTGGATCGCCAGATTCTGCAGATGCAGATCGAGGAAGAGGCGCTGAAGCTTGAGGACGACGCGGCCTCGAAGGATCGTCTGGAAACCTTGCAAAAGGATTTGGCCGATCTGCAGGAGAAATCCGCAGAGATGACCGCGCAATGGCAGGCTGAGCGTGACAAGCTGGCGGGCGCGCGTGATCTGAAAGAGCAGCTCGACAAGGCACGGGCTGATCTGGAAATCGCGAAGCGGGAAGGCAATCTGGCGAAGGCAGGGGAGCTGTCCTATGGCGTCATCCCCGAGCTTGAGAAAAAACTGACCGAGGCCGAGAACGCCGAAAGCAACGCAATGATGGCTGAGGAAACTGTTCGTCCGGAACAGATCGCTTCGGTTGTCGAACGCTGGACCGGCATCCCGACCTCGAAAATGCTGGAAGGCGAGCGTGAGAAACTGCTGCGGATGGAAGATGATCTGCATTCCCGCGTGATCGGACAGGATGCGGCAGTCACGGCTGTGTCCAACGCTGTGCGCCGTGCGCGTGCGGGCCTGAATGACGAAGGACGCCCGCTGGGTTCGTTCCTGTTCCTGGGGCCGACCGGCGTGGGTAAGACCGAACTGACCAAGGCTGTGGCGAATTTCCTGTTCGACGACGACAACGCGATGGTGCGCATCGACATGTCCGAGTTCATGGAAAAACACGCGGTCGCCCGTCTGATCGGTGCGCCCCCGGGCTATGTCGGTTATGACGAAGGCGGTGTGCTGACCGAAGCTGTGCGGCGCAGGCCCTATCAGGTTGTGCTGTTTGATGAGGTCGAAAAGGCGCACCCGGATGTGTTCAACGTGCTGTTGCAAGTTCTGGATGATGGTGTGCTGACCGATGGTCAGGGCCGCACCGTGGACTTCAAGCAGACGCTGATCATCCTGACGTCGAACCTTGGGTCGCAGGCGCTCAGCCAGTTGCCCGAAGGGGCCGATAGCGCACAGGCCAAGCGCGACGTGATGGATGCAGTCCGGGCGCATTTCCGACCTGAGTTCCTGAACCGTCTGGACGAGACTATCATCTTCGACCGGCTCAAGCGGGCCGATATGGATGGCATTGTCGATATCCAGATGGCACGCCTGCAGAAACGTCTGGCCGTCCGCAAGATCGAGCTGGTGCTGGACGATGGTGCCAAGGAATGGCTGGCTGACGAAGGCTATGACCCGGTCTTTGGTGCGCGTCCGTTGAAGCGCGTGATTCAGCGCGCCTTGCAGAACCCACTGGCCGAAGCGCTGCTGGCGGGTGAGATCAAGGATGGTGAGACTGTGCCTGTAACGGCTGGCGCTGACGGTCTGATCATCGGTGACCGGCTGGGGACGTCAGAACGACCACGCCCGGATGATGCTGTGGTGCATTAAGCCTGGCCAAAACAGAAGACCCGCCATTCCGGCGGGTCTTTATCTTAATACCTTCAAACCCTTCGATGGGCTAGGATACCCCGGCTTGTCCGTGATGGTGGGCCTGCGGGAAAAGAAAACTCACGGTCGCAGGTAAACCCTGCCTTCTCCAGAAGACCTAGAATCTGTTCCTTGCGAAACGTGCGGTGTCGCCATTGCAGCCAGATGATCGCATTGCACCAATGCGGCTTTGACACGACCAGATACAAACGCCCGCCGGGTCGCAGAAGGTCGCGTATCTGCTCGAGCGCATTCAAGGCGTCCGGGCAGTGTTCGATCACATGCGCCGCCAATGCTACATCAGCGGGTTTGAGCTCTACAGAGCCGAGCATTCCTTGTGCAATGCTCGGCTCCACTCCCCGCGCGCGCAATGCGTCTTGGCCTTGCTTTACCATGACGTGACTGGGTTCAAGCAGTGTCATTTCACTGGGCGGTCCATGAATGGCGACCCAAGCTTCTGCGAAGGAGGCTGTCCCAGCGCCTATGTCAACAACACGCGACTTGGGCTCAGGCGCGCGTTGTTCTGCTGAGAGAAACCTAAGATACGCATCGTAGTAGCCAAGTGTGCGCATCTTGTCCCGCCATTTTGGTGCGGCGGTGTCATAGTGCAAAGTAGTGTCTGAAGTCGTCTTTTCCATAGGTTGATGTGCCCTCTGGGCCCAAGGTGTTTGGTGCGCACAGTGAGAAACTGACCAACAATACAGGCAAGCCAGTTTGGTTGTTCGCTCATAGATTCACACCAACGCAAAAATCCGCGCTGGCCCACCGGTGCCACCTGCATGTTTTGGCGCACCGATAACGAGTGTCGCGCCGGATGCTGGCACCCGATCCAGATTGGCCAGGCATTCAATCCCGAACCGACCTGAAGGCAACCATGCATAATGGGTGGCAAAATCTGCTGACATGCCATGATCCAGCGACAGTGTATCCACGGCTATAGACCGCGCGCCGGTGTCCTCCATCAGCATCTGCGCCGCTTCAACATGGAAGCCCGGATAATGTTGCGCTGCGCCATCGAAGTTGCGAAACGCGTCTGTGGCGGTTTTTCCACCCCAGCCGGAATGCATCGCCACGCAGGCACCGTCAGGGATGTCTCCGTTCGCCGATATCCATGCCTTCAGATCGTCCGGTGTGACACGTGTGTCGGCATCGTCTGCTGCCCGCGCGGCGATATCCACCACACATAAAGGCGCGACCAGATCGTTGACCGGAATCTCATCAACCGAGGTGCCATCCGCCGAAAAGTGCAGCGGGGCGTCGATATGAGTGCCTGTATGTTCATTGATCGATAAGTTGAACAGGTTGAACCCGTGATCCGCAAAGTTGAAAGATTGCTCGGCCGAAATGCCGGGCTCACCGCCCCATGTCGGGAATTCAGGGCTGAGCGTGTGGGTCATGTCCTCGATGCCGCCATGTCCTGCGGCCAGAGATGCGGGGGCCGTACCACCGGTTGCGACAGCGGCAACGCTTGTCGCAACTGCAGCTTTGAAGAACCCGCGGCGAGACAGCATCCTGTCCTTGACGGCATTCATTACACAGATGTCACACATATTTCTTCCTCCCTTTTTGCGGCGGAACGGCTGCAATATCAGACAAGCGACGCGCCAGAGAGCGCGTGCTGCCTGCCTGTCACAGTGCAGGTTGGCCGAAGCTTTTGTAAAGGTTGCAGGCAAAATGCCCTGTGTCAGAAGTGGATTCCGAACGCTTGAAACTCAGGGTCGGGATTGTCGGCTTTTTCGCAATGTGCGCAGGTCTTCGGCTGACCGGCGTGGGGCCGAGGCCGCAGGGCCCGGCGTCTGTGCGCGCGTGGCCTGAGTTTCGTGACTGTGCTCTTTCGCAGGAGCAAGCCTTAGAAACCCCAGTAAGCCTCCGGTACATTGGAGGCTGAAAATCCAGAGCATGACAATGAAATAGCCTGTAACAATACTGGCCATTGACCAGCTGAACCGAATTGGAGCCTTGTTGTCTATCATGGCCTCCAGCTCGTTCAGTAGGGCTTCAATTGCCCCGATGTCTGCGAACAGCTGGAGACCCCCGTAAACCAGGACAAAAATCACCACCGTCAACAGATAACTGAAGATGACCAGAAGGAATAACGACCAGAACGAAGCGTCAAAGTTTGCGAACGGCGTATGTGTGCGGCTGTGCGGATCTCGTCCGATTGAGGCGGAAGCCAAAGGAACCAGCAGGCTTGCCCGGATGGCGCAAGCAGCAAGAAAGGGCAGGACCACAGCAAGTATCATCGGGCTGGTTGCGCCCGTAAGCTCATCCAGAACTGTGCTTTGCAGCGATACCAATTCCGGAATTCCAGACCCAGTCGATAAAAGCAAAAACCCCAGAGCCGGTGCAAATGACATCCCGATAACTATGATTTCCAATGCTCCGTACGTCAGTGCGGGAAAGATCAACCCGGTGTAGCTGTTGTTTGCTCGGATGTGGCGGGATTGAAAGCCAAACCGGGTCCTAACGATGACGGGAATCACACTGGAGGATGCGCTGACCAGAATCAGGACAAGAGTGAATGCACCCGGAAGGATCAGGTTGAGCAACCCGCCAACGACCCCTGCGATCACACCGCTGATGAGGCCATAGACCAGCAAGCCGATCACAAGAAGCGGAAAGGTCACAATGAAGCGCCAGAGTATGGCGAAGGAAAGCGGCAGGGTTCTAATGACGAGTATTTTGATACCTGAGACAATCAATGGTTGCGCGCGGATAATCGGATTTTCTTCCAGAGTTGCCAGATTTTTCCGAAGATAATCGGTACCGGTGTTCAGAGCGGGTTTGCGTGTGAGATGGCCGATTGGGGAACGTTACAGTCACTTCGCTCAATCGTTACGCCTGTTTCGGTGGCGCTGTGCTATCAGCACTATACCTTAACAGAGACAGATGTACGTAACGGAGACCCATATGGCGCATCGCTGGACTAATACCTTGACACAAGCCGACGTCACCCCTAGGGCGGCGTTCCTGAACCGGCGGCAGGTGATGGCCGGTCTGGCAGGTGTCGGACTGACCGCGATGGCACGCCCGGCGGCGGCGCAGGAGGAGCTGGAGCCGAACACGTGGGAAGAGATCACGACCTACAACAATTATTATGAGTTCGGGACCGGAAAGGATGACCCGGCCAAATATGCCGGATCGCTTGTGACCGAACCTTGGAGTGTCAAGATAGATGGTCTGGTGGATCGCCCGGGTGATTTTGACTTCAAGGATATTCTGTCCGAAATGACCATCGAAGAGCGGATTTACCGCTTCCGATGCGTCGAGGCGTGGTCAATGGTCATTCCCTGGAACGGGTTCGAACTTGCGGACCTTCTGAATATGGCTGGTGTGAAGGAGGGCGCAAAATATGTGGCCCTTGAAACCGCGTACCGCCCGGATGAAATGCCCGGAACACGTTTCCCGATACTTGAATGGCCATATCGCGAAGGGCTGCGTCTGGATGAGGCGATGCATCCGCTGACGATCATGGCCACCGGAATTTACGGGAAAACGATTCCGAACCAGAACGGTGCGCCATTGCGGTTGGTGGTTCCATGGAAATACGGGTTCAAGTCGATCAAGTCGATTGTGCGCATCACACTGACCGATGTAGAGCCGCCCACAAGCTGGAACATGTCCAACCCGCGCGAATATGGGTTTTACAGTAATGTGAATCCGAATGTGGATCATCCGCGTTGGTCTCAGGCCTCCGAGCGTCGCATTGGCGGCGGTTTGTTCGCCAAGCGGATCCGCACGCTTATGTTCAACGGTTATGAAGAAGAAGTCGCCGGCCTATATGAAGGCATGGATCTGGCTAAGAACTACTAAGATCATGCAGGCCGTGAACCAGATATTCCGCCGTATTCCGGTATGGGTCGTGTACCTGCTAGGGGCTCTGCCTGCGCCCTGGCTGTTTTATCTCGGCCTGACCGGAGGTTTGGGTATCGATCCGATCGAAGCGTTGGAGCATCGCTATGGTGAACTGGCCCTGCAACTTCTGATCGCCGGTCTGGCAATCACTCCCATGCGTCGGTTTGCGGGTTTGAACCTGATGAAGTTTCGGCGCGCCATCGGAGTTCTGACGTTCTCGTATGTCAGTCTGCATCTTCTGGTTTGGCTGGTATTGGATGTACAGCTTCCCAGCCAGATCTGGGCGGATATCCTCAAGCGCCCCTATATCACCGTTGGCATGGCTGCTTTCCTTCTTATGTTGCCGCTGGCGGTGACATCGAACAACTGGTCGGTGCGCAGGTTGGGGCGGCGTTGGCGCAAGCTTCACCGATTGATGTATCCGACCGCATTGCTGGGTGCATTGCACTACGTCATGCTTGCCAAAGGGTTTCAGATCGAGCCGCTGGTTTATCTAACGATCATTCTCACTCTTCTTGCCCTTCGTTTGCCGATTCCAAGTGTCGTTTCCAGATCCAAAGCTGCAGATTCCGTCTGACTCGCCGCCGAGTCTGTGGGTAACTGTGTGCATAAGGGGTCGGCGCCACAAATTTTGGGGTGACGTCACCAGGTTTCGGCAGTTCTTGGCGAGCGTAGAGGTGATTAAGCTTTTGAATTATAATCGAAAAGCAGATTAGATGG
>NZ_LGXZ01000022.1 GCF_001238295.1 Ruegeria sp. 6PALISEP08
GTGAGCTTACTCTTGCGACGATCCTACGGTTAAAATCTTCCCATTACTCCAAACCAGAGCCTCATAACAAACCTCGGCTCCTGCGCCTCCGCACCAACCACCGTCTCGTCCAATAAGCAGTATACGGTCAGGCCCCCAGTCAATAAGACGCCAACCCGTTGCCTGCCACGACATGGTTTCACCGTCGACGATAAGATTGAGCATGCAACCCCCTGTTCCGCAGTACATAGAAGCAGCAGAAGAGCAGGAATACTGACTTTCATCTACGAGTTCAGCCTTAGCCGTGCCAAACTGGGAGCGCAGCTCGATCTCGGTCACGGCGTCACCCTGATCGAACTCTCCATTCTCGAAGTCTTTGCAATCAGCGGCCGCTCTTTCGATGATCTGTTGTGCTTCCTTGGAGGCGGCGAAAACTGTTGTGGCGTAAAACATCGCGGCGAGCATTGATGCCGGAAGCGCTGCAAACAAAGATTTCGCTCTTTTCATACTGTCCTCATCGTTTGAATTCAGTGATATCCCGCCAAAGTAGCTTCGTAAGAGGCGGTTTCGCCGAAGTTTTTCATCACCCATTCCGGATCGTAGTAGGTGTCGAGATAACGGTTTCCGTCGTCACACAGAATAGTGACAATGGAGCCAGATCGTCCGGCAGCCTCCATCTCTTGCGCAATTTGCAAAGCGCCCCAAAGGTTTGTGCCTGTTGATGGGCCCGCTCGCCGCCTGATCCGATCTTCAAGCCAGAGGATAGTCGCAATGCTAGCCGCATCGGGCACTTGGATCATACGGTCGATTACATCTGCCAAGAATGACTTCTCTACCCTGGGACGTCCGATACCTTCAATACGACTTGAACAGGTGCAGGTCAGGGTCCGGTCTCCAGTTCGAAAGCTTTCAAAAAACACTGAGTTTTCGGGGTCCACAACAACCAACTCACTTTTAAAGCCCTTGTAGCGAATGTACCGCCCCAGCGTTGCTGAAGTTCCGCCAGTGCCCGCGCTCATCACAATAACCGATGGAATTGGATGTGGCTCTCGTTCCATCTGGCGAAAAAGGCTTTCTGCAATGTTGTTGTTTCCTCTCCAATCCGTCGCCCGCTCGGCGTACGTAAACTGATCCATGAAGTAGCCGCCGACTTCATCTGCCAGTTCAACCGAGGCCTGGTGCATGTCCGGCGCCGCATCGACGAAGTGGATTTCCCCACCTTGGAACCGGATTAGGTCGATTTTGCTCTTGGCGGTAGATTTTGGGAGAACCGCAGTAAAAGGCACTCCGATCATACGGGCGAAATAAGCTTCTGAAACGGCAGTGCTGCCAGACGAGGCTTCGATAACACGTGTCCCTTCCCTTATTTTCCCGTTTACAAGCGCATAAAGGAAAAGCGAGCGTGCCAGCCTGTGCTTGAGGCTGCCAGTGGGATGTGTACTTTCATCCTTGAGATAAATGTCTACGCCCTTCAGCCTCCGGACGGGAAGCTTGAAAAGGTGCGTATCGGCAGAGCGGTGAGCGTCTGCATCGATCTTGGCAATCGAATCCGAAATCCAACGGTCCATGCCTCTACTCAAACGCCCTGTTTAGGGCCCGTCAAGCTTGGGAAAATCGTCTTTGAAATTCATGGGGATGCAAGCATGCGTCACCAATAGGGCCGACTGTCCATCTAACGGGCAGGAATACCTATCGTGCCGGATTGTGCTTCAATGAACAGCCAGTGATTAAGAGGGAAAAATGTTAGGGTACTATAGGCGACGACTTGAACCCCAAGGAGAACCAGGCCGAATACATGAATGAGTGCAGGTATTTGATCTTCGTAAGCAAGCAGCAGAATTGACACAATCTGGCCGATGCAAATTGCTGCAACAAATATTCCAATATCAATCAACAAAAAGTTGCGCTCAAATATCGCTGTGTATGCTGTGAATACTACTACAATCAAAATAGTAGTAATTGCGAGGCTAACTCCTTTAGCACTAAATACGTCCCTTCTTGTAAGTCGGGGTGGAAGCGGCATTAGGCAGGCCCAAAACAAGCCTGGCCAAAAAGCCAGCTTTAAGTGTTCCCAAATTGACTCGTTAACAGCTGCCACAAGCGCCATTGGCGTCCAACTTCCAAGCAAAACAAATGCAAAGTGCAGCCCGGACCCAAGTAGGACCATTAGGATCGCCCCTATCGCTTCGAGCCAAACTATTCGGGGCGAAGCTTCCAGCATGTTTGGATCTCCCAATCCTGATTGTCGAATACTCTGCTTAGATTCTCAAAAGTGAAATGCACGCAGACATGGAAGGTCTAGAAACAGCTTTCACCCCCCTTGGTGAGCGGCAATGTCCAAGTTCTTGTAAGAGTCTGTAAAGTTGACCCTTCCTGATTTTTAACCCCAGTTGCTGTCATTGCCAGGTGCTACAATAGACCGTAGGCTGGATTAAAAGCCGGGGTTGAGCATGCACGATAAAAGGTGGGTTATGTTATCGGTTGGATTTATTGCTCTGGCCACAGCGTCGTGTACAGATCTGTATCCTGACGCCGACGTCATGCCCACTCGCGCTGATGGGGCAGCCTTTTTCTCAGAAAACTGTAGTTCTTGTCATGGTGTGGACGGCAGAGGCGGTGGCCCGGCAAGCAGCGGTCTTTCCGTTGCGCCAACAGATTTGACAACACTGAGCGCGAAGAACGGAGGCACTTTCCCTCAAGCACGGGCCCTAAGCTACATCTATGGCGACCCAGGAAACAGCCATCTTGCTCGGGTTATGCCGGAATTTGGCGGGGAAATGGCGGAAGACCTGGTTCCGGTTGAAATCGAGGGTGTCTTGACGCCCACACCGCGCGAGTTAGCAGGGTTATTGTTTTTCTTAGAAAGCATCCAACAGTAGATTAGTGTTTTTGGCGCTAGGTCCGCAATTGATCGTTTGCCGGTGTTCTGGACCTGCACCTTTTTTTGACCCGGTGACAATTCCAGGCCTAGCATTGTGAAGCGCCGTGCTCTGCTAGGCGTAAGCAGTCATTCAAAATCATTTGGCCGAATTGGCGTGTCGAGTCCAATTCTGGCAGACTGTGAAGTGACATATGATTTATGTCAAATAGCCGAGCGCTTTCACATGCTAAATTTCGAATGTTGAATGGTGAAGCTGTTCTGAGCTCGTTGCTGCCTGTCCCCATCAATCGGTTTTGGGCCATAGGATAGCAAGTGTTATATGGTAAAGGACCGACGTTGACCGGGGGAAGATGTCGGTCCATTTCTGTTGTAATAAACTCTCGTTTGGCAAAGGACCTCCAACTTATGAGGTACTTTATGATCGTTGCAAGCATAGTAATTTCTTCGGTTCCAACGATATCTGCGGCCGACAAGTTTTTGGACTTTGGGAAAGACCTTTTTTTCGAGCATTGCACCAGGTGTCACGGAGTCGATGCGACAGGAAATGGGCCTGACGCCACTGATTTGAAAACAGTGCCTGCTGATTTAACAAAGATTTCCGAACGCAGAGGGGGTGTGTGGCCCATGTTGGAGGTCATGTCGATCTTGGACGGTTATTTGAAAGTTCAAGAACCTCGCGATGACATGCCGATAATCACCGAATTGAATGACGGCCCTGCTGTCGAATTCGATACGGGCAACGGTTTGGTTACGCGTATCCCTTCCGGACTTATCGAAATTGCTGAGTATTTGGAGAGTATTCAGTCTCCGAAGCCGGAACGTTATGTTCCGTGAAGTTCTGATCAGCATTTGTGTACGCTAAAGAGTGCTGCGTTGGGCGAGTGCCGTATCTGCCAAGAAGCAACGAATATGCGGATCGCGTTGTGGACGATGCCGTCGCGGTCTGGTCTAACTTGCTTCAATATCAGGCCTCGCGCTTCACAGCGCTCTAATCCAAGACTTCTTGTAGTACCTCACCGCTCGCACCATTAGGACGTGCCGTGCTTAACAATGCAGACAGTGTGGATGCGAGAGCAGTCGTGCAAACCCGGCGTGCGACCCGTTGCGGTTTTAAGTTCGAGCCAGCAAAGATAATTGGCACATGTGTGTCACCGCGCCACGGCGACCCGTGGGTGGATGTAACGGACAGACCATCGAAGTCTGCGATGAACCAGCCGGGCTTGAAGACTACGTATATGTTCCCGGATCGGGTCGGATGATAGTTGTTGCGGATCAGGCGCATGATGTCGGTATCGGGCAGGAGGTTTGCTTCGATAGCCGTACTGGGGATGGCGAATGCCACATCGGGAAAGGATAGAAGCTCTTCTGCAATAGCTGACTCCAGCGTGGGTAAATCAATATCACGGCGAGCCAATACTTCGGGGGCGATATTGAGATAGGGGTGATTATAACCCTCAAGCAATTTCCCGGTGATCCCAAACCGCTCCTTAAGCCTGGCTATCTGTTCCGTCGGGTCCCATGTGTCCGGAGCAACAAGGCCAGTTTGGATGCCAACACTCTCCAAATAGCCCGGCGCATCGGTGGTGCCGTGGTCTGCCGATAGAACGATCAAAACGTTTTCCAGCCCAATCCGTTCGTCGATAAACGCGAAGAGATTCATGAGAGTCTGATCGAGGCGGTATATCGTGTCCTCGGCTTCAAGACTGGAGGGGCCAAACACATGGTTGACGTAATCCACGGACGAGAAGCTAATCGCCAGATAATCCGTTACCGCGTCTTGCCCGATATCCTCGGCATCAATCAATCGTTTGGCAAATTGCGCCGTCAGATCGTCGCCAGCGGGACTAAGCGTTAAAAAGGTCGTAAAGTAGGGATTTTCTAGTGGGTCAAACCCATTTTGCGTCGAAGAGTAGCGATGAGGAAAGGTTATGCCGAACCCGGCGACATCCGTCTCCCATGGTTGGTTGTCACGGTCGCCAAAGAGATAGGTTTCCTTTGGGTGCATCAATTCCCAAGAGGTTCCTTCAAATGAGGCACTCGGCGATGCGTCATTCCAGACAGAAACCCAATCAGGGTATTTGTCGTAATAATACGAGCTTGTGACAAAACGATTTGCGGCTTTCGAGAACCAGAAGGCTTTGCCGCTTTGTCCCGCCATTGTAATAGCCCCACGGTCTTTGATTGAAACTCCAAAGACCTTGGCCGCACCAGCAGTGGAAGCGTTTAATTCGTCCGAAAGCGTCGTAACAAGCATAGCGCGTGGTGACCGCCCATCTGTGCCAGCTGCCGCCTGTGTTGGGTCAATTTCAATATCGTCATTGACGCCAGCGCCATCTCCAAGAAGCGGAGCGGTGCTGTCTTCAACGTTGTAAACAACGCGGTCCAAGGTTCTGTCGAACCATATGTTTCCGATCATCCCGTGCACTGCCGGTGTTGCCCCGGTCGCCAAGGTGGCGTGCCCGACAACAGTCTCTGTATTGGCATGGCAATGATGGGCGTCCAGATAGTGTACACCGTTTTCTAGTAAATACTTAAGGCCACCCTCCCCAAGATTCTCAAAGTAGCGTGTCGGCAGATCGCCCCGAAACGCGTCAACGGTCAGCTGCAAAACGAGACGAGGAGGTTCTTGTGCGTACGCAGGAGCGACTGCAACCAACCACAAAGACAAACAAGCTCTCAGTGTTTTGGTCATAGTGTTTCCTTTCGCTGTATTGCGCAGCAGGTTGGCGGCGACCGCAATTGCGCGCTAGAACAACCCGTTTCAATACCAAACTGATAACAAAAACGCTTCAAGTCTACTTCTTCCGACCTATCGCGAAAGGGCCTGCAACACCCAAAACGTTGTTCATACAAACGATTGCTTGGAACTGAGGTGCCCGGTTCGGTTTTGATCCAAAACAAGGCTTTGAGTCTTTTGAGACACTAAACTCTGCGCCAGAAACCCTGTTTCAGGTGAAACGCTATGACCAAAAACCTATCGGTTTTTCTTATTTTGGCTGGTTTAATAATTGCTGGTGCGTTGCTGTATGTCGTTGTTGCCGAGGATGTCGATGAATTGCCGGTCGGATTTGTTCAAGGAAACGGGCGGGTTGAAGCGGAACAAGTCGAAATAGCACCAACTAACGCAGGACGGGTTGCGAAGGTAACGGCAACAGAGGGCAGTATGGTTGCAACCGGTCAAATCCTGGCCGAAATGGACATAGACGAGCTGTCTGCCGCTCTGGACCGGGCTAGAGCCGAAGTAGCCTTGGCAAATCAGACAAGGGCCGAAGCAGATGCGCTCGTTGTGCAACGCGAAAGCGAACAGCGCAGGGCTGAGCAAGAGCTTGATCGTGCCACGGCGTTGCTGGCAGGACAAAATATCTCCAAAACTATTTTTGAAGATCGCGATACCACTCATAAGGTTGCTACAGCAGTATTGGGCGCCGCCAAAGCCCGAGTTGCAACCGCAGAAAGCCGTATTGCTGCCGCTGAGGCGGAAGTGCGCAGGATTGAGGCACAGATTGAAGACAGCGCTCTAGTGGCACCTTTGCCCGGACGCGTGCTTTACCGGCTCGCAGAACCCGGAGAGGTGGTTGGCGCGGGCGAACCAATCCTAACTATTCTTGGCCTTGAGAATGTTTACATGGAAGTTTTTCTTCCGGCGCGTGAGGCTGGACTTTTGCCCATTGGAGCTGAGGCTCGCATCGTGCTCGACGCTTTGCCGGAATATGCGATACCTGCATACGTGAGCTTTGTTTCTCCCGAGGCACAATTTACCCCCAAACAGGTCGAGACTCTGGATGAGCGAGAGCAACTGGTTTTTCGCGTTCGCGTCCGTATCCCAATAGACTTGGTTGAAAGTCGGATTGAGCACGTCAAAACCGGTCTGCGCGGTGTCGCGGTGATCCGGCTGAACCCAGCCGCTGCTTGGCCTGAGGCGCTTGAACAACGCATCCCAGAAGAGCTGTTCGAATGAGAGTAGAGGATGACGCCTGCGATATTCACATTTCAGGTGTTACGCACCGTTATCGCAAGCATGTTGCATTGGATTCTGTTTCGTTGGAACTGCCAGGCGGCCAGCTCGTTGGCTTTATCGGGCCGGATGGGGTGGGAAAGTCTACACTGCTTGGTTTGATCACCGGCGCAAAGAAACTGCAATCCGGCAATATCGACGTTTTAGGCGGCCCGATTGGCGATTCTGGCCATCGACACAGCGTTTGCCCAGCCATCGCTTTCATGCCGCAAGGGCTGGGTCGAAACCTGTATCCGGAGCTGTCTGTACGCGAGAACCTCGAGTTCTTCTCAGGTCTCTTTGCTCAAGGGCATTCAGAGCGGGATGACCGTATAGCAGCGCTATTGGCTGCGACAGGGCTTGCGCAGTTTGAAGACCGTCTGATGGGCAAACTCTCGGGTGGGATGAAGCAAAAACTAGGCCTTTGCTGTGCTTTAATCCATGACCCCAAACTTTTGGTTTTGGATGAGCCAACGACCGGGGTCGACCCGTTGTCGCGTCGGCAATTCTGGGCTTTGATTGACGCAATCCGAGAAAAAAACCCTGAACTGTCGGTGTTATTGTCGACGGCGTACATGGAAGAAGCCGACGGGTTTGACCGGATTGTCGCGATGGACGCGGGTCAAGTCATCTTTCAGGGGAAGCCCGCCGAATTGAAAGGGAGTGATGTCGACCTCGAAATTGCATATCGGCGTCTGAGAGCACGGGAGTTGCCCGTCGAACCGGCGGGGAAAAACGAGAAGAATGAACAGATAGAAGCAAGCCCAGTGATAGTTGCGCGTGGACTGACACGACGCTTTGGTGATTTCACGGCCGTAGACAACGTCGACTTCACAATCAATCGCGGAGAGATATTCGGGTTTCTAGGATCAAACGGTTGCGGCAAGTCCACGACAATGAAGATGTTGACTGGCTTGTTACCTTCCAGCTCAGGTGAAGCACTGCTGTTTGGCAACCCTGTCGATGCATATGACCGAAAAATGAGGCGTGAAATAGGCTACATGAGCCAGGCCTTTTCCTTGTATGGCGAGTTGTCGGTCCATCAGAACCTACAATTGCATGCGCGGATATTTGCAATTGCCGACCGTGAACAACGTGTTTCGGAGCTCACTGAGCGCTTTGGGCTCGAGGAGCACCGGCATACGTTGGCGACGGCACTGCCCCTAGGGATCAAACAGCGACTGTCGCTAGCCGTAGCGGTGATCCACCGTCCGCGGGTGCTAATACTCGACGAACCAACATCCGGTGTGGATCCAGAGGCACGCGATTCCTTCTGGGACTTGTTGATAGAGCTGTCGCGAAATGAGTCGGTAACGATCTTTGTGTCCACTCATTTCATGGGTGAGGCGGAACGCTGTGATCGCGTTTCTTTTATGCATGCTGGTAGAGTTCTAGCGGAAGGTACTCCGGCTGAACTGATCGCTGTTGAAGGGGCGGAGAACCTTGAAGACGCGTTCATTTCGATATTGGAAGCAGCAGAAAAACCAGTCTCTGTTGTCGCGCCAGAGGTGGGTTTTGGGACCAAATCCCACGCCCGGGGAGGAGCGTTTTCTCGTGTGTTGGCTTATGCGCGGCGCGAAACCGTTGAAGTAGCTCGCGACCCAGTGCGTCTGGCTTTCGCGTTTCTGGGTTCTGCTATTCTAATGTTAGTTTTTTGCTTTGGAATTACGCTGGATATCGATGAGCTTGAATTCGCGGTACTTGACCTTTCTCAGGGGCCGGAGAGTCGTGCTTATTCGGCTGAATTCGCCGGATCGTCCTACTTTAAAGCCACATCGCCGCTGCAAAGCGCTCGCGAAGGGCGCGACCGTCTAGTGGCAGGTGAGGTCTCTCTGGTTGTTGAGTTGCCACCTGACTTTGACCGAAAGATCAGTACGGGTGAACCGACCGAGATACTTGCAACTGTAGACGGCGCTATCCCATTTAAGGGTGAGACGGTTGAAGGTTATGTTTCCGGATTGCATCAATCATTTCTCGCGGAATATGCCCTTAACAATGGCAAAAGCCAGATAGATATCGCCAAAATCGAACCCCGGTTTCGCTACAATCAGAGCTTTGAAAGCATCGCCGCGATGGCTCCGGCAATGCCTGCTATCTTACTGATTATGTTGCCAGCTGTTTTGACTGCCGTAAGCGTAGCAAAGGAACGAGAGCTGGGGTCAGTTGTCAATTTCTACGTGACACCAACCACGCGGCTTGAATTTCTAGTCGGCAAACAAATTCCGTACATTTTGATCGCCTACGCAAACTTTCTGCTTTTGGCCGGAATGACCGTTTTTCTTTTCGGGGTGCCGTTAAAAGGAAATCCTTTCCCTTTGGCTGTTGGTGCCCTTCTTTACGTTTGGGCAACGACGTCCTACGGGCTGTTGATCGCTACAATGACATCCAGTCAGGTGGCCGCGACATTTGCAACTGCCATCGCCTCAGTTGTCCCAACAATCCAGTTCTCAGGCCTGTTGCAACCTGTTTCAACGCTTGAAGGAGGCGCACAAGTGGTGGGCTCACTTTGGCCTTCCTCATATTTCCTACACCTAAACGTTGGTGCCTTCACTAAAGGTTTGGGTTGGGAGGCCCTTGCGCCGGACATTCTGGCCCTCGCCTGCTTCGGACCAGTTCTGACACTGATCGCAGCCCTATGTCTTCGGGCGCAGGAGAAGTGAATGCAGCGCTTCTACTGCATATTCTGGCTAGGTTTGAAGGAAGTGATGAGCCTGCGCCGTGATTGGGTGATGATGGCATTATTGATTTGGTCTTTCACGCTGGCCCCAATCATGGAAGCAACGGGAGTGGCAAGTTCTGTAAACAACGCCTCGATAGCGTTTGCGGATGAAGACGACTCACCACTTTCTCGAGCACTTGCCACAGCGTTTTTCCCACCAGAGTTCCAACCGGTCGTCCAAATCGAACCCGGAAAAGGACCTGCTTACATGGATGCTGGGCGATTTATTTTCGTTGTGGCTGTGCCCCCCGGATTCGAAAGGGATCTGCGCGCAGGACGCAGTCCGGAGATTCAAGTTCTTATTGACGCAACCGCAATGGAACAGGCCGGTATTGGTGCAAACTACATAACCAGTATCTTGAACGCTGAAATACATCGTTATGCAATTGGTATCGATCTAGTTGATGCTCCCTCAATCAGTGTCATTCTAAGAAGCGCCTTCAACCCAAATCGAGATACTGTACGTTTTGCTGGTATCGTTGCTTTGATTGGCCAGATCATGTGGCTCACAACTATTTTGACCGGAGCTGCGATGATCAGAGAACGAGAGCACGGGACTATTGAACATCTCCTTGCCATGCCGCTTGCTCCTTTTGACATTGCCATTGCCAAAATTTGGGCGAATGCAGCAGTGGTTTTGGTCGCCGCTGGTCTTTCACTAACCTTTGTGATGCAGGGTTCTTTGGGCATCAGTATCGCTGGATCCAAGATGTTGTTTTTGGTTGGCACGGCGTTGTTTCTTTTTACTGCGACGGCGCTTGGGGTGTTTCTGGCAACCATCGCGCGCTCTATGGCGCAGTTCGCGCTTCTGGTCATGTTGATTGTGCTGCCAATGCTAATGCTGTCAGGTGGAGAAACCCCAATTGAAGGTCAGCCGGCTTGGTTGCAGGCAGGTACTTTGGTTCTGCCGTCACGCCACTACATGTCAGCAAGTCAGGCTATTGTTTTCAAAGGCGCTGGTATTGAAACTGTCTGGCCGGAATTCGTTTGGATGACGTTGTTAGGAATTGCTTTGTTACTAATGAGCCTACGGCTTTTTCGGCGTTCTCTTGCTCAGATCAGTTAGCGCTCCAATCTGTTGGCTTTGACAGATTGGAGCGCTTGCTGATCTGCCTCTGAAGACAGTTTGGAAATGCGCGTCCCTACAATCTTTTTTATGTCGCCAAAGTACTAGTAGGCTGCCTGCGAGAAGGCCGACTTGGCCGCATTACATTGAAAGGGATCTACTACAACCTCGCAATTGAGGTGTGTTGTTCGGTTTTGGGTTGAATCATTCTAGTCAAAATGCACTATTGATTGAGTTTTGGTGCGTTCAAGTTGATCGAGCCACACTACGACAATCGAAAATTGAGCGCGAATGGTGAACCGCGCAAGCTTATGGGCAAATCGTGCAAACTTATGGGCAATTGCTGTGCAAAATTATGGGCGACGGCACCCAGATTTTTTGAATAAAATCAATGAGAGGAATGCAGCGTTTTGCGCGTCCCTACACTGTGTTGTAGGTGCGCCCATAGCTTTGCATTTGGCCCAAAGATTTGCATTTTTGGCCCAAAACTCTGGGCGCATTAACCTTCAACTTTCTTAGTTCGAGGTTCCATATCTTCGGGTCTCATTCTTTGCTTGTTTCGCGCCATCGCCGTATTGCCGGGGAAGGTTTTCGGATGGCCGCTTCCAGCCCCTAAGCAGACATTAGGCTGGCGCTTGGTTGTAAATAGTTTGATGATGAAATCGGCACCTGAATTCTGCTTCAAAATTTTGGCAAGTATCGATCCAACAGAGCATCGACCAACCCTTCCTGAAGCCGGTAGCCAATTGTTTCGTCCACACGCAAAATGTCTTCAAGAATAATAAGTTGTTCCACGCCTGTCGTCATGGACAACCGCTTCGCCAGATCGTCAATTTCCTTCGGCTCCATCAATGGGTGAACTGGTGCAAATGCTTCCGAAAAAGCCGCCACTCTTCTCGCGCCACGCATTATTACTGTTCCATCTTCAAGTGATGCCTTGAGTGATTCAGCCAGAAACTGCCGGAAGTGCGCTTCATGAATCCGAGAAAAATCCAGATAGTAACGCGCGACGACATGTACACGGCTCCTGACATCATCCAGCCCCCCGAGAAGTTCGGAAGTTGGAGTAACTTCAAGATCGAGCGTCGCTTCCAAAGCTAAGACACTTGGGGCAGAAAAGTAACGATAGACCGTCGCACGGCTGGTTTTGGCACGTTCGGCGACTTTTGCCAGCGTGACTTCCTTGCCTTCCGACATCAGGTCACGTGCAGCCGAAAGAAGTGCTTCTCGCGTTCGGGTGAGTTGATTTGTACGCGGCGCCAATTTCAAACCTTTTGTGATACACTTGTCTCATAAGTAGATATATGTATCATAAGAGTAGAATGTTTCAAGTAAAGGGAGTCGCTGTAATGACTGAATCTCGCCCGCGTATTTATCATCTTCTTGGGAACCTTTTGACCTTCCACGCCTTTCCCAATGAGACAGGAGATCGTTGCACAAT
Source organism: Ruegeria sp. 6PALISEP08 (assembly GCF_001238295.1). GTDB lineage: Bacteria > Pseudomonadota > Alphaproteobacteria > Rhodobacterales > Rhodobacteraceae > Ruegeria. Next base: position 12,081 of record NZ_LGXZ01000022.1, read on the forward strand.
TGTTGAGATTAAGACGGCACCGGGTGCCGGTGCGCCGCCCAATCATCATGCTGGCGAAGATGAGAGTTTCTATGTGCTCGATGGTGAATTCGAGTTCTTTTTGAATGGGGAGACAGTCAACGTCAAAGGCGGTGACTTCGTCAAAGTTCCAGAAGGCGCCGTGCATGCGTTTACTTGTACCGGGGAACGACCTGGCCGGTTACTTTGCATAAACGCCCCCGGCGCTATGCATGACACTTTCTTTACTGAAGCTGGTGAAGCAATGCCTGACGGTACGACAGACATTCCAGCGCCAGATGGACCGCCAGATATTCCGGCAATCATGGCCGTAGCAGGTCGAGTAGGAATGACAATACTGGTGCCTGCGGACGTTCCCAGCTAACGAACGCGCTTGTCCAGTAGGTACTGAAAAAGTGTGTTTATCTTGACTTTCTGGCTCTACTCAAAATCCTTGTATTCAATCAGGGAGAAAGTCTGTGCAAGCAGAGGGATTTGTCAAAGGGCGACCGAGCGACCTAGCAGTTTTGGACTACGGGCTGTTCAAGGTCCATTCCACCGGCCGCATCATAGGGATCTGTGGGTTTCTGATCCGGACAGAATTAGGAGAAGCAATACTCATAGACACCGGGTTTCCTGAAAAATACGTGACTGATACCGACGCTGCGGTCAAAGAAGATCGATTGTACGAGTTTGGCGAGGTCCTTAAGTGTGAACCAGATAATCTGCCAAGCGCACAACTGGCAAAACTCGGGCTCATTCCGTCAGACATTACATTACAGATTTGTACGCACACCCATATCGACCATATCGGTGCATTGGGCGACTTTCCAAGCAGTCCAATTCTTATCTCTTCTGCTGAGCGAGCCTTACCCCGCCCATTGTATTGGGGCGTTGTACGGCCATTGAAATGGCCCGATCAGGATTACATCGTCGTCGATGGCGACGTAGAAATTGGACCACGAATCTTCGTTTTGGCGGCGCCCGGTCATGCACCTGGCCAGATCGCCGTGATGGTCGATCTTCCCTCAGGTACGTTTTTGTTAACTAGTGATGCGATCTCCCGACCGGCAGAAATCGATGAGAAGTTTGCAGGGTCATGGGACGAAGATGCCGCTATTGCCAGCGCAGACAGGTTGATGCGTCTGGCATCCGAGCGAAATGCCTATGTAATCTATGGACATTGTCCAAAGCAGTGGCCAGTTCTGAAGAAAGCACCAGAAGTCTACCGTTGATACCAACCTGTAGCCCACTTTTCCCGAGAAGTGATGTCGCACCTGAGAGCTACCTGACGTCGCGCCCTTGATTCAGAATAATCACATTCCCACTGGAAACATCACCGGCCGGCGAAATTAGAAAACCGACCCAAGTGGCGATTTGCTCGGGCAGAATCCGCGCCCATGCCAGAGCCGCCTGCCGTGATCAAAGCTACTTTGTCCATGAGTTCAGTCCTTCCCCGTGTCATCTGCGTTCAAGTTCAGGTGGGCCATGCCACTGTTGCCTAATTCAACGGCGGCAAACGGGCCTCCGTGGTGTGTATTTGCCGGTTCGTGAGGATCGAGCGGCCCCTCTTCAGCGTGGATTTCCGCCGCAAATTGCTCGGCATTGTCCTTGGGGCGGTAACCCAAGTGTTGTGCCTTGGCGTTGTCGACCGGTGCGCGGTCGTTGTTAGAAACACCATAAACGACGCTAAACCCTGTGATCGGCGTGGTGATGGCGCGTTCGACCATGTGAATCATGTCATCATAGCTCAGCCATGTTCCCACAGCGCGTGAATTGGTCGGCTGTGCGCAGGACAGGATGCGCATGCACACGGATTCCAGTCCGCGCTTATCCCAGTAGAGGCTTGCAAGGTCCTCGGCAAAACACTTGGCAAGCCCATAGAACGTGTCGGGCTTGTGCGGCGCGTCGACGCCAATGAAGTCCGTTTTCTTGTGCATGCCCACAGCGTGGATGGAGGAAGCATAGACAACACGCCGCAGCTTGTTGCGGTAGGCTGCTTCCCAGACAGTATAGGCACCATAAAAGTTCGGGCCCCAGAGTACCTCCATCGGGGCCTCATCCCCGACGGCACCGAAATGCACGACCATGTCGGCACCTTCTAACACCGCGACCATAGCATCGAGATCAGTGATATCGGCCTTCACATAGGTTTCGTTTGTACCAAGATTCGAAACGCTTTCAGCAATGTCGGAAGATACGAACTCTTCGCACATCTTCGACAAGGGCTCCCGTAGATAAGAACCAAGGCGACCAGCGGCGCCGGTGAGGACGATTTTCTTCATGGGTGTATTCCTTCAAGGTCGGCAACAGCAGCGGCGATGCGATCCATCGCCGTGTTCAAAACCTCTTCTGAGGCGGCGGTTGAGATGCGAAAGAACGGCGACAGGTCGTATGCGCTGCCCGGCACGGCGGCGACACGTGCCGCTTTCAAAAGAAAGGCCGTGACGTCAGTGTCATCCGTGATGGTGTCGCCATCAGGGGTTTTTGCCCCGATGAGGTCGGCGCAGCCAATCAGGCTGTAGAATGCACCGCCCGGTGCCTCGAGCGTTAATCCCGGGATGTGCGCAACGCGCTCCACCACGAGGTCGCGGCGTCGTTCGAATGCAGCGCAGAAGCGGCGGACATCCTCTTGCGGTCCATTCAGTGCCGCAGCGGCTCCCGCCTGCGCAATGGAGCAGGCTCCGGATGATATCTGACTTTGCACTTTCGTCATGGCCACGATCAAGTCTTTTGGCCCTGCGCCATAACCGATGCGCCAACCGGTCATGGCATAGGCTTTAGAGACGCCGTTGACCGTTAGCGTGCGGTTTTGGAGGTCCGGACAGAGTGCTACGAAGGATCGGAAGACACGGTCGTCAAAGAGAATGTGTTCATAGATTTCATCAGACAGGATCAATACGCGCTCATGATCAGCAAGCACAGCCCCAAGAGCTTTGATCTCGTCATCCGAATAAACTGCGCCCGAGGGGTTCGAAGGCTGGTTCAGCAGAATCCACCGTGTCTTGGGCGTAATCGCCTTGGACAGTTGCTCAGGCATCAGGCGGAACCCTGCCTCCTGTGGGCAAATCAGCGGCACGGTCACTCCGCCCAAGATTGTTACGATGTCCTTGTACTGCCCAAAATATGGCGCGCACAGCAATACCTCATCGCCCGGCTCCAAGGTTGCCATGAAGGCGCTGAAAAGCACCTGCTTGGCACCGTTTGAGACAATGACCTCGTCTAGGGCAAAATCCAGATTGTTCTTGCGCCTCAGCTTATCCACGACCGCTTGCCGCATGGTCAGTGTGCCATTGGTGGGCGGGTACTTCGTTTCGCTGCGAAGGGCGGCTTGATGTGCTGCCTCCTTGATGTGACCAGGCGTGTCGAAATCCGGCTCACCCAGCCCGAGGTCAATGACGTCCTCGCCGCGCGCTTTGGCTTCTTTCGCCGCCTGGCTGACCCAAGCGGACGCTGACGGCTTGACCTGTGCTAAGCGGGACGCGGCAAAGCTCATGTCAGCGCGCCTTTGGTCTGTGCCAAAGCTGCATCTGCAGCCCGCGCCAAAAGCCCTGTATCTGTCGCGATGGCCACAAAGGTAAAGCCCTCGTTCAAGAGCTCTGCGGCAAAGCCAGGGTCTGTTACCAAAGTGCCAACCGGCATGCCCTTGGCGATCAGCTTTTGCGCGGCAGGTTTGATCAGCGCCCAGGCCTCTGGGTCCAGAGGTTTGCCCAGCTTGCCAATGTCAGCAGCAATATCGGCAGGGCCGAAGAATATCCCACTGACACCGTCCACAGCACTGATGGCTTCTGCCTGTTCTACAGCGGCACGCGTTTCAAGCTGCAAGAGCACGGCGGTTTCTTCTTCAACGCGGGCAGTATAGTTGGAAATCCGGCCAAAGGCTGTTGCCCGAGTCGCCCCTGATACGCCGCGGATGCCACGTGGCGGGTAGCGCGTCGCGGCAACAGCCCTCTCGGCTTCCTCAACCGATTGGATCATCGGAAACAGCAGCCCCGGCGCGCCGAGGTCCAGCAAACGTTTGACCGCCACGGCGTCGTTCCATTCGACGCGAACCAAAGCCGTTGTTGAAGATGCGGCGAAGGCTTGAAGCTGACCAAGAACGCTGAAATAGTCGTTGGCGCTGTGCTCCATGTCGATGAGCGCCCAGTCATAGCCTGCGGTGCTGACGACCTCTGCCGCGAAGTTGCTGCACAGGCTGATCCAAACGCCGATTTGCTTATCCCCCGAGGCGAGGGCGCGCGTGAACACGTTGGAAGCGAGTTGCATCAGATCACTGCCTTCTCAATGATCGGACGCCCAGCCGGGATCCGCTCAAAGTTGAACGGGGTCATGTCGAGCGCGCGGTATTCACCGTAAGTCAGCCATTCCGCTGTGCCGCGCCCCATGGCAGGGGATTGCTGCAGCCCGTGGCCAGAGAAGCCATTGAGGAAGATAAAGTTCGACACCTCGGTGTGTGGCCCCATGATCGCGTTGTGGTCAAAGGTGTTCATCGCATAGTGCCCGCCCCATTCGGACTGTACTTTGATGGCCTCGAACTTGGGGATGCGAGTCGCGAGGATCGGCCAAACGTGGTTTTCCCACATGGAATGGTCCATGACGTAGTCGTCATAGTCGACGGCAGGGTCGTAGTCGGAATGGCCGCCGCATTGATACGTCCCGCCGCCATTTTCGCGCACATGCACACCCGACGGGTCGATTGTTAGCGGCAAGTCCTGATCAAGAGGCTGCTCGGCTTTGAAAATCCACGAGAAACGTTTGCGTGGTTCAACCGGCACCTCGATCCCTGCCATCCTCGCTGTGCGATCAGCGCGCGGACCGGACGCGTTCACGACTTGACCGCAAGAGATAACCTCGCCCGAGGCGAGTGTTATGCTTTCCACTTTGGTGCCCGAGGCATTGCGGGTCATGGCGACCACTTCGTTCTGGATCCACTCAACCCCGCGTTCGCGGCTTTGCCTGCGCCACCAGTCGTTGACCGCCGCCCCGTCCCAGTACCCTTCGTCCACAAGGTTGATCGACCCAAGCACGATGTCATCGACATTGTAGAACGGATAAGCCGCCTCGATCTCGTCTGGCGTCATCAACTGGGTTGCGGCACCGGCCGCCAGTTGCACTTGTTGGCTTTTACGCAGCACTTCAGCGAAGCCTTCATTGTCCGCAAAATACATGTAGCCAAACGACCGAATGCCAAGTTCCGGCACGCGTTCGTCACCGCCCATATAGCTGCGAAGGTTTTTAACGAAGTCAGCCGCAAACTGACTGATCCGAACGTTGAGCTCGGTCGAGAACTGCTGCCGCATGCAGGAATTCGTGTGGGTGGTGGAACACGCTTCAAAGGTCATGTCCCGCTCAACCACGAGGACCGAGCCGTCGAAATCCTTGTTTTCGGACAAGAACCAAGCGGTGGAGGCACCCATGATAGCGCCGCCAACGATGACAATATCGTAGCTCTTTTGCGTTGGGCTTTGGTTGTTCATAGGTTCTCTCCCTTTGCCACGGCTGCTTGAACCGCTGCGATGTCGCCTTTCGACAAACCGTAGTCTTGTTGCGCTGTCTCGGGCGATATGTATCCGCGAGCCAGATCGCGTTTAACAAGGTCATTGGACCGCTCAGATGGATCGCCGTAGCCAGCTCCGCCTGGGAAAGCCATGATCACCCGTTCTCCATGCGTTACGAATTGTTTGCCTTTGACATGCATTACCGCACCGTCACTGCGTTCAATTGTTGTGTTCGCACCGTTATGACCGCCGCGCCGACCTCGTGCAGGATAGGTCCCGCGGTCGAACATTGCCTGAATGTCAAACTCGTGGCCCTCTTGCGCGCCGACCTCCATGTATTGCCCAAGACCACCGCGTGTCCTTCCCGCGCCGCCACTGTCAGGACGCAGCTCTTTGCGCCAGATAATGACGGGGCCTGCGTGTTCCGTGGCCTCAATGGGCATAGTCATAACTCCTGAAGGAAAGGCGGTTGCGTTCATCCCATCATGTTCAGGCCGCGCGCCGGAGCCGCCAGAGTTGAATGTCAGAACCTCTGATCGCCGCGCATCTGAGGGTGCGGGCGCATCGCTCCGGGGGCGTAGGCTGACTTGAAAGTTGCACAAGCACCCTGCGCCTTCAGCGGGCACGAGGCCCGGCACGATCTTGTCGAAGGCGTCATAGACCGCGTCCGGCACGAAATGCCCCACGATGTGGCGCAGGGCGACCGGTGCGGGGTGCAGCGCGTTGACGATGGAGTTTTCCGGCGCTGTGATTTCGAACGGGGCAAGCGAGGCAGCGTTGTTCGGGATCTCGGGCGCAATGGCGACTTTGAGCGCATAACAGGCATAGGCCTTGGTGTAGACCAGCGGGCAGTTGATGCCTTTTTTGTCGAGACCAGATGTACCGGTGAAATCGGTCACGATCCGGTCCCCTTCGACGCTGACTTTGACCTTCAGCGTGATCGGCACGTCGAACCCGTCCATCGTCATTTCGCCTATGGCTGAGGTTTGCGGCAAAGCTGCTATCGCATCGAGCGTCGCGCGACGGGAGTTTTCGAGGATGAAGTTTGCAATGCCGTCCAGATGGCGCAGATCAAACTCCTCCATCATGTCGATCAGGCGACGGTGGCCGATCTCGTTACAGGTAGCGAGCGCGTAGATGTCGCCGATCAACTGATCGGGCTCGCGGACATTGCCCCGGATGATCCGCACCAATGTCTCATCAACTTCACCTTTGTCCGCGAACTTCATGATCGGAATATAGAGACCTTCCTCATAGACGCTTTGCGCATCAGCGCCAAAGCCACGCCCGCCGATGTCTACAATATGCGCCGTGCAGGCGAAGAATCCGACAAGTGAACCCTTGTGGAACGACGGTGTGACCATCGTGATGTCATGCAGGTGTCCTGTGCCCTCCCACGGGTCATTGGTGATATAAACATCGCCCTCAATCATATTCTGCCGCCCGATCCGGCGAATGAAATGCGCAACCGCATCCGCCATAGCGTTCACATGGCCGGGTGTGCCGGTCACCGCTTGGGCGAGCATATTGCCATGGGTGTCATAGACCCCTGCGGAAAGGTCTCCAGCCTCGCGAACCGATGTCGAAAATGCCGTCCGAACGAGTGCCTGCGCCTGCTCCTCAACGACAGAGATTAGGCGGTTCCACATCACCTGATAGGAGACTTTGGAGTGGTCCTGGCTCATTGTGCTACTCCTTTCGCCACCACGTCGATACAACCGTCCGGTTGGCGAATGGCATCCCGGCTCGCAGGGACAATGATCGTCGTTTCCGCTTCGGTCACTGCGGCAGGGCCACTAGCCCTTTCGCCCGTTTCCATGGAATTTCGGTCAATGACCTGCGCATCGAGATACGAAGTGCTCGCCGCGTCAAAAAGCTGCCGTGTCCCGTTCAATGCCACGAGCGCGCTTCCACCGGTTTCGGAAATTCGGGACACCTCCTCAGGCGGCGTTGTGGCATTCACGGACCAGACGGTGATCTCGATATCCATCCCTGCGACCGGACGACCGAAAAGTTTCGTGTAGTCTTCTTCGAACCGCCCCTTAAACACGGCGGCATCCGGATTCATCGCCTGTTCTTCCGTCAGATCGATGGGGATTTCCCATCCCTGACCCGTGTAGCGCATATACACTTTGAACTCTGACAAGATAGGGCTGACGTCGTCGCAAGTACGCACGAACCCTGTCGCCTCGGCTTTGAGATCGGTGAGCAGGCTCTTGATCTTCTCACCATCAAAGTCGCTGAGCTTCATGTACACCGAGCGATTGGCCTCGAAGCTGAACGGCGCACGCAAAAAGCCGATAGCCGAGCCAACCCCAGCCCCGGGCGGCACCAATAGGCGCTCCACACCCAACTTCTCACAAAGACGACCCGCATGCAGCGGGGCTGCTCCGCCAAACGCGATCATCGTGTATTCGCTCAGGTCCTCACCATTCTCTACCGCATGCACGCGCGCGGCATTGGCCATGTTCTCATCAACAACTTCAGCCACGCCAAAGGCAGCCTCAACCGCGTCCATCTCCAGCGTGTCGCCCACATGAGCGGCAAGGGCCGTTTTGGAATTGTCGGGATGCAACTGGATCGAACCACCGGCAAAATTGTTTGGGTCCAGCTTGCCGAGCACCAGATCGGCGTCGGTCACTCCCGGACGCTGCCCGCCTCGTCCATAGCAAGCAGGCCCCGGCTCCGATCCGGCGCTTTCCGGGCCGACGCGGATCTGCCGCATGCCATCCACATGGGCCAATGATCCACCACCAGCCCCGATTTCTACCATGTCGATCACCGGAATCGAGATCGGCATACCCGACCCCTTCTTGAAGCGATAAGTTCGGGCCACCTCGAACACACGACTGGTTTTGGGGTTCTGGTTCTTGATCAGGCAAATCTTGGCCGTCGTACCGCCCATGTCGAAAGATAGGACTTTATCGAGGCCGTAGCGCGCCGCGATATGCGCCGCGAAAACTGCGCCCCCCGCAGGACCACTTTCCACTAGTCGGACCGGGAAATCGGCGGCATTCTGGATCGAGATGATCCCGCCTCCTGAATGCATCAGGAAGATTCGGCATCTCACACCCTCGCCGCTCAGGCGGTCTTCTAGCCGCCCAAGATACGAGGCCATCAAAGGCATGATATAGGCATTTGCGACAACGGTATTGAACCGCTCATATTCCCGCATTTGGGGCGATACTTCCGAAGAAATCGACACAGATACATCGGGTAGTTTTTCGGCCAGCACCTCGCGTACCAATTCCTCATGGACGGGGTTAAGGTACGAATGGATCAGCCCCACGGCGACACTTTCAAACCCCGCTCCCGCGATCCGGTCCACCACTGCCTCAACATCCGCGCGATCAAGATCGACGAGGATTTCACCCTTCGCGTTCACCCGACCCGGAACCGTGAACCGCATCTGTCGGGGTAGCAGCGGGTCGGGTAAACTCAGGTTCAGGTCATATTGCTCAAACCGGCTTTCTGTCCGCATTTCGATCACATCGCGAAAGCCTTCGGTTGTAATCAGTGCGGTTTTTGCCCCACGCCGCTCAATCAGGGCATTGGTCGCAAGAGTCGTGCCGTGAATGATCTGTTCGATCTCGGATGGTTCAACACCTGCCTTTGCGCAAACCTGATGCATGCCGTCGATAATGGCGTTTTCCGGTGCAGCATAGGTCGTCAGGACTTTTGTGGAGTGCTGTTCACCGCCGTTTTCGAGGACTACATCCGTGAAGGTGCCGCCAATGTCGACACCCATGCGAATAGATTGGGCCTTCATTATGATCTCCACTGCACCACTTGAATTCAGGGCAGTAGGTCCTGCGAGAGAGCAGAAATCAAATCAATAGATTTTCTATACCTGATAAATTTAAGTTATCTTACTTGTCCGCTGGCCGAACGGATGCTGCAATCTCACAAGCCTTGGCAACGAAGCGCGGTGCACGATCCGCGTTGAAACGGGCAAAAAACGAAAGCGGTGGCGCAATCCAATCCGACTTGAGCGATTGCAAACGTCCGTCTTTCATCTCTTCCGAGACCAGCGACCGGGGCAGTAACGCAACCCCCAAGCCTTCATTGACCATTGGAAGACACGCGGACAGAGCGCTTGAGTGAATGATCTTGCCCGCGTCATAGCCACCCGTCGCAGCCAGCTCGTGCAGCGCACGTGCAGCGCTCGTATGACGGGCATGGGTCAAGACGGCCTTGTCAAAGAAACGCGCGACCGATGCCCCGCCTGCTAGCTCGTTTGCAAGGTCTGTGTTGGCGACCCAAACATAAGGTTCCTCGGCCAACGCCTGTTCGCCGGTGGCTTGAAATGCAAAGGGACCGTTCTGCAGCGCCAGATCGATCCGTCCTTCGCGCAAGCGCTCCTCAATCTGAAGGGATAGATCGACCTCCAGCTCGACGCGCAGGTTTGGGTACTCCTGTCGCAATAGCCGCAGGAACGTTTGCAGCCATGTGCAAGCGACAAGTTCTGTGACACCAAGCCGAAGGCGTTCTTCGATCAACTCTTGCCGTCCCGCTGCTTCCAACAGGGCTTCTCCGGCGCGAAGAATGTCTCGTGTTAGAACGAGGAGCTCCCGACCCTTCTCGGTCAGGCGTACGGAACCTGCATCTCGATAAAGAAGCGCAACATCCAAAGCCATTTCCAGAGCAGAAATTCGGGATGAGATATTAGGCTGCGTTGTTCCGAGAGCAGTCGCGGCGGCTCGGAAGGTGCCAGTGTCCACGACAAAGGCAAAAGCTTCGAGTTGCTTTAAAGTGATCTGACTTTTTATCATTACGGCCCGCAGGATCATTTTTCATGATCATGCATGACATTTCGCCGTAAGCAACTGGCATGAAATGCCACACCTGCCATATAGTGACTATCGTCGCGATGGGCCAACAGTAGACGTTAAGAACTACGAACGAGAGGTCGGCTTTGTCCCGCATCTCGGGATCCGCAATGTCTAGTTTCGAATGTCCAGATCGACCGGCAAAAAGCCAACCCTGATCACCGCGGCGAACGTCAACACTGAGCCCCATAGCGGACATCCTTTTGGCCTGTTGCGTCGGACAAACTGGCCGCCCAACGCAATCAAACCAAACCCAAGGAATCTCCGGGACGTGGAGAAAATCTGGGGCTCAGGTCAGTAATTATCTTTACTAGGCATCGTGCGCCATACTCATCGCGCACCTCCTTCCTCTGAGGCCTTCACTGCTTGGTAGCAGGCCAACACAAACGGCGTCCAGAGCAGGGTGCGGCCGCATTCATCGTCGCGAGGAACGGGGCTAGGCGCAGGTAGCTGCTCAATCGTGCTCCTCGCTATCTTCCAAATTGGAACTCAGTTCGAACGCCAAACCAAAGAACCGTTGCCTGACCTCTTTTGCGTAGGGGTTCGCGTTCTCAATCGCTTCAAAAACTTCCGGCGCGTCATGTTGTACCATCGAGTTAGCTTCTGATATCAGGTCAAAACTCCTGGTCGTCATGCAAGACGGTAATGGCCCCATGGGTGCTTTCAAGTCGATGCTGACGGCCGAAAACGACCTTTTGTGACGGGCGTACCAAAAAGCTGGCGAATTCGCTTTTTGTCAAAAGAAAATCGGACTTACGTCGAAAGATCGAGTTCCATTAGCACACAAGCCCCTTCATCCTTGATGTCCAGAAAAGGTCGCTGCCCGTTGAGTTCGAAGTCTTCGTAGCCAATCGAATGAGTGCTGGCGAAGCCCGCTTTCAAAAACAAGTTTTGTGAAAACCGGTTTGTCGCTTCGGCGAAAGCAATCCGGTAGCCAGATCTTTCAGCTTGGCTTAGACAAGAGTCCAGCAAGCTTTGCGCAATTCCTCTTCTTGAGAAATCATCACGCACGGCGATCATGAATATATGAAGAAACCTCTCTTCCTGAATGTCGTGCGTCTTTGAAAAAAAGCCTTCCAGCTCATCAATTAGCTTGATGACTGGCTCAGAGTCCAAATCCACTGCATCAATCCCATCAGGGGGCGGTTGACCGAAGTCATGTGCCAGAACTGCGCCTACTATTTCACCAGAAGCTTCATTGAGAGCAACAGACGACAAACCCTCCTTTGCTGATTTTGATCCAAATAGTTCGGCGATCTTTTCGAGCTTTTCAAGCGAGAACTTAGTTGAAACGGCGGGAGGATCACGCCTGCTAAAAACATCCCCAAGCAGTTTAGACATTGCATCATTGTCTGTTTCTGACATTCGTCGAACTACGATCTCTGAACTAGTCATTCGGTATTTCTCCCAAAACAAATGGCGTAAATACTTGGCACAACGTTAGCTTTTGGCGCTTGGCGATTGTGTTTGAACAGGGACAAAGCAGTAACAGTCGACGGGATCGTCTCAATCTTTTGCGAATTGCGATAAATCAATAGCACGGGCTTTCAGCCTTTCGTTTCCTCAATTGCTTGCGCATTCATCGATCAGCCATTGGCAGACGGCGCGAACGGCTTTGCGGCGCCCGGCGCGATTGTTGACTGCCAGGTAATACCCGCCGAATGGGATTTCGATGTCCGCGAGTTCAACCAAAACGCCTGATTGAAGTTCAGGTCCACATAAATTCTTGTCCATCAGCACTGCTCCTAGACCGGCGACTGCCGATTGGATTGCCAATAATGCGCCAAGTGGATGGGGCAATTTGAGGTCAGGGACCTCATTAAGTCCGGCCCGCTTGAACCAATCAGTCCACAGGCTGAACGTAGCTTCTTCAATCAAAGGGCCGCGAGCAAGCGCCTCAATATCCAATTTGCCATCTGAAATCGGCGCAAAACCGGGTGCCGCATAAGCCCGAACTTCAGATTGAAACAGCAGATGGTATCCATCAACCGATCCGGTTCTCAAATATCTCACCCCAATGTCGAAATCATGGGCTTCAATATCCATGACCTTAGTAGTTACGGACAGTTTCAGATCAATTTCGGGGTGACGGGTCTTAAGACTTGTAAGCCGAGGGATTAGCCATTTCTGGGCAACTGTGGTTTCTGTCGTCAGCGTAACGGTGCCTTTGGGAGGAACCGAAAGTGCCTCCGTAGCCAGAGCGATCCGGTCAAAGGCCGGAGTAATCTCCGTCAGGTATGTTCGACCTTGATCGGTCAGTGCAACACCGCTGTTCTGGGTGCGGAAGAGATGAACGTTCAGACGCGCCTCCAGCCCTCTTACATGTCGGGAAATGGCGGAATGGGAGACGCCCAACTCTGCGGCGGCCTTGGTGAAACTGCCCAATCGACCCGCCGCTTCAAAGGCGCGCAATGCGTTTAGGGGGGGTAAAAGTCTCGGCACGACCCTTTGTGACTTTTTGGAACAATAGGTGTCAAGTATCAACGTTTGAGGGCGAAGGTCGCAGCGTTGCATGGTCGAGGAATGACAATTTCTGGAGGCGACTATGAAACCCATTGATAAAAACGAGTTTGAGATTCACGAAACTAAGGCAGCTCCAAAGCACTTTGGCCGATTTGATTTGAGGGGATGGCTTCTGAGCTTTCTCAAGCCGTCGATACAAACAGGTCGCAACCCAGTCCACCTGACGCATCGACTGCTTAGAGATGCAGGAATCGACGAGTTGGACATCGAGAGAAAGAAGATAATGAGTGCGCCTCTGATCCGCTGAAACCCAAAGCTTGATTGCACGATGGTGGCAACGCTTCTTTGATTCAGGCGATCCAATTGACCCACGAGTCCAGTTAATCTTTTGCTAAAAGGTAGGAGCCTGCCCGGGGAGCAAGACTTGGGGGCTGGCGTGGAAGGATAAGCGATTGGGCCTACGTCCCAGCCGCCAGGTTTTCCAGCACCCTACCATCACGCAAAAAGTCGCTCCAGATCCACGCCATTCGGTCAACAAACCACATCTTTCCACTGGAGATCACAACCATGCCGAGGCATGTGAACCCCAAGTCGAATAGCCAAAGGCCTTATGCAAACGGCAGAAGACCTAATCCGCTGACATAGGCCAGTGCTTTGGCCACTCGTATATGATGAGCCGCAATCTTGACTCGGTGTCGCAGCCAGACACGCTCGCCCAATACTCCTTGGGCTGACCAGCTCTCGAAGGTCTTAGGTCGGGAAAACGCACGCGGATTGATCCAGACCCAGACCAAAACCACGCCGACGGCAACCCATGCCCAACCACCAATCCAAGCCCGACTCCAGATCGCCAGCGCCAAAAGGGGCAGCGGTGTCAATACGCGGGTCCAGACCGACCAAGGGTTTGTATGCCGCAGCCAAACCTCGTCTTTCATACCTATGAGGCGTTCGGAAAGTCGAACTATATCCATCGGGTCACTCCAGAAACTGCAATCTCATTATTGAGATTGAATCCATCCGCTACTTATCACAACCGCTTTCAAGTCTCGTCCTTTGGTTAAGATCAGGCGCTCGCGATTACATGGCGAATATCCGGATCGATCCTGACAAAGCTTGAAAAACACATCTGGCCCGAACCTTGCTTGAGTGTATTCTTGTCACAATTTGGAGCTTTAGGGGGCTGAAGTGACTGATACAGCAGACTTTGAGATAATGGAACGCCAAGGATGGGCGGATCCGTCTATTGCTAAAGGGTATGCCGACGGCTTTGAAATGGCGACGCGCCTGGTTGCCAGAAAGCTTGCAAACGAAGTCGCTGCTGGGCCGAACTGCAAAGTTCTTGATCTGTGCACCGGACATGGTGTCGTAGCAGCAGAGCTTGTGGTCCGCGGCTCGGGTGTAACGGGTTTGGATTTCTCTGAACCAATGATTGAGCTTGCCCAATCAGCTGTGCCAACAGCGCGGTTCGTACAGGGTGATGCAATGGCAATGGAGTTTCCAGATCACACCTTTGATGCGGTCACAATCGGGTTCGGCGTCCCACATTTTCCAGACCCCGAACGCGGCCTGAGAGAAGTGAACAGAGTGCTGAAACCGGGCGGTAGAGTTGCCTTCTCGATTTGGCGTGGCAAAGGATCAGATGGGGCGTTTGGCTGGCTGTTCGATGTTGTTGAACGTCTGGCCGACCCATCTATCTCTCTGCCTGCGGGCCCGGATGCGCACATGCTCGCAGACAGCGGAATTGCCAAACCGTTGGTCGAAAGAGCAGGTTTCCGCAATGTGCGGCTTATCGATGTTGCAAGCGAATTGTGCGTTTCAGATCCTATGATGCTTTTTGATGTTTTTGATGGGGGTGCAGTGCGTGCGGCATCGCTCCTCAAGCGTCAGCCGAAAGAACGGCGTGATGCAATACGTGCGGATTTGGCAACGCGCGTTCAGGCGGAAGTAAACAAAGACATTCGAGGTTACTTTGTGCCTGCCCCTTCAGTTGTTATCACTGCTTCGTCCCAAGCCTGAGCTGCTTCGCTGTAGATCGATTTCGCCGGATGATACTTGGAGGGATCGTCCATTGATGCCGCATGGACGTAGATGCAGTCACTCATCCGTTCACTTCTACGGATCAGCGGTGAGCCACAGTTCGGGTAAAACCCGCTAAAGGTCGACAGCCCTGATCCTCCTGCCATTTCAAATGTTTTGAGCGCATCGCCAATCGAAACAGATTTGGCCACAAGGGGCACCATCTCTGAAGGTCCCGAGCCGGTGAGCTGCTGGCAATCTCGGCAGTGACAT
This sequence comes from Ruegeria sp. 6PALISEP08, assembly GCF_001238295.1. Taxonomy (GTDB): domain Bacteria; phylum Pseudomonadota; class Alphaproteobacteria; order Rhodobacterales; family Rhodobacteraceae; genus Ruegeria. The sequence goes on from NZ_LGXZ01000022.1 coordinate 27,157, forward strand.
CGAAACATCGGAAGGTCAGAGCGAAATCCAGAATATCGCACCAGCCCACATTTGCAGCCGCCTTCGATCTTATCACTCATGTCTTCTCCTCCACCTAGAAAGGATAGAAGTCGATCAAAACATCATGCGTCGCCGCGATTTTGTCGCCAAGAACAAGGCAGCCGTGCAATCCTTGTGCTGCGATTGAATCTTCGACCGAGAATTTCCAGTCGGGATAAATCGATTGCACGATTTCAAATCCTGGAGCGACCCACTCCACGCAATCGGCCAACTGCTTATTGTTCATTTCAGCCGTTGGCGCATAGCCAAGGCCTAGTACGATTTCTGGTTCAATCCTCGGTTCTGAATACCTTGCAAGTTTACCGGCTGATCAGTCGAAAACAGCCCATCTGCGTGTACCTCTCCCCAAATGGGTTGATCCACACCGTAAACAGGCCAAATCGTGCGGTTCGTGAAGCCGACTTTTCTGCCGACTCTCTTTTTGCCCTGAAGCTTTCGGACGCGACTTGCAATCGAATATGCGTCATCCAGCGATAGCTGTCCTGCCTCTGAAGACAGTTTAGGTATCTGCTGGGCAGAGGTCAGGGCATCAGCAATTGTCTGAGCGTTAGATTCAATATCTCTTGTCATATTCGCATTATACGCGCCGACGGCTGGATTGCGATGCAAGCGAGGTTTTGAAGGGTCATCGTCGCAAACTCAAAGGCTTGCACTGAAAGTGTCGGTATCTTCTGTATCAAGTGGGCAAGTCCAAGGCGATCAAGCAACAAAAATCTCCACCCGTTTCTGCACCCTAAATAACTGTGCGCCCAAACTGCTACTAACAGTTCGATTGCAATTTAGAGCGAGGTGATCGCATTGATCACTGCTTCTCGGCTCTGAACAGCGCCGGTTTGTAGATACTCCATTGCTTTGAGAGCAGCTTCATGGGCTTGGACAGATGACCCGCCAACGCAGTCCTCTACAACGCGGCAGAAGTAGTCTGATTGGTGGCCATCGACGAATGTGTAGTGCACACAAACATCCGTCAAACCGCCGCACAATAAAAGTGTGTCTACTTTTAAACCGCGCAGCAGGATTTCGAAATCGGTTCCAAAAAAGGCAGAATACCGTCGCTTCGGGACGATGTAGTCACCTTTGCGATATCCCATCTCATCTTTTGCAACTTCCGTTCTTGGATCACCTTCGAGACAGTGTATGTCTTCGTCACCATCCAGTTCCCTGCCGAAATCGACCTGATCGGGACGATGGACTTCCTGAACGAAGATGACGGGCACTTTGTTCTCATGCGCGGCGTCAACCAAGTCACGCGCAGTGATCATGCGCTGTTTGTAGCCCGGCATGTTGTCGATGGAGCGTACTTCGCTGTCATCAATAAACGTGCTCTTTTGAATGTCGATTACGATTAGGGCAGGTCTACCCTCGATCAGTTTCCTGGCTTGTTTGGTTTTAGTTGTCATGTTCGACCTCTAACTTGCCAGGTCGTCCTGAAAAAAACGCCCTTGCTTGGCCGGGTCGTCCCAGCGGGCAGATCAAACTTGACTAAATGTGCAACTGATTACGGTCAAGGGTGTGCTGCGTTGTTGTGGAATGAAAAGCATGTGTCCGCGCCTGGTGGGGCAACATTGACCGCAAAGCTGCCGCCAGGGGTAAGTGCAGTGAGTGTCTGCGCTGAGCGCAGATTGAGCAATGATGCGAGCAAAACCGACGGCGGCTATACAACTTGACCCATCGTTCATAGTGTAAATGCATGAACAGATTTCGAAATGCCCAACCCTTTGATGCAATTCGATGCTTTGAGATCGAGACTGATGCCTATGAAGGCGACGAAGCAGCTACCCTCGAAAAGATAGCAAAGAGAATCGAGGTCTATCCCGATGGTTTCCTCATTCTTGAAATCGAAGGTGAGATTGTTGGTTTTGTGAATTGCGGATGTGCGTACAACGTTGAAATGTCTGACGAGGAATTCAAAGAACTTGTAGGGCATGACCCCGACGCGCCAAATGTCGTTATTATGTCTGTCGTCGTGGATCCGGCGCATCAAGAAAAAGGCCTATCGCGGGCATTGATGACTGAATTCGTCGGCCGCATGAGAAAAATGGGCAAATCCGCGATCCACCTTATGTGTAAAGAGCATCACGTCCCGCTTTATCAGAGATTTGGGTACAACTATCTTCGCCCATCAACCTCTGATCATGGAGGAATGACTTGGCACGAAATGTCTATGCAACTTTGAACCGTTGTTGGGTTGAGCCACGGTGAGTGGACATTCAACCTAGCGGTAGGATTTCCGCTTCCTCCGTATAGCAGTCGCTCGCGATATTCAGGCGAACGTCAGCGTCAAGCCCAAAGCAATCATAGTTCCTAGGGTCAGGATGCATTGATTTTCAACGCGCTGCGTGATTCACGGCTCGGAAAACGGAGCGGTGACATGAGCGACCTTGACTGGCAGACCAACGAGCAGATGGCCAAACTTACCCTTTTCTTCCCGAAGTCGCACGGCAAGCCACGGGTCGATGACAGACGGGTTCTGAGTGGGATTATCTTCATTAATCGCAATGGGTTGCGCTGGCGGGATGCGTCGCGGGAATATGGTCCGCACAAGACGCTTTACAGCCGATGGAAGCGTTGGAGCGAGAAAGGCATCTTCGCGCAGATGATGGTCGGCCTGGCTGCCGAGCACGGCGAGGAAAAGACCGTGATGATCGACGCTACCTATTTGAAGGCGCATCGCACTGCGACCAGCATGGCCGCGAAAAAGGGGGCGTGGACGCCTGATCGGCAGAACCAAGGGCGGCATGAATACCAAACTGCATGCAATCTGCGACAGCCACGGGCGACCGCTCAGCCTGTTCGTCACCGCTGGGCAGGTCAGCGACTACATCGGTGCGCGGGCGTTACTGAGCAGCCTGCCCAAGGTCGACTGGCTGCTCGGGGACCGCGGCTATGATGCCGACTGGTTCTGAGAAGCGTTACAAGACAAAGGGATACGCGCATGCATCCCCAGCCGAAATAAACGAAAGACACCGGTTCGATACGACAAGCGCCGATACAAACGACGCAACCGCATCGAGATCATGTTCGGCAGGCTCAAGGACTGGCGGCGCGTGGCGACACGCTATGATCGCTGTCCCAAGGTTTTCCTCTCAGCCATCGCTCTGGCTGCGACCGTCATCTATTGGTTATGAATCCTTACCCTAAGCGGTCGTTCGCTGCACTCGGTGCAAACGACCGGTATGCGGACTTTTCTGCCATTGGCCCACTTTCACCGCAGGACCGGACACAGCCCTAAGCGGACATTCGTAACAAGGCTTTGCAGCTCCTGCTTCGGACCTTAGGCCGTCAGAGATTGATGGGAGGTGTCGTCACACTGGTTAGGGTCGCCGTTGCAAGCAGGATCAGGACAACAGCCAACATCTCTATTGAAATCGACCGTCGGAGAACAATTGTCGCGCCACGCTTCTCAGCCCTGAGAGCCGGAACAAATCTCAGCTTGTTCAGCGCCGCTATACAAAGCAGGGCAGAAACGATCACGATCTTGATCAAAAGCACCAATCCATACGCCGTTCCGAACAAGGCGGCCAAGGAGCCCGAGAGCAGCCATGCGAGCGCTGCGCCTGCAACAATCAGGACGGCAACTCCATAAGCAGCGACACTGCCAAAGTGGTGCAGTAGTTCGGCCCCATTGGGAGTGAGCGCCGCTTTGCGCAAAGGCAGGAGAGCACCGACCCAAAACGCGGCAGCCAGCAAATGAAGAACCAGCAAGACAGCGAGAACCGCTGTAGGCTCTCCAAGCGAGTGTCCTACCTGGGCAAAGGAAAACGCTACGGCAAGGCTGCCCACCAAAGCGATCCACTGCCCGACTCGGGAGAGCAAGACTGCCAATATCGCGAGTTCACCAACCCCTCGCCAGATCGCGGCGGTGCCAAGCGGACTGTCCCAAACAAAACCAAGCATCATTGGGTCCGTCGCGCCCTCAAAGCCCATCCCAGATATCCGCGCTGCTCTGATGCCAAAACGTAAAGCAAGTACGGCAAAACCGACAATCGCAGCTCCGACCGCAAGTTGCCGCGCAAGGCGTAGAACAGACTCTTCAGCGTGCTTGGCAAAGAGGACCGTGAACAGGACGCCACCCATCGCTAGCAGCGCAGAGCCGTAGCCAAGTGCCTTCGCCAAAATGGCCAAGACAACAACACCGTCAATGGGTGCCAGACCGATCACTCAGCGACCGTGAAAGAGAAGCTGCCCTGCATCGGGTGACCGTCGGAAGCCATACCGCGCCAGTCGAAGCGGTAGCTTCCGGGTGCAAGGTCCTCCAAAGGCATAGCCCGGAACTCTATGGCGGGGTCCATACCCGTTTCGCGGTCAATTTCGACATCGCCATCGGGTGAGGTCAGCGTGACCGAGATGATGAGCATCGGATCATCGAACCGCATGGAAAGCTCAGGCACTTCCGTAACGGTAGCACCGTCAGCCGGTGTCGTTGCTTCGGACTTTGAATGCGCGGCCGCAAGCATTGGAGCCATTGCTACGACCAAGCCGATAAGAGTTTGTTTGATCATCTGATTTTTCCTCTATTCGGATTGGGCATTCAACTCGTCGTGGTACTCACGAAGGTCATAGGGCCAGGTTGACTTGATAAAAGATAGGACCGTTATGATTTCGCCATCGCTCAACACACCTTCATAGACCGGCATACCGGTTGGGGGCGCATTTTCCATCAGTCCGGCCAGGCCAAATTTGGTCAGGGTGAAAAGCGTTTCATCATCGTGGTGCCACGTATGCCCTGTGGCGTCATGCGGCGGTGCTGGTAGCAAACCATCCTCGCCGCGTATCCGCCAGTTTGGCTGTCCTTCAAGGTTCTCACCGTGGCAGATAGCACATTGGTTCGCGTATATATCTTGGCCAACGGCGATAACTTCCGCGTCATCAGGTGTTAAAAGACCGACCGGTTCAAAGGCTTGGGCCAAAACGAACGCTACGGAGAAACCGGCGAGCGCAAGCCCACCGGTGACCAAGAGTGTTGTGCGCCCTAGCATCAGGTGTCGAACGGCTGCGCGGTGCCCGCGCGGTAGTATACCGTACCGGCCCCAGCCTCTCCCCCAAATGCAATGACGTCGTAACGGGCGGACGGATCGTCGCCCATACCAGGGGAGCCCATTGGCATGCCAGGAACAGCGAGCCCTGTGATGTCAGGCCGATCCTTCAATACGGCTTCCAGTGCTTCGAACGGCACATGGCCTTCAAAGACATAACCATCGGCTTCTACAGTGTGACAGGACGCGAGGTTCATCGGGATGCTCCGCGCTGACTTCTGTACCTCGGGGTCCGTCAGTTCCTCAACGGTGACGGCGTAGCCGCGTGCGCGAGCCAAGTCGGCCCATGCGTGACAACATCCGCAACCTGGTGAACTGAGCACGTGCATTGGGGTGCCTGCACGGACGGGAAGAGCGGTCGCGATGAGAGCAGTTGCAGACAGTTTGGTGAAGTGACGACGTGTGATCATGTCTGTCGGTCCTTTGATGTGAAATTTGAACGGAATGCGGGCGAGCGCCCGTTGCCATTCAGGCTTTCGGAGGACCGGTGGGAACACCCAGTGCGAGGCCCGAAAAATCGGCTCCAGCGTACGTCACACCACCCACTGAGATCATCAATGGAGCAATCGGCGAAATCCCCGCCGTGGCGACAAGATCACCAAAACATGATGTTGAACCCATGCCGCTAGTGGTGTCGCAACAATCCGCAGCAGCTTTCTCGGCATTAGCCAACGGATCGTCGCCCGCCATTTGAGCATGATGACCAGAATGACCCGATCCATGGTTCAAGCCATGCTTCACGGACGCTACGGATGCGCCGAAGAATGCAACAACAAGAAGTATCGACAGGAGCAAGCGAAACATACCAAATACCTACTGGGGGTATGAGGTTTTGACAAGTTTCGAGAATGTTTCGCCATATATATCCTAATTGCACCCATTTTGGGTGCGCCACATCTCTGGATCATGCCCGACTGGAACAGTGGAACATGGATCACCTGAAATTCTGGTAAAACTGAATTTTGACTGACCTGCGTATTAGTCAGCAACGGCAAGGTCAGCAGATGGGCGTTTAGCCCAAGGTGTTTCCGGTGATGAAGGTGTACGAACTTTCGACCAGATCGATGACGACATCCAACTCTTCTGGTGTGGTCGGAGTATAGATCATGACAAAGCCACTCCATCCGGGACGTTGATTGGCCCAAGGGTGTCCTACGGCCCAGCTAGCCTCAATTGCCCGTCGGGCCATTGCCGGGTGCAGCGAAGCGTGCAAACTGCCATCAGGATGCATATGCGCAAACTCAAACCCACCGACGATAGAGCTCGGTTGAGACAACAACATGTCGGGATCAAGCTGAAAGCCAATCGCGCCAGGTAGTGATATGCGTGTGGGGCCAAGTGTGACCCCTGGGAATTGCGCAACTCGCTCCAGCAAGAGCTGGGCCAATTCGGCATCAATTTCGACACCAATCTGAGTATGCGGTACGCCGCTTGTCGTTTCAGGACGGGGTGAGGTGCGCTCCGGAAACGCGTGCTCTTGCGCGGACGCCATTGAGCACATCAATACCACTACCGTCACAGCAACCGCCAATGTTCTCTGGTGCACATTCATCGTGTTGACCATCTGCCAATCAAAAAGATTGAGTGCTGAGCGCAGTATCGGCGCCATTGCACACATCATTCAGCCTTTAACGCTTCGATATTGATCAAGAGCTCTATTTCGTCGCTCACCGCTGGCGCAAATGCCCCAAGTCCGAATTCAGACCGCACGAAAGTCGCCGTGGCAGCCAGCCCCAAGGTCGGCGTGCCCTCTTTTGGGCCAAACGGGTATGGCGCCGACTTGTTAAGCGTTGTTTCCAGAACAACAGGTTTGGTGACGCCATTCATGGTCAGGTCGCCAGAAATATTCGCGGTATTGTCCCCGGTGACTTCTATGCTGGTCGAGGCGAATGTGACCATGTCACTGTCACTCGCACTGAAAAAGTCGTCGGACATGAAGTGTTGCAGACGGGCGTCCCAGCCCGTGATCATGGATTTCACAGGCATAGACACTGTGACAGATGACCCAGACGGATCATCTTCGTCGAACTCAATCTCACCGCTAAAACCTGAGAACAATCCAAATGTTTCGGAGAACCCGATGTGGTTGTAGCTGAACAATACCTGACTGTGTCCAGGATCCAGCTCGTAAGTGCCGCTCTCGGACAATGCGGTTGTCGCGCCTATCGATAAGAGTACCGCCAGCGGGGTTGCTGCCACTTTGAACATTTATACGCTCCCATTTTGACAAGACGTGTTTGTGGAATTGAGTATTGGGATTTAGGTTTTGGCCGACCATACTTTTAGGCAAAATGTTCTATTATGCAACAAATTGTTCTATAGGAGGAGTGATTGAAAGAAGATCCTAGGCTGATCGCCACACGACAGGCCGCGCTTGATGCTGCGCAAAAGATACTAATGGAGGAAGGCGTGCTGCACGTAACTCATGGTGCAGTTTCAAAGGCAACGGGCATTTCGCGCAGTACACTTTACAGGCACTGGCCAGATGCGCGTAGTCTGCGTGATGCAGCATTTCGGCGCATCGCAACACCGCCGAACATACCGTCCAAAACAGATGGCCCGCTACGATCTGACCTGCGCTGGTTACTCGCTGTACTGATGGGAGCCTTGAATGACACACCATGGGGCCAAATCGCGCCTCAGGTGGTCGCTGCTGCGTCCACCGACGAAGAAGCGCGGTTGGTGATCACTGAATTCATGAAGGACAGGTTCGCGAGTGTTGAAGCAGTATTTGCAGCCGCAGTAGGCCGCGGTGAGATCACCGCCGACGTTCCGGTTGACCAACTCATAGAACTAGCAGTCGCTGCCCCCTATTTCCGCAAGCTCATACGTCACGAGGCCCTGGACGAAGATTGGTTGGATCAACATGTTGATCTGCTTTGCAGTATCGCGAAAACCAATTCGGGGCAGTGACCATCGCCTGATTTTGCAATCAAAGCGACCAAGAAGCATAATAATTTCCTAAATTTCATTGGGGCAATGTTCGCTGCGTGACATCAGCACGTCGCATGGTCAAAACTGTCTGACGTCAGCACCAACCGGACAGATTTTGGGGTTTGAGCAACGGAGGATTTCTGTGGCCTTCTCAGGCGCATTGGCGGTCGCGAACGCGCTGGAGACAGACCCGTCGCACTTGTCTTAGGTTATTCACCTGGAGGCTTGGCGGAGATGTCAATCGTAGCTGTGACCGTGGTCGCGCTGTTGCATTCGTCGGTGAGCATCATATTTTCAGAGTTTTGGCAGCGCATGTTCTCATGGCGGCTTTCACCAAGCCTTCCCGACTTAGCAAGTAAAAATGACTGAAAATGAATGATGACGACACGGTAAATTAATATGTTTGCAATCTAGCAATAGAGAAAGTTCAATTCGCATTGTGATGTTTAAGAGAGGTTTATGAGTTTGCCATCAGCGTCTCTTTGGGTTGGCGAAATCCAGGTTTCAGCAGATACCACGTCCGAGAAGTCGAGCCGCGTGAGTCGGCCTGATGAATTTTGGCCTTATCTGCCACGCAGAGTTGGTCCTTCGTAATTGCTGTTAGTTAGCTAACGTTAGGTTGGGAGAACGATATGGAATTACCAACACTGACGTACGAAATGATTGCCGTACTGAGTCTATTGTCTTTTACGGTCTTACTTTTTGTTACCGAAATAATACGGATCGATGTCGCAGCAATTCTTGTAATGGTACTGCTTGGCGCACTGAGCTATCTACCGGGGCTAGGTAATTTAGCCGATGTATCCAAGCTCTTTGAAGGTTTTTCCTCGAACGCTGTGATGTCCATCATCGCAGTTATGGTAATTGGGGCTGGGCTTGATAAGACTGGACTTATGTCAAAGGTTGCGGCCTTGATCCTCAAGAGTGGTGGCACGACAGAGGCCCGGATAGTCCCCATAATTTCAACGACGGTTGGTGTCATCAGCTCCTTCATGCAGAACGTAGGAGCTGCTGCGCTTTTTCTGCCTGTTGTTAGCCGCATTTCAGCACGTACGGAAATCCCGATGAGTAGGTTGCTGATGCCCATGGGGTTTTGCGCGATACTGGGTGGTACTATCACATTAGTCGGGTCGTCGCCCCTCATACTGTTGAATGACCTGATTGTTTCGGCAAACTCATCCCTTCCTGCTGACCAACAAATGGAGACATTTGGGTTATTTTCAGTCACGCCTATCGGCGTGATGCTGGTGCTAACAGGGGTGCTTTATTTTGTGCTCTTTGGTCGTTGGGTCCTGCCAGCGCAGCGAGAGCGTGGAGAAGACGCAAGCTCAGCTCGGTCCATGCAGACCTATGTCGAAAACACGTATGGGCTTAGGGCCGATATGTTCGAGATACGTGTTCCTGAAAGCTCAATCATCATCGGGCAAACGCTCGCGGATCTAATGGTCGCTCATAACATGTACATTCTTGGCACATCTTACCGCGGCCACAAGGTCATCGCACCGATGGCTGATACTAAGATCGAAGCCCCGGCGAGGCTCGCGGTGCTTGGCCTGCGTCGGGTGGTTGAGCAACAGTTCGCTGAGCCTTACGGCTTAGAGATTCTACCCCAACTAGATGTCTTTGCAGATGACTTCGCCGCGACCCAATCGGGGGTGGCAGAGGTTGTTATATCACCCGGTTCTTCAGTGATCGGCCAGACTCCGATTGATTTGCGCCTTCGTCAGACACATGGGCTGTCTTTGTTGGCTATTCAGCGTGGCGAAGAAACACTGAGCCACGTTGAAACCGAGGATCATTCAGCTACGCATATCGGGCAAGTTCCGTTGCAAGTCGGCGACACTTGCGTGGTGCACGTCCAGTGGGATCGTCTGACACGACTGAAGTCGGACAGGGATTTTGTGGTTGTAACTTCTGACTTTCCCCAGGAAGAGTTACGGCCACACAAGGTCGGATGGGCGCTCGCGTTCTTCCTATTAGCATTGAGCTTAATTCTATTAACTGATCTTCGCTTGTCGTTGTGCCTGTTAATCGGCGCTGTTGGCATGGTTTTGAGCCGAGTGTTGTCGATTGATGAAGCCTACGAGTCGATAAGTTGGAGTACAGTTTTTCTGCTCGCTTCGCTGATCCCGTTGGGCCAGGCAGTCCAGAACACCGGCACTGCGGATTGGATTGCAGCGCATGTGTTGGCCCTCCTGAAGGGTTGGCCGATCTGGTCGTTGCAAGCAGGAATAGCCGTTTTGGCGACGGCATTCACGCTGGTCATGTCCAATGTAGGCGCAACTGTTTTGCTGGTGCCGCTAGCAGTTTCTATTGCCGTATCGGCGGGTGGCAACCCGGCCGTATTTGCTCTCACCGTGGCAATTTCGACGTCCAACTCATTTTTGATCCCAACACACCAGGTGAACGCTTTGATCATGGGCCCGGCAGGCTACCGGGTGGTCGATTTCGTTCGCTCGGGCGGAATCATGACTCTACTTTTCTTAGTTGTCTCAATGACCGGACTTGCACTTTTCTTCTGAGCCGCTTCTCGGCGATCTGCACTGAAGAACTCATAAGATAAGGTTTTTGAGACCAAACTTTTTTGTTGGAACAGCAGATTCAAGACGTCTGCAAAAAGGGTCTTCGCTGCGAGCGAGCGAAGTAATGTGTCGAACTCATACAAACCTGAAGTCGGTATACGCTGGAATCGCAGAAGCGATTTAGAGTCTTCCCCCGCGGCCTCAACTCACGCCGAATTTGCGACGCAAATGCTCAGCCAAGGCCGTTATGCGACGTGGTTGGGCTCGGCTAGGCGGAAACATCATTTGCAAAGGTTTCGGCGGTGGGAGGAACTCGCGCAAGACAGAGACAAGTCTGCCAGATCGGACATCGTCGGCTACATCCAACTCGGACTTCAATACGATCCCATGGCCTGCAATCGCCCAATCGCGGATCAGTGAACCATCGTTGACTATTCGATTTCCCTTTACCGATACGCGCTGGGCATTTGGTCCTGATCCAAACTCCCAAACGTTGTCGATCACGTCGCCAAACCTCATGACCAAGCAGTTGTGGTTTAACAGATCTTCTGGTTTTTCGGGCGTTCCGAAAGAGGCCAGGTAACTTGGGGACGCACATACGAAACGTTGGTAGCCTCCCAAATTTCGCAACCTGAGCGAGCTGTCTGTGATGTTGCCGAAGCGAACGGCGATGTCGAAGCCCTGGCCTACAAGGTCGACATAACCGTCTGACAGTGACAGTTCGATTGAGACGGCAGGGTTTTCTTCGGTGAATTCGGCAATAACCTCAGAGACAATGCTCCGTCCCAAGTCAATCGGCGCACTTACGCGAATTGGACCAGACAGAGTTTCAGCGCCGTGCCGAACAAGTGTATCCAAGTCCGCAACCTCACTGAGTACGCTTCTCGCTCCGTCAGCTAGTGTCCGTCCTTCTTCGGTCAGGCTAATGGAACGGGTGGTGCGGTTGAACAAAACCACTCCGTAATGTGCCTCCAGAGCAGCGAGCCGCTCGGACACTGTCGTGCTCGACATCCCTGTCTCGCGCGCCGCAGCCACAAGACTGCCTTTCTCGGCTATGGTCAGAAACAAGCGAAGATTGTCTAGAAGCATTAAACGGAAATTCCGGATTATATGTCCGATCCTGCCCCGTTTATCCCGAAAAGATTGCGGCGTAAATCCAGCACATCGCTCAAATACTCAAGGGACCTATTTCAATGGCCAAGCTGACAATCGTCGCCAACATCAAAGCCAACCCCGACAAGATTGACCTCGTAAAGGCCGAGCTGATCAAGCTCATCGACATAACCCGTGCCGAAGAAGGTTGCATTAACTATGACCTGCACCAGGACAACGACAACCCGGCTCATTTCGTGTTCTACGAAAACTGGCAAAGCCGAGAGCTTTGGCAAACCCACATGGGTGCTCAGCACCTTGCGGCTTACTTGGAAGCAACAGAGGGTGCCGTTGCAGAATTCACGTTGAATGAAATGACAGTCATCGGTTGATACAGAACCGAACAAAGGAGCACGTTATGAAAGCCGTGGGATACCGTGAGACAGGGTCGATTGATCGGGCGGACGCCTTAATCGACTTCGAGGCCGACAAACCGACGCCGAAGGGGCATGACTTGTTGGTGAAAGTGCAGGCCGTTTCAGTGAACCCGGTCGATACGAAAATTCGGCAAAAACGTGCTCCTGTAGGTCCCGCACCTGATATTCTTGGGTGGGACGCAGTAGGGATCGTCGAAGCAGTTGGCGAAACGGTTGAGACTTTCCGTCCGGGAGATGCAGTTTGGTATGCCGGGGCAGTAAACCGACCGGGAACCAATGCCGAGTTTCATCTGGTGGATGAACGTATTGTCGGATCAGCGCCAAAATCCATACCGGCGAAAGCAGCTGCGGCGATGCCGCTAACGACGCTTACTGCCTTTGAGATGCTGTTCGACCGCTTGCGAGTTCAAGATGCCGTTTCCGGCGGGACCAATACGTTGCTGGTTATTGGTGGCGCAGGCGGTGTCGGGTCAATCACCATTCAATTGGCACGGGCCCTCACTGAATTGACAGTGATGGCGACGGCGTCCCGACCCGAGACACAAGACTGGGTTCGAGAGTTGGGCGCACACCATGTCATCAACCATGCGGAACCTTTGGGAACGCAACTCGGGGCTCTCGGTATCGAAAGCGTGGATTTCATCTATTCAACGAACCATTCCCAGCTTTATGCGTCTCAAGCTGGAGAGGCGATGACACCCCAAGGTCGCTTCGGGTTGATTGATGATCCTGAAACCTTCGACATCGCGCCGTTCAAACCCAAATCGATCTCATTGCATTGGGAGTTCATGTACACTCGGTCGCTTTTTGGGACTGGAGATATGAACCGTCAAAGCGAAATCCTGAATCAGGTCGCCGGGTTGATAGATGACGGAAAGATCAGATCCACGGCGACCGATACACTTGGTAGGATCAATGCTACAAACTTAAAGAAAGCGCATGCTATCCTTGAAAGCGGCAAGGCCAAAGGAAAGCTCGTGCTTGAGGGTTTTTAGATGAGAATTGAGCGGCTAGATCATGTGAATATCGTGACGACTAGGTTGCCTGAGATGGTTACTTGGTATGAAGAGGTCTTGGGTTTAAAACTCGGGGCCCGCCCTGATTTTCCGTTTCCCGGAGCTTGGTTGTATGCGGGTGATCACGCCGTGGTTCACCTTGTGGGTCACGAAGGAACGCCTAATGTCGGCTCCGAAGCTAAGCTCAAGCTCGAGCATTTTGCGCTTTCAGCCACGGGTTTGAGCGCATTCGAGGAAAAACTGATCTCGAGGCAGATTCAGTATCGCAAAACTGACGTCACGGGCGCCCGAATGGTCCAAATCCATGTGGCCGATCCTGATGGGAATCATATTCATATAGACTTCGAAGAAACCGAGTAAGTGTCCAACTCTATAAATAGTCGGAGCGCAAATTTAAGCTGTTAAACTCTTGGCGATTAGTGGTCGAGATCCTTGCCGGGTTGCTTCCAAGAATTACACGGACCAACATTTATGGACGGTACAAACGTCGATTTGGAGATCAGCATGCCGGACCTCGAAACAAACAAGAAAAACGTCATCGCTTTTTACGAAATGATGTTCAACGCGTGTCGACCAGCCGAGGCCATCGCAACCTTTGTTGGGGAAACCTATACGCAGCACAACCCGCATGTTGGCGACGGTAAGCAAGCTTTTGTCGAGTACTTCGAGTACATGGCCGCCGAATACCCGGGAAAGCGCGTGGACATCAAACGTGCGTTTGCTGAAGACGATCACGTTATTCTGCATTGCCATCAAATCTGGCCCGATGGTCTCGAGTACGCAGGGATCGATATTTTTCGCCTGGATGTCGATGGGAAGGTTGTCGAGCACTGGGACGTTCTTCAGGAGGTTCCGGCAAACAGCGAGAATGAAAACGGCATGTTTTGACCCAACTGTTCTGACAGCGGTGCATGGAACTTCGAAAGGTCCTGTCGGCTAAACCACGATAGTCAAAGGGCATAAGTCTGATCCAAGAAAC
>NZ_LGXZ01000023.1 GCF_001238295.1 Ruegeria sp. 6PALISEP08
AGCCGTCCGTCATATCAAAACGGATCCCGAATGTAGAGGCGCGAACGGCCGCTCATTGGGATACCAGACCTTGGTCGATTTGGATTTGATGACCGACTTGCGGGACAATGCTGTCGTTCGTTGCGGTCACTCTAACGACCGCTTTCATGGCTTTTCATAGGAAACAGTTTAGTTTTTCAAAGGAGTTGCGTCAGATATTCGAGCAATACAACTGGGTTAAGATTTTTCCCTCTTCCAAACACTTAGTTTTTATGGGCTTCCACTGCCTTGATACCCGACATGACCTCTTCAACATGCCGCGGGTCTTGGAAAACGCTGGTCAGGATCTTCTCCACGTTGGCACCAGGCCAGGATTTCTTCATCTCAGCATGTTTTCGAGCGGCCTCTATGGTTCGACCAAGTTCGTACAGTGCAGCGACCTGATAGGCGAACGACGGTGCGCTGATCGGGTCTCCGAAATCTGAGGCCTGAGAAAACGCCTCCAGCGCCTCTCGATAGTTGCCCAAGTGAAAATTTGACGCACCATAGATGTTCCGATTGGCAAATCGTTGATTGCTTCGCCCCAGGTTCATTGCCTTTACGGCTGAGTTGGCTGCCTCGTCAAAATCGCCCGAAAACAGTGCAATGGAACCATGAATGTCTAATATGTTTCCGTCAGCAGGTGCCAATTGTACGGCTCTTGACGATACCCTTTTTGCCTCGTCGAATTCCCGTCCGGCAAAATTCACCCAAGCTTGCACCGATTGCGTCCATGGGTCGGCTGGTGCGAGGCTTGAGGCACGCTCAGCCATCGTCTGAGCTTGCTCCAGAAGCGCGTTTTTTTCTGATCCGTTCTGCGTCAAAATCGAAAGAGTAGCATAAGTCTGCGCAGCTCCGGCATATCCACCGAAGTAATCCGGTCCCAGTTCAATTACCCGGTTGAACACTTCGTTTACCAACTCTTGGCGTGGACGATCAAAAATGGGAAAGATCATGCGTCTGGCTTGTTCGGCCAGATTCATAGCCTGCAATGATGAAGCAGATTGTTCGCGCACCGCTTGACGTCTCAGTACATCCTGTTCCGAATTCTCCACTGACGGTAGCACCGTTGCCTCACGGTGCAGGGGGCCAAGCGCGAGGACGATCCCAATGGCTGTCCCTGCTGTGAAAGCCAGAGCCGCCCAGCCGAAAGCCCGTTTGGAAGATGAAGCCCAATTGGTTTGGGGACTCTCGACCCTTTCAAAACGCGGCCTGTACCCGCCGGTATCTACGAAAATCCGGACAGAATCCGTGGCCCCGACTGTATCGTAGTAATGCTCCAGGTTCTGCCTGAGCCGACGCGCATCCACTCTGACGACATTGTCCGGGTCGCCCTCGTCCGTCGGATCTCGGTCGTATACGTCCTGGGCGATTGTTTTGCCCCTGATCAGCTCACCCCGACCGGCCAATTCTTCTGTGACGATATATGTCAGGAAAGCGCACAGACGATCCAAGGGCGAAAACAGGTCGCTGCTGCACACGGATTGCAATGCGGCCTGTTTGTCCGTGTTTTGGATGTCATCTTCCATAAATATCCTTAGTTTTTAGGGCTCTGACACAATCCATTCAGATATCATGATGCAACTAAAGCCAACGTGAGTCACCCCTGTGTCACAGTGATTCCGTTACCAGCACTCCGAACATGGGCGACGCTTGTCCTGCATCGCCACTGATGCGCGCCGCCGGCATTGCCATTTCTGTCGAAGGAACAATGCCGGCCCTTGCGGAAAAGGGAGTTCATGACATGCATAGAACCAAACGATTATTGAAATACTCGGCCTATCTGGCGGCTGGTATAACATTCGGGTTGTGGATGGCTGCCCCGAACGGCGGCATCAAGATGTTGGGGGACGTATTCAGCCCTTCGATGGCCTTGGCTCAGGAGGCAACGCCGGAAGTATCCCCGGTCAAGGCGAGGGAACGGGATACGTATTACCCGAACAGTGAGGACCTTCAGCCGGATGAAATGCGGGTGATCGCTTGTGGCACTGGCATGCCGACGACCCGCGCTTCTCAGGCCGCCGCCTGTTTTCTGGTCGAGTTGGGGAATGGAGACAAGTTCCTGTTCGACGCAGGCTCAGGTTCCGCTGAACGGATCTCGTCGCTCCAGATCCCGTACAACTACCTCAACAAGGTATTTCTTGGTCACTTGCACACCGATCACTTCGGCGGTCTTCATGACCTTTTCATCGGTGGTGCGCTGATGGGACGGAACGTTCCGCTGAAAGTCTGGGGGCCAAGTGGTGCGGCACCGGAGCTTGGCACGGCCTATGCGCTGGATCACATGCAGAAGATGTTGACCTGGGATTTGGCCGGGCGTGCCGGCAATGTCGATTTCCGTGGTTACAAAATGGAAGTTACCGAATTTGACTATAAGCTTGAGAATGAAGTGATCTATGACGAGAACGGGGTACAGATCCGCACTTTTCCGGCAATTCACTCCATCGACGGCTCGGTTAGTTATTCACTGGAATGGAACGATCTGAAGTTCGTTTTCAGTTCGGATACCTATCCCAACAAATGGTTCGTCGAATACTCCAAGGATGCGGACCTCGTCATTCACGAAAGCTTTATCGCCGTGCCGGAACTGGTGTCAAAAATGAAGTTCACGCCGGAATCCGCGCTTCAGGTTGGCACTCAGGTTCACACGGCACCGGAAGCTTTCGGCAAAGTGATGAGCGAAATCCAACCCCGGATGGCAGTGGCCTATCACTTCTTCAACGACTTTGACACGGCGACAGCAGTGTATGAGCGCATCAGGTCCACCTACGACGGGCCGCTCAGCCTGGCACAGGACTTCATGGTTTGGAACGTGACCAAGGACGACATTCGCGTCCGTATGGCCGTCACCGAAGAGGCCACATGGTCGCCACCGCTTGCCGCTCCTGCTGAGCCGCCGAAAGAGGAAGATAAGGTCGCAATGGCAGAGAGCATCGGCGTAGAATCCATCGATTTCAGCGAGTTCATTGCCAGCGGTGTGTTTGACGTCGACGACGTCCTGCGTCCGATCTACGAGGACGCCAGCGAGGCGATGGGGCAGGAATTCCCCTATCCGGAGAACTCCGAACCGAAGTGAGTTTTCGGCCAACTATAACCGGCGGCGGTCTTGAACTCCGGCGTCGGTCACTCGGCTTTCGATCTTTATTTCACCTCGTGTTCAGATCGCGAAGCCGAGGTCAGCCAGCACCGGAGGAAATTCGCATGATTTTATTCAGGTATTTCATCTTTCTAACCGCAATAAACCTGCTCATCATTCCAGCGTCGCTGGCTGATCTTTTACGCGCCAATGGCGCTGAAACTGCACGAAACTTTGCTGAAATCTCGGTGCAGGAAGATCGCGTTCAGATTACACTGGAAATTGACCTCAAAGACATGCCCGCCTTTCTGTCGGAGGCTCCCGAAGGCGCTGACCCGGCCGCCGACCTGTCTGAGCGCGTCGGCAAAGCGCTTCTGGTTTCGGCAGACGGGCTCAATCTTTTGCCCGAGACGCAGCAAATCGAAGTCAGACAGCGAAAAACACGCGCGACATCGTACAGACCAAGCTATGGGCTGGCACAACAAGACGAGCGCTCGCCGCAAGTGGTATTTGTGGCCCTCGAATATTCATTTGAACAAAGGCCATCAGCGATCACATTTACTCCGCCGCTGGATCCGGACGGGATGCCGTCTGCACCAATCGGCGTAATCTTCGATCATCAGGGCGTAGCGGTCACTGACTACCGATACCTGTCTCGGCCAGAAGTTTTCCATCCCAACTGGGACGACCCCTGGTACAGCCGGTTCGAGAACCCGAACCTGACGCGACACCACAAGTCGGCCTTGATGTCTTTCATCTCGGTCGAACCCAGGGAAGTGCGTCATGAAGTCATTTTTCGACTGCGCGATCTGGAAGGTTGGACTGACCTTGGGCTTGGCGAAATGACCAGTCTCGACGCCGAACTAATGGCTCAGGTAAAAACCCGTGCTATTGAGCTATTCTCGGAAAGTAACCCGATGGTCATAGACGGCACACCTGTCAAACCCGTCGTTGCGCGTGCCGATCAGTTGTCGCTTGGCGTCGATGGTTTGAAGCTTCTGGGAACCCCGGATCAAACGGATCGCGCTACAGCAATGCTGGGTATCATCCTGTCTTATCCTCGCGACGCGCTACCTGAGAACCTCTCGCTGTCATGGACTCTGTTTGCCGAAGACACAGATGCCATTCCAGTTCAGATCACCGATCCCGCTGGGGCTGTGCCAGGTCAGATCACCAGGGGATCACCTGAGATTTCGTGGACAAACTACATAGTCGATTGGAGCGACCCAGTAACACAGCCTGTGACGGTCTCTGCGATAACGTCTTACAAGGTTCCGGCTTACTCAATTGGTCTTCTGGCTTTTGCCCTACTGATTGCGGCTTTGGGCGTACGTGCGGGATCGGGCCGCCGCAAAGTGTGGGGAGTCGCAGCTGTTTCAGTTTGCGTCATCTCCGGCGTGCTAAAATCGAACACAGTTGATTTGGACCTGCCAACCAAATCGATCCCAAACAAAGAAGCCGGGTCAAACATCGTCCACGCCATGGTGGAAAATGTAGCCGTTGCGCAGCTCGAAACGCAAAAGCCTGAATTTGCCACGGCATTGAGTAAATTTGTTCTGCCGAAACACTCAACTGAAGTGGAAGCAGAAATTCGGCGCGGCATGACCGTGGCGTTGCCGTCGGGTGCGAAGGCGCAGGTAAGGGAGGTTGCGAATTTGACGGTGGAAGATGTCGAAGCCAACGCCGACGGAAATGCTCAAGTCCTGGCGCGCTGGGATGCATCGGTAAGTGGCGGGCATTGGGGCCACATGCATCAGCGTGTTGTTTCCTACCGAGCATTGCTTGATTTCGAACCCAAAGAGGGGGCTTGGTACTTGTCTGGGCTTACTGTTCTGGCGGCTCGAATGAACACATACCCCTCGTCACAAGGAGGGAACTCATGAGACTTTTGTTTTTTCTCTGCGCCCTATTATTCGGATTGGCCTGTTCCCCCTCTCTGGCGCATTTCAAGCTGAATCAGAATGTCCGCATTCATCATGTAGTGCATTCGGAGGAAGGTCTGGACGTCTATCTACGCACGCCGATGTCTTACCTGGTTGCGGAACTGGTTGGTCCAGATGGCTTGGATGGTATGCCAACTCCTGCGCCATTTACGTACAACCACATCGAAGACGGCGTCCTCATGCACTATGTAGATCAAGGTAGTTTGCGCGACAATCCGGACGGGCTGGGGAAGATCGCGGCCAAGGCCTTTGAACTGTCAGTTGAGGGGAAGATACAGCCTGCATCGGTTGTTGCGTTGCGGCTGCATCCATTGCGAACAGAACCGGGTTTTGCAACCCAGACGGAAGCACGCGATGCATTGGCATCCGGGGATGTTTTTCCAGGTACGGCCGGTGAAATTTATGTCGGTGACGTCATGGTTGATATCCATTTTCGCTATGCCAGCGAGCCCGTCGCGGCCTACAGCCTGTCCCATACATCCGATCCCGGACTGCCAGGACAGGAAAACACGGCAAACCTTATTCTGGATTATAACGGCCAAGAGGTCCGGACTTTTCGCGCCACGGGGCTGATGCATGACCCAGTTAAAGTATCCAGTTCAGCGACCGCCGCGGCCTCAACCTTCATTGTCGAAGGCATCCGGCACATCCTTGAAGGGCCCGACCACGTGCTTTTTGTGCTCTGCATGATCATCGGCGCGCTCAACCTGCGCAGCCTACTGGCGCGGGTCACAGGTTTTACCCTCGGCCACACAGTCACATTGATCCTCGGGTTCTTCGGCATAGCCCCCAGCGGCGCCTGGTTCATCCCCACAGTCGAACTGGCAATTGCCTTATCCATCGTATATGCGGCCGTGATGGCTGTATTGCCTTCCAACCAGAAGCACGGTGATCTGAAAGCATTTGGTGTAACGTCGGGCATCGGCCTACTTCACGGGTTTGGGTTTTCGTTCATGCTGCATCAGATCCTGCGGGTGGATGCGCCAAATGTGTGGCACAGCCTTTTGGCCTTCAATGTCGGAGTTGAGATCGGGCAGCTGATGATTGCCCTTCTGGTCTGGCCAATGGTCCTGTTTCTACGCAAGCAACCGGGCCGTATCTGGATCGGGTCACGTGCGACCGTGGCCATTTGCGCCGCTGCGATCGCTATGGTCTGGGTGGTTGAGCGGGCGGAGTTTTTCCTGTGATGCTATAGTCTTTCGCGGTTATGAATTTTTGAGGGCTTCACTTGCCGTTCTTCCGGTTGAGCGCGCCGCCTTGCAGACCCTTTGAGATCAAGTCGCGTCTGCTTTTCGCAGGAAGCAGTTATTCGTCCATATTGCAGCAAGCGACGCTTTGGGCTCGGTGCGGTCTTTCGCTGCAACTTGCGTGAACGTCTACTTTGCGGACAAAGCCGCCGTTAGCCGCACAGCAGCGTTCAAACGCCTTCTGAGTGTCGCTCCGCGGACACAGTGGACAAAGATATCTTGTAAAACTAGAATATTCGTCCGGTCTTAACTGCCGGGCTATTTTCTCGCCTCCATGCTTCCAACTATTCCATTTAACGCAAGTCAGTAGACTAAACCTGAAGCAAACATGTGCTTTGGACACGATTTAGACATGCATGTTTGGCCTGATTAGCACGGAATACGCGAGCTAGATCGCCAGATATTCCTCACGAAGGGTGGTGTCCTCAAGCACCTCTTTCGCAGTACCATCAAATACAATAGTCCCGGTATCTAGAATGATCGCACGATCTGCCAACTCCAAAGCGCGTACAGCGTTCTGCTCAACAATTATCGTGGTCATACCCTGTTGTTTAACGTGAATGAGAGTCTTTTCGATTTCATCGACAATGACAGGAGCCAATCCCTCATATGGTTCATCCAAAAGTAAAACCTTGATGTCCCTCGCCAAGGCTCTGGCGATTGACAGCATTTGCTGTTCACCTCCTGACAGTGTAATTCCCTCTTGTTTTCTACGCTCCCCTAAACGTGGGAACAACTCGTAAAGCCGTTCCAGTGACCATCCGATTGGTGGGGCAATCTGAGCAAGCAGTAGGTTTTCTTCAACAGTCAGGCCAGGAATAATGCGCCTATCTTCTGGCACAAGACCCAGGCCTGCTGCTGCAGCTTCATAGCTTGTCATGTTGTGTAGTGGCTTATGGTCTAGCCAGATTTCGCCATGTCTTACTTCAGGCTCTCCAACTCTTGCTATCGAACGAAGTGTTGAGGTTTTACCCGCACCATTGCGCCCAAGAAGAGCCAGAATTTCACCTTCGTGCACATTGAAGCTGACGCCTTGCACGATGTAGCTTTCTCCATAGTAGGAGTGCATATCCCAAACGGAGAGAAAAGCGGGGGCCGTGGTGGCCAAATTGGCGTTTTTCGAAAAGTCAGGTTTCTCGTTCATAGATTTTCCTTACGCAGCCTCGCCTAGATAGGCCTCGCGAACCTTGGGGTTTCCGCGAATGTTCTCAGGAGTATCTTCAACCAAGGGTGTACCCTGAGCCAGAACTGTGATGCGTTCGGCAAGGCTGAAAACCACATGCATGTCATGCTCGATGATTGCGATTGTGATGTCGCGCTCATCCTTAATTTGTTTTAGCAGGTCGATTGTGTTGTTTGTATCCGCCCTCGCCATCCCCGCCGTGGGTTCATCCAGCAGCAATAGCCGTGGGTTTTGGCTGAGGCACATGCCAATCTCAAGCCGCCGTTTGTCACCGCGCGACAACGAGGCTGCATGCATTTCGCGTTTGTCCGCCATATTCATCTCTTCCAGCATGGCTTCGGCTTGTTCGACAATCTCGCGTTCGTTTGCGATGGTCTCGTATGCATGCATCCGAAATGCACCGTCCCGCATTGCGAAAATCGGGATCAACATGTTTTCCATAACCGTCAGTTCACCAAAAATCTCCGGTGTCTGGAACACGCGGCTAATACCCATCTGGTTAATCTGGAAGGGTTCAAGCCCCAACACCGAGGCGTTGTCGAACAATACGGCACCTGTGTCTGGCATAAGCTTGCCCACCAGACAATTTAGCAAAGTCGACTTGCCAGCACCATTAGGTCCGATGATCGCGTGAACCGAATTTTCCTCTACACTTAGGTTTACGTCCGTCAATGCCTTGAGACCACCGAAGCGCTTGCTGACGTCTTTGACTTTTAGAATTGCCATAGCTTGCCCCTTATTCCGCCGGTTCCGTTTTGCCGGACTTTGCATCGTCGGCTTTTGATTTCTTGCGCTTTATTCGGTTAAGCAAACGCTGGCCACCTTCGACAAGACCACCCGGCAGGTAGATTACGACCAGCATGAAAAGGATGCCAAGCGTCAGATGCCAACCTTTTCCAATGAATGGATGGATCACGAACACTACCGCGTCCTCCAAACCGTCAGGCAGGAAAGCAAACCAACTGTGCAACACGTTGTCGTTGATCTTCGAGAAGATATTCTCGAAATATTTGATGAAACCTGCACCCAGTACTGGACCGATCAATGTGCCTGTACCACCTAGGATCGTCATCAGAACGACTTCACCCGAAGCGGTCCACTGCATGCGCTCTGCGCCTGCCAGCGGGTCCATCGCGGCCATCAGGCCACCAGCTAGACCAGCATACATGCCAGAGATAACAAACGCCGCCAACGTGTACGGCTTTGAGTTTAGGCCGGTATAGTTCATCCGTTGCTGGTTTGATTTGACAGCCCTAAGCATCATGCCAAAAGGCGAGCGGAAGATGCGGATGGACAGGTAGAATACCACCATCATGATTATCGCGCATAGATAGTATCCCGCGTTAAAATCGAAGCTCCATGCTCCCACGTCCATAGTATAGGTAGCGCGCATCGGCAGCCCGAACAAATGTGGCAGGTCTGGAGAGTTGGCGACTTGCAAGATTTGTGGATCGTCTGCGTAAACCTGCAGACCGGTCTCCCCGTTGGTTAGGTTGAACTTGGGATTCGACAAGACAGAGTAGGCCAATGCGAAACTCATCTGCGCAAAGGCCAGAGTCAGGATCGAAAAGTAGATGCCCGACCGACGCAGACTGATAAACCCGATCAGCAGCGAGAACAGCCCAGCGACTACAACGCTGAGCGCGATAGCTGGAATGATATTGTAACTCAGCAACTTGAACATCCATACGGCTGAATACGATCCGACACCCAAAAAGGCCGCATGACCGAATGACAGGTATCCGGTAAGGCCGAATAGGATGTTGAACCCAATGGCAAAGATGCCAAAGATCACGAAGCGCTGCATCAAGTCTGGATAACCCGCGTTAAATTGCGCCATGGCGCTGCCTTCAGGGAACGGGTTCAGGATGAACGGGGCCAGAAGGGTGAGAAGGCCGACGATGATCAGAAGGCTGGTGTCTTTTTTGTTCAATCCAAACATCGATTATTCCTCCATCACGCCTTTGCGTCCCATCAACCCACGCGGGCGTGTCAGAAGCACAATGATGGCAACAAGGTAGATGATGATTTGGTTGATCCCGGGTATAGTCGTGGTGGCCCAGGTTGTTGAAGCAAAGCTCTCTAGGATGCCCAATAGAAAGCCAGCCAGCACGGCTCCAGGCAGCGAGCCCATGCCGCCGACAACAACCACAACGAAGCTAAGAACCAGAAAGTCCATCCCCATGTGATAATTTGGCGGGTTTAGCGGCCCGTACATCACTCCGGCCAAACCGGCCACTGCGGCAGCGATACCAAACATAATCGTAAAGCGGCGGTCGATGTTTATTCCCAGCAAGCCTACGGTCTCGCGGTCCGCCATTCCGGCGCGCACGACCATTCCGAACGTGGTGAATTGTAGGAATGAGAAAACAGCACCAATAATCGCGACGGCAAATCCGAAGTACACCAGACGCCAAATTGGATAGATTATGGCGTTGGCATCAAATCCAACCATTATGCCAAGATCGATAGAACCGCTCAGCGCGTCAGGCGGTGGAGTTTGGATTGGATTGGCGCCGAAGAAATACTTCACGATTTCCTGCAAAACGATCGCCAGACCAAACGTCACAAGGATCTGATCAGCGTGAGGGCGCTTGTAGAAGTGCTTAATCAACCCGCGTTCCATCACGTAGCCCACTGCTAACATGATCGGGATCGCAAACAGGACAGCTAGTGGAACAGACCAATCGATGATCGTCGCACCGGTCTCTGGGCCGAACCAACCCTCGATATAGGGTGTTTCAACCTTAAGCGGGTTGCCCAGGAAGTCGGTCTGAGTCTCGTCGATGGTCACAAAGCTCAGGTTCATGAGCTTTTGCAGAGTAACGGCACAGAACGCACCGATCATGAACAGTGCGCCGTGGGCGAAGTTCACAACACCCAGCGTTCCAAAAATGAGCGTCAGCCCCAGCGCAATCAACGCATAGGCCGACCCTTTGTCCAGACCGTTCAAAATTTGCAATAGGATGGCGTCCATAGGCCCCACCTCAGGGTTGGTCAGTGTGAATAAAGTGGTGTAACAGGATCAACCCTGTTGCAGATGTCTGGCCACCGCTGTGGCGGCCAGACTTAGACACGCGGACTTACGCGCCTGGATTACACTCACCCAGTGAGCCACCCGAGAACATCGGATGCTCGGGGTCGTATTCGACCTGCGCACGTGGCGTGATCTCGACGATTTCCAGAGTGTCATAGGCATTGGTCGGGTTTTCGTTGCCACGAACGACCAGCACGTCTTTGAAGCACTGGTGGTCAGCACCGCGATACCAGGTCGGACCGTTGCCCAAACCGTCGAACTCGAAGTCTTCCAGAGCTTCAACAACGCCGCACGGATTGAATGTGCCAGCACGCTCACAGGCATCGGCGTAGAGCAGAACTTGTGCATAGCAGGTTTGTGCAGAGTTGGACGGCGGCTTGCCATATTTCTCGCCAAAGGACTTCACAAAGGCTTTGGTGCCTTCATCCTGTAGCTGCCAGTTCCAGTTCATTGAACCCAACACACCTTTGATGTTCTCGCCTGCACCAGCGGCCATCAGTTCCGAATACAGCGGAACAACGATCTTGAAGTCTTTGCCGTTGGCCACCTTGTCGAGCAAGCCGAACTGAATTGCGTTGGTGAGCGAGTTCACCATGTTGCCGCCGTAGTGGTTCAGAACCAGAACATCAGCACCCGAGTTCAATACCGGAGTGATGTAGGAAGAGAAGTCCGTCGAGGCGAGCGGTGTTTTGACTGTGTTGACAGTTTCCCATCCCAAGGCTTCGGTCGAAGCAACAATCGACTCCTCCTGGGTCCAACCCCAGTTGTAGTCAGCCGTCAGGTGATAGGCACGGCGCTCTTTGCCCATCTCGGCCGCCAGCACCGGCGCGAGCGCTGCCCCCGACATGTAGGCGTTGAAGAAATGGCGGAAACCATTAGCCTTCTTGTCTTTGCCAGTCGTGTCGTTGGCGTGGGTCAGGCCTGCCATGAAGATCACGCCTGCTTCTTGACAGAGACCCTGCACAGCAACGGCCACGCCCGATGACGAGCCGCCGTTGATCATGATGGCACCGTCTTTTTCGATCATCGACTTCGCCGATGCACGTGCAGCGTCTGATTTCGTCTGCGTGTCGCCAGTGACGAACTCGACCTTTTTGCCGAGGATACCGTTGCCTTTCAGTGCCTTCGAGGTGAAGGTGTTCAAGCAACCCCCATCTCCCTCTCCATTCAGATGTTCGACGGCCAACTGTTGCGCCAGTAGCTCGTCATTACCCTCTTCAGCATACGGCCCGGTCTGGGGAACGTTGAAGCCCAGGGTTACGGACCCTCCGGTAGGTTCGTTGGTGTAAGCAGCAGCCGACGAAGCCGTGAAGATCGTAGGCAGGGCCAGACCGGTACCCGCGACGGCACCAGACTTCAACACGCCGCGGCGTGTGACAGATTTAGTGGTCATTAATTCCTCCCATTTCCCTTTCTTTCGTCATTTGGCTCCTCTTCCAGCAGACGAAAGCGCACTTATGTGCAAATCAATAATGGGAGGCCGATAGAAAATTTCACAACAACTTACTGGATTTGAAACAAAATTTTGTCAATTCTTTTACTGATTTCACCTGCATTTGTAAACATTCTGCGACCTAGAAGTATAAATTCTGTACGTTCCATATAGTTAAGTGCAAAATGCTAACCCTAATACTTTTGTTATGAATGGTATCGCACGCGTTAGTGGGCATACGCTGAAGCTAATTCGCAAGTGCGAACCAGCATTTCCAGTTCCAATTTGACACTAGATGTTCTCGGGTATTAGGTGTCCGCGTGCAAGGGAGCCTGTTTTACCATTTGTTAACTTTGGGCTCGGAGCCGACATTTTCGAATTTTGAGCAGCGCCGTAGGCTGGTCGCATCAAAAGGGAGGCGACGTCCTCTTTGCGGACAAAGCTGACATTCTTTAACCGAAATACGCATCGTGCGTCGCCGCACTGCTATCCAAATTCAAACCGCGATATTCCCGCCGTAGCGAGTTCGCCGTCCAGTTCGCATGCGGTAAGGAATGCGAGCGCAGTTTCCGAACCGGATTGAGGCGTGGCACTGAGGAAAACTGACATATCAATATGCGCCTTGAGTTCCTCGGGCAAAACAGCAGCAGGAGCGATGCCCGGGGTCGCGAGGATCGTAGTCAGCGGTGCAACCGCAAGTTCAGTTTCACCCGCGACCACCGATGCTACGGGCTCTCCACCACCCATGGCCCGGCTTCTTGGGAGAACGACGCTGCCTAAGCGCAATTGCCTTACGACTTGGAGATAAGTTCGCCCACTTGTACCTGCCCCGGTGTACGCAATGCTTTCCGCTTCGCAAAGCAGTTCGTTGATCTCATTCACATTCTCTTTGACTGACCTTACTGCACCTTCCTTTCGGCCAAATGCTAGTGGTACTCTACCGAAGGGACGATGACTATCGCTGTCGGCATGCCCAGATTCGATTAGGGCAGCCAGGTAGTACGGGTTTGTCAGGCCAACATCATAAGCTTCACCTTGCTCGATGCGCACAGGTATCGCTGGGTTAAGGTCAACCAGCTGAATTACCGATGCACCTGCAGCAGCCTCCATCCGAGGGATAATGCCCTTGATGAAAGCCCGAATAGCAGTGGGCACAAAGACCCGTAGTTCGCTCGACATGGCTATTTAACCTCTCGCGGGAGCCCGATGCGCATCCTAGGTCACGATGCACAAGTGTTTGGTTTTGAGCAAACCCTGTAAGAGGTAAGCTTTCCGCATTGGACAAAACCAGACTTTCGCTTGATCGTGACGAATAGCTGCTGAGCGGGATGCAGCGGACATCCAAAAACCCAATTGTATGGTTCTCTAACTGGTGAATGTCCTCGCCACAAAGCCTTCGCTAAGTGTAAGGTCGTGTATCGAAGACGAACGGTGGAGTATCGAGATGGCCGAAACTGACAAGGTATTCACCGGTTCAATCCCCGATATCTATGACGAGTACCTCGTGCCATTGATCTTTGAAGCCTATGCAACGGACATAGCAAAGCGCGTGGCATCAAACGATCCACAAGCCATCTTGGAAACGGCTGCTGGTTCTGGAGTGGTCACCAGAGCACTGGCCCCACTACTTTCGGCTGGCACCCGATATTGTGTGACCGATCTTAATCAGCCGATGCTGGATCGTGCAGCCAAGGTTCAAGGAAATGACAACAGGATTGAATGGACTGCGGCAGACGCGCTTTCGCTTCCTTTTGAAGACAGCAGTTTCGATGTAGTTTGTTGCCAATTTGGCGTGATGTTTTTTCCCGACCGCACAGAAGGATACGCTGAGGCTCGGAGGGTCTTGAAGCCCGGAGGCCGGTTCATTTTCAACGCTTGGGACAATATTAAGGAAAATGAATTTGCGGATGTAGTGACGAAAGCAGCAGGTGAAGTGTTTGCCGATGACCCGCCCTATTTTCTCGCTCGAACACCGCACGGGTATGCCGACGTAGGTGAAATTGAAGCAGATCTGCGGGCTGCAGGATTTAACGATATCTCTATAGAGACAATCACAGAAGTGAGTTCAGCCGCGTCCGCCCGCATCCCAGCAATCGCTTATTGCGAAGGAACCCCTCTCCGAAATGAAATCGAAGAACGAGATGCCGCGTTGCTGAACCACGTTGTAGATCACGCAACACAAGCGATTGCGGAGCGCTTTGGAGAAGGACCTGTGGCCGCGAAAATTCAAGGTCACGTCGCAACTGCCGCCTCCTAAGGACTTAGGCGCTCTGATTGTCCGCTGTGGGCTCGAAGCAGACGTTCGCTGCACTCGGTGTGGACGACAGCTATGCGGACAAAGCCGCCATCCGAATTTTTGCTCCTAAGGGCTGCAGTCAGCCCAGAGCGGACATCGCCATTTTTCTCATCGAGCGGAAAGCGGTCGTTGCCTTCGACCACACCAACCCAAAGACGACCGAGAAGCACTACAACCAAGCCCGTCAGGTAGAAGCCGGGCGCAAGTTAAACGCCGCACTGTCTTCGGTGCACAAGCGTGTGGCATGACACATTCCCATCAAGTTTCATGGGAGCCAGCCACAACCGGCTCCAGGAGTCACAGTATGACCCAAACTACCCCACGTGTTGTTCTCTACGCCCCCTACAGTTCCGACAATCAGCGCGACGCTTCCATTGAGGACCAGCTGCGTCTGTGCCGTGAACGTGCGGATGCTGAAGAATGGACCATTGTGGATAGCTATAGTGACCGATCGATTTCAGGCGCGAGCCTGAAGCTGCTGAGGCGCTGCGCGCTCTGATCGACAAGGTTGTGCTGACACCGACTGAAGATGGATATGACATTGATCTGCATGGAGATCTTGTCGGCATTCTCGCTTTAGCAACTGGTAAAAAAGCAAAAACCGCCGTAGCCGATGTGGCTGAGGCGGTTTCGCAAATATCGTCGGTTGCGGGAGCAGGATTTGGCCTTCATCGAACAACCGTGCTTCGAAGAAATGCCAAGTAGACTACATCTAAGAGCACAATCTGAGGCTCCGAGGCAACCCAAGTGTCGAAAGTCTCCCAGCGACCGACCAGCAACTGTTCTTCGCAATAAAGTAATCCAGCGTTCTAATAAATTCGAAACCGCAGGTAAGCTGCAAAATTTGCAAAAATATAGCTACAGTCCAAGGGTTCTTTGGCTCAGCTGTCAATTCTCTCGATCTGATTTGGCTCACTAAGTATAGGGCCACTCGAAAAGGAAGTCACACCGCTAACTTTGGATCAACGAATTACATGAACCGAGCACCTGGCGTGATGCACGACTCTGTTCGCAGTGGAACCTAAAAATATGTCATCAAAACCAGGCTTGTGCGAAGCCAAGACGATGCAATCCGCGTCGCTCTCATTTGCGAAGTCGACAATAGCCCTACCCGCGTGCCCAGAGATGAGCCGAGCCTTCGCGTCTGGAATTTTAGAAGCAGTTTGATGCAGGTTTTCCAGGATTTCATGCCGCGTATTGGCAAGTACTTCGCTGGGAATCTGAGACCCTACATACGCCGGAATTGGTTCTTGGACGTGTATCACGGTGAATACAGCGTCCGCATCAGCCAATTGGCGCGCGGCTTCAAACGACGCTTGTGTGTCGTGTTCTTGATCCAGAGCAACCGGGATCAGGATATTCTTGTACATTTGACCTCCTATCTACTGCTCCGATGATTCCAGTTTGGTTCCTCGGCAGCAGGAAACCTATACAGGCTCAGACTTTGAAGATTTCCCCGCGCTCTTTGTAGCGGCTACAACATCATCCACTGTTTTCTCAACAGCTTCAGCTTCGGTTTCAGCGACATAAGATGCACAACGGGACACGGTTTCGAACCATTCCTGCGCGTCAGCAACCAACCGCTCAGCCGAATGGCGCTGCCATTCCGCCATGCTCTGAAGAGCTTTCGATGGATCGGACGGGTTCGCGGAAGACACATTGCTTGCAACTTGTAGAGCCGTCCGGACCGCCTCATGACGCCGTTCGAACCAATGCTGCGCAAAGGCCTCTGTTTCTTCGAGCAATTTTTCTTGCGCGTCCCAAAACTGTTCGATCTGGGCACCGAAGGCCGGATTGCCAGACATGGGCGGTTGCATTTGCTTGAAAACATCCACAAGTGAGGTCGGGCTATTTGCGCTAGATTTCTTTCTCGGCATCGAAAACTCCTCCTCATTTCCTGAATAAGCTATTGTGCCACCTGCGGCATGCTTTCACCTTAATACAGATCAATTACCCTTATCTTTAGCACTCTCGGCTTAGACCGCGACAGGACACTCACATTCTCTCCGACATCGGTTCCTAGAGGGCAGTGTTGGAGTTAGAGTAGACTAGACAAGAACTTAACGCTTGGTTTTCTATGCACATTGCCGGCTTTCTGATTACCCTTGGTATCCTCTTCCTTGCCGGATTGGCGGCCGACCAACTTGGCCGGGCCACGCATCTTCCTCGTGTTACAACCTTACTTTTCCTCGGTCTGATCGCCGGGAACGCCGGAATGGGGTTGATCCCACTCGACGTCGCAATGTGGTTCGACGAGATATCCATTGTGGCCTTGACGATGGTCGCGTTCCTTCTTGGAGGATCTTTGACATGCGAGAACCTGGTACGGCATGGCCGAGCCATTCTGACGATTTCGATTTCAATCGTGGTTGCAACCCTTGTTATTGTGCCTGCTGGACTGACCGCAATTGGCGTACCCTTCGGGTTGGCGTTAGTGTTAGCGGCGATTGCTACGGCTACAGCTCCGGCCGCCATGACAGACGTGATCAAACAATCTGGGGTGTCCAATAGCTTCACCGAGACATTAAAGGGCGTCGTCGCAATTGATGACGCTTGGGGTCTGATTGTTTTCAGCATCGCCTTGGTTCTGGCCGGTCATTCGGACGGTTGGGCCACTGTCACGACCACAGCGATGTGGGATTTCGGAGGGGCTATTTTGCTGGGTTGCGCACTAGGCGTGCCATCCGCTTACCTGACCGGCCGCTTGAAACCGGGGGAGCCAATGCAGGCAGAAGCAGTGGGCATAGTCTTTCTTACAGCGGGCCTCGCGCTTTGGCTGGAGGTTTCCTTCTTGGTAGCAGGCATGGTTGCGGGCGCAGTTATCGGGAATCTTGCCCGCCATCACGACCGTGCTTTTCATGAGATCGAGCACATTCAGTGGCCATTCATGATCCTGTTCTTCCTGTTGGCTGGCGCCACGTTGGAAATTGAAGCCTTCGGTTTGATGGGCTGGGCTGGTGCTCTTTTCCTATTCTTGCGTGCCGTGGCCCGACTTGTCGGAGGTTACAGCGGAGCAATACTAGGCGGCCTGCCTCGCCGTCAGACCCGCTGGTACGGTCCCGCTTTGTTACCACAGGCCGGTGTCGCGGTAGGAATGGCCCTTGTAGCCGGAGAGCAATTTCCGCATTGGGCCGCGTTGATCATGGCCTTTACTCTAGCCAGTACTGTGGCCTTCGAGGTGTTGGGGCCGCCGTTGACTCTCATGTCAATCAGACGAACGGCTGACACGGATGAGCAGATTGGTCAGTGACTATTCAGACTGGATCGATTCAAGAAAGGCGAGCAAATTCGCCAACGTCAGGCCTACCATCATAGGTTGCCCATTAGGTAGAGCCACCGCGATTTGTTGGTCTGTCTCAAACACCGCGCCAAAGATTGGCATTTCGCCCCCATGGGCGAGCAATTGTGAACGACCATCAATCTGTTCAGCTATGCGAACTATCGGAAACACACCGTCGTTTTCGCCCGCCAATTTGGTAAGGTCGGGTGTTCGAATAGCCAACATTTCGGCCATTGGCCCGTCTCCGGTCGCTTCGAAACCGTGACATTGCCAGCAATACGTCCGGTACAAATCACTTCCCTCACTGACGCTGACCTCCTGCGCTAGTGCAGGCCCCGTGACTAACAGTGCCAGTAAAATCCCTCGATAAACCTGCATATTCTCCTCCAAATCGCTGCCACAAATGAAGATCCCATTAAACAGTATAGCTAAGGAACGTCTTTGACCTTGCTCATGTTGTCCGCACCAGCACGAACATTGGCGTTTCAGTCGAATAGCGTTTGAGCACGCGACTAGTCTAATCCAGGCAGGCCTCCAACTACGCCACTTCGTCATTGACCTCACCACCCTTGCGCCCAGACTCGCAGACCCGACGCCGCGAGTTGATTGACATAGATCAAAGCACCAACATGAATTACATAGTGAAATTCGAATGTTTCAACATATTCTACGTTCACCGTCCTGTCCCCAAGTAAACACAAAGGTGAACGGAATTTTGAAGGAGTGGAGGTTCCACCCACGGGGGCTCGGCAGGAGTGATGGCGAGCCCCCAGTTAGTTGATTGGCGCCCAATGCGCCCAGACGTAGAGACACAAGGCATTCGGTGCAGCTTTGACCATAGGATTAAGCCGCTGCGCCAATCAGGGAAAAAAGAGGGACGCCACTGACGACGTTCGGAAAGGGCAATTGGCGGAAATCACTTATGAACTCTGTTGATCCAAACGAACAGAAACTCAGACGGGCCCTTACTACCCCGTTGCTCACGCTTTACGGCCTTGGGGTAACGGTCGGAGCGGGCATTTACGTTTTAGTCGGTGCAACAGCAGGCATTGCTGGACAGTTTGCGGCGTTGTCGTTCGTTGTAGCCGCGCTCGTCGTATCACTCACCGCGCTTTCGTATGCAGAACTCGCAACTCGATTTCCTGTCAGCGCAGGTGAAGCAGCCTATGTTGAGGCGGGATTTCGGAAAAACTGGATGGCGGTTTTCGTTGGGCTTGCGGTGGCAGCCTCGGGCGTTATCTCCGCTTCTGCCGTTGCAATTGGTGCAGCATCATACCTTCACGCTTTGACCGGTTTTGCGATCCCTATTTTGACTATCGGTGTTGTTTTGATCATGGGTCTAATCGCGCTTTGGGGGATCACTGAGTCGGTCTTTGTTGCGGCTGCCATCACGATCATCGAGATCGCAGGTCTTCTCTTTGTGATTGGCTGGGGCATGTCGATCCAGGATCCGCAGGGATACGGGATCAGTTCGATGCTTCCGCCGCTGGAACTCGACGCGTGGAGAGGTATTTTCGCGGCATCACTTCTCGCCTTCTTTGCATTTGTTGGCTTCGAGGATATGGCCAATGTCGCGGAAGAGGTCAAAGACCCCGTGCGCACCATCCCAAAAGCGATTTTACTAACCCTCGTTCTGGCGACCATGTTGTATCTGGGAACCTCAATGACGGTTCTACTTGTTGTTCCGGTCGGTGTTCTCTCGACATCCGCAGCACCCCTCGCGCTTGTGTTTTCAAACGCCCCCGAGGTGATTAAACAGGGCTTTTCCGCGGTCGCGATTGTGGCGACAGTCAATGGAGTACTGATCCAGATGATTATGGCCTCGCGGGTGATCTACGGACTAGCAGACCGTGACCATTTGCCGAAGGTTCTGGCGTTAGTCCCTAAAGCAACGCAGACACCGGTTGTTGCTACTTTGCTGGTTGTAGCGATCATCGTTCTGCTGACTCAAACTATACCGATTGGCACTCTGGCAGAGCGCACATCCCAGATCGTTCTGGGCGTCTTTGTGCTCGTCAACATTTCGCTTATCCTGCTGAAGATGCAGCCGGACGAGGCCGCCAAGCATTTCCGCGTTCCTCTTGTGGTACCGATCCTTGGGGTGATCACCAGTGCATTGCTTTTCGGATCTGGATTTCTCTAACTAGACAAAACAACCCAAAGGCCTCAACGAGCTGCCATGGCATATGACGACTGACCAAACTTCCATAGGATCAAAACTTTCGGCCTGGTGGCATAGAACGTTTGTGGATCTGGTTCAGCAGCTGCAATGGTCCTATCTGCCGCCATTGATGGTCTATTTTGCGGCCGGCGTGTCCGGCCTGACCTCGGTCGTTGGCGCTTTTTTCCTTAAAGACTACCTCGATTTATCCGCCTCTTTCGTTGCAGGACTCGCGTTTTGGGCTGGTATCCCGTGGATACTCAAAATGCCGCTTGGCCATGTCGTGGACCTGTTTTGGCGATGGAAGTCCCTGCTGATCTTGTTCGGCGCATCCCTGATCACGTTGTCTTTGCTAACCATGTACGGCCTCGTGACCGCACCTGTGCAGATGTCCAGTTTCATGCCACTGGAAGACTGGTATGTTGTTGCCTTGCTCTTGTCGCCTTCGGGCTATGCCATTCAGGACGTTGTTGCCGACGCCATGACGGTTGAGGCGGTGCCAAAGGTTGACCCAAACGGCCTACCATTTTCGCCTGAAGAAGCCCGTGCTCAGCACACGACGATGCAAACCTTGGGCAGAGTCTCGATCATTTCCGGGTTTGCAGCGGTTGCGGCTGTAAACATCTGGATTTTCTCTGGAACCGAAGAGCTGCAAAAATCCGATCGCCTTGCGCTTTATGGTCAAGTTTACCTGATAGCTCTGGCCATTCCCATTTTGTCCGTCAGCGGGATCGCCCTTCACAGCTTGATCCAACGGCAGCGCATACGACGGGGCCATCCGCCGCACATGCCGGATGAAGCCACCGAAGTCAGATGGTCCATATTGCTCGGCGGCCTCGCATTCGTGGTTTTCAGCATCGTGCTGGGAACCGCCGATTTTGAATTTGCGCAAGAAACAGTCTTTGCGGTTTCTCTAACGGTGATCCTTTACCTTATGTCGCGTCTGCTGAAAGAGCTGGAATCGGCCCAAGCCAAAGCACTGATCGGGACAGCGACAATCATTTTTGTGTTTCGCGCTGTGCCTCTACCGGGACCAGGCCTGACTTGGTTTGAAATCGACGAACTGGGGTTCGATGAGCAGTTTCTGGCAATCCTGGCTTTGCTAACTTCGTTGCTGGCGTTGCTCGGACTAATCGTTCTTCGACCATTTATGACCAATCGCTCCATTGCACAGGTTGTGGTATTACTGACAATCGCCGCGGGCGTGCTCGCCCTGCCCAACCTTGCCCTCTACTACGGTGTGCATGAATGGACGGCGGCGCATACCGGCGGAGTTGTCGACGCAAGGTTCATTGCCATTCTTGATGCAGCTGTTGAATCGCCGCTTGGGCAGATTGCCATGGTCCCGATGTTGGCTTGGATCGCACGCAACGCCCCAGTTCAGTTGAAAGCGACTTTTTTTGCGGTGATGGCATCGTTCACAAACATGGCATTGTCGGCCAGCAGCCTCAGCACCAAGTACCTCAACCAGACATACGTCGTCACACGCGCTGTCACCAACCCTGGGACCGGAGAGGTCACGTCGACTGCGGACTATAGTCAACTTGGGTACTTGCTGATCTTCGTGGCCCTGATCTCAGTGGTCGTTCCACTGGCCACAGTGTTCTTTATTCAAAACTCGCGTTTCCGAACAAGCGAGTGATCACTGGCTTTCCACCTCTCCCAGCAGAACTCTGAGATGTGAGACCGGGACGCCGATGTTTGAACCACCAAACTCGGGCAGGATCGCAGCATTGATGGCAACCACCTCGCCCCGCCGATTCAATGCTGGCCCTCCACTCCCACCGGTCGTAGTCTCAGCGTCATAAACGATGGCGCTCCCACTCGTCCGCGCAACGATCCCCCGGCTTGCTAGCGGGTGAATCTTGCTTTGAGCGGAAAGCCGGGACGCTATCGACCAAAAGTTCATCGTTCCTTCTGCCTCCAGTTGCTCTAGAAAGCCCGGACCAGCCTGCGCGATCAAAGCTTTCAAACCCGTTGGATATCCCAACAGATAAAGCTCTTCACCGACGCGCGACGTGGCATCCGCCAAAGGAATGCCGAGGTCCTGAACGCGGCTTGGCTCAACTGCCAAAATCGCCAAGTCTGCCGCTTCACTGAACCGGACCAAACGCGCCTCTATTGGTTTCGTCTGATCAGGCAAATAGGCCAGCAGCCTCAACATCTCTGGCTCAAGACCAGCGTCACTCAGCGCTTTCTCTCGGTTCCCCGAGGTCCAGGGCAAAGCGACATGGCGGTTGGTTGCCATCAATGGCACCCCAGCAATCAAAAACCCTGTTCCGGTGAACTGAAATTCTGCAGGTTCGCCGGTCCCGTCCGGTTCTATCCAAGGCTGGCCAAACGGGGTCCTCTGGTTTTCTCCGTTCAGTCCCAAAACGTGCCGCAATATCTTCCCGCTTTCCACGTGGCGCAATCCGTAAGCCCCCTGAAGGAAAGCTACAGATCGAGTGGAGGCAGCTATCACCCGTGTGGGTGCCCCCGCCCGTTGCTCCAAGGTTCCAAGACGCTGCTCGGTCGACAAAACCTGGTTCTCAAAAGCGTCACGCAACGAAGCCAAGTCATCAGGCGTAAGTGCATCTTCTCGCGTCTGAGCAAGCATAACCGCGACTGCTTCGATCTTGCGGGACTCCTGTTCGATACTATCCGCCAAGCGCCGGTCGTTTTGGTAAAGTAGGTAACCAAACCCCGCGATCACAAGAAGCGTTGCAAGTACTGTGATCCTGAAAAATATCGTGGTCTGAGACGCAAGCCGCCGCCCACTATCGCGCAGGGCACCAGACATCTTTTTGGCGAAGGGTCGACGGCTCGTTCGGGTGTAAGCATATGCGTCACTGAGGATATCTTCGACTGTGTGGTGTGCGGGAAATGAGTGATCGCACAACCTGTATCGAGACATAGGGCCCTTTTCGCCAAACTCGATCATGTCGCCGTGCCTCAGAGACACCGATGAGGCATTTTGCCCGTTTACCCATACGTTGCGCCCTGCTGACGTGGTTATCGTGTAACCTTCGTCAGCCCACTGTAGGGTGGCAATATCGTTATCATGGGGAGGCCGGTCATCTTTAGGTCGAAGGCTTAGCACCCTGCCATCATCAACAGAAACAGTTAGGGCTTTATCGACAAGCCAGTTCACGTTTCCCCGCGATGGACCTGTCAGGCTCTCCAGAAAGGCCCGCACCTCACCTTCACCAGCATTTCCTGAGGATGTAATGCTACTCGCTTCTGGTTTTTGCATTATGGCCCCCTATCCAAACGCGTGAGGGCATTCTACCACGCTGCAACACCAAACCCATGGCCTGGTGCGAATGTACAAAAAACGCATTTTTATAAACACTTGCGATGTCTGCCCGGATTCAACCAAAAAACATCTTTCAGGCCGCAGCTCAAAGAAGGCCGATCAATGATCGACCCTCTGCTTTGGCATTTTCAAGCCTCGTATCGAGCCAACTGACCGTCTATTTCGACGATACCTTGATCTTACGGCTTGGATCCTGAGGCTCAGTCTTCGGCATTTCGATATGCAGAACGCCTTTGTCGAATGTTGCTGAAATCTTGTCGATTTCCACAGTGTCTGGCAGCGACATGGCTCTGGAAAAGCTGCCATAGCTTCTTTCGCTGACACGCAGGTCGCCCGTTTCATCATGCGCAATCTTCTTCTGACCGCGTAGGATTAACCTGCGATCCTTGATTTCAATTTCCACATCATCCTCTTCGAGCCCAGGCAATTCAGCCGTCAGGACAATCGCAGAATCCGTTTCTTGGACATCGATTGCCGGTGAAATCGCACCTGTCATGTCAAGAGACGGAAAACCCGTGCGTTGCGCAGCCGTTTCCATTGGTAGGAAAGGTGATCCTCCCCCCAAAAAACGCGACATCAGGGTTTCCATTTCACGCCGAAAGTTGTCGGAGAGCGGATGCGTTCCAGTGAAAAGTTGCGGGGACTTTTTGTCTTCTAGCATTTTTTGAGCCTCCTCCTTTGGTCTGATTTCGCGCGCGCAACATTATGACAGAAAACGCGGTCAAGGACCTTGATCTTGCGCAAGCATACAACCTCATCCGTCGCCAGATCGCTCGCACCGGTTGAACGAACAGAAAAGGGAACCGTCGTCCAACAGACTTGCCAGGTCGTGCTGGAGTTAACACCAATCTCAGTAGTCTTGATCGGAACCCCAGGTCAGCTTAGCGTTTATTCTAAATGAGCCCGAGTTGCCTACCTTTAGCGCAGTGGAGCAAAACCGTATGAAATGGCCTTATCTGGCGCTGATTTACGTTTTGCTGATCTTGGCTCCCTTGGGTTTTTCTTTGTCTCTGGGATGGCCACCGCGATCATTTCATCAAGAGCTCGCGTCCGGGCTTGGAATGCTTGCGTTTTCAATAATCTTAGTCGAGTTCCTGCTGTCTGGCCGGTTCAGGTTCATCTCTTCCGGCTTAGGTATGGATGTGACTATGCGGGTGCATCAGTTGATGGCGCGGACAGCACTTGGCTTTGCACTGATACACCCGCTTCTGTATCAGGGTACACCTTCTGGCGGACGCCGCCCGTGGGATGAAACACACCAACTTACGATTTCGACCGACTTTTCAGCTCAGGTATCGGGCATCGGCGCTTATTTTTTACTGTTCATTTTGGTCGCCTCGGCAATTGCCCGTAATTCCCTTGATTACAAGTACGAGACATGGCGCCTCTTACACGGGCTGGGAGCCTTGGTGATTGCGTGCCTGCTGTTGCACCACACAGTCTATGCTGGGCGCTACGGTGGGCATCCGCTCTTGACGTATATCTGGCTTGCCCTGACCAGTATTGCAGTAGGAACTTTACTGTATGTCTATCTCGTTCGCCCATTGCTTAAGAGGAAAAGGCCGTGGCGCGTCACGTCTGTGTCTCGACTAACACCGAGGCAATGGGAGTTACGCATCAAGCCAGATGGTCACAACGGGCTAACCTTCGAAGCAGGGCAGTTTGCTTGGCTAAATGTCGGCCACAGTACCTTCTCGCTGCACGAGAATCCATTCTCAATTAGTTCAGCACCAGCCGAAGGCCCCGAAGTTTCATTCGTGATAAAGGAGCTTGGGGATTTCACATGCGGTCTCGGTCAGATCGCTCCGCAAACCCCGGTCTATCTGGATGCTCCACACGGAAATCTGTCGATCAGCCAACGCCTTGAGAAAGGTATTGTTCTGATCGCAGGTGGTGTCGGGATCGCGCCGATATTAAGCATTTTGCGTCAGGTAAGGTTGAGCGGAACACAGCACGATCTCAAGCTTATCTATGGCAACCGGGTGGAAGAGCAGATTGTTTATCTCCAGGAGTTGTCCAAAGAAAAAACCGTATTTGTTCTAACCGAACCGCCAAAGGATTGGCGCGGCGAAACAGGTTTGATCGACGGTCCCCTGTTGGACCGCAATTTATCTTCCAAGCAATTTGAGAGCTGGCTTTTTGTTCTTTGCGGCCCCCCTGCCATGATGAACGCCGTCGAAGATCATCTGATCGCTCGGGGCACCGCGTCACACCGGATTTTGTCTGAAAGGTTTGACTATGATTAGATTGCTCAGAAACTTGCCCGCCCGCCAACAAGTGAAGGTCACGGTGTGGTGCATCAGTTTTATAATCCTCGTCGCTGTCTTGGCCTTTTCTTTAAGGTAGCAAAACAAGCCATTGGGTCATGGCCAGTTTCAAAAATTGTCAGCCAAAAAGGTCGATTTGCTTCGAGATGTAGGTCGTCGCGAACTTCCTTAAAACATGCTCTACGTGGACAGCAAAAGCGTACTACAACTCTCCCGATACGCTCCCAAGTAACGACTTTGATGGAGATCAAGGGCAAAGCACGCCACTTATTCATAATCAGCAATCTATTCAGACCGATTTATGGGAGGATCGGAATGACCGTACTCATCGCCTTCGCTACAGTCGAAGGCCAGACAGCAAAGATTGCGCGCTTCATCAGCAGTGTCGCGAAGAATGCCGGTTTCAACGCAAAGCTGATCAATACCGATGAAATGTCCAGCCACGTATCGCTTGACGATGTGGTCAAGGTTGTTCTTCTGGCCCCTGTCCACGAGCGTAGGCACCCCGAGTCATTCGAGGCTTTTGTCGCTTCAAATAGAGATGCCCTAATGAAACGAAAGTCTCTCGTGCTTTCCATCGGTCTAAAAGCTGCTTTCGCGTCAGGTCGAGAAGAAGCGCGCGACTATCTCAACGAAATGCTAATGCGAACAGGTTTTGAACCAAATGAGACGGCGTTGGTCGCAGGCGCGGTGAGGCCGGAAAACTACGGGTATTTTGAGAGGGAGATCCTTGAGCACGTTGTCTTGCTCGGTCGAAAAATCGATCCACGAGATGGGGCGCAGGAGTTCACTAACTGGGATGAACTGACGTCAATTATGATAGATTTTCTTGGCGGAATCGGTCCGGCAAATCAGCTTTAACCTCAAGCGAGCACCCAATAACAACTGGCTGTTCCCGTATTAACCGATGAACGTATAGAGCTACCTATCCCAGCAAATCACAGTCGCCAGTTCTGTTCATCAGTGTCCGAACAGCACTGGCAACCTTGTCTGCTCCAACATTGCTTGCGTCGTTCCCCCAAATACCGACTGACGCAAATGGGAATGCCCGTAAGCGCCCATAACAACGAGGTCGGCCCCCGATTCTCTTGCTCGTTCTTGAATGCAGTGTTCAATTGAATTCCCGCCGCACGGGAACTGCGACACGGTCACGGTGCAACCGTGATGGCTGAGCCATCCAGCTAGGTCAGTTCCGGGCACTTGACCTTCTACGTCATCAGGCGGCGGCAAATCAAAACACCCAATCACAACTTCGTTGGCCTCCAGAAGAATGGGTAAAGCTAAATGCGCAGCCCTAGACGCAGGCAGGCTATCATTCCATGCCATGAAAATGCAGTCGCGTTGGGCAAGCGGATCTCCATTTATCATCAGGGCGACCGGTGAATGGAACAATACTCCGTACGCGATCTTATGAAACAAATCGGGTTCTTTTCGCAACTCAGCGTCTAGAAAGGCGATATCAGAGCTATTGGCTTGGCCAGCCACAAGATGCTGTAACTCTGTTCCAGATCCCATAAAGGTAATTACAATTGCAGATACGCCCTGCCCTACCAGAAGCGCTTCAACTTCGGTGGCGCGGGACTTCAAGGCGGCATTTTTTACGTCAAGAACATCCAACCAGTTTGAAGGGAGACCCGCCTCAACGAACCTGTTTGATCCATACTTTAGATACGGCAGGTTGGGTAAAGCCGCAATCAATACACAAATCAAGTGGCCGTTCTGGATGCGGGCAGTTTCAGCGCATTCCAAAATCGACGCGTCGTCAGCATCAACTCCTACATAATATGCCACTGTTCTGTGTCGCATTCCCGACCTCCGTCCGGAATTTCACTTCGCCCAAGAGCCGTGCGCACTGATTAAACCAACGAATAGAAGATGTTGTCAGTCGCTCTTCTTACTTCGGCAGCATGAAGAACTCTTCCAGCACAATCTTGCCGTCCGCCACCGAATACAAAGCGATCTCGCGCAGGGAAATGCGCTCACCCGTAGACTTCTGAATCACTTCAGCCCTGAAACGCACTCCAAAGCGGTTGGGTGGTTGGACGTAGGGACCATCCACGTCGAGTTCCTGGATTTCGTGCGATGCCAACCAATCCTCTCTTTTTCCCTTGATGGCTTCTCGCCCCTTTGAAACGCGGAATTGTCGAACCGGAGGCACGACTGCCTCTATCGACTGTGCGTTTTCGGCATACATTTCATCAACACTTCCAAGGCCCCTGCGCTCACGCATGGCCTGGACGAAGGATCTACCGATTTCAATTAACTCTTCCATGAATCCCCCCTGAGTTACCATTGAGTGTACCACTTCTTGCCCGCTCAAATCTTGACACGGATCAATGAGCACAAGGGGAAATGCAATGAGGCCGATTCGTACTCAACTCTGCTCAGCCAGAAGTAACAAACTTAATACCGCGCCACATTCGCATCAATCTGCAGGAAAGGCGGACAGC
Organism: Ruegeria sp. 6PALISEP08; assembly: GCF_001238295.1. Taxonomy (GTDB): domain Bacteria; phylum Pseudomonadota; class Alphaproteobacteria; order Rhodobacterales; family Rhodobacteraceae; genus Ruegeria. The sequence goes on from NZ_LGXZ01000023.1 coordinate 27,689, forward strand.
GTCAGCGCGCTAGTGTCGCCGTTGCTATTTGCCCTCTTCCGTAGCGCCGCAGTAGCACCGGGCGTGGATTCCCTAAAAACAGAAAGCGCCCCTTGGGGCGCTAAGTGCTTGATATTCGAGCTAGAATTTTGG
>NZ_LGXZ01000024.1 GCF_001238295.1 Ruegeria sp. 6PALISEP08
CCTGACCCTAGGTGCTCAGGCGGCAGCATCGTCAATCGCCATTCCGGCGACAGCGCGTTACCTTCGACGCCCTTCCTGTGCCGTCGTGTGCAAACGATCCACCCCTTTGCCTGCAAGTCAGCCAAGGCTGTGGCCGCTGTTTTGGGGGCAACGCCCATTTCTGCTGCTAATGTCCGCGTGGATAACGCAACAATACCGTTGTTGTTGAATTTCAGCTTTTTGCCTTCATAGCGACATCGGACTTTGAGATGCATGTACACTCTTGTGCCGAGGAACTTAGGGCTTTCTACGCGGGCAATCGGGTATCTTCTTTTATCCATTTGGCGAATTGGTTGGTTCGGTTTTCATATTGTTTATCACGCCCCATGGTGATGATCCTGATCATGGCACGTTGAAGGCGCGACAGACGGTTGCGCAGATTTTCCAGATCGCAGGTTTGCGTTCTTGGAATTTGAAGTGGAGCGGTCAAAAGCGGCCAACGCTGCGCCTGTATTAGCGTGCCACAGGCGTGCAAGTGCCTCTCGGGTCATGAAGTACCCTAGCCGTCATCCGACAAAAACGGTCGGATGACCTCGTTGAGCCCAAAGCGGACTTTCGAAATGTCATCTTGCTTATGTCGAGAAGAAGGCAAAAAGCAGTTTACAGGGCTACTTCTCGAACGAGCGTGCAATAGCGGCCCAGCCGAGTGCGATGTTTTCTTTTTCCGTGCCCAGTATCAACGGCTGCTATCCGGCGGATTGAAGTGCTGGTTCGTCTCGTCCGCAGGGCAGTTGACCACTCAATCAAAGATCGCTTCTCATTATACCCATACAGCGACGTTCGCGGTTCGTTACCGTGTTATCAATCATCCAATGGCTGCGATATCTGGCGCTCATTCTGTCGCTCTCCGTCGACTGCGAAGCGGACAACGCTGACCTTTTCAGCGCTTACTTCGATGCGAGGTTTCGGAAAATGATTGCGCAACGCAACAACAATGCCCGGACGTTATACTTTACCAATCTGGAAAACGTGTCGTGACGCAGCTGGGGAGCCAGACTGAAAACAGCCGTTTCAGCGTGGATCTCAGTACAATGCCCACTGTTATTTTCGCGGGGCTTCCATCCATTGGAGAGTAGCCAATCGCTTGCCGTGTTTCGTTGATATTCCAGCGCATCCCCGGGTTATCTGACATTAGGTTTAGGGCTGCGAAGGAAATACCCTTGGCATCTATTGCGGCGCGCATTCCGCTTAGAAAGTCCCGATCACTCAACCACATTTCCTGACCCCACCGACCCATCGCCATGTGTGTGCCGGGTTGGTTGTCATGCGTCCATTGTGTCCAGCCGACGCGCAAGCAGATGACCGATAGTCCGTGATGCTCGGCGAAATAGGCCCCTGTCCGTTCACAGAATAGCTTTGACATACCGTAGGCGTTTACTGGCCCTGGTGGTGTCGTGCTGTTGAGCACCTCATGCGTGAACCTTTTGTCGCCGTGAACCCAATTGGAGCTGGCAAGAACCACGCGGCTGACGCCCATGGCTGCCGCATGGTGATAGAGTGAAAGCGTTGCATCCATATTGTGATTGATCGCGGAAGCCCAAGTGGCGGAAGGCTCTCGGTCTCCGGCAAGATGCACGATAACGTCCACTCCCTTTAGCAAACTAACCCAACTGCTGTCGTCGGACAGGTCTGCTGTGTGAATGTCGGGATGATCAACGGGACGGATGTCGATGCCAGAGACGGTGTAATCGGGGTCGCTTTCTAGCGCGTTGAAGAGTTTGCGGCCGAGATGCCCGCCTGCGCCTGTAATCAAGACATGCATGAAAGGAACTCCTTGTTGTTTGTGAGCCCCAATGGCATTTGGGTTGCATCTTCATCCGTCAAGACGCGGAACGTCTGCCGAAAACTCAGCGTTTCATTCGGTGCGAGCTTGCATGCCGGGGAGTGCCACTCCGCTTCGCAATAGGCGTAATCGGCTGAATTAAAGACCTCAAACGGATAGTCGTGTGCAAATTGATCGCCCTTTTGAGGTTCCGGTACCGAGCACATTAGCAACGGGGCATCAGCGCCGCACCGTATCAATGTACGACCGTTGGGGTTCGGTAGCCCGACCTTGAATTCTTGCTGTCTGTTGCAATCCACGACAATGCCATTGCCGTGCGTAGCTATCATCCCTTCGGCAGAGCCAAAAACAGGATAAAATGCAGGGTCTTCCAATTCGACACCGACCTTGGTGGGGGTGTTAAGCATCATGACTGACCAAATGCCGGTCAGGCGCGAGGAGGTCCCATGGTTGACCACGATGTGTTCTATTTCCCAGCGTTCCGCCGAGGTCAGCGTGATGCGGCGCGACACTGACAAGTGCGAGGTCGGGCATAGTGCGCTGGTCATGTCGATACGAGTGCTGCTTCTTGAAGTGATCTGGTAAGAGCCGCTGTCCAATACGGGAAACGGAGCGCCGTTTACCCATGATGCATCCGGGGCGATCCAAGTCTTCTCGCCGCCCCAGAGCGGAAAACCAAATTGTGGAGAGCGTGTGGGCAGATCAGTAAGCTGGGTGCTATCGACATCTAAACCGTTGAGATCCGCGTTTTGAAAAAGGAGGGAGCGCCCTTGGAAGTTTACATCCCATAAGCGGCCCCCAATGCCGGGCAGGAGCGTCAGCCGCAGATCGTTTTGCTGCAGGTGAAGAACGCTCCATCTGTCCGGCATGTACTCCCTCCTATCGGTTTCCCGGCGCGATCGAATGCGCCGGGATAATCGCTTAGGTGTGCTTGAACTGGACTACGTTTTCGGCCGTAATCGGCATAACCCCGGTCTCAACGCGCTCTGGTAAAGGGTTGATGCCAGCCGCCTTCCAATCGGGCAAAACCTTCAGCGCGTCAGTGTTCTGCCAATGCATCATGTGGAAGGCGAGAAAGATCTCCAAATAGGATTTCTGAGCCACTGCGCCGTGAATTGTGCCGTCTTCGATATAGGGAAGCATATCATCATTTCGGTCCATCGCGACGATCTTAATGTCCTTGCGTCCCGCCTCATTGATGGCAATTGCAGCGCCTTTGCCGCTGTCGCCGTCCGTGCCGCCAATGCCAACAATATCCGGGTTCGCCTGAATTGCCTGAAGGTAGGCTGTCGGCGCATAGGACGGGTCGGCCTTATCATTGACGACGTCGACGACCTCGATATCCGGGTATTTCTCGGCAAAGATTTGTTTGTAGCCTTCGACACGCTCCAATGTGGAAGGGGCAGGGAAAGTGCCGAGGATAACCTTGCCTTTCCCGCCAATCGCTTGCGCAAGCATTTCGCCGCCGACACGTCCTGCTTGAACGCCGTTGATACCAAGGAATGTGGACCGGGGACTGTCGGGAATATCGCCAATACAACATGTGACTGGAATGCCAGCCTCCACCGCACGTTCGACGCCGGGGGCTAGAGTGGCTGGATCACCGGGGAAGATAAGGATGCCTGCGGGACGTCTTGCGATCAGTTCATCCAATTGGCGTGCTTGTGCGGCCGTGTCGAAATCCAACGGGCCGGTGAATGTGGCCTTGATGCCCATTAATTCTTCAAGGTTTTCCATCGCATTGCGATAGTCCACCCAGAACGGTACTTGCGTGACAATGGACAGGAAAACATACTCTTTGCCCGCCGCTTGCGCCATTGCCTCTTTGGACAGCATGGGCAGTCCGAACGCTGCGGCCAATCCAGCGGTGGTGCCCGCTGTCAGCAGCCTGCGCCGATTCACATTCAATTCAGTCATCGTAGTCTCCCTGTTTTGGATCTTTGGTTGTTGTTGAGTTTTGGAAAGCTTCGGGCTTAGCCCCGTTTGCCTCGGATCAGCATGTCCAAGGCGACCGCTGTAACGAGTACCCCGCCGATGACGATCATCTGCCAGTAGATCGATACGGCCAGCATCGTCATAGTGTTGTTGATCAACGCAACGAAAACGACGCCGAGGAAAGCACCAAGAATAGTGCCCTCGCCGCCGCGTAGAGATGCGCCACCGATGACAGCCGCTGCCAGAACCTGAAGTTCGATACCGTTGCCTGCCGTGGGCGTACCGCTCATCAGGCGGGAGGCCAGCAATACACCCGCCAAAGCGGCCAGAATACCGGTCAGTGCGTACAGAATGATACGCACGCGTGTGACATGGATGCCTGACAACATCGCGGCCTTTTCATTGGCGCCGATGAAATAGACCTGACGGAAAAAGCGTGTATGGCGGACGGCCAGGTCAAACAGAACGACGAGCAGAATGGTGAACAAGACGATTACCGGAAAGCCGCCTATGTCAGCTTTACCGATCCAGGCAAATGTTGCCGGCAGGCTTGAAACAGAAAAACCTTCGGTCAAGACAAGAGCGATGCCTCGCGCGATCGACATCGTGCCGAGGGTCGCGATAAGCGGATTGATCCCGAGGCCGGTCACCAGCAAACCGTTCACTACACCGACAATTCCACCCAGCACTAATCCGCATAACACAGCGAGCGGAATTGGCATGCCAGTCAAAAGCAGCATGGCTACGACGGTAGAAGACAAAGCCATAACCGATCCAACGGAAAGATCGAACCCGCCGGATGCAAGTAGGATCGCCATACCGATCACGATGATCGCGGTGGGGGCCATGCCCACGGCCACGGCTCGAAAGTTCGAGAAGCTGAGGAAATAGGGATTAACGTTGGACATCACGATGATGATGGCGGCGATCAGAACGATCAGCGTCAGTTCACGAATATCGACAAAAGCTTGTAAAACACGGCGTAGCAGCGGACGCTTCATGGGCAAGTTGGCTTGAGCGGTCAAGGTCACGTCGCGACTCCTGATTGATTGGTTTGGGGTGCGTCCACAATTGGAACGGAATTTCCGGCGGCCATTTGAAGAAGCGTGGTTTCGGTTGCCTCAGCGGCTGCGATGTCCCCCATGAGGCGACCGTCGTGGACGACAAGGATGCGGGTCGAGAGAGAGACAAGTTCGGGAAAATCGGATGACACGACGAGAATGGCCATTCCCTCGGCTGCTCGACGCAAAAGTTCCGTGTGAATTTGGAATTTGGCTCCGACATCGACACCTTTTGTGGGCTCCTCAATGATCAGAAGAGCTGGCGCGCGTTTGAGCCACTTGGCCAACATAATCTTTTGCTGATTGCCTCCTGAGAGATCACCAACAAGTTCGTTAATCCCGCTGGTTTTGACACTGAAGGCGTCAATGGCTGTTTGGCTGGCTGCTTTGATCGAGCCCGAACGCATGAAGCCAGCAGACGCATGATCGGAAAGACTGGCCGCGATCAGGTTGTCGCTGAGTGATTGTTCCAGAAAGAGGCCTTCAGTCTTGCGTTCCTCGGGAACAAACCCGACTTCAGCACGCATCGCCTGCCGCAAGGACGCAAAGTTAACAGGCTTGCCGTGAAGTCTGATCTCCCCGGTCGCGCCATGCATCAGCCCGACAATCGATCGAACAATCTCGCTGCGGCGAGCGCCCATCAACCCTGCCATCCCTACAATCTCTCCGGCTTTAATGGAGAAAGAAATGTCTTCGAATTCACCTGGATGGGTTAGGTCTTGGACATGCAAAACCTCTTCGCCGTTAACCTTACCTGACCGCGTGACATCACCGGGGTGAGCGCCACCGATCATCTCGGCAACGACTTGCTCCTGAGAAGTTTCCGAAACCGATAAAGTGCTGATGTGGCGCCCATCTCGCAAAACGGTAATGCGATCCGAGATCTGGAAAATCTCGGCCATATGATGGCTGACATAGACGATGCCAATCCCTTTCTTTGTCAGGGACTTTAGGACTTCGAATAGTGCGTCTACTTCGTCGGGTGCCAGTGCCGATGTCGGTTCATCCAGCAAAAGGACGCGGGAATTTAACGACAGCGCCTTGGCGATTTCAACAATCTGGCGGGAGCTAATCGGCAAGTTTTCCACGGGTGTTGAGACGTCTATATCCAGACCGAATTCCGCCAGTAACACCTCCGCACGGCAGCGCAGTTCAGGCCAGTCAACTACGCCAAACCGGGTGGGTACGCGGCCCGCGTAGATGTTTTCCGCAACAGAGAGCGCGCCAGCGAGGCTGAGCTCTTGGAAAACACAGCCGATGCCCAGGGATTGCGCATACGACGGGCTTTCGACCCGCTGTTCTTTGCCGTCGCACAGGATACGCCCAGCAGAAGGTTGGTGAAGTCCATAAAACAGGCCGAGACAGGTGGATTTTCCGGCACCGTTTTCCCCACACAGCGCGTGAACTTCGCCGGGTCTCAATTCAAAGTCGACGCCATCCAAAACAATGTTCGTGCCGAAGCTTTTGCCAACCCGATCCAACTGGATCAGTGGCTGTAGCCCCGGTGAGTCAGGTTTCATTGCTGGCGTCATACAAGCTTCCTCCCGTCTTTTGATTGGCATCTGATATCTCAGATGTCAACTGAAAAAGAAAAGACCGGGAGGTGCCCAAGAGAAAGGGGCGGCGCCGTTTTGGCCCGCCCCCGTCACAACGAAGCTACGTTTTTGCTAGGATGCGGTCGCTCCTTCGAGGACGATGGCGGCGCTCTTGTAGGCTTGTCTGGTGCGGTCAATATGCGCTGTGAGAAGAGATTTGATTTTGGCCATGTCGCCTTCGCGAACGGCAATAGCGATTTTCGAATGCTCATCGAAGGAGAGCTCAGTATGCTGTGGCAGCTTCGCCAAATGGGTCCGCAATGCGGCAATCTTACCGATGTAGCGTGTATAGCTGGCCGTCAGGTAATCGTTACCGGCATGTTCAAAAATCAACTGATGAAATGTAGTATCTAGTGAAAGGTAGCCCTTTTCATTACCTCGCCTGCGTTCCTTCTCCATGTCCTTCACGACACGCTGCATGTCGTCGGCAAGACCTTCCGGGTTCCGCAACAACGCAAGTTCAAAGGCGGCAGTTTCGATAGCCTGTCTGAAATCGCAGATCTGAGTCACTTCCGGCTCAGACAGCGAAAAGACGCGTGCGCCTTTTTGAGGCTCGATACTGACCAACCCTTCGTCACGTAATTGAGCGAGTGCTTCGCGGACTGGCGATTTCGATACGCCCAGCTCTTCGGAGATTTTTCGCTCCGACAAAACCTGACCCATTTTAAGGGAGCCATCGATAATACTATTCCGCAAGTGTTCCAGTGCGAGTTCACGCAAAGACTTGGGTCTCTCAAGCGCCATCTGAGGATATCTCCAAAAAAAGGTGTTGCCAGATGCAAGATATCTGATACACCAGATTAGGCAAGCTGGTATATCAGATATCAGAATGTACTTAGGAGATCAAAAAGTGCGCGCAGAGTTGGTCGTCGATTGTAAGAACCAGCACGGGGAAGGGACATTCTGGAATCCCGCCGATGGCCTTATCTGGTGGACCGACATTGAGGGCTGCGCGCTTTGGTCATTTGATCCTGCAACGTCAGAAACCGCCTCTCATGAAATGCCGGAGCGTGTGTGTTGCTTCGCGCCGCGCGCGTCTGGCGGTCTGATTGTTGCTTATGCGGATCGAGTTGTCTTGTTCGATTCGCCCAATGGCGAGGAAACCCTCGTGGCGCGGTTCGAGCCGAACAATCCGGAGACACGGCTGAACGATGGGCGAACTGATCGCCAGGGGCGATTGATTGTTGGAGGCATGAATGAAGTTTCTGGTAAAGCCGATTCGTCAGTCATCTGCGTCGATAAGGATTTAAGTGTACGGACGATTGTCGAAGGAGTGTCTTGCGCCAATTCGACTTGCTTTACGTCCGACGGTGAGACGATGTACTTCGCGGATACCCCGGATCGGGAAATCGTCGCATTTGATTACGACACCCGCAGTGGAACCGTTTCGAACCGTCGGCGGCATGCTTCTTTCAATGATGAGCCTGGCTTGCCTGATGGGTCCTGTGTCGATGCCGAAGGGGGCGTCTGGAACGCCGAATGGGAAGGCCATCGCGTTGTTCGCGTCGCACCTGATGGAACGATAGATCGCGTGATTGAGGTGCCGGTCTGGAAGCCCACCTGTTGCGCTTTCGGTGGCCCTGATCTCGACACGCTGTTCATCACGACCTCAAGGCTGATGAGTGACGAAGCAGCTTTAACAAAAGAACCGGAATCCGGCGGCCTCTTTGCTGTGAAACCCGGCGTTCGTGGCGTGATCGACGCGCCATTCAAAGGATAACCAACGAAATTCTGGAGGAGAAAACTATGTTGAAAACGCTAATGACCACTACGCTTGCCGCAGGGTTCGCCACGCTGGCAACGGTCGCTCTGGCGGAAAATTATCCAACGCCGGTTCCACTTGAGGACGGGGCACAAGCGCCAATCGATGCGATAGAACCCAAAAACGAAACGTTCCGGATCGCGTATATGCCGCCGGCGACGGAGTTCAACTATTACATTGCCATTGGTGAAGGCATCAAAGCGGTTGCCGCTGAGGCCGGGGTCGAAGTCTTCATGCTTGCTCCCCAGTCTGGTGCGGACATCAACGGCCAAATGGGAATGATCCAGGATGTGCTGACGCAGGATGTGGAAGCAATAATCTTTGGTACACACGATGAATTTGCTGCCGCACCACTGCTGAAGCAGGCCGTCGACAAGGGCATGGCAGTTTTGATGATCAACTCGGACATCCCGAACTTCCCGACGCCAATTCATGGCGTTGTCGGGTACTCCCAGCGCAACGGCACACATGCTATCGCTGATTGGGCCATTGAAACTTATGGCGATCAACCGTTGAAGGTCGGCATTATCGAAGGGCAGCCTGGCTATCACTCGACCGAACGTGTGGGCGGCTTCCTCGACGGTATCGAGGGCAACGAAAACTTCGACGTTGTGGTGTCTATTGACGGTAAATGGAACGTTGAGGGCGGCAACACTGCTGGTATGGACATCCTGCAGTCGAACCCCGATCTCGACATGATCTTCGCGGCGAACGACTACATGATCATTGGGGCATCCTTTGCTGCGAAAGCACTCGGCCGCAATGATATCGTCCTTTTGGGTAATGATGGCGACACGTCTGGCCTTGAAGAAATTGCGGCTGGCAACATCACGGCAACCGTCAACACCTCACCGTTCTTGATGGGTAAAGCGGCTATGCACGCAACCATTGATGCGCTCAACGGGTCCTATCCCGGCGGCTGGATCGAAACGCCCACATCAATTGAAGACAAAGACGGTGCGATCAGCGTGCTGCAAGAGCCAGAAAAGCTCTTCCCGCAGCCGTCCAAAGAGTACTGAACTTTCTCCCCGCTTCCCGGTGGCGCGTGCGCGTGCTGCCGGGTTGCAACTCAACCGAGTTTCGCTTTTATCGAGGCAATCGCAATGACACCCGCAACGCCACTTTGGGAGTTTGTCGATATCACCAAGGCCTATCCCGGGGTTTTGGCGAATGACAAGGTCTGCATTCGGCTTATGCCCGGTTCCATTCATGGGCTGCTGGGTGAGAACGGCTGTGGCAAGTCGACCATGATCAAGACACTGTCCGGCGTGCAGCAACCCGATAGCGGTCAAATCCTGCACAATGGCAAGCCGGTCACGATCAGCGACCCGCAGGCGGCACGTGAACTGGGCATCGCAACAGTTTTTCAGGAATTTTCGATTGTGCCCACCTTGTCGGTTGGCGAAAACATCTTCCTAGGCAATATGCCTCGGTCCCGCTTTGGTGTGATCGACTGGACTAAGGTCCACAACGAAGCCGCTCGCGTTCTGGCGGAAATGGATGTCGATGTTTCTCCCGAAACCATCACTGGCTCGCTATCGGTAGGTGAGCAACAACTGGTCGAGATCGCGAAAGCCGTCGCGATGGACGCCCGCATGATCATCCTGGATGAGCCAACAGCGGCATTGGGTGAAGATGAAATTGAGCGCCTGCACCAGCTACTGCGCAAAATGCGTGAGCGCGGCACCGCTATTCTCTATGTGTCGCACAGACTAGATGAGGTTGAACGGATCGTTGATGAAGTGACGATCCTTCGCAACGGCTGTGTTGTGCGTGCAAGTGGCGAGACCAAGATCAACGTCTCTGAGATTGTCAGCGCAATGGTCGGTGAGGACATTGGTGAGCATTATCCGAAGGAGCAGAACGCAGCCAAGGATATTGTGTTAGAGGCAGCGGGTCTGGCCACCAATTCGGGCGTGAAAGATGTATCGTTTTCGTTGCACCGAGGTGAAGTTCTGGGCTTGGGTGGTGTATTGGGCAGTGGCCGCACAGAGATTGCCCGTGCCCTATTCGGGACAGATGAGCTAACCGCCGGGCAGATATCACTGAACGGCAAACCGGTTCGCTTTCGCCGGGAAATTGATGCGATCCGTGCGGGTTTGGCTCTTGTTCCAGAGAACCGAAAGTTTGACGGGTTGTTCTTCAATTTCCGCGCAAGCGGGAACGTCACTGCAGCGTCCCTCGGCGGGCTAAGCCGGTTCGGTGTTTTGAATCTCAAGGCGGAAGAGCAAGCTACCCATGACCTGATCCGCGATCTGGAAATTTCGACCCAGGCTGAGGAAAAGACGGTCAACTTCTTGTCTGGAGGTAATCAGCAGAAGATCGTGATTGCACGTTGGCTATTCTCAGCCTCTGACATCCTGATCCTTGATGAACCGACGCAAGGGATCGATATCGGCGCCAAGATCGCCGTTTACAAGCTGATTAACAGGCTCACGCGGGCGGGGAAATCGATCATTCTGATCAGTTCAGACCATGATGAGTTACTTGCGATGAGCGATCGGATTGCAGTCGTGCAGCACGGAACGATAGCGCGCACGGTCGATGCACACGACCTTACTCATGACGACCTTGTGCGCGCGTCCGCCGACACTCCTCAATCCAAGCCTAAGGAGGCTTTCGCATGAAGCGGATCTTTGACACCCAATTGATCGGACCATTTGCAGCAATGGTGATCGTCGCACTGATCGTGGCACTTACGACTGAACGCTTCCTGAACCCGGGTAACCTTTCAAACCTGTCCCTACAGGTAAGCATCGTGGCCTTGATCGCAATCGGGTCTACTATCGTGATCTTTGCTGCGGGCATCGATCTGAGTTCCGGGTCTATGGTGGCTTTGCTGACCATGATCCTTGCGCAAATGTTGAAATTTGTTGGCATTCCACTGGTTCTGGCGTTGCCACTCATTCTCCTCATGGGCGGATTACTTGGTCTATTCATTGGGCTGATAACAGCCTATGGGCGTATCCCGTCTTTCATCACAACACTGGCGGCGTTGATTGCCTTCAGGGGCCTTGCCCTGACCTTTAACAATGGATCGCCGATCTTTTCGCTGGATCCGGCGCTAGAGCCAATTTTTTACGGCAAGCTGTTCGGCGTTCCGATGCCTTTCTTCTACCTCGTGTTCTTCTACGTCCTTGCTGCGTTCACTATGAACTTCACGAAACTCGGCCGTGAGATCTATGCCGTGGGTGGTAACCCAGCCGCTGCCGTTCTGACGGGTATTAACGTACGTAAAGTTCAGACGACGACATTTGTCATCGCGGGTTTTATGACTGCGGTTGGTGCGATCCTGATGTCAGCGCGCCTCAACTCTGGTTCGCCCAACTATGGCCAGACGCTGGAACTGCAAGCCATTGCCGCTGCTGTTGTCGGCGGGGCCAGCCTTGCAGGCGGACGCGGCAACATCCTCGCCACGCTGATGGGGGCGATGACAATCGTTATCGTCCAGAATGGGTTGAACCTAAACGCTGCGCCATCTTCGGTTCAGAACATCGTGTTGGGCCTGATCATTCTGTTGGCCGTTGGCATAGACATGTGGCGCGCGGAAATTTCGGGCTTGATGGGTCGAATGTTCGGCCGCCCTTCATCGCAGCAGTCATCTAACGTTAAGAAGGAGGCCTGAGATGGATCTGGGGCTAAAAAATAAACTGGTCCTGGTGACTGGTTCAGGTTCCGGCATCGGCAAAGCCACTGCCCGGGTCTACCTGGAAGAAGGCGCGCGGGTCATCGTGCATGGCCTGACCGAGGCGGAAGTGTCCGACTGCGTCGACGACCTGTCATCTCTGGGCAAGGTCGAAGGCATTGCTGCCGACTTAACCAAAACCACTGATGCGGAAACTCTGGCAGAGTTTGCCCGTGCGCGCGGTGCGGTGGACGTTCTTGTTAATAATGTTGGCATCTTTTCGGTCAAACCGTTCGAGGATCTCACGGATGACGACTGGATGCATTACTTCAACATCAATGTCCTGTCCGCCGTTCGGATGAGCCGGATTTTCCTGCCTGACATGCTTGGCCGGGATAAGGGATCTATCATCAACATGGCCAGCGAAGCGGCAGTGAAACCACTACCTCAAATGGTGCATTACTCTGTCACTAAAACTGCCATGTTAGGTCTGACACGTGGCATGGCAGAATTGACAAAGGGGACAAAAGTTCGGGTTAACTCGATCCTGCCTGGTCCAACCTGGACAGAAGGTGTCGAAGCCTATTTTGACGGCCTCGCCGATCAAAAGGGTGAGCCGCTTGACACGATCGTCGACAATTACTTCAAATCAGATGAGCCCACATCGCTCATACAACGCTTTGTCCAACCAGACGAAGTCGCCCGCATGATCGTCACGATCTCTGCAAGCACAGCCTCCAATGGTTCTGCGCATCGGATCGAAGGCGGCATCGTTCGCAATATTCTTTAACTGCTAACTGGAGGAGCCTGCTATGGCCGCTCTTACTTTCTCTCACATTGGCATCACAGTTCCCGACCTGGAAAAAGCCGTGGAGTTTTATTCCAAGGCATTCGGCCTGTACGTGCTGATGGAGCCAACTGAAATCCTGCATGACGAAAGCGCCATCGGTCAGATGTGCGACGATGTGTTTGGGGAAGGTTGGGGAAGCTTCCGCATCGCGCACTTGTCAATGGGCGACGGTGTTGGCGTTGAATTGTTTGAGTTCCCGAAGACCGTCGAAGAAGAACGCCCGTTTGAATATTGGCGGCGTGGCTTGTTTCACTTCTGCGTACAGGACGAGGATCTGGAAGGCCGCATCAAGGTTATCGAAGACCTGGGCGGGCGCCAGCGCATGAGCCAAGTGCGCAAGTATTACCCAGGTGAAAAGCCCTATCGCATGGTCTATATGGAAGACCCGTTTGGCAACATTTTCGAGCTCTATAGCCACTCGTACGAATTGACCTATTCGGCGGGTGCTTATGACTGATCACGCCGACTTTCCCCCAAGAACGGACAAACCCAAGGTCGTGATAACCGATTACGACTTTGGTGATGTTGCCGTTGAAACGGAAATCCTGGAAGCCGCGGGTGCCGAAGTGATCGCGCTTCAGGCCAAGCGTCAGGAAGACCTGTTCGATGTCGCGCCGCATTGCGCAGCGATGATGAACCAATATGCCCGGATCGGGAAGGAAACGATTACGCGGATGCGGAACTGCGAGGTCATCGCGCGTTATGGCGTAGGCGTAGATATCGTGGATGTCGGCACAGCAACGGAAAAAGGCATCCTCGTTACCAACGTGCAAAACTATTGCACCGAGGAAGTTGCCGATCACGCGATTGCCCTTTGGCTGACCTTGGCGCGCAAGTTGCCCGACTATGATCGGGCCACTCATGCAGGGGTCTGGCAGTGGCAAAGCGGGCAGCCGGTCTATCGGTTGCGTGGGCGGACGATGGGTGTCGTCTCGCTGGGTAAAATCGGGCAAGCCATCGTAGCTCGGGCGCAATCTTTCGGAGTTGCGGTCATCGCTTATGACCCGTATTTGCCAAGAGAAGCTGCCGCGAAGCTTGGGGTCGAGCTGGTGAGCAAGCCCGAATTGCTGGCTAGGTCCGACTATATTCTGATGCAGGCTCCGATGACGCCGAACACGCATCACTTTCTGTCTGATGCCGAATTCTCTGTCATGAAACCCGGTGCGATACTCGTGAACACTGGACGCGGACCAACGGTCGACAACAAGGCGCTGTTCCGGGCGCTGACCGAAGGCCATCTGTCTGCTGCAGGGCTCGACGACCCCGAAGAAGAGCCAGCCAAGCGCGCCAACTGGACGCCTGATAACAACCCGTTGTTCACACTGCCCAACGTCCTCGTAACGCCACATGCCGCCTACTATTCCGAGGAATCCATACACGCAGCACGGGTCACCGCCGCCACTCAGGTGGCCAAGGTCCTGACAGGGCAAAAACCCGACTACACAGTCAATGCCGACGCATTGGCCGTATCTACCGCATAACAGGAGACAAGAATGCCAGACGTCAGCACGGACCTTAGGGTTTTCAATGATTTTGAAAGAAACCCGGAACTTCTCAAAAAATTCGACAAGGTGTTGGAGGCGTACTCTGCCGCTGCCATTTTTGCGGATGTGCAGTACCGAACAGGTGTGATGGACAGCGCCATCAAGCCTGCTTTCCGCGCCAAGGTGACAGGCCAGGCCGTGACGGTTCAGCTTTCAAAAGGCGATCTGGTGGACCCATTGCGAGCGCTTGAAATGGGACAACCCGGGGACGTGATCGTCGTGGACGCGGGTGGTGATCGCCAAACTTCGGTCTGTGGCGGCCTCATGGGTGGCCTGGCTAAGAACCGTGGCATCCGCGGCATGATCGTTGATGGCACCGGGCGCGACACAGATGAGCTGGAAGACATCAACTGGCCAATCTGGACGCGCGCGATCACGCCACGTGGAACGCACACGATGTTCTCAGAACGTAAAGAAGAGCTTTCGATCAATGTGCCAATCGCCTGTGGGGGCGTCGTCATAAACCCCGGAGATTTCATTGTAGCTGATCTCATGGGCGTCGTTGTGGTTCCACAGGAAATCGCCGAAGAAACCGTGCGCCTTGCTCAAGAGCAAGCTGACCGAGAGGAGGAAACCCGTAAATGGGTGGCCCAAGGCAAAACCGTTGAGGATCTGCTGAATGAATTCGGTCGCATCTGAGCCCGCGCTGATCGGCGTAGATTGGGGCACTTCATCGTTCCGTGCATTTCTCATTGGTGCAGAAGGCGAAGTGATCGATGGAGTCTCGTCGCCTGAAGGCATAATGCAGGTTGCAGGACAAACGTTTGAGTCGGTTCTTGATCGTCTCATCGGCCCTTGGGTCACTAAAGAAAACCTGCCGATCCTGGCATCTGGCATGATCACCAGCCGCAATGGCTGGGTAGAAACGCAGTATGCCGAAATGCCGCTGGGTGCTGGCGGTCTTGCGCGGGCGTTAGTCCCCCACGAAGCAGCCAACGGAGCGCGAATTCATTTTGTGACAGGTGCTTCGACAGAACATGCTGGAGGACCCGACGTAATGCGCGGCGAGGAGACCCAGATCATTGGGGCATCTTCGCTCGGTTTGAGCGAAGGTATGTTCGTGATGCCGGGAACGCACAGCAAATGGGTTCAGGTTGCGGATGGGAAGATCGTGGACTTTTCGACCTACATGACAGGTGAGATCTTTTCGGCGCTGAAAGAACACACGATCCTTGGAACCTTGATGAAGGAGGACGCCTTCAGCGAAGACGCATTCGTGATGGGCGTCAAGGCCGGCCTCAGTGGTGAGTCGAACCTACTGCACAGCCTGTTTCATGTTCGGACGCTTCCTCTCATGGGCAAAATCCCAAAAGTTGCTACGGCCGACTACTTGTCGGGCTTGTTGATCGGGACCGAGGTTGCGGCCGCGACCGGCGAATTAAAAGACGTCGGCACGATCACCGTTGTTGGACGGAGCGATTTGTCCGACCGATACGAAATAGCGCTTCGAACTGCAGGTTTCGACAGCCGTCGCGCGCCAGATGATATCGTTGCGAAAGGGCATTTTCTGATCGCTCGCGCTGCGGGGTTGGTCGGATGATTGACCTCACCGCAGCTCTTGCTGAGAACCCGCTGATTGCGATTTTGCGGGGGCTGGCACCAGAAAATGCGCGCCCGGTGTCTGATGTGCTCTTCGATGCCGGGTTTCGGATTATTGAAGTGCCGCTCAACTCACCGGACCCGCTGGAATCGATTGCGCAGATCGTTGCGAAACATGGCGCTCAAGCCATAGTCGGCGCTGGCACAGTGTTGACTACGGATCAGGTCGGGTCGGTCGCAGATGCAGGCGGGCGGATCATCGTGTCGCCTAATATGAACCCGGACGTCGGGCGCGCGGCTGTCGCACGGGGTCTGTATTGGTGTCCGGGCGTCATGACCCCCTCCGAGGCCTTTACGGCATTGGATATCGGAGCTTCGGTGCTCAAATTCTTTCCGGCGGAAATGGTGCCCCCCGCTGCCATAGCGGCTATGCGCGCCGTATTGCCTGCAGACGCAGTCGTCGCTGCGGTAGGTGGCATAACGCCGGATACGATGGCGTCGTATCATGCTGCGGGTGCAGATGGATATGGGCTGGGCTCCGCACTGTTCAAACCGAGCTATACATTGGATGATATCGACAGGCGCGCGCGCGCCTTCACCAGTGTATTGGAGGAACTTGGATGAAGCAGGCCCTTGTTACGGGTGGTACGCGAGGGATCGGTGCGGGTGTTGCGCGATCGCTGGCTGAGGCAGGCTGGTCCGTCATCGCTGCATCTGCGTCACAATCCGAGTTGGATGCGTTCGTGCCCCAGGACGGGATCAAGGTACAGACCCTGGATGTGACTGATCAGGTCTCTGTCGATACAGTGTTTAGCGATCTTACGCGTCTTGATGCTTTGGTGAACTGCGCAGGTATTCTTATGCGTGAAGAAGAATACAACATCGACGTATTTGCCAAGGTGCTTGATGTGAACCTGACCGGTACAATGCGCTGCTGCCTCGCCGCACATCCGTTGCTGACGGAAACTGGTGGGGCCATCGTCAATACCGCCTCCATGCTCAGCACCTTTGGTGGGCCTTTGGTTCCAGCCTATTCCGCTTCCAAGGGCGGCGTTGCACAATTGACCAAGGCGCTTGCAGGTCGCTGGGCCGAACACGGCGTCCGGGTCAATGCCATCGCGCCAGGGTGGATCGAAACAGAGATGACCCAAGGCCTACGGGAAGACCCGGCGCGAACGGCAGGAATCATGGCGCGCACGCCTATGAAACGCTGGGGAAAACCCGAAGAGGTCGGCGCGCTTGTGCAATGGCTTTTGAGTGAAAACGCCGGCTTTGTGACCGGATCGATCTATCCGGTCGATGGCGGCTATCTCGCTATGTGAGGAAAATCAATGAATGACGACGACACCGCCCGAATGCCTTATCAATTGCCGTTCCCCAAGGATGCGCAAGAAGAGATCGTGATCCCGAACGCGATGAGTGAGGACGACAGGCTATGGGTTCCGCAGGCCGAAAACGTCTGGTTCCGGCCGCTCTGTCTGAACCGCTCGCAAGGCTATTGGATGAACCTTCTCAAAGTGCGCAAAGCTGGAGTTCTTTCGCGGCACCGCCATCCGCAACCTGTCCACGGCTTTGTCCTGAAAGGACGTTGGCATTATCTGGAACATGATTGGGTGGCGGAAGAAGGGGGTTATGTCTTTGAGCCGCCGGGCGAGACACATACTTTGGTCGTCCCGGACGATGTCGAAGAAATGGTCACATATTTTCAGGTCAATGGCGTGATGTGCTATGTTGATCCGTGGGGCAAGGTCACTGGCTACGAAGATGTCTTTACCAAGATTGATCTGTGCCGAAAACACTTTGCGGAAGTAGGACTTGGAGAAGACTACGTTGAACAATTTATCCGGTGACGCGCCGCGTTTCGCGCTAGTAGCTCATGATGCGCGAAAGGACGAAATCGTTGAATGGGTGGGTCTACAACAGTCTCGCCTGTCCGGCGTGCAAATCTTTTCGACAGGAACAACCGGCGGTCGATTAAAAGAAGCCTTTCCAGAGCTGAATGTGACTTGCCTGAAAAGTGGACCGCTCGGGGGTGATCAACAGATCGGCGCTATGATCTGTGAAGAGAAACTGGATGCGCTGATTTTCTTTGTCGACCCTCTGTCACCCATGCCGCACGATGTTGATGTTAAGGCTCTGACTCGTCTAGCGACGGTCTATAACCTTCCGATGGCGTGTTCGCGTTCAACCGCTGATTTGATCGTAAATGGACTGCTTGACGAAGATGCGAGCACGCGAGCATGATACGCAGCGTGCAGGCATGGTTGATCAGCCAGTCCTGAGAAGATGCTCGGCCAAGCTATCGAGTTTTTCAGAACCCAGCTGACTCATATTGGCCTCAATGTCTGCTTTCAGGATGTGAACGAGATGTTCGACCCCTCGCGCTCCAAACGCTGCGACAGCATATTGAAAGGCGCGTCCGACCATGACGAAATCTGCACCTTTCGCCAGGGCGCGCATTATGTCCAATCCCCAGGCAATGCCGGAATCGTAGATCAGTGGCATGTCTGTACCGACCGCTTCGCGAATACCCGGCAATTGATCAATCACGGCGGGCCCGGCTTCGAATTGCCGCCCAGAGTGGTTGGATACCCAAATGCAGTCCACGCCCTCGGTTACCATTTTTTGAGCATCTTCAGGCCGCAGGACACCCTTGACGATCAAATTGCCTTCCCACTCCTGTCGTAACTCGCGCAGGTACTCCCAATCCGGAATCCCACGGATCAAGGCGCCCGCGTGGGTAAAGCTTTCGCGCCCGCGTGTGGGGACATAATCGTCAAAGAACCGCATGCGTGGCATGACGCCTTCGCGCAGATGCGCAAGGCACCAGGTGGGACGTGAAGCCATTTCTAACAGAGTGCGTAGGTCAGCTTTTGGAGGCACGGTCAGGTTGGCGCGGCGTTGTCGTTCGCGCCGGCTCTCCTCTGGTACGTCCACTGTGATGATCAGCGTGTGAAACCCTGCTGCCTTGATCCGCGGCAGCATTGCGCGGCGCAACTCGCCAGAGTTCACCGGGTAATGCTGAAACCACCCGTTGTTGCCAATGTGGGGCGCCACATCTTCCGGCGACGCTACCGCAACGCTGGACAACGAAAACGGAATGTTGTGCGCGACCGCCGCCTTTGCAAGCATCCGCTCTGCACCCGCCCACATCAGGCCGGACATGCCCACAGGTGCTATTCCGAAAGGCAGATCATATGTTTTACCCATCAGTGTAGTCTGCAGATCGGCCTTTGTTCGGCCGCATAGAACACGCGGCATGAATCCGATGGCATCAAGTGCGTCACGGTTTACCTTCAACCCCAGTTCGCGGCCGGTTGCGCTGTCGAGGTACTCGAAGGCAAACTTCGGAATGCGCTTTTGCGCGGTATTCCGAAGATCTTCTATCGACGGGTGGGATAGGTCCAGATCCATCAGGGTCCCCTGGTTTCGTTGTCTAACGTTTGAAGCTCCTCAGCCGGTCACCAAAGGGACGGTAAGGCCAAAGAAATTGCGGGCACATAGGTGATGAACATCAGCAGGATCAGCATGCCTGCAAAGAATGGTAGGATCGCCCGGCTGAGGCTTTCGATGGAGACCTTCGAAATGCTGCTGGCCACGAACAGGTTGACGCCCAAAGGTGGTGTGCAGAATCCGATGGCCAGATTGACCGTCAGAATGACGCCAAAGACGATAGGATCGACACCAAGCGCG
Source organism: Ruegeria sp. 6PALISEP08 (assembly GCF_001238295.1). Taxonomy (GTDB): domain Bacteria; phylum Pseudomonadota; class Alphaproteobacteria; order Rhodobacterales; family Rhodobacteraceae; genus Ruegeria. The sequence goes on from NZ_LGXZ01000024.1 coordinate 19,427, forward strand.
GTTGCAACCGGCAGCAGGATCGGCGTCATGATGATGATCGACGAAATCGTCTCCATGAACATGCCGATCACCAGCAAAAGCAGATTGATCAACAACAGAATGATGATCGGATTGTCGGACAGGCTGGTGATCGTTGTGGCGAGTTCTGTCGGGATTCTTGCAAGCGTGATCAGCCTTCCAAATGCGGTCGCCATGATCACCAATACCAGAATGGTCCCACTGGTCTTTGCACTGCCTGCTAAGACCTCTGGCAAGTCCCTGACGGTGATATCGCCATAGACAAAGATGCCGATGAAGGCGGCATAAACCACAGCGACGGCGCCTGCTTCGGTTGGGGTGAAGATGCCGCTGTAGATGCCCCCAAGGATGATTACAGGCACCAGAAGTGCCCAGATCGAAGACCGGAAGCTCTGCCAGACACCCGGGCCTGAGAACGTGGTTGTCGATTGCTGAACAACCTCATCCTTTCGCAGCAGGACACGGGCGACCAACATGAACATGAGGGCAAAGAGGATGCCGGGAACAACACCCGCCAGGAACAGCTTTCCGATCGAAACCTCGGCAGTAACACCGTAGATGATAAAGGGGATACTTGGCGGGATCATCACGCCGATCATCCCTGAAGACGCCGTCAATGCGCCGCTGAATTTGCGCGTATAGCCAACCTTTTCCATCTCGGGGATCATGTTTGATCCGATGGCGGCGACGGTTGCTGGGGACGACCCGGATATGGCGGCAAAGAACACGCAGGCAAGCACGTTCACATAAGCCAGCCCGCCCCGGATATGACCTATCAGGGCATTGGCGAACCCAACCAGACGGCGCGACATTCCACCGTGCTGCATCAGGTCGCCCGCGAGGATGAATAAAGGAACAGCGATCAGCGGAAACGAGTCTGCGCCTGTCACCACCGAGCGCGCCAAAAGCACCATCGGCGGAGTTCCATCCACGAAGACCATCACGATCATCGTCGCAAGACCCAGGCAGATGCCAATTGGCACGCTGAAGAGCAGAAGTGCGAAGAGAGTCAGGAAAAGCGTTGTTGCAAGCATGCCGGGTTCCTCACGCTTTGGTCTCTGCGATCAGGTGCAGGGTTCGGATCAGATGTTGAGTAACGCGGATGGCGGACAGGCCTGCACCAACCGGCGCTGAGGCATACAGGATCGGGATTGGAAGCCCCAAAACAACTGAGGTCTGGCTGGCCACAAAGGGCTGCCGGATCAGCTTGATGCATTCAATTGTAAGAACGATCAGGAATCCAAGGACAAGAAGCGCGATCACAACATCCGCGTAAAGCCTTGCCCGCTCGCTCAGGACATCGCGCAGGACTGTAATGCGTACATGATCGCCGGTGTGGAAGGCATAACTGACGCCAAGCCAGACGAACCAGACAAATAGCCAAAGCGTTAGCTCTTCGCCCCATGAAAGAGAGGCATTCAGAATGTAGCGCATGAATACATTGCCAAAGATCAACAAGACAATCGCGGCCAGAAGTGCGCTGGCTAAGACCTTTTCGGCATTCATATCGATCCATTTGATAACCGACACCGTTCACCTCCCCTGAACGAAAGGGGCACCCGAACCTTCATGGCACGGGTGCCCGTATTGGCTGGGTAGTCCGAGGGTCAGCTTCCGCTCGCTGCGGAAACCGCTGCTACCCAATCGTCATAGGCTTCGGCGCCAACCTCGTCGCGATACTGCAGACGGACGCTTTCGGTTTTGTCGGCAAAGGCCCTTCGCTGCTCTGCAGTCAGTTCCAGAACCTCGACACCGGCAGCACGAATCTGTTCCAGCTGTTCCGCATCTTCGCTTGCGACCAGCTCAGCCTGATAGTCGCGTGCGGCGGCCATCGAGTCCCGCACCAGTTGCTGATGCTCTGCAGACAGCGAGTCAAAGAACGGTTTGGAGATGACGGGCATATAGACCGCAAAGACATGGCCCGTGGTCGAAAGGTATTTCTGCACCTCGTAGAAACGCTGTGAGGTGATGATCGCCAGTGGGTTTTCCTGGCCGTCGATCACGCCTTGCTGGAGAGCAGAATAGACCTCACCAAAGTTCATTGGCGTCGGGTTGGCCCCGAGCGTTTCGAATGTCGCCACATGCGCCGGAACCTTCATGGTGCGCAGCTTGACACCCTCGAGATCCGCGGGGGTTGCAACCGGACGGACATTGTTGGTCACATTGCGTACACCCAATTCAAGCCAGCCGAGACCGACCAATCCCTGGTTTTCGACCCGTGCAAGCATGCCATCACCAGCATTACCATCAAGAACATCAAAGGCGATGTCCTTGGAGGAATACATGTAAGGCAGTTCAATTACTGCAAAAGCCGGATCCCAGCCCGCGAAGAAAGAGGAAGGAGGAATGGCCATTTCGAGAACGCCGGTTTGAACACCTTCGATCATCTCGCGATCAGGGCCCATCTGCGACGAGGGAAATATCTGTACGTCGATCTCACCATTCGAGCCAGTTTCGACCAGTTCTTCAAATTTCAGTAGCGCGCGATGCATATGAAACGCTTCTGCTGCGCCATGCCCAACCTTAATGACTGTTTCAGCGGATGCTGCAAAAGCAAGTCCGGCTGACATGACGACGCCAAGCGCCAATGTTGATTTCTTGAACAAGGTATCCTCCCACGGATTTAGTTTTTCGATCTATTATCTGAGATATCAGATATAATATAGAAATCAAGCTTACATGTGCTATTGTGTTAGAGAGACGAAATAGGACGAAGTGAAAATGACCAAGATTTTGCAGATTAAACGCCCGGATTCGTTGAGTAAAACTGCTGAAGAGCACATACGAAAAGGCATTATCAATGGCACGTTTCAATTGGGTGAATCGTTGCCGGAAGTGAAGCTGTCAAATGCCATGGGCATCAGCAAAACTCCGATTCGCGAAGCGCTATCGGCTTTGAATCTTCAGGGGCTCGTTCAGATATTTCCTCATCGAGGAGCCTTTGTTTTCTCTCTTTCTCAAGAGGACGTGGTGCAGCTTTGCCAGTATCGGCTCATCCTAGAATCTGCAGCTTTGGAGCAGGCGCTTGAAAAAAACCCGTCGGTTCTGATCAATGAGCTGGCTACAATTGTTTCTAAGATGTCGGAAGCGCAGGACGCGGATGAATTCGAGCAGTACTTGGAACTTGACGCCGAGTTTCACGACGCGTTTTTCAGGTCCTGCGGAAACAGTTACCTGCGGGATGGATATCAAAAAGTCAGTGATATCGTCCAAACTATGCGGACGCATCTGTCCAAGCGTTCCAATCGAACGAAGAAATCTTTCAAGGAACACCAAGCGATCACATCGCTATTGGGCGAGGGTAAAGTAAAAGCAGCAACGAACACCCTCACACGTCAAATCACTCGCGGTGAGCGATCTTATTCCGATTTGGTTGGTCTGAAGCAAGCATAGGTGTCCTGCCATCTGGGTCTTGTCAGATTAACTTTGCTTGAGCGGGGCAGTGCGATTGCGTAGCTTTTGTCCATGACCAGACCTGCTTTTTTCAAATACTTTAAACCCAGTCCTTAGGCTCAAG
>NZ_LGXZ01000025.1 GCF_001238295.1 Ruegeria sp. 6PALISEP08
AGCCCTCTTTAGATGTCGTTTTCACTCAACGAAGCGTCTTTTCCGCTTGCTGCGGGTGCGAAGGACCCATAGCCCTGTGCGTGGGACACCCCTCCCCAACGAGGGGCGTGTATCTGGAAGGGTAATACACATGACGATCGAACAACCGGCGACGCGGCCGGCAAATCCGCGTTTTTCTTCGGGCCCCTGCGCCAAACCCCCCACATTTGATTTGACCAAACTGGCCGATGCCGCCCTGGGGCGGTCGCACCGTGCCGCTGTCGGCAAAGACAAGCTAAAGGCAGCCATTGAAGGCACGCGCGAGATTTTGGGTATTCCTGAGGATTACCGCATAGGCATCGTCCCCGCCTCGGACACCGGCGCGGTCGAGATGGCGCTGTGGTCGCTACTGGGTGAACGCAAGGCCGAGATGTTGGCCTGGGAGAGCTTTGGTTCAGGCTGGGTCACGGATGTGATCAAGCAGCTTAAGATCGATGCTGAGGTCAAGACCGCAGACTATGGGCAGATGGCCGATCTGGGTTCTGTCGATTTCGCGAACGATGTTGTCTTTACATGGAACGGTACGACCTCAGGTGTGCGAGTGCCAAATGGCGATTGGATTGCCGATGACCGCCAGGGACTGACGATCTGTGATGCAACATCGGCGGCTTTTGCGATGGACCTGCCCTGGGACAAGCTGGATGTAACCACCTTCAGCTGGCAGAAAGTGCTGGGCGGTGAAGCAGCCCATGGGATGCTGATCCTGTCGCCCCGTGCTGTGGAGCGGTTGGAAAGCTACACCCCCGCGTGGCCGTTGCCCAAGATTTTCCGCCTGACCAAAGGTGGCAAGCTGATTGAAGGCATCTTTACCGGTGCCACGATCAACACGCCCTCAATGCTGGCGGTTGAGGATTATCTGTTTGCGCTGGATTGGGCGCGCTCGGTCGGAGGATTGCAGGGGCTGATCGCCCGTGCAGATGCCAATGCCGGAGCGGTGCACGCTTTTTGCGATCAGAACAACTGGATTGCCAATCTGGCCGAAGATACGGCGACACAGTCGAACACATCCGTCTGCCTGAAGTTCACCGACGCCCGAATTCAGGACGGTGCGGCATTTGCCAAGGCCGTGGCTAAACGGCTGGAGGCTGAAAGTATTGCGCTGGATATCGGGGCCTATCGCGATGCACCCCCCGGATTGCGCATCTGGTGCGGCGGCACGGTCGAAACCTCGGATATCGAGGCGATGCTGCCCTGGCTGGCATGGGCCTTCGAGGCCGAGATTGCGGCGCAAGCCGAAGCTGCCTGACCTTTTTGCCGGGCCGTCCAAGGCCCGGACCTTCCATACAATTCAAGGACCAGAGAACATGGCCCCCAAAGTACTCGTATCTGACAAGCTCAGCGAAACCGCCGTGCAGATCTTCCGCGACCGTGGCATCGACGTGGATTTCATGCCCGATCTGGGCAAGGACAAAGACAAGCTGGCCGAGGTGATCGGTCAATATGACGGCCTTGCCATACGCTCGGCCACCAAGGTCACACCGACCATCTTGGAGAAAGCCGACAAGCTGAAGGTCATTGGCCGCGCCGGGATCGGCACGGATAATATCGACAAGGATGCGGCGTCGAAAAAAGGCGTGATCGTGATGAACACGCCGTTCGGCAACATGATTACGACCGCAGAACATGCGATTGCGATGATGTTTGCCGTGGCGCGACAAATCCCCGAAGCCTCCACCTCGACCCATGCGGGTAAGTGGGAGAAGTCCAAATTCATGGGGATCGAACTGACCAACAAGACCCTCGGTGTCATTGGTGCAGGGAACATTGGCGGCATTGTTTGCGAGCGCGCCCTTGGTCTGAAGATGAAGGTTGTCGCTTATGATCCCTATCTGGGCGAAGAGAAAGCCGCGCAAATGGGCGTGGAAAAGGTTGAACTGGACGAGTTGCTGTCGCGCGCCGACTTCATCACTTTGCACGTGCCGCTGACCGACCAGACCCGCAACATTCTGAGCCGTGAAAACCTGGCAAAAACCAAGAAAGGCGTTCGTATCATCAACTGCGCCCGTGGTGGTCTGGTTGATGAAGATGCGTTGGCCGAAGCACTGCAATCCGGTCAAGTTGCCGGTGCCGCGTTTGACGTTTTCAGCGAGGAACCGGCCAAAGACAACGCCCTGTTCAACCTGCCCAACGTGGTCTGCACACCGCACCTTGGTGCGGCGACGACCGAAGCGCAGGAGAATGTGGCGCTGCAGGTCGCCGAGCAGATTTCGAACTACCTGCTGACAGGCGCGGTTGAAAATGCATTGAACATGCCCAGTGTGACGGCAGAAGAAGCCAAGGTCATGGGTCCGTGGATCAAGCTGGCCGGGCATCTGGGCAGCTTCATTGGTCAGATGACGGATGAGCCGGTCAAGGCGATCAACATTCTTTACGATGGTGTGGCCGCTGAAATGAACCTCGCCGCGTTGAATTGCGCCGTGGTCGCCGGGATCATGAAAAAGTTCAACCCCGAGGTGAACATGGTTTCGGCCCCTGTTGTCGCTAAAGAGCGCGGGATCAAGATCTCGACCACCAATCAGGACAAATCGGGTGCGTTCGAGGGTTATATCAAAGTCACCGTTGTGACCGACAAGCGCGAACGTTCGATCGGTGGCACCGTGTTCAGTGACGGCAAACCGCGCTTTATCCAGATCAAAGGCATCAATATCGATGCCGAGGTCGGCGCCCACATGCTGTATACGACCAACGAAGATGTGCCTGGCATCATCGGTGCTCTGGGTCAGACCATGGGTGAGCACGACGTCAATATCGCGAACTTCACCCTTGGCCGGTCCGAGGCCGGAGGCGAGGCGATTGCATTGCTCTATGTCGACGAACCGGTTCCGGCTGCGGCGCGGGCCAAGCTGGCGGAAACGGGTCTGTTCACGCAGATCAAACCGTTGGTGTTTGATGTCGCCTGACGCGGCTTGTTGAGTTTGAGAAACAGTTCAGGACCCGGTTTTGCAAAGACCCGGGTCCTTTGTTCTCTCAAACCTGGATCTGAGGCACAAGCGAGCTGAACCTTACCGGCGGAGGATGTCTATGACACAGCCTGTCTATGCTATTGGTGATCTGCACGGGCAGGTTCCTGAACTGGAGCGTGCGCTGTCTCTGATCCAACACGATGGCGGACCTGATGCGCAGATTGTGTTTCTGGGTGATTACGTGGATCGCGGCCCTGATAGTCGGGGCTTGATTGATCACCTGATCGCCGGGCGCGATGCTGGCCGGAACTGGATCACCTTACTGGGCAATCACGACCGTATGTTTGCCTGGTTCATGGAGGACACCCCGCGTCACGATCCGCATTTGCTTGTGGGGTACCATTGGCTGCATGACCGGCTGGGCGGGATCGAGACCCTGCGTAGTTACGGGGTCGAATTCGAAGGCCGGATCCGTCTGGAAGAGCTGCATCAGATGGCGCAGACGGCTGTGCCGAAATCGCACCTGACCTTTCTGCGCGATCTTGTGCTGATGCACCAGACGCCCGAGCTTGCCTTTGTGCACGCCGGTATCCGCCCAGGTGTGCCGCTCAATGAACAGCGGGCAAGTGATCTGGTTTGGATCAGGCAGGATTTTCACCAACATAAAGGCCCGCACCCCAAGCTGATCGTGCATGGCCATACGCCCGTGGATCAGGCGATGCATTACGGCAATCGCGTCAACCTGGATACTGGGGCCGGGTATGGGCGCCCGGTGGGCGTTGCCGTGTTCGAAGGGCGGATCTGCTGGGAATTGACCGAACAGGGCCGCTTGCCATTGACGCCCTGAGTTACATCGCTCGGGTAAGACACTGGAGATAGATTATGTATGTCGCAACTTTGCTGACCAACCCGGCCGCGCCTTCGCTGGATCGCGCCTTGCCCGAAACACTGCGCAACGCGTGGGGCGGTGGGGATGTTGTCTGGCTCAGCCCGGATGAGGCGGTAGAGTTCGAACTGAGCGACATACCCTACAATCGCTGGGATGTTTGGGCCGACCTGCAGGGGATGGGCGTGGACTTAATTGTGCAGCCTGTAGACGGGCGGCGCAAACAGATGCTGCTGGCCGATATGGACAGCACGATGATCCAGCAGGAATGCATCGATGAGCTGGCGGATGAGGCTGGCGTCGGCGACCGGGTCAAGGACATCACGGCTCGTGCCATGAACGGAGAGCTGGATTTCGAGGGGGCTCTGATCGAGCGGGTTGGGTTGCTCAAGGACTTGGATGAACATGTGATCGGCAAAGTTCTGAACGAGCGGATTACCTTAATGCCAGGGGGCAAGGTGTTGCTGGCCACAATGCGGGCGAACGGAGCTTACGCGGCGCTGGTGTCCGGCGGATTTACAGCTTTCACCGCGCGAGTGGCCGAGATGCTTGGGTTCGACGAAAACCGGGCCAATACGCTGTTGGCTAAAGACGGCAAGCTGACCGGAGACGTGGCGCGCCCCATTTTGGGGCGTCAGGCCAAAATCGAAGCATTGGAACAGATATCAACCCGACTTGGGTTGTCTGAAAACGATGTGATTGCAGTAGGTGACGGGGCCAATGACCTTGGAATGCTGGGCCGGGCCGGAACCGGAGTTGCCCTTCATGCCAAGCCTTCGGTTGCCGCCCAATGCGATGTGCGGGTGAATCACGGTGACTTGACGGCACTGCTTTATCTACAAGGCTACAGCCGCGCTGATTTTGCAGGCGAATAACCGAGGCTATCTTTTATTTAACATTTGTGTTAAATAAAAATCATGAGCACGCTTCTGACCACTTTCTCAGCATTGTCCGACGCCACCCGATTCTCGATTGTCGAGCAATTGATGGATCAAGGCGAGTTGCCCGCTGGTGACCTGATCGAAGGGCGCGGCGTATCAGGTGCCGCAATCTCGCGCCACCTGAAGGTGCTGCGCGAAGCAGGGCTGGTGCAGCAGCGCGTTCAAGGCGCGCAGCGGATGTATTCGATCCGATCCGAAGGGCTGCGGATGATTGCCAACTGGACCATTTCCAAGCGACAATTCTGGGAAGGCAGCCTGGATCGTCTGAGTGATATTATCGAAAGGGAGAATTCATGGCCGACCTGAAACTGGAACGGGAATTCCCCGTCAGCCCCGAAGAATTGTTTGCATGGATCAGCGACGGCAGCAGGTTATTGCAATGGTGGGGTCCAGAAGGGATGCACGTGCCCGAGCATAATCTGGATTTTTCACGCACCGGCCCCTGGTTTTCGGTGATGGAAAACGGCGAGGGGCAGCAATACAAAGTCTCAGGTCACGTCACGCATGTCGATCCGCCCAAATCGGTTGGGTTCACCTGGGGGTGGCATGATGATCAGGATCAGCGTGGCGCCGAAAGCCACGTGACCTTGTCGGTCGCGGCGACAAGCACCGGATCACGACTTAGGCTGGATCACCGGGAACTGGTCGATACCGAAGCGGCTGCGAACCACAATCAAGGTTGGACCTCTTCGCTGCGCAAACTCGAAGCACTTTGCAAATAGGTTTTCATAAGGGAGGAGCGACATGCCCCAATTTTTGTTTGTCTATCACGGGGGTCACACCCCAACCGACCCCGCCGAGATTGAGGCGACCATGGCCGCCTGGGGCGCATGGTTTCAAAATTTGGGCGAAGCCCTCGACATCCCCGGCAACCCGGTCGGACAATCCTATACCGTAAGCAGCAGCGGGGTTGTCGACAATGGCGGTGCAAACCCGGCCTCAGGCTTCACGGTGATCAAAGCCGACAGCATCGACGCCGCGACCGAGATGGCCAAGGGATGTCCGATGGTCGTCAATGGTTCGGGCTCGGTTGAAGTGGCCGAGGTACATGAGATCGAGATGTAAGGGCTTTAGCCGGGGAAGCCTGGCGCAGGTTTGATCACGCCACATTCCAGCCCCCGGCGGCTGTATTGCGTGGCGTTCATGAATTTGCGGGTGGCCGGGTGATCGGCCTCCAGCACACCAAGGCTGACGAGTATCGCGGCAATCGCGCATTCGCTGGCGCGGGTGGTGCCATCAGTGATCTTCAGTGCAATTCCCATGCGTTTTTCCGGGATGATGGCGACAAACACGGCCTCGGCCCCGGTCTTGATCGCAACACGTCCGTTCATCGCGCGCATCAACTCGGTGCAGGCGCGGGTCTCACCCGCGACCAGTTCAGGGTGTTTGACCATAGCCGCAACCAGTTGCGCCGCCGCATCGCTGGAGCGGTCGGACCGGTCTGCGGCTGAAGCAAACCAAGCCATCGACCGGGCCAGACCGGTTAGTGATGTTGCGAAATTCGGGGCCGAGCACCCGTCGATGCCGTAACCCGGGCTGGTCTCACCCGTGGTCTCCTCAAATGCCGAAAGGCAGGCTTGCTGCACAGGGTGATAAATTTCAAGATACTCCGGGCCCGCGCCCATGTGCTGGCCCAGCGTCAGAAACCCGCAATGCTTGCCCGAGCAATTATTATGAATCTGACAGGGTGTATCGTCGGCCAGAATCAGCCTGTCGCGTGCAGCCGTATCTGCAGGTTCCTGCGGGCCGCAGCGCAAGTCGTGTTCACTCAGCCCCAGGTGATCCAGCCAGGCGGTTACACGGTCCGTGTGAATTGCAGCCCCATTATGCGACGCGCAGGCCAGCGCCAGATGTTCGCTGGTCAGCCCGTATTTTGCCGCCGCACCGGATGTGACCAGCGGAAGTGCCTGAATCATCTTGGCGGACGACCGTGGATAGACAATTGCCTGAGGGTCACCCCAGCTGTGCACGATCTGACCCGCGTCATCGCAAACCACTGCGTGACCCAGATGCAGGCTTTCCAGCAGAGACCCGCGCCACAGTTCTGTCATCGGTACGGGCTGCGTCATCTGGACCTCCGAAATTATGCGCAAAATTCTGCCAATCGCCCTTTCGCCTGTGGCGAAACCTGCGTTAGTGTGTGTATGTCGGCAATCATCGGAATACGCAACGGAATAGACGAACCGGCAGGGTTCGCAGTCATGTCCGATGGGTTTGAGGTATAGGTCGAGCTAGGAGGCTGGACAAATGGGATCAATGCTCGTTCGTGTGATCGCGGGGCTGTCAGTGGCAGGGACCGTCGCGACAACCGCAATCGCTCAGCAGGCAAGCAGCACCAACCGTGTTGCGGTCAAGACAGATTGGAGCGTCTTTGTAGAAGAAGACCCCGCTGAATGCTGGAGCGTCGCAACCCCGGACGAAACCGTTAACACTCGCGGAGGTCGCGTGGTTTCTGTGCGGCGTAGCGATATTTTGCTGTTCGTGGTGTTTCGACCAGGCGATGACGTGTCCGGAACGGTGTCATTCACCGGCGGCTATCCCTTTGCGGCGGGCTCGACCGTCAACGTCAAGATCGACGAATCCGAATTCGAATTCATCACCGATGGCGAATGGGCCTGGCCTTCAACGCAAGGGCAGGAGCCAAAAGTCATCGAGGCGATGAAGAGCGGAAACGAGGCTGTTTTGACTGCCCGCTCGGAACGCGGGACGCAGACAAAAGACACGTTCTCACTGTTGGGCTTTACTGCGGCGATCGACGACGCCAAGAAGCGCTGCACCAATTAAGCCGGTGTTTTCTAGTGAAAGCCCCGTCGTCTGGCGGGGCTTTTGTGTTGATGCCATTCGGCATGCTAGCTTTACGCCACGTCCGCGCCTGCATTTGATCCGTATCAAAGCAAGCACCGATCGTTTCTGAACTAATTAGTTCAGAGGAAACGTAGGAGTTGCCCTGATGCTGAACAAATTTCTTGCTTCGCTCATGATGATCTCGGCCATGTGGCTGAGCGCTTGTGATAACAAAGGTGAGACATATCCGGTGACTGGCGAACAATGCGGACCGGAAGACCCGGTTAAAACTTTGGACGCCGAAGATTGCTATGTTCCGCCTGCAGGTGTTTGAACGGGCTTTGATCTGCGCGGATTGAAAAAAGATAAAAGCCGCAGTGACTCTGTTGCTGCGGCTTTTCTGTAGAAGCCCGCCGATTGTGACGAATCCTTTTGATCTTTGCAAAGGTTCCTATATAGAGGCGCATCCCAAGCCAGAATCCTTCGAGATACGCCTCAGAGAGCCTAAAATGTCGCCCAATGCGCCGATCACTCAAGATGTCCTGACTATCCCCCGCAAATTGCCCGAGGGAAAGATCAACCTTGTCGGGCTGACTCGCGACCAGTTGCGTGCCGTTCTGATCGAACATTGCACTCCAGAAAAACAGGCCAACATGCGCACCGGGCAGATATGGCAGTGGATCTATCAATGGGGTGTGCGTGACTTTGCCGAGATGACCAACCTGGCCAAGGCCTATCGTGTGCAACTGGCTGAGCACTTCGTGATCGAAATTCCCGAAGTTGTGACACGTCAGGTGTCCGAGGACGGAACCCGCAAGTATCTGTGCCGTATCGCAGGCGGGCATGAGGTCGAAGTCGTTTATATCCCCGAAGAAGATCGCGGTACGTTGTGCATCTCGTCTCAGGTCGGATGCACTCTGACCTGCTCATTCTGCCACACCGGCACGCAGAAGCTGGTGCGCAACCTGACAGCGGCCGAGATCGTCGGTCAGGTGATGATGGCCCGCGATGATCTTGACGAATGGCCGGTTCCCGGCGCGCCCAAGGATGAAACCCGCCTGTTGTCAAACATCGTTCTGATGGGCATGGGCGAGCCGCTTTATAATTTCGAAAACGTCCGTGACGCGATGAAGATCGCCATGGACCCCGAAGGGATTTCGCTTTCACGTCGCCGTATTACGCTTTCAACCTCGGGTGTTGTGCCCGAGATTGCGCGCACGGCCAAGGAAATCGGCTGCCTGCTGGCGATCTCGTTCCACGCAACCACGGACGAAACCCGCGACGTTCTGGTGCCGATCAACAAGCGTTGGAACATCGAGGAACTTCTGGAAGCCTTGGCCAGTTATCCCAATGTGTCAAACTCTGAACGGATCACCTTTGAATATGTGATGCTAGATGGTGTGAACGACAGTGACGAGGACGCGCACCGCCTGATCGACCACATCAAACGTCACAACATCCCGGCCAAGATCAATCTGATCCCGTTCAACGAATGGCCCGGCGCACCGTACAAGCGCAGCTCTAACAATCGCATCCGGGCATTTGCGAATATCATCTACCACGCGGGATATGCTTCGCCCATTCGCAAGACGCGGGGCGAGGATATCATGGCTGCTTGTGGGCAACTGAAATCTGCCACGGAACGTGCCCGCAAATCGCGCAAGCAGATCGAGGCGGAAGCCGGTTTGAGCAAGTAAACCCCCTGCCTTGCAAGCTGGGTGGCCGTCTGGTTTCCGCTGTGTAACCGGATCGCGCTTCGCTTGTTCGGGGTTACTTTCTGCACGCCATAGGTGTGCCTGTAAACTTAATGTTTCAGGTGCTGAAACCACATGCGCAATTTGCTATGTTTGTGATATCCGGCACTGCCCGTGTATTCTCAATTCGACGCACAAGGCGGTGAGATTACCGGACCATAGCTGGCAAGTTATTTCGAAGCCGATAGAGTGAGAGAAGAGCTTCCAAGCCGTGCTCGGGCGAACTGATTTTCAGGTGGGTCAATGTAATGGACTCGAATCTTCAAAAAATTCTGCGACAAAGTGCGGCTGCTCTTCTTGTTGTTGTGCTTACTGCGGGGCTGGTGGTGGCTGACGGCGAAAATGCCCATATCGCGATAGAGAATCCCGCTGAACTGAGCAAGGAAGAAGCTGTGGCCCATTATCGCTCGCTGAATAAGCGCATGGCGCGCGGGTATGCCGCTGCGCAACTGGACCTGATCCTCAACTATCAAAGCTGGCCGCTGTTCAACGATGCACCCTATATATCGGCAACCCATGGCCAGCGGTTTGTGAACAGCTATGCCAACCGCATGGCGCATAACTACGGCACGTTGCAAGAGGGCGAAGAGCTGCCGATGGGATCGGTTCTGGCCAAGGACAGCATGACAGTAACGGATGAAGGTCGCTTACATCCTGGCGCAATGTTCATTATGGAGAAGCTGGCGGAAGGTGCCAGCCCGGACACAGCGGATTGGCGATACATCATGGTCTTGCCGGATGGCTCGGTTTTTGGCGATACCTTGGGTGACCGTGCCGGTGAAGTGGCCTATTGCCATGTCTGCCACGAACAGGTGGCGGACCGAGATTATACGTTTTACGTGCCGGAAGAGTATCGCAAGAGCGAATGAACCGGATCAGGCCGGTTCGCCTGGCAGCTTCAGTTCTGTCGCCTCGCGGCGGCTGAGTTGTTCGCCTTGTTTGCGCTTTGACAGGACTTCACGAGCCAGCGCGTATTTTTCATCCTGCCAGAAGATCAGACACCCGTTACACCCCTTGCCACAGCACCCTTCGGTGCCGATACGGTTGGTCTTGAACCGGCATTCGTTACCATCTTCGCCGATCTTTTCGACCAACGCGTCCCGGCGGCGTGCATAGGCGTTGGGGTTGTCGCGGCCGGAGGTTTCCAAACCCTGCACCAGTTTGTCGAAACGGATGCGGCTCCAGTGTTCATCGGTCAGGGCACGCTCTTTGCGCAGGACCGAATAAACCGGGAAGCGCGCGCGCAGGTCGTCGATGTCTTCGTGGTCGAATAGAGTAAAGGGCAGCCGGATAACAGTTTTCGTGCTGCCATGCACCACGTCCAGCCGCTTACCGTCACCCACTCGTTCGAAGTCGTAGACCCGCAGCAGAACTGTTTCGCGCGAGATGGGTGAGACGAAATCCAGCACGTCGCCCGGTTCCAGCTTGTTCTTCACCTCGACCAGAAAGGCGTCCTTGGTCACTTCGGTGACGATCCCTGCATACTCCCACTGCGCGATTGAGGCCGTGTGTTCATAATCATGTGCATAGTTGGTCAGGCGACCCTCGTGGAAGGCCAGTGTGTAGCCACGGTTTCCGACGGTTTCGAGTTCACGCATATAGGGTTTGGGATCCCAGTTCTCAGGGTCGGCATTGTAGTCGTCGACGGCCATCCGATACGCCCGCGCAACGATGGCAGCATAATATTCCGACTTGCCGCGCCCTTCGACCTTGAGGCTGTCGACACCAATTTTCAGATATTCATCCAGCTTCGGCATGATGCAGAGGTCGCGCGAGTTCAGGATGTATGATCCCCGATCATCCTCTTCGATAGGCATCAGATCACCGGGGCGGCAACCTTCTTCCAGCAGAAACTCAAACAGGTCCGCGTTTTCTTCGGTAATGCGCAGTTCCTGATGCGTACCGTCTTTAAGACGCAGCTTCAGCGCATAGTTCCAGCGGCAGGAATTGGCACAGTTGCCCTGGTTCGCGCCGCGTTCTGCCATGAAATTCGACAGCAAGCAGCGACCAGAATAGGTCATGCACATGGCACCGTGAACAAAAGCCTCAAGTTTGATGTCAGGGCATTTCTCGCGGATTTCCACCAACTCGGGGTACGAGACTTCGCGCGCCAGAACCACAAGTTCCGCACCCTGATCCTGCCAGAACTTCACCGACAGCCAGGAACAGATATTGGCTTGGGTCGAGATATGCAGCGGCAGTTCGGGCGCGCGTTCGCGGACATATTGGAACACACCGGGGTCGGCAATGATCAACCCGTCGGGTTTCACCTTGCGCACTGCGTCGATGTATTCATCCAGCTTCGGGATGTCTTTGTTGTGTGAAAACAGGTTCAGCGTCAGGTATGCGCGTCGGCCGTGGCTATGGCAGAACTCGACCCCTTCGATCACCTCTTCCAGCGAAAATTCGGACTTGGTGCGCAGCGACATATCCGGCGTGCCCAGATACACCGCGTCCGCCCCATAGAGGATGGCGAGTTTCAGCTTGCGCAGATTGCCCGCGGGCATCAGCAATTCGGATCGGGACTGGGTCATATGGCCACCTGGCAAAGGATCAAGGCGGCCTTCTACGCCAAACGGGTCGAGTCCAAAACCCCGTTATCTGCGACGGAATCGCGCTGTACCAATCACCTCAACCAGTTGCTGGCGCACCGGTTCGGGTTGCGCCTCGACAGCGTTCAGAACCTCGCGCAGTTCGGCCCGCAACCCGTGCATCTGATCGATCAAAGAGATCATCATCGATAGTGCGTCGGCCTCCATGTCGTATTGCTCGTGCAATTCGCAGGCCAGTTCCAACCGAGCGACGTCGATGCTGTGATAAACCAGCCCTTGGTCTGATTGTTCGGGGATCACAATTTCAGCCGCCAGATACTCGGTCAGCCGGTTCGAGGTCAGTCGGGCAACGGCTTCGATCAGTTCCTTCTCGGTCAGGGTCATGACGGCATTCCTTTCCGCGGATCATAGCTGTGCGTTTCGCGCCAGGTCTCCATGAACTGTTTCAGGTCGTCATCGATTGTGTGGGGCAGCGAGACGGTCAGTTCGATCAACTGGTCCCCGCGTTCCGATGAGCCGCGTTTCTTGACCCCCTTGCCCCGCAATCGCAGAGTTTTTCCACTGCTTGTGCCCGCCGGGACGCTGACGTTCACACCGCCATCAATTGTGGGGGCCGGGACTTTACCGCCCAGAATGGCTTCATCGATGGTGATGGGCAATGTGATGTGGATGTCGTCGCCTTGACGGTCAAACACCGGATGTTTGGCGACCGAAACAGTCACCAAGGCATCGCCCGCTGGGCCCTCGCCATAGCCCGCTGCCCCTTTGCCGCGCAGGCGGATGGTCTGGCCGTCGGTTATCCCTGCCGGGATTTTCACCTCGATCCGGTCACCGTCAGGCAGCGTCAGTTTCTGGCTGGCGCCGAACACGGCATCCAGAAAGCTGATCTGGAGGGAATAGTTCAGATTATGGCCCGGTGCGTGAAACTCTTGGCCGTGCTGGCCGCCAAAGCCGCCGCGGCCACGCATGAATTCGGCGAAGATGTCGGACATGTCGTCAGGATCCGCCTGACGTCCGCGATAGGGGTTACCTGCCGCCTCTGCGTATTCGCGGTAATACTGTTGTTGTGGGCGCTCCTGACCCGATGCGTCAATCTCGCCATTGTCATACCGCGCACGTGTTTCAGGATCTTTCAGCAGGTCATATGCCGCGGCAGCGGCTTTGAACTTCGCCTCAGCCTCGGCATCACCGGGTTTCAGGTCCGGATGGCATTCCTTGGCAATGCGCCGATAGGCTTTCTTGATCTCGGTGGCGCTGGCGTCTTTTGCAACGCCAAGAACAGAATAGGGATCGTCGCTCATCTCACTCTCACGGGTCAGGGGCAAGTCTGATCTTGATGAATGTGTTCTACCATGCGATTTCAACGGTGCAAAAGGAAGAGGCGATTGAATTGCCTCGAAAAATCCTGCAGGTCTGTTAACATCTACATGTTTCTAATTGTTGATTGACGGAGACCGCCGCATGTCGCGCAGAATTAAGTCCGCCCTGGCTCTGCTGGCCGGGAATGCCATTGGGTTATTGCTTGCCTCGCTGATACTGTCAGGGTTCGCGATCAAGCCGATCTCGTTCATCATCGTCGTGATCGTCTTCACCGTTGTGCAGGTGATTGCCGAGCCGCTGATCCTGAAGCTGGGCGAAAAGAAAGCACCCGCGCTGAAAGGCGGGATCGCTTTGATCGTGACCTTTGTGGGTCTGCTGGTAACCGACCTGATCACCGCTGGGCTGACCGTGGGTGGTGTTTCGAACCTGCTGGCGGCAACGTTGTTGGTCTGGTTGGGGGCGTTGATCGCCAGCGTGGTGCTGCCGATCTACGTGTTCAAAGAACTGCGCGAAGCCAAGAAGTAATCACACTGCGTTCAGGCTGGCCTCGATGGCCTGCCACAGTTCGCTCGCCGGCTCGCAGCCTACCGAAAGGCGGATGAAGGCGGCGTCAACATCGTCACCCCAGCGGGCGCGACGCTCGGCCGAGCTGTGGACGCCTCCGAACGACGTGGCGGGGCGCAGCAGAGGGCAGCTATTGATGAAGGCTTCGGCTTTGTCTTCGCTCTCCAATGTCAGAGACAGGAGAAATCCGAACCGGGTGGTTTGCGCTTGTGCCAGTGTGTACGATGGGTCACCGGCCAGCCCGGGGTAACGAACCTGTTTCACCGCGGGATGTGCTGCCAGTCTTTCTGCCAGATTCTGAGCGGAGCTGCACATCCGGTCAAACCGAACGTCCAATGTCTCAAGCCCGCGATGCAGCAACCATGCTTCATGAGGTCCGGGGATCGAGCCGGAGACTCTGCGCCATTCCTCGACTCGTTCCATGATGTCGCTGTTGCGGCTGGCCACGTGGCCCATCAACATGTCGGAATGCCCGCCCATCGCCTTGGTGTCTGAGGAAACAACAACATCAATGCCCAGATCCAGAGGTCGCTGACCCAGAGGTGTCATCGTCGTGTTGTCCGCAATGGTCACGCCCCCGGCAGCATGTACCTGATCAGCGACCGCCGTCAGGTCGATCATGTCTAATCCTGGATTTGAGGGGCTTTCGACAAAGACCACATCGAACCCGTCAAAACCGCCGGTGTTAAAATCGGTGGTGGGGCGCTCCTCGACAATCACACCCAGTCGCGACAGGAAGCGATCCGCCAAAAGGCGTGTCACGTAATAGCCATCCGACGGAATCAGAAGGCGCGACCCGGCTTGCACCGTGGCAAACAGGGCCGCCGATATCGCTGCCATGCCCGAGGGAAAGCTGAGGCAGGGCGCGTCTTCCAAATGCGACAGGACATGTTCCAGATGCCCCCAGGTCGGGTTGTCGACCCGTCCATAGCTCGCCTGCCCATCAGGGGTGCCCGGCAAGTGAAACATGCTGCTTTGTGTCAGCGGCAGCGCCACCGGCTCGCCCTTGTTCAACGCATTGCCGCGCAGGTGCAGCATTTCTCCGGTTTTGGGTGCCATCTTTCAGCGTCCCGGGATTTCGTCGCGCGGTGGGGCGGGTTCCCAGTTCTCGATGATCTCGACCGCCTCTTGCGCCGTGTCCACAAAGCGGAACAGATCGAGATCCTCGTTTGAGATCGTGCCAGCATCGGCCAATGCTTCCCAGTTGATGACTTTTTCCCAGAACTCGCGGCCAAAAAGCAGGAAGGGCACGCGATCCATCCGGCCGGTCTGTATCAAGGTCAGGGATTCGAACAGCTCATCCATTGTGCCGAACCCGCCGGGGAAGATGGTTATGGCGCGGGCGCGCATCAGGAAGTGCATCTTTCGAATGGCGAAGTAGTGGAAATTGAAGCTGAGGTCGGGCGTTACGTAGAGGTTCGGCGCCTGCTCGTGGGGCAGCACAATATTGAGGCCGATCGAACAGCCGCCCGCATCCTGTGCTCCTCGGTTGCCTGCCTCCATCACGCCGGGGCCACCGCCGGTGACAATGACGTTCTCACGACATCCGGTCTCATTCGACTTCACGGTCATCAACCGGGCGAATTCACGCGCCTCGTCGTAGTATTGCGACAAGCCGGCCAGCGTTTCGGTCCGTGCGGTGTGTTTCTGCGACGGCTCGGGGATACGCGCGCCGCCGAACATGACGATGGTCGAGGTGATCTCGCGCTCGCTCATGATCATCTCGGGCTTCAGCAATTCAAGCTGCAGACGCACCGGGCGCAGTTCGTCCCGGCACAGGAATTCGTCATCGGCGAAGGCAAGACGATAGGCAGGTGAACGCGTCTGCGGCGTGTCCGGAACCTCACTCGCGGTCGAGCGGTCGGTCTGCGCATCGCGAAACGGACTGTGGCGGTCTTCTCTCATGGGTGATCGATCCCTGCTTGCGTGTTTGACAAACAGCTATAGGGTTCGCGGGCAGAGTGCCAGTCACGGAAAGACAAGAATGAATTGGAAGAGCGAAATATCAGTAGCGCAAGATCGTATCGCCGGACATGCGCAAGTGACGCCGGTTATCGAGAGTCGAATTCCAGGTTATCCGATTGACCTGAAGCTGGAACACATGCAGCACACCGGCAGTTTCAAGGCGCGGGGTGCGTTCAACACTTTGCTCAGCATGAATGTTCCGCAGGCCGGGGTGGTTGCAGCGTCCGGCGGCAACCATGGTGCGGCAGCAGCTTATGCTGCGCAGACACTGGGCTATCCGGCCAAGATTTTCGTGCCCGAGCTGGCAGGCCCTTCGAAAATCGCTTTGATCCGGCAAACCGGCGCAGACCTGAGCGTTGTGTCCGGCGAATACGCAAATGCGCTGACTCAGGCGCAAGCTTACGAGGCCGAAACTGGAGCGATGCAGATACATGCCTATGACGCGCCGGCCACGGTGGCGGGGCAGGGGACCTGTTTTGCAGAATGGGACGCGCAGGATCTGCAGGCCGATACGGTTCTGGTTGCGGTAGGTGGCGGTGGTCTGATCGCTGGCGCGTTGGCGTGGTTTGGCGACACGCGCAAGGTTGTCGCGGTCGAGCCCGAAACCTCTTGCGCG
The DNA here is from genome assembly GCF_001238295.1 of Ruegeria sp. 6PALISEP08. Taxonomy (GTDB): domain Bacteria; phylum Pseudomonadota; class Alphaproteobacteria; order Rhodobacterales; family Rhodobacteraceae; genus Ruegeria. The sequence goes on from NZ_LGXZ01000025.1 coordinate 16,325, forward strand.
CTGAATGCCGCGTTGCAAGCCGGTAAACCGATCGATGTTTCCGTATCCGGCATTGCAGCAAACGCATTGGGCGCGCGGCGGATCGGGCAGATCTGTTTTGACCTCGCGCAGGGTATGAACTCGGTTCTTGTGTCAGATGATGCAATTGCAGATGCGCAAAAGGCGCTTTGGCAGGCGCATCGTATTTTGGTGGAACCGGCGGGTGCCACGGCGTTGGCGGCTTTGACGTCGGGCGTTTATCAGCCTGGGCCTGGTGAACGCGTGGCCGTTTTGGTTTGCGGTGCCAATATTGCACCGGACCCGTTTGGTGCGTGAATTATCGGGTTGTGAATGAGCGTGGCGGATTTTATCTATAATTTATGACCGCCACGATTTCCGACACAATTTACAAAAACCTCAGCCAGAAAATCATCACCGGAGAACTGGTCGCCGGGGAAAAGCTTCGGCAAGACCATATAGCCCGTGACTTCGACACCAGCCACGTGCCGGTGCGTGAAGCCTTATTGCGGCTCGAGGCGCATGGATTGGCGCGGCATGAGCCACGCCGGGGGATGCGGGTCACTGCGCTGGACCCTGCGGAAGTGCGTGAGGTGATCGAAATGCGTGTGGCATTGGAAACTCTGGCGCTACAGCAATCCGTGCAGAACATGTCGCCGGTAGCGATGGAAAAGATAGATCGTGCGCGCATCGCCTGTGATGAGGCGCAGTCGATGCCCCAATGGGAAGCTTTGAACAGAGCGTTTCATCGCGCCATCCTGACACCCTGCGGGCTGCCTCGGCTTTTACATGCTATCGACGACCTGCATATCGCAAGCGCGCGCCATCTTTTCGCGCATTGGCGGTCGAAATGGGTTCAGCAGACAGACAAGGACCATGCGGCACTTGTTCAGGCGCTCAAGCGCAAGGATCTGAGCGCCGCAAGAGGTATCCTGACCCGCCATATACGTCGCGCCAGCTGACTGCGGTCGTTTCGGACGCAAAATGACCCGTGTTCGTCGCATTGCGCCATGGGTTCCACTTGCGTATAGGCCAAACCGACACGAACAGATTCTGTAGGGAGACGCCCCATGTCCAACGCGCAACTGGAAGCCGCCATCGAAGCCGCCTGGGAGGCGCGCGATACAATCACGCCCGCCACCACTGGCGAACAGCGCGAAGCGATCGAGGAAACGCTGAACGCGCTGGACAGCGGGTCGCTGCGGGTTGCTGAAAAGCAGGCGAATGGCGACTGGCATGTGAACCAGTGGGCCAAGAAAGCGGTCCTGCTGGGCTTCCGCATCAAGGATATGGAAATCCAGTCCGGTGGCCCTCAGGCTGGCGGCTGGTGGGACAAGGTGGACAGCAAGTTCGCCGGTTGGGATGCAAGCCAGTGGCAAGCCGCCGGGTTCCGCGCCGTGCCGAACTGTGTCGTTCGCAAGTCGGCCTATATCGCGCCGGGCGCCGTTCTGATGCCGTCTTTCGTGAACCTGGGCGCTTATGTCGATGAAGGTACCATGGTCGACACGTGGGCCACAGTCGGATCCTGTGCGCAGATCGGCAAGAACGTCCACCTGTCGGGTGGCGTCGGCATCGGTGGTGTCCTTGAGCCTATGCAGGCGGGTCCGACCATCATCGAAGACAATTGCTTTATCGGTGCGCGTTCAGAAGTGGTCGAGGGCTGCATCGTCCGCGAGGGCTCGGTCCTGGGGATGGGCGTATTCATTGGAAAATCGACCAAGATTGTCGACCGTGAAACCGGCGAAGTCATGTATGGCGAGGTGCCGCCTTATTCAGTGGTTGTCGCCGGTTCGATGCCTTCGAAGAACAACATCAGCCTGTACTGTGCCGTGATCGTGAAGCGGGTTGACGAAAAGACCCGCTCGAAAACTGGCATCAACGAGCTGCTGCGCGACTGATCGTTCAGCTAAAATAAATTGGCCGGAGCATATCCGCTCCGGCCGTCTTTTTTGAGGGGTCGCATCGGGCGAAGTGAAAGCGTTAGCTGCCAGTCTTGAACATGTGGCTTAGCCCAGACAACCACCCCTGATGGATCAGCGGTTTTCGCCCTGCATTGCGTCAACTTCTGATTCGCCTGCGTTCGTTTCCGTATCACCTTCAGCTTCACCACCTTCGGTTTCGCCACCGCCTTCAGCTTCACCACCTTCGGTTTCGCC
>NZ_LGXZ01000026.1 GCF_001238295.1 Ruegeria sp. 6PALISEP08
GTCATAGAAACCGATCTCCCGTCTAAGACCGTAATTCACACACTAAATGGCCGCTTCTGATCAAGTCGGACCTCCGATGAAGACGAGTCTATGACCGCCATGCGGACAAAGTTGCCATTCAATAGCACACACAGAGGCTCTACGAATTCACAGAAGCTCCAATTACGGAAGCATAACAGAAGCCCTGCTGCACTGCCTTTGTGGGCTACTACTCCGGTGAATACCAAATTGGCGAAGTCCATGCTCGTTCTTGTATCCACACCGCGACATCCTCAAGGAGCGGCAGGCCGTGGCGGACGGCGTCATACGTCGTCCAGCGTGGAGTGGGGATTTCGATGACGCGCATGTAGTACAGAGCATGTTGGCCAGGATCAAAATCGTCGTCTGTCCAATGACCAAACAACTCCGCAGCTCCGATTGAGTTACTGTAAGTCGCAGTTTCAGGATCAACCGTATTGCCAACGGGCGGCAGCTTGCCATTCACATCCGGCACGCGATCTCCTGACCACACTACATCTATGATGCGTTCTTGCGGCGCTCCGCCTTCATCGACCCAACCCTTGATGATTTGTACGCGATCGAGGTTGGCTCCGATCGGATCTTTTAATGCGTGCACCGCAAAAGTTGGTGGGCCGTCCAAAGCTGTCAGAGAACCGCCCATCGGCACGCCGTTGGCATAACCGTCTATTACAAGCTTTACGGGATCGTTGTTGCTTTGGAGCATTGCACCGCCAAAGAAACGCGGCTGTATCCTAGGGCCTGATGTGGCGAAGGTTTCGCGGCTTTGCATCGCGTCAAAAATCGCACTACGTGTGTTCTTGGACGCCCAGACGCCTGCGAGCGAGCCCGGGTTGGCGTCGGGGCCAAGCAACCAGCCGTCTATCTCGCCTTCGCGGCGTTGCTCGATAGTACCGTCGGCAACACCATGGCTGCCATTATAGGTCGCCTCATCGACATCACTTGGGGTACCATTATGATTGTCGGTGCCTCCGATGAAACCAAGTTTCCAAGGGTTCGCACCTAGCTTCTGCTCATAGTCGAGCCCTTTAGTCGCAGCCCAACGGACGAAGCCATCGTTGCGGAAGAAACGTTCACTGAATGTGGCGATACTCTCTGCATTCTCGAAGTTCGCAAACTCGTCGTTAGGCGAAACGCCGGGATGGGTTTCGGAATTGCCTTTGATCTGCATCATTTCGATCAACGGCTCCCACTTGGCGCGGCGCTCGGCATATTCACGCGTGATCGGACTTCCAGCATTGTCGATCGGCTCAAACATCAAGCCTTTGCTCCCGTTGGAATTATGTGGGATGGCCAACAGTTTAGAGCCCGCAGCTTCTTGCTCTTCCATCCACTCCCAAAGTTCTTCCTCGTCTGTAGTATCAAGCGCACTAAGCGGGATGTCCGGCACTTTGTTGTCTCGGAAAATCACGTTGCGATGCATGTTTCCGGCATTGGGGGCAGACGTCCATTCAAACGCGATAAGGCTGGTAAAAGTCCCTGGCTCGTAATGCGCCTCGGCAGCCCCCACCACATAGTATTCCCAAGCCGTTGCAGTTGTCTCAAGTCCAGCAAAAAAAGGTGGATGCTCAGGCTCACCAGATCGCATGTTGCTTATTACATATTTCACGAACCATGCGCGTTGAGTTTCTATGTCCGACAAACCGCGCAGCTCAGCAAGAGCTTCTTGGTAATGCCCTGGAGCAGATGGGATCTGCGTTGAGAGCATCTCGCCAAGAAATTCTGCATGATCGGAAACGGCCGCAAAATCCAGAGGTCGACCAATTCTGCGCTGCACGTTGTTTACCGAGACAGGTTGGCCCTTCGCGAAGCGATACGCGTCCGAAGGTGTCAGACGTGCACCTCCAATGTAGGCATCAAGAGAAAACGAAGTATGTACATGAGTTTCGCCGAAGTAAGCGTTCTTGATCGGGTTCTCAGGTACCATGGCCTCAAGCGCGCTCCAATCATCTTGTGCCAAAGCGGGAATTGCTACGGTCAGAAAGAGGAGTGACAATGCTGGCAATGACTTTCTTTTCATTAAAACTCCCTTTCAATCTGTATCTGCCGATTATGGTGGCGAAAGACGGCTCCAAGCAATGTTAAATAGTTGGCAGATGCCATTGCACCTTTCCAATTTGTCGCAAGTGAAAGGTGAGAACATAGACATACGGGTGACTGTCATTGGACTAGTTGGCGCGGCAAAAATCCACTCGCGGGGCAGGCCTTGAGTGGCCGCTTTGGGCTTGGAGCAGTCATAGACTGCGACAAATGCGAATGGCAGTTCCGCGGACGAACCAGACAATCGGGCCGCAAGCTTCAACATCAGCAAACAACCCTAACCTGCCATTCGACTTCGATCGCTTTAGCTATTGTGCGGCGCATCAGAGGAGGCATTCGCCGCAAACGCGAAACTGGGACAGGGGTGTAGATCTGGAACACAGGACGAAGCCTTCGTCTGACCAAATTGTTCGAACCGATTAGGAAGGTCCAATTGGTTCTGTTCTATAGAGTGAATGGAACCCGTGCTTGCTTTGAAAGCCAATCAAAGCGGACCGCATTCCCGTTAAAAATAACCTTGTGTCTACGCTGATTGTTCTTGCGGGTAGTTCTGCGGTTTGTTGCGGATTGATTTCGAATGCTCGGTGAGCAAGTCAGCCAACTCTGGCCGGCAAGACCCACAATTCGTTCCAGCCTGAAGGGCATTGCCAATATCGTCCACACTGATCAAATGCTTATTATGAATGGCATGGATGATGGTTCTTAGCCCGACTTCGAAACAGGAACAGACTATTGGTCCGCAATCTCCTGAAGACGCGGAGGAACGACCGGACAAAATCTGCTGAGGCGTCACCTTGGGAAAGGTTGCCAAGTAGCCTCGCATTAGTGTGATAGGTTGGCGGGAGACGAAGAGCGCTGCCAATATGCTCTGTCCGTCTGACAGCGCAATTCTGTACGAGCCGCGCTTGGGATCTTCTACCACTGTGGCCTGGGCATCAGGTAACCCAAACCAATCGCGGGCAGTGCTTTCCCAATCGTCTATCATCTGTTTGCCTGCCAACTCCATCCTGTAGCCGTTGGTTGTTTTGGCAGTTGCCCAATATTCTGCCCCAGGGGACCCTACTGCAACTGAAACGGCAAAGCCGTACCACGCGGCATGCATGCGCCGTACAGATACTGTAGTTGACTTACTTTCCGGCTGTCCTGAGATCGGATCAGTGACACTTGGAACAAGTATATCCACACAGGCTGATGGGGCCGTTTCACCCGTCCAGTGAATTGGCGCAAACACTTGGCCCGGTGCCACAGACTCTGTGATGCGAAGTCGAAATATACCGCTTCCAACTGAGCTGTTGAGTTCGACCAAATCTGCGGCACTAAGACCCAACCGATCAACGTCGTTTGGGTTAACCTCAATATATGGTTCAGCAAGATGGGCTGACAGACGCGGCGACAACCCGGACCGGGTCATGGTGTGCCACTGGTCCCTGTTTCGCCCAGTGTTCAAAAGAAACGGGTACTGTTCAGAAGTCGTCGCCATTGGTGGACGATGCGCGACCGGCACAAAACACGCCTTGCCGTCAGGATGAAAAAACTGCCCATCGCCAAAAAAACGGTCATCTGATTTGCGAGATTTCGTTGGCCACCGTGTTGGGCTTAGCGCCTCATAGTCTTCGTCATCAATGTCCGAAAAACTTGTGATATCCAAATCCTTGCCAAATGACACGGCGAGCGAAGTCATCTTAGCGTATTCTCGAAAAATCTGTGCTGGGGTCTCATAGCTGAATGCTTCTGTCCAGCCCATGCGGCGGCCCACTTCGGCCAAAATATCCCAATCAGTACGCGCTTGTCCCGGAGGCGCCAAAACGGTGCGCTGTCTACTGATCGTGCGGTCTGAATTGGTCACTGTACCGCTTTTTTCGCCCCAACCCGCAGCTGGCAGCAATATGTCTGCGACACGCGCGGTGTCTGTCCTGGCAGTCAGGTCGCTAACAACAGTGAATGAACAACCCTCGATAGCCGCCTTCACTCGGTCTGCATCTGGCATAGTGGCCGCCGGATTGGTGTGGATGACCCACAGTGCTTTGATCTGGCCGCTTTCGACAGCACGAAACAGGTCAACCGCTTTGAGCCCCTGCTTCTGTGGCATGTTGGGTGCCTTCCAGAATTCCTGGACAGCGGCTCTGTGGGCTTTGTTTTCGATATCCAAATGGCAGGCGAGCATGTTGGCCAAGCCGCCCACCTCTCGACCACCCATGGCGTTTGGCTGACCGGTGACTGAAAACGGACCCATCCCCGGGCGCCCGATCCGTCCGGTGGCCAAATGGCAGTTCAGTATCGCGTTGACCTTGTCGGTTCCGCTAGAAGACTGGTTCACACCCTGACTAAAGATCGTCACAACGCGCTCGGTACCGATCCATAGATCGCAGAAAGCTTCAATCTCACCAGGGCTCAGCCCCGTCTCATCAGGGTCGTCAAGCTGTGCCAGCTCGACTGTCTCATTGAACCCAACGCTGCGATCCAGAAATTCCGCTGACACATGCCCGGTTTGGTGAATTCTGGCCAACAAGCGGTTGAACAATGCGACGTCGCTGCCCGGTTGAAGCGCCAGATGGAGATCGGTTTGATCGCAGCTTGCTGTTCGACGTGGATCAATAACCACAATCTTCGTTCCGCGAGCCTGACGCGCAGCTATGACCCGTTGATAGAGCACAGGATGGCACCATGCGAGGTTCGAGCCGACCAGCACAACCAGGTCGGCCTGATCCAGATCCTCATAGGTTCCAGGGACCGTATCCGTGCCGAAAGCGCGTTTGTGTCCTGCCACAGTAGAGGCCATACAAAGCCGAGAGTTGGTGTCGATATTCGCCGAGCCCATATAGCCTTTCATCAGTTTGTTGGCGACATAGTAATCCTCGGTCAGCAACTGCCCCGAGACATAGAACGCCACGCTGTCCGGCCCGTGTTCAGCTATCGCGGCAGAGAACCGATCTGCGACCAGTTGCAACGCATTGTCCCAACTGGTGTCCTCACCAAAGGCGTGAGGAGCCAGCAACCGGTGTTCCAACCCCACGGTTTCGCCCAAAGCCAACCCTTTCGAGCACAAACGACCATGGTTCGCTGGATGATCCGGGTCGCCCCGGACAGTCAGCCCTCCAACTCCATCAGGTCGCAGAAGCACACCGCAGCCAACGCCGCAATACGCACAGGTCGAGCGAACTTCGGGCAGACCACTTCCGTCCATCAGGCCGCGCTCCGCCGGGAAACCGCGCTGTCGTCCAGTAGGATACGACCGTCTTCAAGACGCACCGTATAGGTGGTGATGCGGCCATCATCCGCGCCTTTAGCTTCGCCCGTGTTCAGGTCAAAGACCCAGTTGTGCAGGGGGCAGGTTACCGACTGGCCGTGGACGATGCCCTCGGACAATGGGCCGCCTTTATGCGGACAGCTGTTGGTCGCGGCGAATACTTCCGCCTCGGCGGTGCGGAAGACGGCGATACAGCCGATATGGGTTTTCACCAGACGCGCTCCGCGCACCGGCACCTCATCAATATGTCCGATGTCGACCCAGCTCATTCCGCGGCCTCCAATGTAAAATCTGCAATCGGCGCGTAGGTCTGCGCTTTTTCTTTGACGTGTTCGGCCCACGGGTCTTTGCGATAGATGCTTTGCGATAGTTCGAACCGGGCGACCAAAGCAGCGCGGTTTTCAAGATCGTCCACGACCTCCGCTTTGACCCAGTCCATGCCAACCTTGCCCAACCATTTATACAGGCGATCCAGATACTTGCCGCCCTCGCGGTAGGCTTGGGTCACGGCCATCACGACCTCGATTGCTTCGTCCTCGGTGGAGACTTGGCAGAGCAACTCGGTCTCTTTTACGTCCATGCCTGCGGCACCGCCGATGCTGATCTGATAGCCCGAATCCACGCAGACGACGCCAATATCCTTGCACGTCGCCTCGGCGCAGTTGCGCGGGCACCCGGATACGGCCAGCTTTAGCTTGTGCGGCGTCCACGACCCCCACAGGGTCTTCTCTAGCTTGATACCCAGGCCCGTACTGTCCTGTGTGCCAAACCGGCAATGATCCGTGCCGACGCAAGTTTTGACCGTGCGTAGACCCTTGGAATAGGCATGGCCCGAGACCAGACCGACCTTGTTCAGATCCGACCAGATCGCAGGCAGGTCCTCACCCTTTACGCCCAGAAGGTCGATGCGCTGACCACCGGTGACTTTGACGGTTGGCACGTGGTACTTATCGGCAGCATCTGCGATGGCGCGCAGTTCTTCGGGTGTCGTAATCCCACCCCACATGCGTGGCACGACGCTGAAAGTACCGTCCTTTTGGATGTTGGCATGCTTGCGTTCATTGACGAAGCGGCTTTGTGGGTCGTCTTGATACTCAAGCGGCCAATCCGCCAGCAGGTAATAGTTGATCGCCGGACGACACACATGGCAGCCGTTGGGCGTGGTCCAGCTGAGTTCCTGCCAGACAGCGGCCTGGCTTTTCAGTTCCTGCCCCTTGATCAGACGACGCACATCTTCGTGCGTCAGATCGGTACAACCGCAGATCGGTTGCGCGGCGGGCATTTGGAAGTCGTCGCCCAAAGTGACCTGCAATACCTGTTCCACAAGCCCGGTGCATGTTCCGCACGAAGCACTGGCCTTGGTGCTTGCACGCACCGCGCCCAAATCATTGGCCCCTTCATTGATCGCCTCGATGATGTCTCCCTTGCATACGCCGTTGCAGCCGCAAATCTCCGCCTCAGGCGGCAATGCTGCAACGGCTGAGAGAGGGTCCGCGGTGTCCCCCCCTTGATAAGCTGGTCCAAAGATCAGCGTCTCACGCATCTCGTCGATGCTGGTGCCATCTTTGATCAGGCCAAAGAACCAGCTGCCATCTGCTGTGTCGCCATACATGACAGCGCCGATCAACCGATCCTCTTCAATCACAAGGCGTTTGTAGACGCCGCGCGAAGGGTCGCGGAACACGATATTCTCGCGCCCCGGCCCGTCGGCGAAGTCGCCGACACTGAACAGATCGCAGCCCGTGACCTTCAGCTTGGTCGAGAGGGTTTTCTGCGTGAATGCGACGTCTTCTTCCAACAGAGCCCGCGCCGCCACTTTCGCCTGATCGTAAAGCGGCGCGACGAGGCCGAAAACCTCTCCGTTATGTTCAACGCATTCGCCGACAGCATAGACATCGGGGTCCGAGGTCAGCATCTGGTCGTCCACATGGACGCCGCGCCCGGTGGCCAGCCCCGCCTGTTGCGCCAGACCCGTGTTCGGGCGGATGCCAACCGCCATCACCAGCAGGTCGCAAGGCAGCTCGGTTCCGTCATCGAGCAAAAGAGCGCGAACCTTGCCATCTTCCCCAAGGATTTCCTTGGAATTCGCTTGCAGGTAAATCTTGATACCTTTGTCTTCCAGAGACTTCTTCAGCAGGTACCCGGCGGCTTCGTCCAGCTGACGTTCCATCAGGTGGCCCATGATGTGCACCACGGTGACGTCCACGCCGTGCGCAGCCATACCCGCCGCAGCTTCAAGCCCCAACAAACCTCCACCGATCACGACCACCTTGTTATCGGGGCCCATGCCCATCATCTGCTGCGTGTCTTCCAGATCGCGATAGGCGATAACGCCGTCCAGACCATGACCGGGCAGTGGGATGATGAACGGGTTCGACCCTGTTGCGACCACCAGCTTGTCGTAGGGTACGTGCCCATTTTCGCCCTCGACCACCTTCATCTCGCGGTCGATCTTTTCCACCTTTTCGCCAAAGCGGCAGACCACGCCCCGCTCGGCGTACCAGGCGTCATCATGGGTGACGATCTCTTCATAGGTTTTCTCACCCGACAGCACCGGGCTGAGCATGATGCGGTTGTAGTTCCCGCGCGGCTCGGCGTTGAACAGGGTGATGTCGAACGCGTCGGGCGCTGCCTCAGTCAGGTGCTCCAACACCCGACCCGAGGCCATGCCTGCGCCAATGACAACAAGTCTTTGCTTCATGATTTCACTCCGCTGCAATCGCCTTGGGGGCGGGTGTTTTTGGCTTGGCGCCATGTTCGTATTCTTCGAGGAAATCGAGGACTTCCTGCCGGTAGGCGTAATAATCCGGGTGCTCCAACAGGGCCTTGCGGGTTCTTGGGCGCGGCAGATCGATCTTGGTGATCTTGCCGATAGTCGCCTGGGGGCCGTTGGTCATCATCACCACCCGGTCCGCCAGCAGGATCGCCTCATCCACGTCATGGGTCACACAAATCGCGGTCACCTTAGTGCGGGACCAGACCTCCATCAGGACTTCCTGCAATTCCCAGCGTGTGAGGCTGTCGAGCATTCCAAACGGTTCGTCCAGCAACAGCAGTTTGGGGGACAGGGCAAAGGCGCGGGCAATACCGACGCGTTGCTTCATACCGTTCGAGAGATCAGAGGCAGATTTATCCATCGCATCGGCCAGGCCGACGCGCTCTAGATAGTATTCAACGACATCTTGCCGCTCGGCGATGCTGGCCTTGGGATAGACTTTGTCGACCCCGATCGCGACGTTCTCTTTAGCGCTGAGCCAAGGGAATAGGTTGGGCGACTGAAACACCACCGCACGTTCAGGATCAGCCCCTTCTACATGGCGGCCATCCAGCTTAATCGCGCCTTTCGAGATGTCGTTCAGCCCGGCGGCCATGGTCAGAACTGTTGATTTGCCACAGCCCGAGTGTCCGATCAGAGAGATGAACTCACCCTTGTCGATCTTAAGGTCAAAATCCTCGACCACGGTCAGAGGGCCTTTGGGCGTCGGATACACCTTGTGTAGCTGCGAGAAATCGAGGAAGCGGTTCTCAATCATCCCCTTTTGCGCCTCGACGACCGCCGTTGGAACCCCGTGGATTGGGGTGACATCCGGCAGGATACGAGTGCCTTCGACCTTGGCCTCGATCCCTACGTCCATCAGATATTTGGTGACGTCCGCCCGCAGGCGTTTGAACGTCTCATCGTTGTTCATGGCACCGCGTTCGCGTGGTCGCGGGATCGACACGTGGAACTCCTGCCCCAGCGTGCCATCGGGGTTCAGTGCAATGATCCGGTCGGCCAGAATGATTGCCTCGTCCACGTCATTGGTGATCAGCACGCAGGTCTTCTTGTCGGCTTCCCAGATATGTTCGATCTCGTCCGCCAGATTGGCACGGGTCAAAGCGTCGAGCGCCGACAGAGGTTCATCCAGCAGCAATACCTCAGGGTTCATCGATAGCGCCCTCGCCACGTTGACCCGCTGGCGCATCCCGCCGGACAGTTCCGCCGGGCGTCGCGTCGCGGCATGGCTGAGGCCCACCATCCGCACGTAATGCGCAACCTTCTCGGCCCTCTCGACTTTGCTGAGACCGGGGAAAACCGTATCAACCGCCAGCCCGACGTTACCGCTGACTGTCAGCCAAGGCATCAGCGAGTAATTTTGAAAGATCACCCCGCGTTCCGGGCCGGGGCCCTTGATCGGAGCGCCTTTGAACGTGACCTCTCCGCTGGTCGGGCGATCCAGCCCGGCCATCAGGTTGATCAGGGTCGTCTTACCAGTGCCTGAGAATCCAAGGATCACCAGAAACTCGCCCTCTTGCACGTCCAGATCGATGCCTTTCAGCACATCGGCGCGCGCAGTGCCTTCACCGAAGGATTTAGAGGCGTCCTTGAAGCTTAGAATGCTCATCGCGTTCACCGGTTATTCGTGAAGGTGAAAAGGGATTGCAGGGCATACATCACACGGTCCAGCAGGAAGCCGATGATACCGATAGTGAAGACCGCAACCATGATTTTGGCCAAAGAGCTGGAGGAACCGTTCTGGAACTCATCCCAGACAAACTTGCCCAGACCAGGGTTCTGCGCCAGCATTTCTGCGGCGATCAGAACCATCCAGCCAACGCCAAGCGAAAGTCGCAAACCGGTGAAGATCAGCGGCAAGGCCGAAGGCAGCACCAGCTTGGTGATCTTGGTATAGGTATTCATTTTCAGAACCTTGGAGACGTTCACCAGATCCTTGTCGATAGATGCCACACCAAGCGCGGTGTTGATCAGGGTCGGCCACAAGGAACACAAGGTTACAGTGATGGCCGAGATCAGGAAGGATTTCGCGAACCAGCCATCATTGGTGACGTAAACGGCCGAGACGATCATGGTCACAATCGGCAGCCACGCCAGTGGCGAGACCGGTTTGAAGATTTGTATCAGCGGGTTCAGCGCCGCATTTGCCGTTGGCGAGAGACCTGCCGCGATGCCCAGAGGGACTGCGAGGGCAGTAGCGATCAGAAAGCCGAAAAACACAGTTTTGATCGAGGTCCAAATCTGCTGGTAGTAGGTCGGAGCCCCGGTAAAAGCGACGTCTTTCACCTTCTCCGGCTGGCCGGCATCAATGAACTTTTGGTTGCGCTTCTCGACCATTGCTTCGAACTTGGAACGCTTGACCGCTTTGGTTTTGGCGTCCTCATTCAGGCTGACCATTTCGCCCCAAACCTGCGCAGGTCCGGGGACCGCGCCGAGAGAGGTCTGCACCTTTGGTGCCAGCGTTCCCCACAGCAACAAGAAGGCGCAGATTGACAGCAACGGCACGATCAGCAATCGCCAGATCTCGGTCATCTGAGCACGGGGATTGTCTCCTGCGGTGGCCTTCAGTACGGGCGTGACCCAACTGAGGCCCAACACTTGGAACCATTTGTCGGCGGCGTTGATGCGGGTAAAAAGGCGGGCGCGACGCTCCTCTCGGGCGGCGTCTGCGTTGAATTCGGGTTCGACGGTCGTCATCTGATGTGTCCTTGCGATGGCGGGGCACTTGTGAAGCCCACGCCCGACCTTGGCCGGACGTGAGCCTGAGGAATTAGCCTTGAACGTCCGAGCCGACGATCTTCTGCTCGCCCTTCAGGCCAATGGACATGCTTTCGAGGTAGGCGTTGGGTGTGCGACCGTCATAGGCGATACCGTCAATGATATCCTCGGCGGGCGTTGGTGCCTTGTAGCCGTCACTGTCCCAGGGGAAGTCAGCCTCATCCGCCAGACCTTCGTCGACCAGCAGACGCGCGGCCTCCAGGTAGATTTCGGGCTTGTAGACCGACTTGGCCACTTCGTCATACCAGCTGTCCGGCTTCGCATCGGCGATCTGACCCCAACGACGCATCTGGGTCAGGTACCAGACAGCGTCCGAATAAAACGGATAGGTCGCATTGTAGCGAAAGAACACGTTGAAATCGGGAACCTCGCGCTTGTCGCCTTTCTCGTATTCAAACGTGCCGGTCATCGAGTTGGCGATGACGTCATAATCCGCGCCCACGTATTCCGCGCGGCTCAGGATTTCGACCGCTTCGGGTCGGTTGGCGTTGTCGTTTTCATCCAGCCACTGTGCGGCGCGGATTAGCGCCTTGGTTACAGCCAGCGTTGTGTTTGGATATTCCTCAGCAAACTCGGCTGTGATGCCGAAAACCTTCTCGGGGTTGTTCTTCCACAGCTCGTAATCGGTAATAACCGGAACGCCGATGCCCTTGAACACCGCTTGCTGGTTCCACGGCTCACCCACGCAGTAGCCATAGATCGTACCGGCCTCCAACGTGGCTGGCATCTGTGGTGGAGGTGTCACCGACAGGAACACATCCGCACCGATCTGACCGGTCACGTTGTCCGGGCTGTAGAACCCCGGATGCAGCCCACCAGCGGCCAGCCAATAGCGCAGTTCGTAATTGTGGGTCGAGACCGGGAAGACCATACCCATGTTAAAGGGCTTGCCTTCGGATTTGTATTTCTCAACAACCGGAGCAAGCGCCTCGGCGCTGATAGGGTGTTGGGGACGACCATCCTCCATGACAGGGATGTTCGGCTTCATCTCTTCCCAGATCTCGTTGGACACGGTGATGCCGTTCCCGTTCAGGTCCATTGAGAAGGGCGTGACGATGTGCGCTTCGGTTCCGTATCCGATGGTGGCAGCCAAAGGCTGTCCGGCCAGCATGTGTGCACCGTCAAGCTGCCCGTCGATCACGCCATCCAATAGGACTTTCCAATTGGCTTGTGCTTCCAACGTCACGAACAGGCCTTCGTCCAAAAAGTACCCATTCTCGTAAGCGACAGCCAGCGGCGCCATATCGGTCAGTTTGATAAAGCCAAAAGTCAGCTCGTCTTTTTCCAGTTCCAGCTCGGCCAGTACCGGAGACACAAGCGCCGTCGTTGCGGCGAGGCCTAAAAGAAGCTTTTTCATCTCGATCCCTTTCGGTTCAGCCCAACCTCTTGGGCAAACAAAAAAGCCGCCGACACAGTCCGCCGGGAGGAGGTGGCGGATGGTCGAGCGGCTTTGCTCTTGTAAGGTGCCCTGGATTGTGGGCGAATTCCGTCGGTGGGCGTCGTTGCCTTCCGATGTCCCGATTAAGACATCCTTGATCCGGGCCGTCACCCGGCTCTGAGCGTCAAAGTGCGATTTTTCTGCGCTGCAGCGTGATTTGATGCTGCGTTGCAAAAATTTTGGGCACTCTCACCCCGTTGGCTCGAAAATGCGACGGTCGAAGAAGACGTTCGGTGCCAGAATCAAGCTTCCGTTTGTCGAGGCTACGGTGGTCGGTTCTGGAAGCGCCCCTTCCAGCTTCTCTGACGCTCCGGGGGTTTCGACACCCAGCCCGAACAACTCGCGCCGATAGAGGTCGCTGCGAAAGACACGGGCGGCCTGACGTTCGGCCGTGCTGACATCGATCCCGTTCCGTTGTGCTAGCTGATGCGCGATCCACTTGGCCTGACTGCGCCATGGGAAGGTGGCAGCGCCATCAAAGAACTCGACAAACCCATCCACATGGCGTTGCACGCCGCGCGCCGAGGTTGTGAGTTCGCCCATCAATGCACGGTCGATTAGTTCGGGTGAGACATCGAGGTAGGTTTTGCGCGATAGCATCTCGGACGCGGTCGTTCGGCTGTCTGTGTTTGAAAGCCAACGTCCCGCACGCCAAACGGCCCGCATGAGGCTACCCAGCAAATGCGGCTCAGTTTCGGCCCAGTCGTTTCTAACCGCCAACACCTTTTCAGGTGCGCAGGTCCAGATCGCCTTACCGGGCAGCAGCAACGCGCCAACATTGTCATCCACGGCGAATGAGCCCCAAGGCTCGCCCACGCAGAAGGCATCGATCTCGCCGCCTGCAAGCGCCTGCGCCATGAGAGGGGGCGGGACAGTGCGGATTTCGATCTGTTTCGAAGCCAGTTCGGTTCCCGTAACCCAATAGCGCAGCAGTTCAACATGCATCGAAAACGGAAAAGGCACTCCGAACACCAAAACCTCACCGGCAGCCTTTGCCAGTGCAGCCCCAGCCGCAGCGGCATCAGTGAAATCGAAGTCATAGCCCTGATCGGTCAGACGCCTTGCCAATTGGGTTCCAACGCCTATGACGTTGCCATTCAGGGATAGGACAGACACTGCGGACAGCGGCGTCGCGATACCGCCCAAACCCAAGGCCATCGCAACGGGTACAGGTGACAGCAGATGCGCCGCGTCCACATGCCCAAAAGCCAGCATATCGCGCAGAGATGACCATGACGGGGCCGGTCGCAGATCCAGAGAAACGCCTTCGGCATGGTCAAACCCCATCTCGCGCGCGACAATCAACGGGGCCGCGTCAACCAAAGGCATATAGGCGACAGGCAATGTTACAGTTCTCATGACAACAAACCCGAAGCCGTGACCAAGGCTTCGGCCACATCTGCAACACGGCGGTTCTGGTTCATCGCTGTTTTGCGCAGTAGGGCATAGGCCTCTTCTTCAGATACACCTTTGGCTTTCATCAACAACCCTTTGGCGCGGTCAATCACTTTGCGTTCTTCTAAAGCACGGCGGGTCTCGGCCAGTTCGGTCCTCAGCTGGCGTAGTACCTGAAACCGGGCGATGGCGGTATCGATCACAGGTTTGATGCGCTCGGCTTGCAGGCCATCGACTACATAGGCTGACACCCCTGCCTCAACGGCGGCTTTCGCTAATCCGCCCGCAGCGCCCGAGACGAACATGGCCACCGGTCGCTCCATCGGACCGGAGGCAACGGTCAACTCTTCCAGCATATCCCGCGATGGATTGTCTATGTCGATCAGAACAATGTCTGGGCTATGCATTGCGATTTTACGTGCCAACCCGGAGACATTACCGATTACAGAAACGTCTACGTTTCCAGACCCTTTTAAGGCATCCACAATTGCAAAAGCACGTTCTTGATTTTGCTCGACGACAACGACAGTAAGGTGTTGTTTCATAGGCACCCAAATGAGCCCAAGCTTCATCGATCGCAATTCCAAGGCCACTAAGCATTTCATCAGGCTGCCATTTTGCCTAATTTGTCAGCTTATTTTTACGTGTAGCGGAATGTCTGCACAGTTTTTCTACATGCCATCTAAGAAATCTGCCGTGAGCGCTGGCGTGGCGCATTGGATCAACTCTTTGGATTTTCATTTGAGCCACTCTCTGGATCTGGGAGGTCGAAATGCACTTCCATCGACGATGTGAAATCGAAGGTCCGCTTTG
>NZ_LGXZ01000027.1 GCF_001238295.1 Ruegeria sp. 6PALISEP08
ATCAGGCGTTAGGCTATTGGTACGGGGGAACGGCGAGCAATACTTCGTTCACCTCAGAACACTTGGCACGGTGCTTCCGTGGCAATACTATCAGGCCGATTTCGCAACTTCTGACGAATGGACCGAAGTTTATTTGCCCTTGTCAGGTTTCAAGGCTTCAGGTGCCATGTTGCGCGCTATTCCCGTTGCGGACGCAATCACCTCAGTTGGAGTTGTAGCCTACGGGCGCGATCACGAGGCCCGCGTTGATGTCAGCGAGATTAGTTTCTACTGAAGGTCTCCCTAGAGAGGGCCGCTATCTTCAAATAGGTCTGCTTGACACTGTTTGAGATCGAATTCTCCCAATGCCTGAATGCGGATGTGCTGTTTCTTCATTCTAGATGCTGAACCTGTCTTTTCGGAGCGAACATTAAGAGTGTGCTGCTTTCTGAAGAGACAACTCGTCTGGCAGTCTTAAGTTAAAAATACTTAATCAAAGCAAAGTACTTTCGGCAAAAAACAACTCCCACATGACGCTTATCAAAAGGAGTGAGTATCATGAAGAGGATTGCAGCTTTGGGCCTTGTTGCCCTGACCCTATCATTTGTTGGCACCGGTGCGTTTGCGGAGTGCTACTTTGGGAGCGATGCGGTAACCGGGATGGACACGATCATCTGTGAGACAGAGAGTGGCTTTTCCAGCTGGGGCACAATGATCGCTGAAGCTTGAGCGTTTCGGGGCGCAACACCAAACTTTCTGTGAGTTAGGGTAAATCAGATCGAACTCTGCAATTGGTAACACCAAAGCCGAGGAACACGCAGCGCCGGGAGTGGTGACTCGACAGACTCTTCGATAATTGTTGCGCGATACGGAACCTCGGGTTTCGCCGCGATTTAAGACGCTGCTTCAGTTCTTCACCTTGGTTTGCATCGCTGGAATTTTCAAATTCACGCAACATTGCGCCAATTCTTGGCGTTCTCCGGCTCTCTGGCCAGGCGATGTGATGGCTTCTATAGTTAGGAGTTCAATCGCTCTTTGTATTGACCCGTTACGTCACTGCCCCACCTTTCTAACTCAGTTTTGGGAGCATCCTGAGTGTTTGTGAGGACCACCGCCCTATTGATTTTTGCTGTGTCTACCCCGGCCATGGCACTGCAGCTTCGCGAAACAGGGCGTTATGAGCTCAATCACCCCGCTAGTCTTGACTACGATCCGACGTTTTGTGGGTTGTGGATTGCTAACGAGGGGCCCGAGGCCATTCTCGTTACATTGCAAGGTGATGAGTTGCGCCGCGTATCCAGCGATCTCCTCCGTATCAAAGCAATTGCTATCGAAGGGAATCACTTGTTGGTAGGCGACGGTGTTGGCAGCCTCCAACGTGTCACGAAGGAAGGAGCCACTTTAGGAGCACCCTTTGAACTTGAAGGTGGATTTGCGGATACCGAAGGGATCGCGATCAATGCCAAAGGGCAGATCGTGACCGTAGAAGATGATCCGGAACGGTTGTCCTGGTTTACTTCAAAGGGTGCTTTGACGGCGAGGTTGGATACCATGAAGCTCTCTCCCCCCTTAAGCGAGGCACAGGGCATCGCGATTGACCCACGCACCGGTCACATGTTGATTGTTGATGACTGGGAAGGGTCAAACAGCCTGTATGAGTTCACGGCAGATGGCCAACTGCTCGCCCAGCAAAGTCTGTTGCAATTCGGAACGGACCCGGAAGGCATCGCTATTAGGCCGGGATCTAACCAACTGTTCGTGGCGTTCGACGGCGGCGCGAAGATTGTGACATTTGACTACACGCCCACTTTGCCTGATGGATCACCGCCGCTTCCCCCCCCAGGCGGAGATTGCATGATGTTTTAAGAATTTGGCTTCGTATTCAAGCTAACACCGTTTTTTGCCTAGTCCCGTTCGCTGTCCAAAGCTTCGCGTATGAGCGTCAGATTCGGCAGCGAATTGTGAAATGGATCGAACCCGAGTTCGGACAAAACTGGAGCCAGGGATTCCGACATCCGCTCCATACAAGCTTTCAAAAACTCCGCGCCTTTCGGTGTAGATCGAGCAATTTTCGAACGCTTGTCATTGGGGTTGGCTTCAAGGGTAATCAGAGCATGATTTTCAAGACTGGAGAGCGTGTGCGTCATCGACGTCTTGGGCACTTGAAAAGCGTTCGATAGCTGTAGTGGAGTTTCCCCCTCGGGACGCCGGACCAGGTGGCCCAATATGCCAAATTGGGTTGCGGTCATTCTACCAGGTAAGAACGCTTCTAGCTTGGTCGAGATCAACTGATTGATGATCCCGACCTCGGTGAAGAACCGGTAGACTTCGTTGGTCTCATCTTCAGGCTTCATTCAGAATTCGTGTCTCCAGCGGCCAGCGGGGTGTGGTGATTGGCTCGGGTCCATACCCTAAACGCAGCAACATTTGCACCGTATGGCCCGGTGACGCAAGAAGCTCATGCGCCAGAGTGTATTCATCGGCCATCTCAGGATATTCCTGAAGGGCCTGACTGATCGGATGAACGCCTAGTCCCATTTCGGTTGTCTTCAGGTAAAAACGCATCAACTGACGCCCGGCATCGAGTTGATCGCTTCGCGTATTTGTGGCTGTCGTGAGGACTGCGTATTGTGGCGTCGCGTCTAGCATGGCGAAGTAGCCTCGCATGTGTGACTGAGTGCCTGGGTGGTCAACATTCATCAGGGTCTCATTGTCCAATAGGCCGGTAAGTCGCAGTGTTTCCAGCATGGGATCACGTAATTCAATCCCGTCCGGGTTGGCGTTTATTTCTGCTTTCCCGATCCGCATCAGGTCAACGGATTCTTTCAGCGTCTGCGGTGTTCGCATTTCGATTTCAAAAGCGCGTTTCGTAAGGTCTCGAACACGTGCCACTAGATCCTCATCGGAAATCAGAGTGGCATAGATTTCAAGGACCGACGATTCCGCCTTGGACAGCCGCTGTTCAGTGTACGGTTCTTTGTTGGAATGCCGTTTGAGGATTTGATCTGATAGTGGATCGGGTGCCCCTCCAGGTAGGAACACTGCTTCTGCAATAGGTCCGTTATCCCCATCTGGCAGTAACTTAACCTCGGTATCAAACCCGAGTGCACCTGCCGCAAGGACCATAGTCTCAACAAATGCGCCGAGGCCAATATAGAGCTGGCGGTGGTAAGGATCGGTTTCAGGAAGCTCGCGATCAGGATCACGGTAGATGCGCACCTTGTCTTGCCCAACCAACTCGACCAGCCAAGGTTGCAAGTTGTGTGGATTGGGGGCGAGAATTGCGTAGGACAAAGCGGCTTTGCGTGGGTCGTCATACGGTTTTGGCGTCCACGGAGCCAGCGCGTCATGCGGCGTGCGTGTTACGAGAAACCCAACCGCACCTGTTGCCGCCAATATCGTGCCTCCGCCTAGAACTTTTAGAAAACGTCTTCTGCTTGGCATTTTGACTCTCCAATAGTACGATATCGAACTAAAATAATACGAAATCGTACTACTTCAACCCCAGTCGATGCAGTGATTGGACGAGTGAATTAAAAAAATTAAATCAGAACAGCCGGGCGCAACTGCGGACTGCCTTGGTAGACAAGTATTCGGAGCGCCTTTAGTGCCGAAAATAGGCAGCATTTTTTGGTTGAGTAACGACCGGATACGAGAAGATCAGAGGCTGTTGAGCCGATGCTTTTCGAGTATCCTGCAAAGCATAGCCTGTGCTTGCAGCCTGTGTTCTCGATGGCGTTCGCGGGCAACATCCGGTCGACCTTCACTAATCGCTTGAAAAACAACCCGGTGATCTTCATTGGATTTGACGGGCAGGGGTCTGATAAACAACGTCGTTGCGCGCGCGCGACGCACTTGATCGCTCATCATGGCGACAATCGCTTCGACTCGTTTGTTGCCGCCCAACCGAACGAGCTCCTGATGAAACAACTCGTCGGCCTCGGCCCAGGCTTCAAGGTCTTCGGCTTCGATGGCTTGGTCCATCTTTGCAATTGATCCGGCAAGTACCTCCAGTTCATCATCTGAATAACCCGCTTGGGCAGCGCGTTGTGCTGCGAGACTCTCGAGTTCCGTCAGGATGTCGTAAATTTCACGCATATCGTCTGATGAAACGGGCAGTATCCGTACGCCCTTGCGGGGCCGCATTTCCAGCAACCCCTTACTTTCTAACATCAGCGCAGCTTCCCGTATCGGAGTGCGGGACATGCCCAGAGTTTCGGCGAGTTCCGACTCCAGATGGTCAGTTCCGGCCGCAAGTTCGCCGGACAGGATCATCTGTCGCAAATCCCTAACAGCGCGTTGCGTATTGGAAAGAGTTTTTGCGTCCTGATCCTTCACGGCGTCTCCAGGTTGATCTTTCGTCCCTCCGCAGCCGAGAGATAGATGCCTTCTTCGAAGCGGATCACGTCCAAATAGTCTCGAGCCGTGTTCTCCAACGGCGTACCCCTTAGAAGGCCTGAAACGACGTGACTTTGCAAGGCGTGGACACAATCTCCGCCAAATCCATCATGATCGCTTGGAGGTAGAATCTGCTGTCGCTCCTGTTTTCCAAAAAAACGGAGTTCTACTGAACCGTCGCCGTTAAGCACCAGTGATCCTTCCGTTCCTTCGATGAGCGCTTCTCCCATGGTCTGACGCAGGTTTTCGGCGCTGTGGTCAAGGCATCTGTTGCCATCGAACAGAGCTTTCAAACCGTTGGGGTGGTCAAACAGGATGTAACCTGCGTCCTCGCCCGCGATAACGGGGTTAACTTGGCGCAAGTCCGCATAAACTGCGCTGGGCGCATCGAATAGAAACCGGAACGTGTCTACCCAGTGAACCGCTGTTTCATGAACCAGGAAACGCGGCATGTCCTGAAAGTACGGCTGCCGGTCTAGGTAGGCGCGTGGTCCCTGTCCGTCGCCGGGTCGGAGCCGGAAAGTCGCTTGTAGAGGTAATCCAATTCGACCCTCGGTCATCGCCACCTTGATCGCACGATACCAGGGCTGAAAGCGAAAATTCTCATGCACGACAATAGTTGCGCCTACCGCCTCAGCCTCGGAGACGATCTTCTCAGCTTCATCCAAAGACAAGCAAAATGGCTTTTGGCAGATCAACCACTTTGTTCCAGAGCGCAGTGCCGTTCGGATGGCATCGGCCTGCGCCACAGGTGGAAGGATGATGTCCACGAGATCTGGATTTTCCGCCTCCAGCATTTTCGACATATCATCGTAAGCGGCCAGTCCTGTCTCTTTAGCCTTTTTGATATCACGGTTGCAGGATGCAACCGGAACCGCTCCGGGCATTCGGGACCAGCTTTCGTAGTGGAACTTGCTGAAATAACCCGCACCCACACACGCGACCCTGATGGCTTGTTGAGTATTCATGCCCGCAATGCTTCCAATACCGATGAGGCTGCATCCTGCGTTCCGGCGGTGCCACCTAGGTCACGGGTCAAGTTCTGTCCGTTCGCCGTCACCTTATCCACGGCTTCACGCAATCGTTCGCCGTCGCTGGACAGGTCTGGATGATCATGGGTCAACCCTAACCATTCAAGCATCATTGCTGCGGACAGGATCATCGCAAAAGGGTTGGCAATACCCTGTCCCGCAATGTCCGGAGCGGAACCATGGCAGGGTTGGAATACAGCGTGTTTCAACCCGATATCCGCTGATGGCGCCAGTCCTAGACCACCCATGAGACCCGCACCAAGGTCTGAGAGGATGTCTCCGAACATGTTCTCAGTGACCAAAACGTCAAATTCCCAAGGCTTTTGAACCATCCACAGAGCGGTAGCATCAACATAAGCATGGTCTGCCTGTAATTCGGGATAGTGGGCGGCTTCTGAATCAAACATCGATCTGAAAAACGCAAAGGCGCGGAATACATTGGCTTTGTCGACACATGTCACTCGACCCCGGCCGCGCCCGTTTCTTTTGCGGTTCCGGGCGAGTTCAAACGCGAAACGGAACAGTTTTTCGGACACCTCACGCGTGATCAGCAGAGTTTCACGGGCTTCGTCTTTGGTAACTTCGCCAGCGCCTTGGGTGAAGAACAGTCCTTCTGTGCTTTCGCGTATCAAGACAAAGTCAATCTCTTTTCCGGGGGGCAGCGCCAAGGGGGTTATTTGTCCGCTGCTTACTTTTACAGGACGCACACCAGCGAAAAGTCCCAGTTTCTTTCGTAGATCAATCTGCGGTGAAATCTCGGTTCCGTCAGGGTAACGAACATCCGGCAAGCCCATTGCAGACAGCAGAATTGCGTCCGCATTGCGTGCGGTTTCGAGTGATCCAGCCGGAAACGATTCTCCAGTTTTGGCGTAGTGGCCTGCGCCTGCCGGCGCGTCTGTAAACGCCAGCTCGTAGCTCGGGTTGTTGCCCGAGAGCTGGCGCAGGATTTCAAGCGTAGGGGTCATAATTTCCGGGCCGATCCCGTCCCCGTGGAACACCGCAACATCGTACGTCTTTTTCATCTTAGCCCGCTTCCTTCCCGTTTCGCATTCATAGCGCGATAGCAGCTTCCACTACAGTCCGTTGACAATGCATTCTTTAATGTATACGCAAATAAATGCAATAATAATCGCGAAGTTGTTTAGGGAGGACTTGGAAATGAAACTAAAGCTAGGGCGGTTGGCGGCCGCAGCCGTGATGGCGACCGGGATTACAGGGGCAGCTGCTGCGCAGGATTATCCCTATCGTGATATCACCACAGCTGTGGTTTGGGGGGCCGGTGGTGGCACGGACACGATCAACCGAATGATCATGGCCGAGATGGAAAAACACCTTCCGGTCTCGATCAATGTGATCAATCAAACAGGTGGTGTCGCAGGCTCCAACGGTATGGTTTACGTCATGAACCAACCAGACGATGGCTATACATTGGTCGGTTTGTCAGAGTCGAACGTCACCGCTGCTGTGCAGGGTGGTTGGGATAAGAAATTTGATTTTTGGTATCCGTTCATTGTTGGTGGATCACCTGATCTGATCTCGGTCCCGGCGGACAGCCCTTACAATACTCTGGAAGAACTGGTCGACGCTGCGAAAGCAGCTCCTGGCACTATTCCAGCGGCGGCTTCTGGCGCAGGGTCTATCCACCATTTGAATCTTCTGGCCATCGAAAAAGGGTCAGGGACTGAGTTCAAATTTGTTCCCTACAAAGGCTCGGCACCTGGGCAGGAAGCTGCGATAGCGGGTGAAGTTGCGTTGGTTGTGACGTCACTGGCTGAACAGGCTCCATTGATTGAAGGCGGTCAACTTAAACCGCTCGCGATGTTGACGCCCGAAGATGCGCAGATTGCAGGGGCAACAGTGCCTTCTGCCTTTGGCATCTATGACGGTCTCGATCAGTACTTGCCGCTCAAGCAGGCCATCGGGTTTGCAGTTCACAGTTCAGCCGGGGACGATGTAAAGGCCGCGCTTGGTGATGCCTTCGAGCAAGCTATTGCCTCCGACACCGTCGCCGAATGGGCCGCAGCAAACAATTACGATGTCGGTGGTCAACACGGCGAAGAAGCTCAAGAGTTGTTTGCGAACCTCGAAGCTACCTTTGCCTATACCTTGCAAGACCTTGGCGCTGCCACAGTGGATCCGGCCTCGCTGGGTATCGAGCAGCCCTAATCCGATCAACTTTGAAGGGGCGCGCTTGATCGCGCCCTTTCCCTCAGGAGGCAGGCAATGGACAAACCTGACGAAACACTGGTCATGCGGTCGCGCGACTTTTGGGCAGCAATTGTTCTAATAACAGTGTCCGTCTTTTTTCTTTGGAAGACGTCGGACATTCCACTTTGGGGCGAAAACCGCGCAGGTGTAAGTGGATCGGATTGGTACAACTCGGCTGCAATTGTACCGCTGTTCATCTTCGGTGGATTGCTTGGCTTGTCCTTCGTTTTGCTGGCTATTTCAATCCGCTCAGGTGGAGCCCAAAACGTGCTCAGTGCTTTGGGCATCGGATGGGATAAGTCGGAAGCCTATCGAGCTTCAACAATAGGCCTGATCCTTCTTGCATACGTCGTGGGGCTCGTTCCCAGAGTAGACTTCATTCTGTGTTCTGGGTTGCTGATTACAGCTCTGACTTATGGCTACTACGGCGGCCATGCGCGGCGTGCTTTGGTTGCTTGTATCGCAGTTGTCTCTGCTGGGCTTTTTGCGTTTGCTGTTTTTCCCGTGCAGGCGGACTGGAACGCGCACGGTGATGATTGGTTTACACTGGCTCTATGGGTCTCGCTCACACTTGTGGTGTTGACCAAAGCGTCCTCTGAGCCCGTTTTGAGGTTCGTGCCACTAATCGCGATATTGGCCCCGTTCATTCTGGTTTGCGCGATGGCCTTTGTTTTCCGCCAGAACGTGCCCGCGCGCGGGGGGCTGATCTTCAAGCAAATCGAATACCACTACTACGTGACGCTTCGTCCGCTATGGAAAGATTGACCGGATGGACTTTATCCTTTCGCAACTGGCTGGATTTGGGGCCGCATTCGTGGGCCTGGCAGTAGACCCGCTGACCTATCTGTATTTGATCGCATCCGTGTTCTTGGGCATCACGTTCGGCGCATTGCCCGGCCTGACCGCAACGCTGGCAGTGACGATCCTGACGGGTTTCTTCGGCAACAAGATCCCATTGGACTATTCGCTCATCGCTTTGCTCGGGGCCTATGTCGGCGCGATTTACGGTGGCTCTTATCCGTCAATCCTGCTGAACATTCCGGGCACGGCGGCCAGTGCGGCGACGGCTATGGATGGATACCCTCTGGCCAAAGCGGGTCGAGGGGGCGAAGCACTAGGGCTGACCACAACGGCCAGTTTCATTGGTACAGTTATCGGGACCATCACGCTTTTGATCTTTGTCTGGGCGTTGCTTTTGGTTTCAAAAAACATCGCAAGCCCGGAGAAAGCACTGCTGGCCCTGTTCGGCATTCTGCTTTCTGGCACTTTGATGAGCGAAGACCTGGTGATTAAGGGATGGATCGCCGGTCTGATAGGGCTTGCGATGTCCATGGTGGGACTCGACCCTCTGTTGTCTGAGCCGCGCTATACCTTCGGCTGGTCTTACCTGATGAGCGGATTTCAGGTCGTGCCGGTTTTGATGGGGGCCTTTGCGATCCCCCAAATCATCGAGGGTTTGAGGCATGTTGAGGCTGGAAAAATTCTGGCCTTGAAAGGCCGTATTCTTCCAAACCTTCGATCTATTCGACGCTACCTGCCAACCATCGGCCGGTCAGGAGTGATTGGGACAGGGGTAGGAGCACTTCCCGGAGTTGGCGAAGATGTCGCCGGTTGGGTTAGCTACGGTGTCGGCAAGACCGTATCTGCCGAGGGCGATAAGTTTGGAAAAGGCTCTTTGGAAGGTCTGCTGTGCTCAGAGACCGCAAACAACGCCTGTATTGGTGGCGCACTAATCCCGCTTTTGGTGTTGGGTATTCCCGGTTCACCACCTGCGGCCGCTTTGATGGGCGCTTTCAAGATCAACAACGTGATCCCAGGTCCGACGATAGACCCCGAGATCATTCTGCGTGTGGTTGCAATCTTGGTGCTGGCGTCACTGACTATGTTCCTTATGGGGCTTTTCACCGCTCGGGTATTCATCAAATTACTCGCCATCCCGCAGACCATCTTCTTGCCCGTCGTTATGGTTCTGACAACAATTGGGTCTTTCAGCGTCGGTGGTGGTATCAATGATCTTTACCTGATGCTTGGCGTCGGCACCGTTGCCTATTTCATGAACCTGATGAAATACCCAATCGCGCCATTGGTTATCGGGGTTATTCTGGGCAGCCTGTTTGACGAAACCTTCCGCCGGTCGCTGTTCTTGTCGGATGGGGATCTTTCGGTCTTCTTTTCGCGGCCCGGTGCGGCCATTCTGCTGGTGCTCAACACTGGTCTGATCCTCAGCCAACTGCCCGTCGCAAAGCGCGCTTTCACACGTCTGAAAGGACTTTCCGTCTGATGTTTGTGGTCACTGTCACCTTCACTCTCAAGCCCGGTACAAGAGACACCTTTTTGCCGCTGATGGTCGAAAACGCTTCGACCTCTTTGTGTGAAGAACCTGGATGCCTGCAGTTTGACGTTTGCCTCGGCGACGATCCCGAGACAGTTTTTCTCTATGAGGTTTATAATGACAGAGCGGCGTTCTCCGCCCACTTAGAAAGTGCGCATTTTCAGTCCTTCGATACGGCAGTGGCTGATATGATCGCCACCAAGACAGTTCACCAGTATTCCGAGGTCATCCGATGAACGATTGGGAAATCCACGCCGTGAAATACGCGGATCGCAATGCCCGGACGCGAGCTGATAGTTTCATCATCGATGATAATCACAGCGCGCCTCACGCGATGGATTACTTCGTTTGGGTGCTCAAACGCGGCGACAAAATCATTATGGTCGATACCGGCTACGACTCCGATGAGGCAGCTGCCCGTGGTCGTCCCATTGCGATGGATCCTCGCGAGGCTCTGCGGCCCTTAGGCATTTCGCCGGAAGCGGTGACCGAGGTTATCGTGACCCATCTTCATTATGACCACGCGGGTGGGCTGCATATGTTCCCGAACGCGAAGTTGCATATGCAATCGGCGGAGATGGCCTTCGCCACAGGCCCCTGCATGTGCCACGACCATCTGCGCGCGCCTTTCACGGCCGGCCATGTCTGCGAGGTCATAAAGCGTCTCTATTCAGGCAAGGTCGTGTTCTACGATGGAGATGCCGAGATTGCAGATGGGATCACGGTGCACCGCATTGGTGGGCATTCGCGAGGGTTGCAATGCGTTCGCGTAAGGACGGAAGCCGGGTGGATGGTGCTCGCCTCTGATGCCTCGCATTACTATGAGAATTTCATGGCGCGCAAAGCCTTTCCCATTGTCGTCGACCTGCAGGACATGATGGATGGATTTAAGGCGCTCGAGAGGTTGGCCTCGCATCCTCGACTTATCGTGCCCGGCCATGATCCACTTGTGCGTGAGGTTTTTCCCGTCGGAGCGGCACCGCATATCCATAGGCTGGATTTCGGGCCAACCAGGGACATCAAATTATGAAGATCGGCGTCATAGCGGACGACTTTACCGGTGCGAGTGATATCGCGAACACCTTGGCAAAGGGCGTTGAGCCTGAAGGTGGATTAAAAACCGCGCAGTTTCCAGGTACTCCGGATCTCCCAGCCGACGAGGAGATCGAAGCGGGTGTCGTCTCGCTCAAGAGCCGCACTGCACCGGTCGAGGAAGCTGTTGCAGACAGTCTGAGTGCCTTGCGTTGGCTCGCGGACCAAGGATGCCAGCAGTTCATCTTCAAATATTGTTCGACCTTTGATTCCACTACGGAGGGAAACATCGGCCCCGTTGCGGAAGCGTTGGTCAATGAACTGAGTGCGCAAAAGGTGGTTTTCTGTCCGGCCTTTCCCACCACGGGGCGTACGGTTTTTCATGGCCATCTTTTTGTGCTCGGCAAGCTGTTGAACGAGTCTGGGATGGAAAACCACCCTCTTACTCCGATGACGGATGCCAACATCAGGCGATGGTTGCATTATCAGACTGAAGAAGCGGTTGGGTTGGTGCCAATTGACACTGTGAAGCAAGGTTCAGAGGCAATTGCTGCTGCTTTGCAGAAGGCCGACGAACGATTTGTAATTGGCGATGCGATTTCGGATGAAGATTTGTTGGCCTGGGGCGAGGCTCTTAACGACGCCAAGCTCATAACCGGGGGTTCGGGGATAGCACTGGGGCTCCCCAGAAACTTCTTGAGAGGGACTTCACCCAAAAGTGCTGGCAGTGTGTTCACTGGTATCGCAGGGCCTGCCGCGATCCTTGCGGGTTCTTGTTCAGGTGCGACCCGCAGGCAGATCGATGTTCATGCGAAATCTCATCCAACCTTCGCCATTGATGTTCCGGGCGTGATGTCCGGCGATGTGACCATGCAAACGCTTCTGGATTTTTTTGAAGCGCATCTGGGTCGGGCGCCGCTCGCATATTCATCGGGAAGCCCGGATGATGTGCGTGCGATCCAAGGTCAGTTTGGTCAGGAAGCCGTAGCGGAAAAGCTGGACAATCTCTTTGCAGATACCGCGCGAGAACTTGTCCAAAAGGGCTACAAGCGGTTGGTTGTAGCTGGAGGTGAGACCTCGGGAGCTGTTGCCAAAGCCGTCTCTGAGGCACTGGGGTCACCGGCCATGTCAATTGGGCCAGAGATCGACTCGGGCGTGCCAGTCCTGAGCGTTGGGAAATCTGAACCCATCGCGCTGGCTTTGAAGTCTGGAAACTTTGGTGCTCCAGATTTCTTCTCGAAAGCATTGAGAATGATGGAGGCAGGCAAATGAGTTCTGAAGAACAGGCACTGCGCCGGCAGATGTCCGAGCTGTGCGCCTCGCTGTTTGCGCGTGGCTTTTCCGTTGGCACTGCGGGCAATGTCTCTGCGCGTTTACATGACGGGATTCTCATGACGCCAACGAATTCCACCTTGGGCGATATCAATCCCGAGTGCATCGCCAAGATTGATTTGGATGGCAACCATGTCTCCGGAGACAAGCCGACCAAGGAGGTCTTTCTGCACCAAGCCTTCTATGAGACGCGGCCGGAAGCTGGTGCAGTGGTGCATCTGCATTCGACCTGGGCGACTGCACTGTCGTGTCTGGAAGACACCGATCCCAATGACTGTATTCCACCGCTGACGCCGTATGTGGTCATGCGCGTTGGCACGGTCAAACTGGTTCCATACGTAAAGCCGGGCGACCCGAAGTCCGGTGATTTGATCCGCGAACTGGGTGGCAAATATAGTGCGGTTCTGTTGGCCAACCACGGTCCCGTCGTATCAGGAAAAGACCTCTTCTCAGCGGTTTGCGCGGCGGAAGAGTTGGAGGAAACGGCCAAGCTACTAGTGGCTTTGCGCGGCCTGCCAACCCGCCTTTTGGATGCTGAAAAAGTCGCAGAACTCAAAGAGACTTACGGAAGGATGTAATCGGACACCGATAGGGGGAGTCTGCAAACTTTTGGGCAAATCGTGCAAAATTATGAGCAAATACCACGCAAAGTTATGGGCAAGAACATCTGAATTTAATGATTGAAATCAATAGCAAAAGCGCAACGTTATGCGCGTCCCTACACTGTGTGTAGGTTTGCGCATAGCACTTCGCGCACCCCATAAGTTTGCGTAGTTTGCCCATAGTTTTGCGCTGCGCGATTGTCTGCCCTAGCAGTGAATTCAATCAGTTTTTGGCGTAGTCGTTGCAGTTATGGTCCTTTGCGTTGCTCAATCACGCAAAGGGCCTCCCTAAGTAACCTTGGGTTCCTTGCGGCCTTTTTGCCTGGATTCTCGCGAAGGTCTGCGACG
>NZ_LGXZ01000028.1 GCF_001238295.1 Ruegeria sp. 6PALISEP08
TTTCGCGCTGGCAAACGGACATCCGACAGAAACAGTCAGATGACCGCTTCGAGCCCTAAGCGGTCAATAGGATTGCTAATCTTGAACGCCGTCCATCAGGAGTAGTTTGAGAACCGAGACAGGCCGAACATTTTGCGGTGTTCGACAGGAGTCAGTCCTGTCTTTCGTTTGAACAACCTCCTAAACGAAGGCGTATCGGCATATCCGACTGCTTCTCCGACCTCCACCACGGAGCAGTCGGTGGTTTCAAGCAACTGGCGGGCTTCTTCAATTCGCAGCGCCAAAACGTAGTCTTGCGGTGACTTACTCGTGGCTTTGCGGAAGCGTCGCGCAAACGTAGTTGGCGGCAACCCGGAACGTTTAGCCATTTCTGCGACTGGGTTATCGATGGCGTAATTGTTGGAAATCCATAGCTGAGCCTGTGAGATTATGGCGTCAGCATGAGGTGTAGTAGTAATCATTGAACAGAATGGTGACTGGAGTTCTCCGCGGTTGGCCATAAGCCAGACTTTTGCTGCCCGTACCGCCCTTTGCGTGCCGCCGTAATGCGCGATCAGGAATGTAGCGAGTTCCTGCCACCCGGTTGTCCCACCCGACGTTACAGGCCCGTGAGACGCATCAGCAAAGCAAAGGCCGCGGTCGATGCGGAGCCGCACATTCGAGTAGAACCTTCGAAAAAGGCCCTCCCAAGCCCAATGTGTGGTCGCTTCAACCCCATCCAAAATACCTATTTCCGCCAAATAGACCGCCCCTGTACAGGCTGACACGATACGCGTCTTGGCCAAGTCGCGCTTAGCAAGCCAAGCTAAACAAGGATGTAGTTCGGGGTCGAGGCGGTCGTGCGGTGAAAGTGTCAGTCCAGGTACGACAATAATATCAGCGTCGTCTGCGTTCTTAAATGTCTGGTCTGGCACGATCCATATGCCACTTCCGCAACGAAACCCTTCAATGTCCGGGCCAACGAGACTGACGTCAAACACCGGCATTGGCTCCTCGCCGCTCACCAAATGTTCCCAGTCCCGCCCTGCGGCCACCAAAGTGTCGTACAGGCCAAACACGCTGGAGGCGCTGGTTGCTGAGGTGGCAACGATTTGAACCGAATATGGCATCGGCAAAATTCCCAAAGTGGTGAATTTGCCCCCTTATTAGCCATTCCGCCACTCACGCGAAACGAAAAATGTCGTGCAGTCTTCAAGGGCACGTAGTTCGTTGGAGGTGTTAGCGATGATGAACGCAGTTTGGAGTATTTTTTTTGACATTGAAAAGCAAACCTTTCCAAAAAGGCCCGCCTCAGGAGAACTCAGCCCAACAGACGAACAAGGAAGAGGAACCGACAACTACAAAGTGACGGAAGAGATGTGGGATTCGGTGATCTATCTTGGACCAGGCTGTTCACTGGTGAGAGACCGTTAGTTTGAGCATTTTCAATGTCCGCTTCGTTCGCAAGCCGGTCGTAGCCAAGATTTGGGAGAGCGACCGCTTTATGGTGAGCGCGGTCGTTCCTGTTCGAAACTCCGAGTTTTCGGGGGTGAACGTCCGCTCAACGCCGCTAATCGGTCATCTAAGTAAATCCGTCAGGTGACTGCGCTGAGCCCAAAGTACCGGATACTGCGCAACGATCACTTGGCGGGTTCTGCACCGTAGTCCGCCTCCGATCGGTCTCAGGACGAAGGTGCAACATTTTTGGTGCATACTTCCCTGCCTGTTTGCATTTGCGCGCGCTTACATCGCCGTGTGCTAGCTACAACAGCGTGACACCGGCACCCGGCTCTGTTTATCGGTCGAGCATCGCGAGAACGGCGTCGCGATCGGACAGAACCAGCAGCAAGGCAACATCTCCCGGCTCAAGCTTTTCAAGTATCATTGAAGCGGCTTGTGTGGGCGAAGGAGCTCTGAGTATTTGGTGCGCACCATACCCATGGTCCAACGCTGCCCGTTCGATCAGATCAGAAATGTCACCCAATTCGCGACCTCTGAGATACCCCTCAAGTTCTGTTGCGACGACCACGTCGGGTTCGAAGTTCAGCGCCGTCGCAGTGACGTCATGGATATCCTGATCGGATCTGTCCCCGGCATGGCTGAGCATTATAAAACGCCGTTTTGCCGGCAGGCTGGACAGGGCATCGCAAACGGCCGAAATCGAATGCGGGTTATGGGCAAAATCCACAAAAACCCGCGCGCCATTATAGAGAAACTCGTTGCAACGGCCCGGGTTGTCCCTGGCGTCGGGCTTGAACCCTGCCAACCCCTTTCGAGCTGCCTGAACGGGCAGGTTCAATGCCAGGGCAAGGCATAAGGCCGCTAGGGCGTTAAGGATGTTGTATTTTGCTACGCCCCCCATGGTCAGGGGCACATCGCCGACGGCGATCACCACCCGTTCCGCCGCACCATCGAAAAAGACGATTTTTCCCGACCGCACATAGGCACAGCACTTGCCCGCATCGCGGGCCTGACGGATCAGGGCATTCTGCGCATCCAGCGAAAACCACCAGATATTCGCAGATGTATTCGCCGCCTCGGCACGGACAAATTCATCATCGGCATTCAGTGCCAGCACGCCACCCTCGGCCAGCGTGCGATGCACGGCGAATTTGGCCTGAGCCAGTTCCGGCACCGTGTTGACCCCGTATTGCCCCAGATGGTCGTTTGCCACATTGGTGACCGCCGCTGCCATTGCCGCGCGGGTCGGCAGACCCCGGCGCAGGATACCTCCGCGCGCGACTTCCAGACAGGCGACCTCCAGCCTTTTGTCACGCAACAGCATTCGACCGCCGCCAGGACCGGAATAATCGCCACGGTCGAGAATGTCGTCTCCCACCCGCACAAATTCGGTCGAGGTCAGCCCGGCAACCTTGCCAGAAGCGCGCGCGATCGCCTCAAGCAAACGGGTTGTAGTTGTTTTGCCGTTGGTTCCGGTAATGAAGGCCACCGGGATATTGTGCAGAGCCGACCAGTCCAAGTCATCGGGGGTAGGCAGCGCATCGACCGGCCAGGTCTGACTGCCAGTACCGTGCCCGATCGACACTTCGTCATCATCGCACAGGATATCCACACCATGCGCCTCTGCTGCGACAATCAGGGCAATCAGCGCGGGATTGGCTTCCTTCTCCATAACGCTTTTGACATCCGCAACCATCTGATCGAAATCGCCGGGCTCGGATGCCAACAGTTCGGCAGCACAGAAATGCCAGACGGTTTGCACCGCGAAGATCGCGGAATAGAGCTGATCCATCGGCGCTGAAATCGCCAGATTGACGCCACCGGTGAAACTGCGGTGGGTTACGTCCTGATCCTGCCAGCCAAGCCCGTCCAGCACGCGGCGCGCGTGTTTTTCCCACAAAGCGGTGACCTGCGCGGTGCCGATATCGGTGAAAAACACATCCATCACCGCGCCGGGGCGGTTCCACAACAGTCCCGGCCCGGTCAGGCGTCGGGCATCGTCTACCCGGATATGATCGGCGTACGCGCTTTCAATTGTCAGCGCGTTTTCAAGCTCTTCGATCCGGTCCATTCCGGTACCCCCGCTCAATCCGCGTCTTCGCTGATGTCGCGGGCCAGGCGCACGCCGCGCGCATCCCGGATCAGGTTCTGGTCGCTTTCGAACATGTCCTCGAACGAGGTGTCGATGGGGCTTGCCACCGGCGCAGCCTCTGTGACTGGCGCTTCGCTATCGGAGTTGAAATAGATGATCTGCTTCCAGCAGCGCGTTGTGTCATCACCGAAAATCACCAGCAGATCGCCCGGTGCGGCCTGTTCCAACGCTGCAGTCACCGCTTCGACCTCATCCGGGATGATCGTGATCGCGGCATCATCGACGCCGTTGTCGATCAGGGCCTGCCGCATCATTTGCGGCACTTCGTCGTGTCCACGGCCCCGGCGGCGGTCATCTGCCTTGCAGATGAAATGATCAAAATGCCCGGCCAATGCGGCGGCCCCGTCTACGATATCCTCATCGCGCCGGTCGCCGGGCATCGCAACAACGCACAGCCTTCGGCCCTTGACCTCCAACTGATCGGCCAACGCCGCCATCGCCTTGAGCGCGGCAGGGTTGTGGCCATAGTCGAGAATCACCTTGAAGGGATGCTCGTCATAGACATTCATCCGCCCGGGTGCCTGGAAATAGCTGGTGTCGAAGGTGCGCAGCCCGTGGCGGATATTGTCCAGGTCCACTCCGAAACTATAGGCCATCGCGGCGGCGAACATTGCGTTCTGGACATTGAAAATGGCCTTGCCTTCCAATGCCGCCGGGATCAGATGCGACCACAGCACCGGGATATGAAGACCGTTGTCATAAATGGTCAGCATGTCACCATTCATGCCCTTTTCAAGCACAATGGCCTTGCCGCCTGCTTTGATATGTTCCTTGACCAGGCTGTGCCCCGGGTTGGTGGTGACATAAAAGATCTGATCCGCACCGGCATAGTCGGCCATTTTCAGACAGTTGATGTCATCGGCATTCAGAACGGCCGTGTCGGTGGCGCTTTCCACCACCACGCGTTTGACAACGGCCAGTTCCTCAACCGTGTTGATGCCGCCAAGGCCCAGATGATCTGCCGAGACGTTCAGACAGGCCGCTACGTTCGAGCGCTGATAGCCCAGACCCGACCGCACAAGTCCGCCACGTGCGGTTTCCATCACCGCAAAATCGACAGCCGGGTCGCGCAGAACGATCTGTGCCGACTTGGGTCCCGTCATGTCGCCCTTGACGCTCAGCTTGCCGTCAACATAAACACCATCGGTCGAGGTCATGCCAACGGTCTTGCCGCTGGTTTTAATGATGTGCCCCAGCATCCTTGAAGTGGTCGTCTTGCCGTTGGTTCCGGTGATTGCCGCGATGGGGATGCGGGTTTCCTCGGTGGCCGGAAACAGCATGTCGATCACTTTGCCCGCCACGTCGCGCGGCTGACCTTCGGACGGTGCCACGTGCATCCGGAAACCGGGGGCGGCGTTCACCTCGACAATCGCGCCGCCGATATCCTTGTAGGATTTGGTGATGTCGTCGACAAGGAAATCGACACCGCCCACATCCAGCCCGACGGCCATGATGGCACGCTCGGCCATGTCACGGTTGTCAGGGTGCACCACATCCGTCAGATCAATGGCCGTGCCGCCGGTCGACAGGTTCGCGGTTGATCGCAGATAAAAGACCTCGCCGTCAGGCAGCACAGTTTTTTCCGCCACGCCCGCATTTTCCATCAGGCGTTTGGCCTGATTGTCGATCTCCAGCATGGTCAGCACTTTTTCATGCCCGATGCCACGGCGCGGATCCTCGTTCACGATATCGACCAGTTCGGCAATCGTGTGCGTGCCATCGCCTACCACATGGCCCGGCACGCGCTTGGCCACCGCGACCAGCTTGTTGTTCACCACCAGCATCCGGTGATCGAACCCGGTGATGAAGCTTTCCACCAGAATGGCGCGGCTGCGGGAATGTTCCTTGGCTTCGGCAAAGCCTGCCTCGACCTCTTCATCCGAGTTCAGGTTGATCGAAACACCGCGCCCATGATTGGCATCGAGCGGTTTGACCACCACCGGGTGCCCGATCCGTGCGGCGGCGCGCACGGCTTCACGCGCGGAATAGACCATGCGTTGCTGCGGCACAGGCAGGCCCAGATCGTTCAGCAGATTGTGCGTGTCTTCCTTGTCGCAGGAAATCTCGACCGAGATATGCTTGGTCTCAGAGGTTATGGTTGCCTGAATGCGTTTCTGGTATTTGCCGTGCCCGAACTGAACCAGTGACCCAGAATTCAGCCTGATCCAAGGGATGTCACGCTCTTGCGCGGCCTTAACCAATGAGCCGGTTGAGGGACCAAATTCCTTGCGCTGCGCCCGCAGCACAAAGCCACGCAACTCGTCATCCCAGTTGAATTCCGGTTCGAAGTCGTAGTCCACCTGTTCCTTGAGGGATTGCGGCAATAGATGCATCAGCAGCCGCATTGCCAGCTTGCCTGCGTCCAGACCAACATCGCGCTGGCGGTATTCGTAAACCATGTTGTATTGGCCGGGTTCGCCTGTGCCGCGCGTGCGGCCAAAGGTTACATCCGAACCGGCCACGTTCTGCACTTCAATGGCACAATGTTCCAAAACATGACCAAGCCAAGTACCTTCATCTTCGCGCAATCGGCGGATGAAACCACCGGGTTCGCGGTAGGAACAGCCATGTTCCGCCAGACCGGGAAGGGCCTGGGTCAATGCATCAATAAACTCGGAACCAATTTTGGCCGAAGGCCAATCTTCCAAAACGCCCAGATCAATGACGTGGCGAATGACCGGAAAACTTGCCCAGACATTCGGGCCGACAAAGACATTGGTCGAGATTATTTTCATGAGGTTCCTCGTTGGTTAGATTATTGTTTCCCCCCGCTGGCGGCCTCATCCCCGGACAGATCCGGCAATGTGCAGAACGCCATATGCTCATCCGGCGGAAAAGCCTGGCGAGCCGTCAGATCATAACGGCACCCTTCACCCAGAACGTCAAGCCGAAGTCCAAGAAGGCTGAGTGCTTCGCCGCGACGGGCATCCCACATCGAAGAATGGGTCAAATGGCTCGCATCCACCACGGTAACCGTTCCGCTGCCGATTACTTCAAAGACGTTATCGGGCCCAATGAAGGCCGCCGTGTCTTCGTCAACGCCCAATCCGATTAGAAACGGGTTAAAAGATGAAGCGGTTAGCAATCGACCCAGGCGGTTGCGTTGGGTGAAATGCTGATCAATGATGACGGCGTTGGTCAAACCCATACCGGGAGCCAGCGTGATGTTACCTTCGGCTGGACCAGAGTTGCTGCTGCCGCCTGCTACCATATGCTCGGACATGATCGAAGCACCGGCCGAGGTTCCTGCAACCGGCACCCCTGCCGCGTTTCGGCGCCGGATTTTCTGGGCGACCAGCGTGCCTCCAAGAATCGCTGACAGGCGCAACTGGTTCCCACCGGTTAAAAAAATCCCGGTAGCACGATCCAGCATCCCCGCGTAATCCGGGTTGTCGCAATCGGCGCGGCGCGAGATAGGCAGGAATTCAACCTTGCCTGCACCAAGCTCGGAAAAGATGCGGTTATAGTCCGGTCCGGTTTCTTCCAGCATCGAGGCTGTTGGGATCACGACGATATCAGCGTCGGCACCGCCGGATAGTTCTACGAACTTTCGGTGAATCTGCATTTCCTTGACGCGGTCTTCACCGCCGCCGATCGGAATGATGAACCCGCGCGGGGTTTCTGCATCAACGGGTGCAGGGCACATATCTTAACTACCTTCCGGTGCTATAGCGGGCAGCCACCGAGGACCGCGCGGACGCTCAAACCTGTTCATACATGCCGCGTCGGGCTATCTGGCCGTCGCGTACATGCCATTCCCCCCGGGCCATCACATGCCGCACGGCAGTGTTTTCGTCAAGAACGACCAAATCAGCGTCCATACCCACGTTCAGACGACCCTTTCGGTGCAGCTTCAGCAGGTCAGCGACATTTGAGGTCAGCGGAGCCAGAGCTTCGGGCATTGGTACTCCTCTGTTCGTGAGTTCGCGCAGCATGTCCGGCAAAGTGTCGGACAAACCAACACCGAACCGTGTCAGATTGCCTTCATGGTCAAAGGCGGGCAGGCAGCCACCACCGTCAGAGCTGATGGTGAAGCGGTCCGCGTGACCGCCCAAATCGCGAAACTGAATGTAGGCCTCAGCAGCAGAGATGCCCGGCTCGACATGTCCGCAAGGGAATGCGGTTGCGTCGATGTAACATCCGTGCCGTGCTAGTGCCACGGCCTGTTCGAAGAGTGGTTTGTTGCGATTGACATGGGTTGGATTGAAGACGCGTGCGGGGATTTCGCAGGTCGCGATAGCCTGTTCCAACATTGACAGCCCTCGCTCGCCATCTCCCATATGGCAATGCACAATCCCCGCCTTGCCAGTCATCAGACCCGCGACATGCGCCTCGCTCGCGATCCGCAGAAACTCGTCCAATGTCGGTTGGCTCGACCGGTGATCACTGATCGCCAGTTCCCCAACACCGATGACCGGATCAAGGAACACAATGTCTCCACGGGGTGAACCGGTGAGGGTGGTCAGTGGGACGTGATAGCCACCGGTGTGACACCAGGCTGAAAGTCCTTCTTCCCGCAACCCATAGGCCTGTTGCACCAGCGTCTGGGTGTTGCGGGTCAGATCGTCCGTGCCCAATACTCCAACGACTGAAGTGACACCGGCACGCGTGAAAGAGGACAGGACAAGCGGCGGCACCCGACTGGCTGGTCCGGTTTCACCGCCACCGCCAGTTATATGCGCATGCCCATCAATAAAACCCGGAATAACCGCTGCACCTTCGACGTCAATGATCTCTGCCTGAAGCTGGTCCGGCAATTCGGGATTTTTACTGCCGAGGTAAATGATGCGCTCACCCGCGGTGAGAATATGGCCCAAACCTACAGGCTCAGGTGAATAGAGACGCGCATTCTTGATGAGCTTCAACACGTTGCAAATCCGTCAGTAGGAGCGAAGACGTCCTTCTTTGCACCAAATGGCAGCAAAAGAACCATCCCCTTTTTCAGGGAAAGCGTAGATGTCGGTCGTACGCAACTAGCAGACAATGAGAAAAATGAAGCGGATGGCAAGTTTGTCCGCATGGCAGTCATCGAACGCAAATAAACCAAAGTCTGGTATCTGAAGGAGCAGCCGTTCGCGCCTAAACCTTCGGAACCCGTTTTGAGATGACGAACGGCC
>NZ_LGXZ01000029.1:2500-6123 GCF_001238295.1 Ruegeria sp. 6PALISEP08
TAATATACTAACCCGAGCGACCTGCGTTGATCAGCTGCACGGCTGAGAGACCATATGGGGTTGCTCAATTGTCCTCGTCCAAGTGGCGGGGGCGGGAAATGTATGTTTTTGGTTCAGAAGAACAGATGACCTTTAGTTACCAGCTGGGTCATCGTGATTGATTTGATTACTAGCGCAGCTTTGGTTGTGTGCGGTCAAACGCACTCAAGTAGCCGAAGAGGCGGTAGTGCCAATATCAAGTCTTTCTTTTTCTGGATCAAATCAAGCGCGAGAAGGGCGTTTGGTGAATGCCTTGGCAGCAAGAGGCGATGAAAGACGTGATACTCTGCGATAAGCCATGGGGAGCTGAGAATAAGCTTTGATCCATGGATTTCTGAATGGGGCAACCCACTTGAAAGCTCTCTATTGTTACCCTCTGGGTAATCAATAGGTGGCTTAATCAAGTATTTATGACCTGAATACATAGGGTTATAAAGGCAAACCCGGGGAACTGAAACATCTAAGTACCCGGAGGAAAGGAAATCAATTGATACTCCCCTAGTAGCGGCGAGCGAACGGGGACCAGCCGAGCCGGATAAGTGAGAAGAACATGTTGGGAAGCATGGCCATAGCGGGTGACAGCCCCGTATTCTAAGCTTTGACGGACGTATTAAGTAGGGCGGAACACGTGAAATTCTGTCTGAAGATCGGAGGACCACCTTCGAAGGCTAAGTACTCCTTGCTGACCGATAGTGAACCAGTACCGTGAGGGAAAGGTGAAAAGCACCCCGACGAGGGGAGTGAAACAGTACCTGAAACCGAACGCCTACAATCAGTCGGAGGATCCTCGAGATCTGACGGCGTACCTTTTGTATAATGGGTCATCGACTTGGTCTCACGAGCAAGCTTAAGCCGTTAGGTGTAGGCGTAGCGAAAGCGAGTCTTAATAGGGCGTATGAGTTCGTGGGATCAGACCCGAAACCGAGTGATCTAGGCATGGCCAGGTTGAAGGTAAGGTAACACTTACTGGAGGACCGAACCCACATCCGTTGAAAAGGATCGGGATGAGCTGTGCCTAGGGGTGAAAGGCCAATCAAACTCGGAGATAGCTGGTTCTCTGCGAAATCTATTTAGGTAGAGCGTCATCCGAATACCCCGGGGGGTAGAGCACTGGATGGGTAATGGGGCCCCACAGGCTTACTGATCCTAACCAAACTCCGAATACCCGGGAGTACTAGATGGCAGACACACTGCGGATGCTAACGTCCGTAGTGGAGAGGGAAACAACCCTGACCTACAGCTAAGGCCCCCAATTCATGGCTAAGTGGGAAAGCAGGTGGGACGACCAAAACAACCAGGAGGTTGGCTTAGAAGCAGCCATCCTTTAAAGATAGCGTAACAGCTCACTGGTCTAAATAAGTTGTCCTGCGGCGAAGATGTAACGGGGCTCAAGCCATGAGCCGAAGCTTAGGATGCCGTAAGGCATGGTAGCAGAGCGTAGTGTGACATAAGACTTATCCTCTTTAGTGTCTTTCGGGGCACCTTGGAGGATCGAGTCTTTTCGATGAAGCCGGCGCGTGAGCGATCCGGTGGAGAGATCACTAGTGAGAATGATGACATGAGTAGCGACAAAGAGTGTGAGAGACACTCTCGCCGAAAGTCCAAGGGTTCCTGCTTAAAGCTAATCTGAGCAGGGTAAGCCGGCCCCTAAGCCGAGGCCGAAAGGCGTAGGCGATGGGAACTAGGTTAATATTCCTAGGCCGTGGAGTGGTGACGGATCTCAGAGGTAGTTCATCCTTATCGGATTGAATGGGCTGCTGAGAGGTTCCTGGAAATAGCCCTCCTATAAGACCGTACCCTAAACCGACACAGGTGGACTGGTAGAGCATACCAAGGCGCTTGAGAGAACGATGTTGAAGGAACTCGGCAAAATACCTCCGTAAGTTCGCGAGAAGGAGGCCCGGTTCCTAGGCAACTAGGGGCTGGGGGCACAAACCAGGGGGTGGCGACTGTTTATTAAAAACACAGGGCTCTGCGAAGTCGCAAGACGACGTATAGGGTCTGACGCCTGCCCGGTGCCTGAAGGTTAAAAGGAGAGGTGAGAGCCTTGAATTGAAGCCCAGGTAAACGGCGGCCGTAACTATAACGGTCCTAAGGTAGCGAAATTCCTTGTCGGGTAAGTTCCGACCTGCACGAATGGCGTAACGACTTCCCCGCTGTCTCCAACATCGACTCAGCGAAATTGAATTGCCTGTCAAGATGCAGGCTTCCCGCGGTTAGACGGAAAGACCCCGTGCACCTTTACTACAGCTTCGCACTGGCATCAGGATTGTGATGTGCAGGATAGGTGGTAGGCTTTGAAGCAGGAACGCCAGTTCTTGTGGAGCCTCCCTTGAGATACCACCCTTCGCACTCTTGATGTCTAACCGCGGTCCGTTATCCGGATCCGGGACCCTGCGTGGCGGGTAGTTTGACTGGGGCGGTCGCCTCCTAAAGCGTAACGGAGGCGCGCGAAGGTTGGCTCAGAGCGGTCGGAAATCGCTCGTTGAGTGCAATGGCAGAAGCCAGCCTGACTGCAAGACTGACAAGTCGAGCAGAGTCGAAAGACGGCCATAGTGATCCGGTGGTCCCGAGTGGAAGGGCCATCGCTCAACGGATAAAAGGTACGCCGGGGATAACAGGCTGATACTGCCCAAGAGTCCATATCGACGGCAGTGTTTGGCACCTCGATGTCGGCTCATCTCATCCTGGGGCTGGAGCAGGTCCCAAGGGTACGGCTGTTCGCCGTTTAAAGAGGTACGTGAGCTGGGTTTAGAACGTCGTGAGACAGTTCGGTCCCTATCTGCCGTGGGTGTAGGAGACTTGAGAGGAGTTGCCCCTAGTACGAGAGGACCGGGGTGAACGATCCACTGGTGGACCAGTTGTCGTGCCAACGGCAGTGCTGGGTAGCTATGATCGGACAGGATAACCGCTGAAGGCATCTAAGCGGGAAGCCCCCCTCAAAACAAGGTCTCCCTGAGGGCCGTGGAAGACCACCACGTCAATAGGCCGGAGATGTAAGCGCAGTAATGCGTTCAGTTGACCGGTACTAATCGCCCGATAGGCTTGATTTGATCCAGTAATGGAAAGACTGCCAACCGCCTCAAGTAGCGAAGCGGTAGGCGAACAAATAAGCCAAAAACATACACCTCATTAAACATGGATAACTTCGCAGCAACACGCTGCGGCGTTGATTGACATAACTACCGAGTGGCAACGCGCATTTGCACCCAAATACGCTGCATGCCACTCGTCGTGCTTTGCAAAGCAAAGACGCGACGGGGATTTTCCTCGGTTTGGTGGTCATAGCGCAAGTGAAACACCCGGTCCCATCCCGAACCCGGAAGTTAAGCACTGCCGCGCCAATGGTACTTGGGCTTAAGCCCCGGGAGAGTAGGTCACCGCCAAACCTAGAAAAATCCCCCTTCTCTCTTACGATAAAAAAATACGACCCGGTCTCAAACAGCCAAAAAGGCCGTAGACCAACACAAGGCCTCAAGGCGCGTAACCAATAGGCCAACAAAAGTGTCGCGGGATGGAGCAGCCCGGTAGCTCGTCAGGCTCATAACCTGAAGGTCGTAGGTTCAAATCCTACTCCCGCAACC
>NZ_LGXZ01000030.1 GCF_001238295.1 Ruegeria sp. 6PALISEP08
ATCATAGAAACCGATCTCCCGTCTCAGACCGTAATTCACACACTAAATGGCCGCTTCTGATCAAGTCGGACCTCCGATGAAGACGAGCCTATGACCGCCATGCGGACAAAGCTGTCATTGGCTCAGAAGTATGCAATGACAGCGTTTTGCCAAAAGCAGACATTTCCGCTCCACACGTTGGGCGGGACGACGGCCTTAGCTTTGCTCAATCACGGTGTAACTTCTGCACGCTTAACTTTTGACACAGCTACACTAACTCGAAAAACAAACCTTCTGTACTGCCGATAAGACAAACAGCAGCATCGAGGCGACGTCGTACTGCGAAGTTGTCTTGTCAGTTTGACAAGATGTACCCGGGTTTCTCTCCACCACCGCTAAACAAATTCGGATTTTTGACTTTGATTAGTGAGCGCGTACAATTGCAACAGCTTTAGGCGCAAAATCCGCAAGTTGGGCCACCTTCACGGAGACGAAGAGAGGAACGCGGGCGGCACGGGAGGGGGATATGAAGAGATTATCGGTTGGGCTTTTAGCCTTCGTGTTGCTTACCGGCTGCTGGGAGAAAGAAGAAGAAGCAACCCAAACACTAATACGACCTGTCAGAGCCACCGAGATTTCTGACCTATCCAGTTTGCATGACCGCTACTTTGTCGGAACGGCGAGAGCCGCACGCGAAGTGTCGTTGGCGTTTCGCGTGCCGGGCAATGTTGTCGGTGTCGATGTTCAGGTTGGCGACCTTGTAACGAAAGGTGCCGTCATCGCGGCCTTGGACCCAGCCCCGTACCAGGCCGAAGTCGATCGGCTTACTGCAGAACTTGAGAGCGCGCAGGCGACGTTTGAAAACGCCAAGTTGCAAACAGATCGGCAACGATCACTGGTCGAAAAAGATGTTGCTGCTCAGGCTACACTCGACCGGTTTGTCGCGGGCGAAACATCTGCTCAGGCGGCAATCAATTCTGTCCAAGGTGCTCTGGACAGAGCCACTCTGGATTTAACCTATACAAGTTTGGCTGCGCCGTTCGATGGCCGTGTGGTCGCTAAATACATAGAAGATTTCGAAGAAGTCGCGGCACAGACTCCGGTGCTGCGCATACTCGATGCTGAGCACATCGAAGTGGTAATCGATATCCCGGAACGATACATTGCCCTGATCCCGCATATTGAAGACATAACCGTAACTTTTGACGCTCTGGGGGATGTGGTTCTACCGGCGGAAATCAGCGAGATTGGATCAGAGGCTTCAGCAACGACCCGAACCTTCCCCGTCACGTTGATTATGGAGCAACCAGAAGACGCACTTGTTCTTCCGGGTATGGCAGGGCGCGTCCGTGGCCAGCCAAAGGAGGGGCACGAACCATTTGATGCGATCATGGTTCCTGCCAGCGCGGTTTTCGTGCCTGAAGGGGAAGCAGATCCGCACGTCTGGGTGTTCGATACCGGCTCAGAAACCGTAACAGCAAGGAAGGTTTCGCTTGGCACGCCCCGGTCGCAAGGGGTGGCCGTTAGTGAAGGTCTGGATTTTGGTGACGTCGTAGTCACTGCCGGAGCGAACTCTTTGCGAGAGGGTCAGAAAGTTTCGTTACTTTCTGAGGATACAGAGTAATGGGTCTCGCGGCGTTCTCAATCCGCAACGCCAAATTCGTTTGGTTCACGGTTGTCATGCTCACGTTGGGCGGCATTTCGGCTTTCTTTAGTCTGGGGCAGCTAGAAGACCCCGAGTTCACTATCAAAACTGCGGTTGTGACCACTCTCTATCCTGGCGCTAGCCCCGAAGAAGTTGAGCAGGAGGTCACAGAACGGATCGAGCTGAAGCTCCAAGAGATTAAAGAGATTGATTACATCTCGAGCGAAAGCAGGGCGGGTGTGTCGACCATTAAAGTCGAAATCCGCCCAAACTATTGGTCGGACCAACTGCCACAAATCTGGGACACGCTGC
Organism: Ruegeria sp. 6PALISEP08; assembly: GCF_001238295.1. GTDB lineage: Bacteria > Pseudomonadota > Alphaproteobacteria > Rhodobacterales > Rhodobacteraceae > Ruegeria. Next base: position 1,937 of record NZ_LGXZ01000030.1, read on the forward strand.
GCCGCAAAGTCAGAGACGTGGAAACAAACCTGCCCCCGGGCGCAAGTCGTCCTGCTATCAACGATGATTTCGGTGATGTCTTCGGTCTACTGCTGGCTATGACGTCTGATGGGTTCTCCGCTCAAGAGCTTGATGGTTTCGCCGAAGATTTCAAACGAGAGCTCTCGTTGATCGACGGTGTCGGCCGCGTTGATCTGTGGGGAGAACGCGACAGGGTCATTCATCTAGAAACACGGGAAGAAGCCTTGGCTGCTTTGGGCGTTTCAGCTCAGACCATTCTCAATACCCTGCAAACCCAGAATGCGATTGTGGATGCAGGGCGAGTGAATATCGGTGACTACCGCATGCGTATTGCGCCAAGCGGGACGTTCACTAGCCCAGCTGAAATCGCAGACTTAGTTGTCCGGCCGAGCGGTCTAGATCAGGTTCAAAGCGGTCAGCGTCGGGGGCCAGAGCTGCTAAGGCTGGGTGAAATCGTTGAGGTTAAAGAAGGTTACACTGACCCGCCAATAACCATGATGCGCTTTAACGGCCTTCCATCTATTGGTTTGGCAATATCCTTCCAGTCTGGTGTCAACGTCGTCAGCGTTGGCGAGGCCGTAGACGCGAGAGTATCAGAACTGATCGCTGGCCTGCCGGTGGGAATCGAGGTTGAACGGGTTCATTGGCAATCCGACGATGTAAACCTTGCGGTTAGCAGTTTTCTTGTGAGCCTTGGCCAAGCCGTCGCGATTGTCCTGGTCGTTTTGACTCTGGCGATGGGTGTTCGTATGGGAATCATAATCGGCAGCGGGCTAATCCTGACGATCCTTACAACCTTCATCCCATTGGCAGCACTGGGCATAGATCTGCAACGGATGTCATTGGGGGCGCTGATCATTGCGCTCGGCATGATGGTCGATAACTCGATCGTCGTAGCTGATGGCGCCATGGTTCGGATGTCGCAAGGTATAGACCGCGCGAAAGCCGCGATCGATGCGGCAACCCGCCCTGCCATGTCTCTTCTCGGTGCGACATTTGTCGCGGTTATGGCGTTCTACCCGATCTTCGCGTCCGTCGAGAGCGCGGGGGAGTACTGCCGGACGCTCTTCTCAGTCGTCGGGATAGCGCTGCTGGTGAGTTGGTTGCTGTCGATGACGGTCACGCCACTACAGTGCGTTGCTTTGCTACCGGAGCCAAAGGGCGGGGCCAGTGAGACCTTCGACACCGGCCTTTACGCTGTTTACCGCCGCTTTCTGTCTGCCGCTATCCGCGTTCGCTACCTGACGATCGGAGTGGCTGTGGGTGCTCTGGTTGTTGCCGGAGTTGGTTTTGGCTCAGTCACGCAACTTTTCTTCCCAACCTCGTCGATGACCAAATACATGATCGATTACTACGCGCCCGAGGGGACCCGTATTGAAGCCGTTTCCGAAGCGATCACGCGGATTGAAGAACAGGTGGAAATGGACGATCGCGTGACCGGTATAGCCAGCTTTATCGGAGCTGGCCCGCCGCGTTTCTACCTGCCGGTCGACCCTGAAGGAGCAAACCCTTCCTACGCGCAAGTCATTGTGAACGTCGAAGACTACCGTGACATCCCCGAGATGACCAAAGAGATATCGCTTTGGATATCAGCCAATATGCCCGAGGCGACCTCTTTCACACGCCAATTCGGTGTCGGACCTAGCAATACATGGGCGTTCGAGAACCGCATTGTCGGCCCAGCGGATGCTGATCCTGAGACATTGCGCGAAATTGGTGACAGAGCAGTTGCGATATTAGATCAGCATCAATGGACGAAAGTGGCGCGCACCGATTGGCGCAACCGTGTACTGAAAACTGTCCCAGCCTATGACCAGGACCGAGCGCGATGGACCGGCATCACCTATGAAGATCTTGGTAACACGACAAAACGTGCATTTGACGGGCGTTCGGTCGGCCTTTACCGCGAAGGTGACGAGTTGCTGCCAATCATCGTTCGGCCTGGCGCAGAAGACGTGGCTGCCGTCGACAACTTTGAACTGTTGCAACTTCAGTCACCGTTTTCTGTTGAGCCTGTCCCATTGGCGCAGGTCGTACGCGGCGTGAATATCCAGCTCGAAGACCCGACGATCAATCGTCGCGACAGGCGCCGTGTGCTGACGGTGCAAGCCAATCCAATCGATAGCGTAACTCTGCCAAGCTATCGCGCCGCAGTTCTTGCCGATTTTGAAGCTTTGGAGGCTGACTTGCCGCCGGGCTACAGCATGGAATGGGGTGGAGAGTACGAGGACACTGTGTCTGCGCAAGCGTCTTTGATTCCGGGAATGATACCCGCGTTTTCGATTATGGCTCTCATCGTCGTCGGGTTGTTTAACTCATACCGCAGACCGCTGGTCATTTTCCTGACCGTACCTTTTGTACTGATAGGTATTGTTCCGAGCTTGCTTCTCACAAACACTCCTTTTGGATTCGTTGCGTTGCTTGGGGGCATGAGCCTAGCGGGCATGATGATCAAAAATGCAATCGTTCTGATCGATCAGATCAACGATAACTTGGCTGAAGGTCAGCCGGGCTACGACGCGGTTTTGAATGCCGGAGCTTCAAGACTTCGCCCTGTCGTCCTGGCCGCAGCCACTACAGTTTTGGGTGTCATACCGCTACTTCCAGACGTGTTTTGGGTGGGTCTTGCCGTGACGATCATGGGTGGACTGACGGTGGGTACGATGCTCACAATGATACTGGTCCCGGTTTTGTTCGCCACTGTGCATGGCTTTCGACAATCGTCGAAAGCCATTTGATGTCGCCTTTCCAATAGTCTTCAGACCGGACTTTTTTGCGGAGTAAGTAGTCCTTGAGTTTAGACAATTCATTCGGGGGTTAAGATGGATAATACAGTACTGTACTTTTTAGTTGTCATCTTCGTGGTTGGCCTAGTCTCATTGGGATATTTCGCCAAAGGAAGCGGAGCACTGTTTGTGATTGTGATACTGGTTAGTGTGTTGTTGGCAATGATCGCATTTTTTGGGGGTTACTTTGGCGAAACACCGAAGTGAGTTTGTAATAGCATTGTCAAAGAGGCGTCGGTAGTTGCGGGAAACGTCAGTTGACCAGGGAACAAGTCTGCTTGGATATCCTAAGTTTTGCTACTCAATCGAAAAGATGCAATCCATTTTGGATAGCGGGAAGACAACGCGAGATAACCTACCCGAGCCCATACCGGTCCTTTTGACCTATTGGACTGCGTGGGTAGAAGATGGGACCGTTCATTTCCGTGAGGATCCATACGAACGAGATGCTCGAATACTTGCAGCTTAGTTTTGAAGGTTTACCCGTCCTACCGATCAAGGAAGATCAATCAAACGATACAAAAGAAGCTTCATCAGGACACAAGTTGTCGGGGCGCAACCGTGAAGTCTGCTTCCAGCTCAAAGCCGCATACGCTGCTATTGGAAGGAATGCCCGCTTTGAGCAGTCTGCTGTACTTTGCAAAGTCCGCTTTCTGCGCAGTGCTGACATTTGCGCCGAACGCAACATCGGTCACTTTGGGCTCGAAGCGGTCATCTGACTGTTTCTGTCGGATGTCCGTTTGCCAGCGCGAAG
>NZ_LGXZ01000031.1 GCF_001238295.1 Ruegeria sp. 6PALISEP08
GGTATCCGCAATGACTTCACTTAAACGCACGCCTTTGCATTCGTTGCATGTTGAGTTGGGTGGTAAGCTGGTTGATTTTGCTGGTTGGGAGATGCCTGTTCAGTATCCTTTGGGGATTATGGGCGAACATAAGCAGTGTCGTGAGAAGGCGGCGTTGTTTGATGTGTCTCATATGGGTCAGGTGATCCTTCGGGGTGAGAATGTGGGTGAGAAGCTGGAAGCTTTGTGCCCGCAGGCTTATGCGACGCTGAAGGAAGGCAAGGCGCGGTACGGGTTCTTTACGAACCCTGAAGGCGGGATCATGGATGACCTGATCGTGTCGAACGCGGGCGATCATTTCTTTGTGGTGGTGAACGCGGCGCTGCGGCATCAGGACATTCCGCATATGCAAGCTCACCTGGACGGCGTCGAAGTGACCGAGATTTTCGACCGTGCTCTGGTGGCGGTGCAAGGCCCCAAGGCCGAAGATGTGGTGGGCGAGCTTTGCCCTGAGGCCCGGGACCTGAAGTTCATGGAAACCACTGTGGCGGATATCAACGGCGTCGCATGCCGCATCTCACGGCTGGGCTATACCGGCGAGGATGGCTACGAGATTTCGATCCCCGAGGACAAGGCGATTGAGGTCAGCAAGGCCTTCCTGGCACATGAGGATTGCGAACCGGCGGGTCTGGGCGCGCGCGACAGCCTGCGGCTGGAGGCGGGACTGTGCCTTTATGGCAATGACATCGACCAGAGCACCTCACCGATTGAGGCCAGCCTCGGCTGGGCGATCCAGAAGCGTCGCAAAGAAGAAGGCGGGTTCCCGGGCGCCGAGCGTGTGCAAAAGGAACTGGCCGAGGGGGCTGCCCGCAAGCTGGTGGGCATCCAGCCCGATGGCCGCGCGCCTGCGCGTCAGGGCGTGGAAGTGCAATGCCTCGAGGGCAACACGATCGGTCAGATCACCTCGGGCAGCTTTGGCCCCACGGTGGGTGGCCCCGTTGCGATGGGCTATGTGAGCAAAGGCCATGGCGAGCCGGGCGAGAAGGTGAACCTGATCATCCGGGGCAAGGCGCAACCGGCGCAGATCGTGGCGCTGCCCTTTGTCACCCAGAATTACAAGCGTTGAAGTCAGGAGAAAGACAAGATGGCAACCTATTATTCCGAAGAGCATGAATGGCTGACCGTTGAGGGCGACACCGCCACGCTGGGCATCACCAAACACGCAGCCGAGCAGCTGGGTGAGGTGGTCTTTGTCGAGCAGCAGGAAGCGGGCGACGAGTTCGAAAAAGGCGGCGAGATCGGCGTGATCGAATCCGTCAAGGCCGCGTCCGAGCTTTATGCTCCGGTGGATGGCGAGATCGTTGAAGTGAACGAGGCGCTGGCCGACAACCCTGGTTCGCTGAACGAAGACCCCGAGGGCGAAGCCTGGATCTACAAGATCAAAATCAGCGACGCATCGCAGCTGGAAGATCTGATGGATGAAACTGGCTACAAAGCCTTCATCGGTTGACTCCGAACGGCGGAGCCTTTCACGGATCCGCTCCTTCATCTGGCTAAAAATATCCCCGCCGGAGGCTCCTGCAGCCTCCGCCGGACCTGACCTATCCATAGGAGCGCTGCAATGGCCTTCAAACTGACCGACTACGAAGCCTATGACTTCGCCAATCGCCGCCACATTGGCCCGTCACCCACCGAGATGCGCGACATGCTCAAGGTGATTGGCTTCAAGACGCTGGACGAGTTGATCGACGCCACCGTCCCGCCCGCGATCCGGCAGAAAGAGCCGCTGGACTGGGGTCCGGCGATGACGGAACGCGATGCGCTGTTTCACATGAAAGAGGTGGCGAGCAAGAACAAGGTTCTGACCTCGCTGATCGGTCAGGGCTATTACGGCACCACCACGCCGGCACCGATCCTGCGCAACATCCTGGAAAACCCGGCCTGGTACACCGCCTACACGCCCTATCAGCCCGAGATCAGCCAGGGCCGGCTTGAGGCGCTGCTGAACTTCCAGACCATGGTCAGCGACCTGACCGGGCTGGACGTGGCCAATGCGTCGCTGCTGGACGAAGCCACTGCTGCGGCGGAAGCGATGGCGATGGCCAAGCGCGGCGGCCGGTCCAAGGCCAACAACGCGGCCTTCTTCGTCGACAAGAACTGCCACCCGCAGACCATCGCCGTGATCAAGACCCGCGCCGAGCCTCTGGGCATCGACGTGCAGGTGGCCGACCCGGATACGCTGGACGCAGGCTCCGTCTTTGGCGCCATCTTCCAGTATCCCGGCACCCATGGCCATGTGCGCGACTTCACCAACGAGATCGCGGCGCTGCATGAACATAAAGCCATTGCCATTGTTGCTGCCGACATCCTGTCGCTGGCACTGCTGAAGTCACCGGGTGAGATGGGTGCAGACATTGCCATCGGCTCGACCCAGCGCTTTGGCGTTCCGATGGGCTATGGTGGCCCGCACGCCGCCTATATGGCAACCACCGACAAGCTGAAGCGCTCGATGCCGGGCCGGATCATCGGTGTCAGCATCGACAGCCGCGGCAACAAGGCCTACCGCCTGTCGCTGCAAACCCGCGAGCAGCATATCCGCCGCGAGAAAGCCAACTCGAACGTCTGCACCGCGCAGGCGCTGCTGGCTGTCATTGCCTCGATGTATGCCGTGTACCATGGCCCCGATGGCATCAAGGCCATCGCGCAATCGGTGCACCGCAAGACCTCGCGCCTGGCCGCCGGTCTGGAAGAGGCGGGCTTTGCCGTGGAGCCGGAGGTGTTCTTCGACACCATCACGGTTGAGGTTGGCCATCTGCAGAACGTGGTGATGGAGGCCGCTGTGGCCCGGGGCGTCAATCTGCGCAAGGTGGGCGAGACCAAAGTGGGCATCAGCCTGGACGAACAGACCCGCCCCGAGACCATCGAGGCGGTCTGGGGCGCCTTCGGCATCGATCGGGCGGATGACAGTTCGAACAAGCAATACCGCCTGCCGGATTACGCCCTGCGTGAAAGCGCCTATCTGACCCACCCGATCTTCCACCAGAACCGGGCCGAGGCCGAGATCACGCGGTATATGCGCCGTCTGGCCGACCGCGATCTGGCGCTGGACCGGGCGATGATCCCGCTGGGGTCCTGCACCATGAAGCTGAACGCCACGATCGAGATGATCCCGGTCACCTGGCCCGAGTTTGGCAATCTGCATCCGTTCTGCCCCGAAGATCAGGCGCAGGGCTATCACGAGATGATTGCGGATCTGAACGACAAGCTGTGCCAGATCACCGGCTATGACGCGATCTCCCAGCAGCCCAACTCGGGCGCGCAGGGGGAATATGCGGGCCTGCTGACCATCCGCAACTATCACTTCGCCCGCGGGCAGGGGCAGCGGAACGTCTGCCTGATCCCGACCTCGGCGCATGGCACCAACCCGGCCTCGGCGCAGATGGTGGGCTGGCAGGTTGTGCCGGTACAGGCGGATGAGAACGGCAACATCGATGTCGCCGACTTCCGTGCCAAGGCCGAGAAGCACTCCGACCATCTGGCCGCCTGCATGATCACCTATCCGTCCACCCATGGTGTGTTCGAGACCACCGTGCAGGAGGTCTGCCAGATCACCCATGATCACGGCGGTCAGGTCTATATCGATGGCGCCAACATGAACGCCATGGTGGGTCTGTCGCGCCCGGGTGACATTGGCGGTGACGTCAGCCACCTGAACCTGCACAAGACCTTCTGCATCCCGCATGGCGGCGGCGGCCCCGGCATGGGCCCGATCGGCGTCAAGGCGCACCTGACCGAGCACCTGCCGGGCCACCCGGAATATGGCACTGCTGTGGGTCCGGTCTCGGCGGCGCCGTTTGGCTCGCCCTCGATCCTGCCGGTCTCATGGGCCTATGTGCTGCTGATGGGCGGCGCGGGTCTGACACAGGCGACCAAGGTGGCGATCCTGAACGCCAACTATATCGCGGCGCGCCTGAGCGATGCCTATCCGATCCTCTACACCTCCGAGACCGGCCGTGTGGCGCATGAATGCATCCTCGACACCCGACCCCTGGACGAGGCCGCGCATGTCAGCGTCGACGACATCGCCAAACGTCTGGTCGATTCAGGCTTCCACGCGCCGACCATGTCCTGGCCGGTGGCGGGCACCCTGATGGTGGAGCCCACGGAATCGGAACCCATGGCGGAACTCGACCGCTTCTGCGATGCCATGCTCTCGATCCGCTCGGAAGCGCAGGACATCATCGACGGCAAGATCGACGCGGAGAACAACCCGCTGAAAAACGCACCCCACACGGTGCGCGATCTGGTCGGCGACTGGGACCGCGCCTACACCCGTGAACAGGCCTGCTTCCCGCCGGGTTCCATGGGCGTCGACAAATACTGGTCCCCCGTCAACCGCGTCGACAACGCATATGGCGACAGAAACCTCGTTTGCACATGCCCCCCAATGGACGCATACGCAGACGCCGCCGAGTAAACTCAAAAACAAAACCCCGCCAAAAACAGGCGGGGTTTTCGCCAATCGGAAACTCATGTTCTGATTTGG
>NZ_LGXZ01000032.1 GCF_001238295.1 Ruegeria sp. 6PALISEP08
GCCGTCAAACCTCAGAATGGAATGACCCGCAAAAAAAAAGCCGGCTGCGGGTGTTGCAGGAGGACCGGCATCAGCAGCGCCTGCTGCTTCTGCCTGAACGGATTTTCGCGCGACCTCGCGGCACGTCCAAGCCGTACGGCTGAGCTCTGCCGCGCGAAAATGCGCTCGCCATCGCCATCCTGCTGGTCTGCCCGGTTCGCGTGAAGAACCTGGCTGACATCCACCTGGAACGCCACCTGCACCGTCCCGGTGATGGCCGAGCCTACCTAGTTCTGGAAGACGGCGAGACAAAAAATGAGCGACCTGTCGAGTTCGAGATCCCGCGTGATGTATTGCGCATGATCGACGTTTATCTCAAATCTCGCTGCCCGGAGCTCTGCCCCGCGGGAACGCCTTGGCTTTTTCCCCGCCGGGATGGTCAACATTCGGTTGATTCCGGCGTTTTGTCTACCCGCGTCTCCAAACGGATCCGGAAGGAAACAGGGTTGGAGATGAATGCCCACCTGTTTCGGCATTTCGCAGTGATGAACTGGCTCGACGCCAATCCCGGCGGCTACGAGGTTGCTCGCCGGTTGCTCGGGCATTCGGAGGTCAGCCACACGATCAACATGTATTCCGGTCTTGAGGCACGTTCGGCAACACGCGCCTTTGCTGACCTGATAGACGCCAAGAAAGGGCGTCGCTGATGAGCCTTGTTCTGCCGCTCGACGAATGGCCCGCGCAAGACCGGGATATGTGGCTCAACCTTCAGACGGAAGGGGGACCGCTTGACGATTGCGGTGCGCTCTCACATCTACGCGCGACCTCGTTGAAGACGTTAGAATTGCGCTATGCCCGATGGCTGCAATGGCTGATTACCAGCGACGCGGAGGCGATCACACTGCCTCCGGCTCGACGCGGGACCCTGCCGCGCCTTTCCGCTTGGCTTCGGGACCTCTCACACACCCGGCCGATGACCCGGTTTATGTTCATTGATGGCGTGTTGCGTATCCTCTCCGTGGCTGACCCGACGCAGGACTGGGCCGCTCAGCGGAAGTTGAAAGCGGGATTGAAGCGCGCCGCGGGTCGAGGTGATCGGGATCGTAAACTTGGGCGTGTGCTGTCCAGCGAGGTTCTATTCCGTGCAGGGCTGTCTCTGGCGACGGGTCATGCAGAAGCTGCGTCAACACCGCTAAGCAGTATGATGTGCCTGCGGGATGGCACCATGATAGCGATGTTGGCCCTGATGCCGATGCGGCGACGCGCCTTCGCGGGCCTTCGGATTGGAACATCCCTGTATGTCGCAGCAGACACGATGACCGTCGCGCTGCCCGGGGATCTCACCAAATCAGGGCATCCCTGGGAAGCTGATGTTCCCCAGAACGTTGAGCCGCTCTTGCGCCGTTATATCAACGAAGCCCGTCCCTTTTTTATGGAGCGTGGCCAACAGCATCACAATGTCCTGTGGGTTGGCCGGTCTGGCACTCCTTTGAAGAAAGACGCGCTGAGCCCCCGGATTGCGGAGCAGACACTGAAGCTGACGGGTCGCCGTATTCCACCGCATTTCTTTCGGGATGCTGCCGCGACAACCCTGGCTCGCTCTTCTCCGGAACACGCCAAGCTAATTCGACCAATTCTTGCGCATACGAGCTTCGGAACCGCCGAGCGCCACTACATCCACGCCCAGACAATTGAAGCGGGCCGCGACTACGCGGCTTTGATCAACCAGAAGAGAAAGGCCCGGCGATGACCCGAGTTGCAATCTATGCCCGTTTCTCCAGCCAAATGCAGAGAGACGCATCCATCGATGACCAAATGCGACTGTGCCGGGAACGTGCTGAGCGGGAAGGTTGGACTGTTGTTGACGCCTATTCTGATCGTGCGGTCTCCGGCGCCTCCATGTTGCGCCCTGGTCTGCAAGCGCTGTTCCATGCAACACAGGAAGGACAGGTTGATCTGATTTTGGCGGAAGCGCTGGACCGGTTGAGCAGGGACCAGGCTGACATCGCGGCGATCTTCAAACGGCTGAGTTTTGCAGGTGTTGGCATCGTGACACTGGCAGAAGGCGAGATCAGCGAATTGCACGTAGGTCTCAAGGGCACCATGAACCAATTGTTCTTCTAAGACCTAGCCGACAAAACCCGGCGTGGTCTTCGCGGGCGGGTCGAGCTTGGCCGTTCCGGCGGCGGAAACAGCTACGGCTATGACGTCGTCCGGCGTCTTGGTCCCGACGGCCAACCCGTCACGGGAGAACGAATGATCAACGCAGCGGAAGCTGAGATTGTCAGGCGGGTGCTTCAAGAGTTCTCCGAAGGGCACTCCCCAAAAGCAATTGCGCGCCGCCTGAACGCCGAGGGTGTCCCCGGTCCTCGTGGCAAGTTATGGCGTGACACGGCCATTCGAGGGCACAGAGTGCGTGGGACGGGCCTCCTCAACAATGAGCTTTATATCGGCCGCCTGGTTTGGAACCGGCTGCGCTACATCAAGGACCCGGAGACCGGCAGACGTGTTTCCCGTCTAAACGATCCGTCCAAGTGGATCATCGCGGAGGTCCCTGAGTTGCGGATCGTCGGGGATGAGCTGTGGGAGGCGGTCAAGCAGCGACAAGGTGAGATCGAGGCCGAACCCCGCGTCAAAGCCATCAAGGAAACCCGGTTTTGGGAGAAGCGTCGCAAGAAGCACCTCCTGACAGGTCTTGCATTCTGCGGCACCTACGGAGGGCCACTCGCCACAGTCGGACGCGACTACCTTGCCTGCTCTGCCGCGCGAAAGCTCGGCACCTGCTCGCACAGGCAATCTATTCGACGCAATGTCCTGGAAGACGCCGTCATGGATTTGCTTCGTCAGCGCCTGATGCAGCCCGACGCTGTGACCGCTTTTATCAAGTCCTTCAGCGAAGCCGCCTACGCAGAAGCAGGCACAGTGGAGGTAGCCCGGACCCGTCTGCAATCCGAGCGGGACAAAGCTGCGCGCAAACTGAATGGGCTTTATGACGCAATCGCTGAGGGCATTCGCACCCCCGGACTTCAAGCGAGGCTTGAAGATCTCGAAACGCAGATCGCAGATCTGGATGCAAAACTCTTCGAACCCGCACCGCCACCGGTGCGCCTTCACCCGAACCTGTCGGAACTCTATCGCTCCAAGGTCGCCGATCTGGCACAGGCACTATCGGACCCGGCGATCCGTACAGGGGCCTTGGAGATTATCCGGAGCTTGATCGAACGTGTCTCGGTCGAGCACACCAACGAGGGCGTTCAGATCGAACTGGAAGGGGCACTTTCAGCGATGATTGGGCTGGCCCAGAACGACAATAGCCGCCTTGCGGCGGCTTGTGTGACACATTGTTCGGTTAAAGT
>NZ_LGXZ01000033.1 GCF_001238295.1 Ruegeria sp. 6PALISEP08
CGTAACGGCATTGGATTCCTTGGAAACCGCTTGTGTGAACCTGGTAAAGAAGTCTCCCAATGTAAGGGCTTCTGCCAGCATATCGCCAAGCGGGAGAAATTTGACAAGATCGACGGATTGCCCGACCCGTGCGCAAAAATCCGGTGAAGTGGCTTCTGCCACGGCCTGATAGATTTGGTAGACGGTATCGTGGCGAAGGAAGTTCTTCGGGTCCATTACCTGCGCTTCGTTCAAACCCAGAGGATCAAGAACAAACGCGGGTTCGACCCCCACGCTGCGAAGCGCTGCGACAACCGGGCCCGCAACTGAAGCCCTGACGAGTGGCAGCGACTGATCCGTGTTATTATCAAGTCTTCTTGTCATCTCTTCTCCAGAAACTCGCAATATTCCCGAGTGTAAGAAATTCCCACAAAAAAATTATGAAACCATGCAGTTTCCCAAAACTATTTTTCTCGAATCGGAAATCTGTCAGGCATCAAGTTATTCGAATTCTATAATGATTCTTAAATGTGCCTTTTGCGATTCTTGTTGATAGGAGCCCTGATGAACGGATGTCTGAAGCGCATACTTGTGCCCGCAGTACTGGCTGCGAGCCATCTGTTTCCAACTCATGCCGCTTCACAGGAGGAAAGCGTCCCGATCCTTTTTACAAATGTTCATGTCTTTGACGGGGTGAACGAGGCGCGGATCGAGAACGCAAACGTGTTGGTCGTCGATAACCTGATCGCCGAGGTCTCGACTGAGCCGCTTGCCGTCGCCAATGCGCAAGTCATCGACGGTGGTGGACGCACGCTGATGCCCGGAATGCATGACCAGCACGTTCATCTCTTGGTCTTCAATCCGCTCAGCGACGGGTTGCGCCAGAACATCACTCCATTCCATCTTGGCGGCGTCGCCACAATCCGGTCCGAGCGCATCCTGATGAATGGGTTCACCACTGTCCGGGACCTAGGCGGACCAGCAAAATCCATCGCTCGCATTATAGATTCCGGCATGTTTCCCGGGCCGCGCATTTACTCCTCTGAAGCCTTCATCACCCAGACATCCGGGCACGCGGACTTCCGTAAACTGAACGACCGGCATCCCACACTGTCTGGGCAAGGACCATCACATTGGGTCGAAAGTGAAATGAGCTTTATAGCCGATGGGCCGGATCAGATCCGGATGGCTGTACGCGAGAACCTGCGCCGCGGGGCAACCCAGATCAAAATTATGGTCAGCGGCGGTGTTACGTCCGAGTTCGACCCCCTGCATTCGCTTCAGTACCAAGCCGATGAAATCCAGATGGCAGTCAAAACCGCCGAACAGTGGGGCACTTATGTAACCTGCCATGTGTTCACTGAACAGGCGATCCGAAACTGTATCGACAATGGCGCGAAGACCGTCGAACACATCCCGTTTCTGACTCCAGAAGTGGCCGAGGTCATGGTTCAAAAACAGATCATGTTTGCGACCGCCGTGGCTCCGGTCTACTCGGTCTCCACCGAACAGGCCGAAGCATTTTACACACCAGCGTCGTTTGCGAAGTGGAAGACGGTGCGGGATGCCGCGGCCAACATGATTGAAGTAATTCAAACCACGCCAGGCATGATCGACCTCTATACCCTGGGCACTGACCTCATCAACAACTGGGACCAAACGCTAGAGCAGGACAAGAAGATGAGCGACGAGTTCAAATACCTGCTTGAAGCGAATTTCACACCCTTCGACATTTTGCGCATCGCAACGTCAAACGGCGCGCGCATGAACCGTCTTACAGGTTTGAACAATCCTTATCAGGACGGCCCGCTGGGTGTGGTCGAAGAGGGTGCATACGCCGATCTTCTATTGGTCGATGGGAACCCGCTGGAGGACATCCTGCTGCTGTCCGATCCCGACACCAATCTGAAGATC
>NZ_LGXZ01000034.1 GCF_001238295.1 Ruegeria sp. 6PALISEP08
CAGATCGATGTTATTTGTGTAGTCGACCAGTAGTCCGGCATCTTCAACTGGATTACCTTCAACCAGAAGCACGTCTGCATAAGCACCGGCTTTGATCACGCCAAGCGGTCCGTCCTTGTAAGGATTTCGAGGACCTGACATGGCCACCAGTTTTGCAGTGTTTGATGTGGCCTGAACCAAGATCTCATGCGACGTGAACCACTGCTTTCTAAGTTCAAATTCGTCGTTCTGCCGGCCCAACGCTTCGGGCGAGCCGAAGACGTCCGTTCCGAAGGTGATCGTCACACCGCTTTCTTTTGCCAGACGCATGGACCTGTCGAGCCCTTCGACGACGGGGCGTGATTTCTCAACGGTTTCGGGTGGAAGTGAGGCCACGCTTTCGGGAGTCGGCGTGAAGGCGACGGCTTGAGGGTTGTAGATCACACCCGCGTCGCGCATCGCGATCATAGTATCTAGTTCCGAGATCAACGTCCCATGGTCGATACTGCGAACGCCCGCCTCCACAGCGCGCAAAACGGAGCGGTCCGTATAGGCATGCGCCAGAACGTAGGTGTTCCAGTCCTCGGCCGCATCGACGGCGGCCCTGATTTCATCGAGCGTGAATTGCGCCGTGTCTAGCGGATCAAAGGCGGAGGCGACCCCGCCGCCTACGCTGATCTTGATCTGTGTTGCCCCCCGGCGCAACGTTTCACGGGTGTAGGCGAGAACTTCGCTCCGACCATCCGCCATGAAACCAAACTCACTTTCAAAGGCATTGCGGCTGCTTCTGTCACGCGTATGGCTTTCGTTGAACGAGCGGAAATCCGTGTGGCCGGAAGTCTGACTGATGAAGTGACCGCTGGGATAGATCCGCGGGCCCGGCAGAATACCCTCGTCAATTGCTCTGGCGATGCCGTAGGCTGGACCCCCTGTATCTCGCAGCGTGGTGAAACCGCGCAGGAGCATTTTCTCCGCCTCGCGGCCCACGACAGCACTGAGATATCCCCAGTGCCAGCCGTTCACCGCCTGATTAGGGGCCGCTGGCATCATGATATGGTTGTGGCCATCGATCAGTCCGGGCATCAGTGTGCGCCCACCGCCGTCGATGATTTGCGCATTGGCGACGGCAAGCGGCTCAGTCGAGACCTCGGCGATCAGGTTATCGACGACCAAAACACTTGCGTTTTCGATCCGCGCCTCGTTCACCCCGTCAAAGACATGAACATTTGTGAAAAGGATCGGGAAAGTACCTTCCTGTGAAGCCGCATGAGTTGGAAACAGATGGCTCGCAGCCAGTACTGCGGGCACAAGTATGCGCGTCAGACATCCGTTCATCAGGGCTCCTATCAACAAGAATCGCAAAAGGTACATTTAGGAGTCATTATAGAATTCGAATAACTTGATGCCTGACAATTTGCCGGTTCGTGAAAAATAGTTTTCGAAAACTGCAAGGTTTCATAATTTTATTGTGGGAATTTCCCGCACTCGGGAATATTGCGAATTTCTGGAGAAGAGATGACCAGAAGACTTGGTAATAACACGGATCAGTCGCTGCCTCTCGTCAGGGCTTCAGTTGCGGGTCCGGTTGTCGCAGCGCTTCGCAGCGTGGGGGTCGAACCCGCGTTTGTTCTTGATCCTCTGGGGTTGAACGAAGCGCAGGTAATGGACCCGAAGAATTTCCTGCGCCACGATACCGTCTACCAGATCTATCAGGCCGTGGCAGAAGCCACTTCAACGGATTTTTGCGCACGGGTCGGGCAATCCGTTGACCTTGTCAAATTTCTCCCGCTCGGCGATATGCTGGCAGAAGCCCTTACATTGGGAGACTTTTTTACCAGATACACTCAAGCGGTTTCCAAGGAATCCAATGCCGTTACA
>NZ_LGXZ01000035.1 GCF_001238295.1 Ruegeria sp. 6PALISEP08
CCGCCGAAGCGTATCTATCAAGAACCAATTAGGAAGGAGATAAATATGCTCCCGAAGAGTATTCTTGCGGCGATCCTTGGATCACTTGCAGCCACCTCGCTTCAAGCCGGAGTTCAAATTCGCTTCATAGAAGGCGCACCCAAAGACCGTTTTGTTTTGACAAATGTTGGAGCTTGTGAAGTAGAAGCTTCGACCCTCAAAATTGACTTGTCGCAATCTGCCGGACGTCTGATTTTCGACGTTACCGAAAAAGGCGCGGGTGTAGAGGTATTCCAACCTCTCGAATTCGTTGAGGGTGCAGATGCTCTGCGGCAAATTCCAGCGGTTGTGGACGGGCAAGATTCAATTGAGCTTGAGATCGCCTCCTTCGGAGCCGGGGACAAACTCGCCTTTACCATCGATGTAGATGACACTATCGGGCAACGCGAAATCACCGTAACCGGGTCGGAGATCGAAGGCGCCACGGTGTCATATACTGATGCGGATAAGACCAGTACTGCGACCTTCTCTTCCGAAGCACTTGTCAACGTGACGACAAAGGACTGCTGAAAGCTGTCCAACAATGTCGAATTGGTTGATCCGCATAGCATTCCTTGCGCTTGTGGTGGGCGGCGGCATCCTGATCGGGACATTGACCGCACCTGGCGATTGGTACGCGCAGCTTTCTAAACCGGCTTTCAATCCACCAAATTGGATTTTTGGGCCGGTTTGGACGGTGCTTTATGTCTTGATCGCTATGGTGGGTTGGCGCCAGTTCGAAACAGACCGAAGCTCGACCGCAATGAAGCTGTGGTGGGCGCAGATGGGTCTGAACTTTTTGTGGTCCCCAACCTTTTTCGTTCTGCAAATGCCGTGGTTGGCCCTTGTGGTCATTGTAGCATTGCTGGCTGTCATCGTCGTGTTCATCGCTGAAGTCAGGCACACTGATCGAGTCTCTGCACTGGCCTTCCTGCCGTATTTAGCATGGGTCGCATTTGCCACGGCACTTAACCTTTCCATTGCGATACTGAACTGAGAAGGAACAATATGCGTGGCAACTTCGTTGGGCTTGTTTCAGGTCTATTTATCATCGGATCTACAATGGCACAGGCTGATGGAAATCTTACTGAGGACTTCTCCGAGTCTCCGGAGACGCGTTGGGACTACGTCGCCGACACCGTCATGGGAGGAGTTTCTTCAGGGCAGGTCCAGTTTCGTTCGGAAGGTGATGTCGCATTCGCGCGGCTGACCGGGACCGTGAGTACAGAAAACAACGGCGGTTTCATCCAGTTCCGACGCAAGTTGTCTGATCGACCGGATGAGGGTGT
>NZ_LGXZ01000036.1 GCF_001238295.1 Ruegeria sp. 6PALISEP08
TGAGGAATTCGTTCCACAAATGAGAAAGAAAGGGCGCCTGCAAGTTGGAATGGATGCCGACATTGTCGTCTTTGACCCCAAGACAGTGGCGGACCTAGCCACCTACGAGAACGCGAACCAATCCGCTGTCGGGGTACAAACCGTTCTCGTAAACGGCACGTTAGTTGTTGATGATGGTGTCCTCGTCTTAGACGCTAACTCAGGCCAAGCAATTCGCCGCGAGGTTCAAAGATAATGTGACCGCTTTGGGCTCGAAGCGGTCATCTGAACCTTTCTATAAATTTTGGCTGAGCAACGTAAACTAGCCCTTCAGAAGCGACCTGCGCGAGCGTAACGCCCGCTTTCACGCCTCAACGACCGCGGTTGGAGGAATCGGATATTGGGTTGAGGCGAGGCTGTTGCATGCAGGGTATCTCACTTTAGCATTGGGCTAGCCTGGAAAAATTTTTACTAAGCTACTGATACAATGATATCATTAACAGTCTTTTAATCAGTGGGTCGCAGGTTCGAATCCTGCACGGCTCACCACTTTTTTCAAAGGGTTAGCAAGAATAGGCGAGATTTTCTTGTGCCTACAGCAACCACCTAGCAACCACGCGGCATAGAATGACGTAGAAATGGGTGGAATTCAGTAGTGGCTGGGTGACTTAATCCAAGTCTGCTGCCACAGGATAACTTTTTGATAATTGGTCTCTTTTTGACATTTTTGTCGATTGATAGTACACTGACAATGCGCAGCCAAAGCAACACTGCTTTTTTTGCGTGAACCATGCCCGACAGTATAGCACACGCAATGCGCGTCAGTTTCAGGAAGTGAATTCCTGCCCAAAAGCCATCTCTATATATCCTAAATGAAAGGACCTTTTCCATGGTTGGAAACGGAAGCATCAGTGGTGCCAAACAATCTATTGCCGCATCGCGAGTTCAAAAGAACCGAACATTGAACGACACTTTCCGAAAATCGGGTGCAGACGGTATCGTCATGATCTCGATGGGAATACAAAATCTAGGTCGCGCCGAGGTCGATACCATAGTCAAGCAACTGGGTGGAAAGGTTGGGGACGATAGCTGCGAAGCAGGCAGTGAACATGACTTCGGAGATATCCGTGTTAACAACCGTCCCGTTCATTGGGAGATCAACTACTACAATAAAGATTTGGACGACGACTCCCCAGACTCCACGAACCCAGAGAAAACAACGCGGCTCATGACACTTTTGCTTGCTAGGCTCAGG
>NZ_LGXZ01000037.1 GCF_001238295.1 Ruegeria sp. 6PALISEP08
TGGCAAAGGAAAAGTTTGAGCGTAATAAGCCGCACGTCAACATCGGCACGATTGGCCACGTTGACCATGGTAAAACGACGCTGACCGCAGCAATCACCAAGTATTTCGGTGACTTCAAAGCGTATGACCAGATTGACGGCGCGCCTGAAGAAAAGGCTCGTGGCATCACCATCTCGACCGCCCACGTGGAATACGAGACCGACAACCGCCACTATGCGCACGTTGATTGCCCCGGCCACGCTGACTACGTCAAGAACATGATCACCGGTGCTGCGCAGATGGACGGCGCGATCCTGGTTGTGAACGCAGCTGACGGCCCGATGCCGCAGACGCGTGAGCACATTCTGCTGGGCCGCCAGGTTGGCATCCCGAAGATGGTCGTGTTCATGAACAAAGTGGACCAGGTTGACGACGAAGAGCTGCTGGAACTGGTGGAAATGGAAATCCGCGAGCTGCTGTCTTCGTATGACTACCCCGGCGACGACATTCCGATCATTGCCGGTTCGGCTCTGGCCGCGATGGAAGGCAACAACCCTGAAATCGGCGAAGAGAAGATCCGCGAACTGATGGCGGCTGTTGATGAGTATATCGACACCCCAGAGCGTGCCGTTGACCAGCCGTTCCTGATGCCGATCGAAGACGTGTTCTCGATCTCGGGTCGTGGTACTGTTGTGACCGGTCGTGTTGAGCGTGGCGTGATCAACGTTGGCGACGAGATCGAAATCGTCGGCATCCGCGACACTTCGAAAACCACCTGTACCGGCGTTGAAATGTTCCGCAAGCTGCTGGACCGCGGTGAAGCGGGCGACAACATCGGGGCGCTGCTGCGTGGTGTTGACCGTGAAGGCGTTGAGCGTGGTCAGGTTCTGTGTAAGCCGGGCTCGGTTACACCGCACACCAAGTTCGAAGCCGAAGCCTATATCCTGACCAAGGAAGAGGGTGGCCGTCACACGCCGTTCTTCGCGAACTACCGTCCGCAGTTCTACTTCCGGACCACTGATGTGACCGGCACCGTGACCCTGGCGGCTGGCACCGAGATGGTTATGCCCGGCGACAACGTGTCGTTCGAGGTTGAGCTGATCGCACCGATCGCGATGGAAAACGGCCTGCGCTTCGCCATCCGCGAAGGCGG
>NZ_LGXZ01000038.1 GCF_001238295.1 Ruegeria sp. 6PALISEP08
CGCAGAAAGCGGACTTTGCAAAGTCGAGAATAAAGGCCCGTTGTGGACGCTCCATCGCTGTCCTGGGATTTCCTGGTATCGGTCGGGTGGCCGTTGTTACAGTATGTTTAGAAGCTTCGAATACCCAGCGTTCAAAACAAGAGCCGCCAGTGTCCCTGTTATCGTCGCCGGTATACCCTGCTTCCAAGTATCGAACATTAGATGGCAGAATATCGCTCCAACAGATGTGCAGAGCAACGCAAGTGCTCCTAGGGGCCCGATCCACGACGATTGAAACCAGATGGCAATTGCCCCGAAAAGTTCCCCGCATCCGACGAGGAACATGATCTGCCTGTTGAGGCCGTAGCTTTCGAACATGCCTAACTGGATTTCAAAGACCTTCTTTTGCCACCCAAAAATCTTGATGGATGAAGCAAAGAGAAAAAATGCAGATAGAAGACCGATGGCGATGTTCAGGAGCAATGCTAGTCCTTCCGGTTTGATTTCTTGTAGGCTGCCGGAGATACGCCCGTCCATTTACGAAATGCTCTGGAGAAGGCGGTTGGGTCGGCATAGCCAAGCCTTTGCGCTGTCTCGCCAACGGATTTATTGTCTTTTGCTAGCAGGCGTTCGGCTTCTTCCTGCTTAATGCGCGCGATCACTTGGGACGCCGTTTGACCGTAAGGTTCCAGCCGGTTGTTCAGTGTTTCCTGATGAAAGCCGCAAAGGTCCGCAAGCTCATCCACACCAAATCCTGAATCTGCAAGATGGACCCTGATCAGGCCTTTCAGTCCCGCAAGGAAATCCTGCGGGGCGGCCAGATCCCCATCCATGACCCTGTAGTCTGGGGGGTTTTCCAGTGCCTCTGGTCGTAATTTGTAACTTAACCAGCTGGAGGGAAACCTGATCGAAAAACCTTGAGGATTGCACTTGATTGCCCGAACGCCGTGAAACTGACCGGGCAGCGCATCCGGGTTACTGACGCGAAGAATGACCTGGTTGGGGTCCCACCTGAAATCCAGGACACGGTGCAAGAGGGATATCCATATACTTGTCAGAAACGCATCGGTTTGGCTGGGAGAAACCGAAATTTGGAAGTTCCTTTTGGCACTGAAATACGCGTGCTCTCCTTCGACAAAGAGGGATTG
>NZ_LGXZ01000039.1 GCF_001238295.1 Ruegeria sp. 6PALISEP08
TTTCGATTTCAAGGGCAGAATTAGGTCGCATCGGGCTCATGGTTCTCTCCGGGGTCGAACGAACCGCACCACAATGGCGTTGGTTACGGGATGCCTTCTGGAAGTCCGCTGAGAAGTCACCCGGTGAGGTGCATCGACTTTGCATCACGAGGTCATCCAGTCTCCGTCCCGATAGGACCAGTTTCTGCAGTTTGCGGAACTCTGTGTTTCAAATCATGCGGTCAAAGCCTCCTTTGTCCAGGCGAACTCGGTTCCATCTCGCCAAGCCGAATGCTCAGCAGATACGCCATGCCCGCTTTTCGCGCATCGCAGACGTTGATGTCAAAGACAGCATTCGCCGCTCTGGGCTCGAAGCGGTCAGTCGGCAAGTTTTCCTGAGCGACTGCTGCGCGGACACAAAGCAGACACGGGCAATAAAAAACCGCGTTGCCTTGTTTGAAGGTAGCACTCGGTCTAGCCACTCACTTGGATAAACCAAAAATCGTCGTTTTCCAGACAACACCCGCGCCAGTTCGGGCTGGATAACCATAAGCTTGAAGCTTGAGGTGAAGAGACAAAAACGAAGAACAAATGACCCCACAAACTGCGGGGCCACGTAAGGGTTTGACAAAAAGGCAACTCAACTTTTTGGGGTTGAGTAGCGGCCTAAGTTAGCTGGCAAGTGCAAGGTTGCACTTGCGACCTTCTTCCATAGCCTTCTTCGTACCGGTTAGGTCCACAATGAAATTTGCGGACTTCTTTGGAAATGCGATCAAGGTCTGTCCTTCGGCCACGGCAGTCGCCATATTTGCGTCCTTTACAACGATATAGCCACCAGAGTAGTCATCCGCTAGCTTCTTGCTTTTTATGCCTTTTGCACGACCTTCATACACGAAGTCGTCAATTGCTATTTCTATTTTTTGACGG
>NZ_LGXZ01000040.1 GCF_001238295.1 Ruegeria sp. 6PALISEP08
ACTCATAGCCAATAGATGACGAGTGCGGCGAGTGCGATGGCTGACAGGAAGACTTTCGGGCATCTATCGTAGCGGGTTGCCACACGTCGCCAGTCCTTCAATCTGCCGAACATGATCTCAATCCGGTTCCGTCTTTTGTAACGACGCTTGTCGTACTTCACAGGTCTCTTGCGCTGCCTTCGGCCCGGGATGCAAGCGCGTATCCCTTTGTCTTTCAACGCTTCCCTAAACCAGTCGGCATCATATCCGCGATCTCCGAGCAGCCAGCCGACATTTGGCAAGCCGCTCAACAACGCCCGTGCGCCAATGTAGTCGCTGACCTGTCCTGCGGTTACGAACAGGTTCAGCGGGCGTCCCTGACTGTCGCAGATGGCGTGCAACTTGGTGTTCATGCCGCCCTTCGTTCGGCCAATCAGGCGTCCACGCCCCCCTTTTTGACGCCCAAACTGGACGCCGTGCGGTGCGCTTTCAGGTAGGTGGCATCGATCATGACGGTCTTCTGTTCGCCGTGCTCGGCGGCCAGACCGGCCATCATCCGCGCGAAGATGCCCTTGTCGCTCCACCGTTTCCAACGGTTGTACAGCGTCTTGTGCAGCCCGTATTCCTTAGGTGCGTCGCGCCAGCGCAAGCCATTGCGATTGATGAAGATAATCCCACTCAAGACGCGCCTGTCATCGACGCGTGGCTTGCCGTGGGACTTTGGAAAGTAGGGCTCCATACGCGCCATCTGCGCATCCGTCAGCCAGAAGAGATCAGACATGTTCACCGCTCAGTTTTAGAACCGTG
>NZ_LGXZ01000041.1 GCF_001238295.1 Ruegeria sp. 6PALISEP08
GAGCAAGGATTGAAAGAGGGGGCGTTGGGTATCGGCGTTAATGCAGGATACGCGCCTGGATACGGACAAAAAGAGTACTTTGCGTTGGCCAATATGGCCGCTGACTATGGCGTGGCCACGTTTACGCACGTGCGTTACGCATCGAATTTGGAGCCGCAGGGGTCTTTTGAGGCAATAAAAGAATTGATTGCGAACGCTGCGCTTACAGGCGCACACATGCATATCTGTCATATCAACAGTTCATCATTAGAGGACATCCACGCCACCCTTGATTTGGTGGAACGAGCACAAGCTCAAGGCATTAAGGTCACAGTAGAGGCTTATCCTTATGGTGCCGCGAACACCGTTGTAGGAGCCGCGATGTTCTCAGGCGACGAATGGCGAGAACGCATGAGCTCAACGGCTCAGAACTTTCAATTGGGCGCAGATCGCATGACAGAAGAGGAGCTCACCGATTACCAGAACAACGAGCCTGGCACTTTTGTCACATGGCATTTTCTAGACGAGAACGATCCGGAAGCGCTCGCGCTATTGGATGCATCCGTTACCCACCCGGCGGTCATGATTGCGTCGGATGCAGTATTCTGGTCCTACTTCGGCGAAAGCGGGGCTGTTCTGAACTATGAAGGTAGTGACTGGCCACTTCCCGACAATGTATTCAGTCACCCGCGGTCGGCTGGAGCGTTTACCAAAATCCTTCGATCTTATGTGCGCGAACGGGGTTTGCTGTCGCTCGAGGCAGCAATTGGCAAGATGTCCTTGATGCCAGCTCAAACGCT
>NZ_LGXZ01000042.1 GCF_001238295.1 Ruegeria sp. 6PALISEP08
ATCGTGGATGTTGAGACGTTTTATAACGCCGACCTGAACAATGACAGCACAATTGGACATACCACAAACACGATTGACGCCGTTGGACCGACAACGCTCGTCTACTCCACGCAAAATGGATACCAGGTCAATGGCAACGTTCAACTAACCTATGCCGGGGCAAATGCCGGGCCTAATAGCTTCGCTGGCTGGCAAGCCATTCAGGCCGAGGCATCGGGTAGCGGCTTCCTTGTTTTATGGCAAAACACCGATGGCACTTATAGTGAATGGGTCACTGATGGATCCGGCCAGTATATCAGCAGCAACACCATCTCCAACGTTGTGGATGTTGAGACGGATTATAACGCCGACCTGAACAATGACGGCACAATCGGTCACAAGACGACCACCATTGAATCTAACGGCACCACCACGCTCGGATCCTCAACCCGTGGCGTATATGTGATCGACGGTAACACTGACCTGTCATTCAATAATGCCATCGCTGGACCGAACAGCTTTTCC